>JBAVUW010000028.1:0-10280 GCA_049696975.1 Candidatus Acidiferrales bacterium | reverse complement strand
GCGCCGATCAGGCCGCGCGTGCGCGGCGAGAACACTAGATGGATGCTGATAGCGTCGGAGCGCGACAATAATTCCTCTTTGGAAACAAGAGTCGCGCCTGTTGCTAGTGCCTTCTCGGCGGTGAGGTTTTGGCTCCATGCGAGCACCATCATATTGAGCGCCTGGCAACAGCGGGCCATGTGAGAGCCCAGGTGTCCGAGGCCGATCACGCCGATTGTCTTTCTGGCCAAGCTGACGCCGACCGGTAAGCCCGACTGGAAGAGTCCGGCGCGGATATTTGCGTCCGCGCCGGGGATTGCGCGGGCCGCTGCGATCAGCAGGCCGAGCGCGAGCTCTGCAGTTGCGGCTTCGCTGCCGCCGGAACCGATGGAGCGAGACAGGGCTTGGTTCTTGTCGGGTCCGAGGATCGAGCCCGGCGGCAGGTTCTCATCCGCGAGTCCAATGCTCGCCGGAAGAGTTCAATCACAGAGTCATCTGTCCGGCGTCGGTGATGCAGTCGAAATGGGTTGCGGATGGCGAAGTCGACGGGTTGGCAGTTCGGGAGCGAGAGGGTAGTCCTCAAGAGCCTGCGCGGTGCGGACATCCACGATTCCCCAGAGCATCGAGCAATCGCGCCCGGCATGGTTCGTTGCGAGCCCCGGTGGGGGTTCCGCGAAGCTTCGCGACACGACGACGGCCTCCTCGGCGGCGGCGCGACGGACCGCTTGCGAGAGGCGTAAGCGGTAAGCAGGCTCCGCACCATCGAGAATGTTCGAAAGCGCGAAGGCGTCGAAGCTCCCAGCAGGGCATGTTTCTAGCCACGATGCCGCATCGGCGAGAACGAATCGGATGTTGCGCGTCGTTGGTTGAGTCGTCTCACCGTTTACGCCGAGAAGGAGCGCCCGCGCGTAGGGGTTTGAAGTATTCGGATGCCGGGCAAATCCCGTTTCCAGTCGTTTCCGCAACACCGAGCCGAATCGCGGTGGCAAGGAAGCGAGGAGCTGCGGTGCGTAGACAACACGCAAGATGGCGGGAGAGAACAATGCGTCCAACGCCGCGCGGAATCGATGCGTGTCGAGATGCTTTCTCCAATAGGTCATCTGCTCGGAGACGTCGGAGAAACCGAGGAAGGTGCGCACCGTTCTCGTCGTCCAGCCCACAAGTGGCATGAATACACGCGCGAAATTCATGGCGCGCTCGGCGTCGCCCTGCTCGACAGGTGCCCCGGCGGCGCGGCGTTCGGCATAGGCAAGCTGGGCTGGATTAATGTCACATGCAACCACTTCGTGCTGGGCGGCGAGGCGGACTGCGGTGGAACCGGAGGACGCGATGCAAAACACGCGATCTTTGCCCTGAAAGGCCTCGTGCTCAATCTCCGCGTCTTCGTACATTGCGCCAAAGAGCAGCCGCTGCGGGCCGCGCGAAGCACCGAGGCGCCCGGCCTGCCAGGCCGATGGCGAGTTCATATCCGTCCTCCCGGAAGCGAGCCGCACACCCAGACCAATACGAGGAAGGCGATGTTCTTGACGATCATGCCGGCGGGCTCGTGGATGATGTGGCGGGCCCAGAGCAGGCCGTTCGCATTGAGAAGAATGAGCAAGATTGTCTGCACAATCGCGCACAGGCCGGGGCTGACTCCGGCGATCACCCACGCGGCAAGTGCGACCTCGACCGCGCCGAGCGCCTTGAGGAACGCCCCTGCGAAGCGCGGTTCAAGGCGCGGAACCGCCGTAACCACCTCGACTTGTAGCGGCACGCGGCCCAGAATCTTGCACCATAGCCCCTCGTAGAGCCAAACAGCGGCGACGCTGGCACGAATGATGGTCAACGGCGGGAACGCGATGGCGACGCTGTGCATGCCAGATCTCCTGGAGGGACGTAGGGCGAAGGGAAGGACTCCGCAACGAACGGGCGCATGATCGGGTCTCGAGGAAGAACAACGGCGCCGACGCCACGGAGGATGTGCGAGTGTAGCTGGTGTATCAAGAACGCTTCCAAAGGTCGCCACAGGTATCGGGGGCGCAGGTATGCGTGGTAATTCGTCATGATGGTCACCTCGGTCGCGGGGCCACAGGCAGAAAGCGTGTAGGAACCGCAGAACGTGAGGATGCAACTCTCAATTCCCAAGTCTTGCTCGACGACCTCAAACTGCAGGAAATGCGGTGGCTCCACGCGGGTGATGCGCTTTACCAACTGGCCTCTGCTGTAAGCGCAGCACACCCTTGTCCCGACGCGTGTCTTGACGCCTTCGGCTCGGACCGGACGGGGCAACAATGCCCGAAGCGGGAACGGCGCGCGTCCGGGAACTTCCTCGTAAAACAGGAGGTGATTCCAGACGGTCTCCGGATTACCGTCGAGACGAATCCGTGTGGCGACAGCTTCCTTCACGGGACTGCGCGCGAAGAACCGGCTCACGAGCCGGTACCGTGATGCGGCAGGCTTGTTGAGCGGCAATGCTCGCACCACGGAATATGCCGGCGCGACGGTCGTGCTTTGGTCACGAATCATCGGTGCTCCTTGGTCGAACGTTCGGGACAGGCTGACCCATTGCATTCGAGGCAATAAGAGTCGCCAAAGTACCCCACTGGAATCAGGCTGCAGCTCGTAATTGCGGATATTTCGAGAGCCGCTTGATCCGCCATCGTCCGGTGGCCTTGCGTCGAAACCCGATGGCACCCGGGACTCGGGTACAGCCTAGGAGGACGGCGTTCCGTGTGGCGACGCCACTCCGGCGAGCACCTTGGCGTTGAACGTTCCGCAGAACGCGCCTGTCAAGGCTCCCAGGAAGGCGGGAATGACATAGATGTTGCCGAACAGGGCGCCGTCAAACCAGTGGCCCAAGACGGCGGGGCCAAGCCATGCGCCGAGCCAAGCAACCACCCACTGACCGAGAAAACCATCGATTCCCTGGAACAAGCGATAGCGGAAGCCCCAATGCACGATCGCAGCCGCAACCGCGCTGAGGATCAGCAGAACGACGAATGAAGGAAAAGACATGCCGATTAATGGAGCACTCACTGGAACCTCCTTGGAATGGTTCTATGCTGCATGCTGGAATTTTCGTTAGTTTGAGGCGGATCGCGAAGAAGGAGCGGCTCGGTTGGAGAAACCGGTCGCCCACGCGATGGCGCTATCGAGTTCGCTATACGCGAAGCTTTTAATCTCGGCCTGGACAAAATGTTCGGCGATCGTGGGCATTAAGCTGGCGAGCTTACTGTCGACGGCGAGAGCGATCTTCCTTACCTTGCGTTGATGATCGCGCACGAATCGCAAGTGCCGAAAGAAACTTCCCAGATTCTCCCAGCCGGGAAATTCGCGAGCATGGATCACCAGTCCTTGCAATTCCCCGTGCGCTTCGATCCACGCGTCCGCCGTGAGCGCCAGCGCCTCGAAATCCTGGGCCCGCAAAGGCTGTTTGACTTCGACC
This sequence comes from Candidatus Acidiferrales bacterium, assembly GCA_049696975.1. GTDB lineage: Bacteria > Acidobacteriota > Terriglobia > Acidiferrales > UBA7541 > Palsa-295. The sequence continues at coordinate 6,874 of JBAVUW010000028.1, read as the reverse complement.
ACGATCACTCCGGACTCAGGTAACAGACGGTGCGAGACGGTGGCGCCTTCGGGGAGTGATTGCAGCCATGTGACAGCATTGTCAAAGTGTTGATTCCCGAATACCTGCACCGGGCAGGGCATGAAAAACGCGGCGAGCCGCGTAACTTCGCGGATCCAAGCGAGGTCCGTGACCACAGCGCAGCCGTCGAACAGGTGCAACGAGCGCAGGCCGATCTTGGCATCTTCCCACGCTGCACTTGGGGTAAATCCCTGAAATTCGGGGCCAAACTGATAGAGAAAACGGATACGGCGCCCGTCCCCTCGCGCTTGCTCAAGGAGCGGGACGAACACCTGCTCGTAATGTTCCTTGGTTATGGTCCCGATGGCCTTCGCGCCATCAATCCCTATAGGTAAATTCTTGAGTCTCTCAATCACGGGATCCTCCTTTTCGATTGAATCAAATCCGAGCCCCCCGCGGCTCCGTCAACGAATGCAGCACGCGGTTTCCGCGCGCATCGGCTTCCCGCAAGACATCGTGAAATAGGAAGGGTCGTCAATAGGGAACGGCACCTCGGGGCCTCGACCCGCACGATACTAACTGGTGCCAATCTCGCTGCAACGTCAGGACGTCCTGCACGGATCTTTGCTCCATCCGCGGGGCGTCGGTGGTTGTTCCATTTGTCCGCTGACCGATGCTCATCGCACGCTGAGCAATAGAATCGCGGCACCAGCCAGCGAAAGATCCTTGATGAAGTGCGCGAATTCGCTGAGCCGCATATACCAATCCGTTTCATTCCAGAAGCGGTGCAGGTAGAAAGGCGCGGGAAAGATGATGCCGAACAGCAAGACGGCTCCCAGCACCGGGTGCCAATTGAATAGGATCGACATGCCACCACCGACCATCATCACAAATGTAAGTACGGTGACCACGCGCGGGAGAGGCACGTGCTTGCGGGCGAGGTGGGCTGAGTGATCTCGGAACTTAAGAAGGTGACTGGTGCCCATCGCTACAAAGTAGGAGACGAACAGGATGCGTCCTAGCACCCAGAGCCAGACCGGCAATTGCACCTGCATGGTGATACCTCCCCCGAAAGCGTTCGTACGGGTGACTCAAAAGACGATCCTGCTCTTCAGTTCCGGCGCTACGCGATCGACACGGCGCGAGAGCTCCGGGAGATGACACGTCGGGACGCGCGGAAAGAGATGATGCTCGATGTGCAAGAACATGTTGAACGTAATTCCGTTCTTGATTTTGTTGCGCAGTGTTCGCGCGATGTAATGGGTGCGGTCGCAATGGTGATGCACCGTCCACACCGCGAAGAATGCAGTCAGGCACTGCCCAATGGCCATGGCGGTCACATGGTACCGGAGCGTGCTGCTGTTGAAGCCCTTGAATACGAGCGCGATCCAAACGGCACAGAGAAACAACTCTCCCGCGACGGTCGCACGCAGCTTCCCGTTGCCGTCTCGCAGCGCCGTCACGTGCAGCAGGATGGGAAAGGCGGGACCGAACAGGAGCACGCGCCACGCCGGCATCTCCGCGTGCCGGCCCTCGACATCTCCTTCGCTCAGCGTGAGTCGGTGGTGCCGTAAGTGGTTGAACTGCACGGCGTGCATCGATCCGAGCATCGCCAGGCTCATGATCCAGAGCACGACATCGGTTGCGCGGCGAGACAGCCCCAGCGCCGAGTGGAAGGCATTGTGGATGAGCCGCAGCCCTGTGAGGAAAAACAGGAATGAGAAACCGAGGGCGATTACTTGGTGGCCGTACGCGGCTGCCAGAAGGGACGCGGCCAGCCACGCCGCCGGCAAGACGGGTTCCCACAGAATCTCGAGCGGGGTAAGAGAAACCAAATCGCGCCATCCGACCGCGCGAAGGCGGGGATCATGAAAAATATCCGAGGTTGGTTCTGGATTGAGCGGAGTCCAGAACGGAAAGCTGTCGATGTTCGATGTGCGTTGTTGGTCCCCGCAGCTCATTCGCGGTTCTCGTCAAGGGGGGAAACTGCAAAGACGAGCGACGCCAAGTAGACCAAAATCCCCAGACCGATGAGCGAGACAGCGACGAAAGCAAACAGGACGAACGAGATCGGATGGAACCACAGGAGACTGATGATCTCCAGGCCTAAGCCCGCAATGACCAGAACACTCGCGATTCGCAACAACCGCTGGATTCCAATTTGGCTGAGTTTCATTGGCCGGGACTCCACATTTTCAGGTGATCTACTTGGGATGCGTCATGCGCCGAATCGTGGCAACCGCTTGAAACGCAGGACAACTGGTTCGAGGTCAACGTGCTCATCATCGCCGAGTGGACGGGGTTTTCTTCAAACTCCCTGGCGCCGGCGTGGCAGTGCAAGCACTGGGCGTTCTTGAATCCGCCCGGTATGGTAATCGGGTTCGGGGGGGTGCTCACATACTGCATGTAAATGCGGGTCAGGCCCTTGAGCTTATCCTTGACGGGGCCGTAGATCGTGTAGTCCGTGTGGCAGGAGTAGCAGGCCATGTCCGGCGGCACGCGATGGTTCTGGAAATGTTGCGCGGGAATGTATTTGGGATCGTTCAGGTACAGGCTTTTTCCATAGTTTTCCATGGCGTGGCACGAAGTGCAGAATTTGGTCTGCTCCGATCGCTGCATGTGCGTGTTCATTCCGCCCACGATGCACAGGGCGGGAAGCACGCACAACCCCATGAAAGCCAGGATCTTCCAGGCTGCACTGGATGTCAGAGAAGGGCGAATCAAGAAGATGGAGGCCAGTGCGATGCCCAGGATGATTTGACAAATCAGAATCCCGACCACAAGTCCTCCGGGTCATGCATGAATAGGAATCCACAGGCAGTGCAGCGGCGCACGGACTGCCAAGAACCTACTTCTTCTTAGCCAGTTCGCGAATATACGCGACGAGCCCCTTGATCTGGTCATCTGTCAGCTTGCCTTGGTAGGCCGGCATCTTGTTCTTACCGTTCGTCATAATTTCGCTGAGCTGTGCGTCGGTTTCGCTCTGCACTTCGGGCGAAGCGAAATCGCGCGCCTTCGTAGCCTTTCCGGCTGGCGTATTCCCGCTGCCATCCGCTGCGTGGCACATCACGCACTTGGCATTGAAGAGGCTCGCCGAATCGTCGGCACGAGCGGAAATGGACAAAAGAAAAATGAGTGCACATCCCCCGAACAAAAATTGGCTGACTCGAATCATTGAGCAATTCATTGAGCCTTTCCTCCTTCCATGGATCTCGTGCCCTGCCCTATCTCAGTCTCCTCAAGTCCGCGGCTTAGAACGAATATCGGAACGAGAATGTGGCATTGCTGCCGTTAAAATCCTGCGACTGAATCGTTGCCAGCCCGTACGGGTTGGTGTTTCCCAGTTGGTTGAAGCCGTAATAATTCCAGGACATGATGTAGCTGAAATCCTGATACACCTGGATCGCCAGCGATCCGTACGGCCGCTGGTAGTCGTAGTTGATCGTGCCCGAAGGCGTGATCGGATTCAGGAAAATGGTGTTGCCGCGCACAAAGCTGCCGCCGTAACCCACCGAGGCCGTCACCCGCTTCACCGGTTTCCAGATGACCGCGGCGTGCGCGAAATGATCGGTGCTGGCGTAGGTCGAAAGCGCCCCCAAAGGAGACGTTGCGCCGGTGATCGGGCACGCCGTACCGGAAGGCAGTTCCGGCACGCCGGGCGGAAACGCGGAGGCCACTACCGTCGCCGGCGGCGGCGCCGGGTTGGCGGAGGTCATCGAGTAGGCAAAGCAGACCAACGACTGCGTGTACACGTTCCAGTAGGTGTAGCCGAAATCCACCGACAGCCGCTGATTGCCCATCAGCATCGCCGAAAAACTGTAGGAGCGGTCGTGCTCCAGGTTGTTCACGTCGGTGACGTTGTCGCGATTCTCGTGAATTTCCACCGCGCCATCCAGGTTCGCCCACGGTCGGGGCTTATACGTCGCGTGGATTTTGTAGGACTGCACCTGGCGCGGATCAATCCGGGTGTATGAAGCGTCGTTGTAGCCGAATTCCAGATCGCCGGTGATGCGCAGGGAGTCTATCGGCCGCGCCACCGCACCCAGCACCAGCGCATTTTCATGGATGGCGGTGATGCTGCGCGTGGGGCTGGCTGCCGCGGGAGCGACGTAGCTCACCGACCCGTCGGCGTTGAGCGTGCATCCAGCCGGCAGCGCGCCTGCTACCATGGTGCAACTGCCGCGTGCGGCCAGATAATCATTCGCCGCCATGGCAGTCGCCCCGCCCGGGAAATAGGTTAATTCCGTATCGTTGCTGTCGCTGAATTGCGCGATGGTGCGGTCCGTGTACAGGTAGCCGATATGCGCGCTGAAGCGCCGGTTGAAATCGTATTGCAGTTCCAGCGTATTCGATTTCAGGTTTTGGCCCAGAAACGAAGTGGCCAGCCCGCCGATCACGTCCGCCGCCGAGCTGGCCGCATGTTGCGGGCAAGTCACCGCGTTCGAGGCCACCGGGCAATTGGCCGTATTGAAAATGGCTTGGCTTTGCTGCAATCCGGCCAGCCCCGCATAGCCCGTGCCGAAAATATTGGTTTCATCCAAGGCCCACATCGCCGGAATGCGCCAATTGTCGTAGCGAAAATTATCGAGAATGCTCAGCTTGTCGGTCACGCTATAGACGCCCGACCAATTCGCATTGGTCGAGACGCGCTTGGCGTTGGCCGGGCCGCCCGTGGTGCTGCCGCGTACCGCGGTGCGCGACGTCCATCCGTTCACGGTCTCCAGGAAATCGGGAATTTGATTGTTGCTGCTGCTGTAGCCGACCGAGCCGGACATTTCAAAATTCTTGAAATAGTTCGACTGGAAACGCAATCGCTCAGTGGGCATGAAGTTGCGCGGCCTGCCCACCTGGCTGTAGGACAAAAATCCGTTGCACGTGGGAGTGGCCGTGTTCGTCGTGCCCGTGATGATCGGCGTCGCGCACGGCAGCGTCTCCGCGGGCGTCTGCGTGCTCCAGATATTTCCCAGGTCCACGGGTGTGCCGTTTGGCGTGCCCACTCCGGTCGTGTTCGCCAGCACGAATCCGAAGTTTCCCGGGTTGACGGCCGGATTGTCGCTGACGATATTGTCCTGCTTGAAGTAACTCAGAAACTGGTCGTAGGAAATGGTGGTGCGCGGCAAAATTTTAATGTCCACGCCGGCGCGATACGCGTTCGTGGTGTAGCTGTAATTGTCATTGAAAGCCGAAATGGTTCCCCCGTCGGTGGTGAACGATCCCGGCCCCTCGTCGCGATTCCGCGAATAGCCCAGCCGAATGCGCACTTTCGATTGCGGCAGCAGCGTCAGATCGTAGTCCTGCATGCGCCGCACCAGGTCCATTCCTGCCAGCGAATTATTTTGCGGCACTGCCGGGCTCGAGCAATACGCCGGAGCGCCCTGTGGAAAGCCCGCGGTAGGCGGGCCCACGTAGCACCCCGTCGTCAACGACCCCGCCGGGTTCAGCGCCGCCGGGTTCAGCGGATTGGCGAACAGGTTGTAGTCCCAGAAATTCTTGTCGCGCCGGAACATCATCCGGAAGTCGTACCACTTGTTCTTCCCGATGCGCAGGCGGGTTACGTCGTTCGGATCGCCTCCATATCCGAAGTTGCTGAAGCTCAGGTTGTCGAACAGGAATCCTTTGTGATCGAGCGAACGCATGTCGAAACTGTAATTGAAGAGTCGCAGGCCCGAGCCCAGGTTCTCGAACGTGTCGTAGGTGTTCTGATTGCCGCTGATTTCGCTCGCGCGATAACCGAATTCGATGGTCTGGTGAATGTTGTAATCCCCCGAATTGATTCCCTTCGATTCGGTGTCGTCCTGCGCGCCAGCCGCCGCCGGCAGGAAAAACGCCACGGCCAAAAGCATGAAGAAAGGTATCGGCTGAAATCCCAGGCGGCCTTTCATGGCTTTTCTCTCCCCTCCGAAAATCTCATCCCCCGCTTACCTCCGCTTCCCCGGTCCGCCTGCTCTCTCGCCGAATGCGCCCTCTTGCCGCGTCCTACTTAAAGAATGTCGGATCGAAATTTGAGCCGTGAATCGCGGTGTGGCACAGCACGCACGATTGGAACAAGCTCGCCTGGTTGTGGAACGAAGGCATTCCCGGCGCGCTGCTGAAGCTGGAGGTGGTGTGGCATTGCAGGCACAGCAAATTCACGTTGCTCAGCCTCAACATGTGCGGATTCGGCCCGCCGTGCACCAGGTGGCACGATTCGCACCCATCCACCTTTACCGGCGCGTGCTCGAACACAAATGGCCCCTGCTTGTCCGTGTGGCACTTGAAGCACACTTCGTCTTGCGTGGACGAAGTCCGCACCTGCCTCGGCCGCACCGTGCCGTGTACGTTGTGGCAATCCGTGCACTGGATCAGCCCTTCATTCACCCGGTGGTGGAAGGGCATGTCGAATTCGGCTTTCTTCGCCAGGTGGCACGAATAGCACAGCTCCGGTTGTGACTTAATCAGCAGGAAATCCGACTCTTTGCCGTGGTGCGGCGAATGGCATGCAATGCAACTCACGTCGTTCCGGGTATGCACGGAGTTGATGGCATTCATGTGCTGTGCGCCGCCCGCATGGCACGTCATGCAATGATTGTTGATTTCCTTGGTAGACGCATCCTTGAAGGTGAATATTTTGGTGATGTCGCCGCCGCCGGCAACGTGAGCGGAACCGGGCCCGTGGCAGTCTTCGCAACCGTGCTTGGCGATCCCGCCTTCTTGGTACGTCTGCTTCCAGTGCGGGCTTTTCTCCCAGCCATTGTAAAGTGCCGCGTGGCAAGCCTTGCACGTTTGCGCACCGACAAACTGCGCCTGCTGCGAGTCACTCGAAGCGGTTGCGGCCGGTGCCGCAGCTGAGGTGTTTTTTGCGACTTGTTTCTCTTGAGCGCGGACAAGACCCTGC
>JBAVUW010000027.1:0-32931 GCA_049696975.1 Candidatus Acidiferrales bacterium | reverse complement strand
GGCTTAGATACAGGTCAAGCGAGCGCGAGACAAGCGAGCCCTGGTTCGACTCGGCCGTCACGCCGCCTTCCAGGCGGGCTTTGCCCTGGTCACTCCAGTAGGTCAGCGTGGGCGCGGTCACCTTCCAGAGGGTCGGACCGTTGCCGCTGCCCGCCACAAGCGGCTTCGGCACGGCGGCGCTCGTTTTCTTGGCGGGCCCTGGGACGGGCATCGCGCCGAAAGGCCCTGCCACCTGGGCGAAGACGGCAACGACGTGTCCGCTGGCTTCGAGCCTCTTGTCGTCCTGCCAGACTTCGATCTGGTCGCTGTCGAGCACCGACTCGCCCTGCCAGAGACGCGCGTGCCCGGTGTAGGTGACGACCACATGACTTGAACCGACCGTGCCGGAAAGCGATTCGGCAAAGATGTGCGCGGTTCCGCTGCCGAGACTGAGGGTGTCGCCTTTGGCAGTCGGCGTGTAGGTCGAGACCACGCCCCCGGTGGCGCGCAGGTCACCGGTTTCTTGATTGACCGTGACGTAGGAGGCTGTCGTGCGGCTCATCGCGTCGGAAAGCACCGGAGAACCGTCGAGCGTGATCGTGTCGGTGGTACGCACGATGTTTGCGTGCTCGGCGCTGGCGCGGCGGTCGCCTTGCCGGAACCGGACGTTGCCGCGCTGGTCGAGCGAGTCCCAATCGCCACGGGCGCCGAATGTGGCGACCAGCTCGTTGGCGGAAAGGTATTGCGGTTCGGTCGCACCGATCTGGCGGCGAACTTCGACGTCGGAGTGGCCCAGCAGTTTGTCGAGATGCCCTGCGGCACCCAGCTGCGCCACGAATTGTTTCGCATGCATCGTGGTTGTGTCGGTGGCGCTGTGCGACTCAATCGTGGCGGGCGCGAGCGTTTCAGCGCTTTCGATTCCCTGCTGATCGGCCTTGCCCGGAAGCTGGCCCGGGCGCGCGCCCGGCGCTGCCGAGGGAGTCGAAAACCTCACTCGAAGCGCGTCCGTCTTCAGTGTGCGCGACTCCACGCCCCGACGCGATTCGGCGGTCACGCCACCGGTCGCGGTCATGTCCTGGATCAGATTTTTTCCCGGCACCATCACAAATTCGGTGTGCGCGGCGGAAAAGCGGTCGACGCCTGCGGCGGTTTGGCGCGTGCCCACGATGTTTCCGTCCCCCACGACGTGATCCACCCATCCTGCCGGATTCAGGACGGCCTCGAACCGCGCGGCGGAGACGGCGATCTTGCCGCCGCCTTGGGCGACATGGATCTGCGGATGGCCCTCGGCGACGGCGCGGCGGGCATGATTGTCCTGGTCCAGCAAGATTGAAAAACGGTCGGCGGATAGCTCGCGAGCGCCCTCCTGCACGGTGGCGGGGCCGTTCAGCACCACGGTGCGATCGGCGCGGCGCAGTTCGAGGCTGCTCCCCTTGGCGGTGACGGGCAGGCCGCCGGTCTGATCGGACGCGGCGAGCTCGAATTGCACGTTCTGCTGAAGGCGTACGGTTGCATCACTGGTGCTGTAGGAAACTCCCAGGCCGCTGCCCTGGCCGCCGGCAAAATGGAACTCGACCGGCGCGGGAGTCGACGCCTCGCCCGTATTGCGATTGAACGAAAGATTGCTGGTCTTGATTTGGACGGTATCGGCGGAATGTCCGGCGGCCGGATGTGCGCTGGCCATGTCGATTTCGACGTCCCCCTGGCAATGAACGGCGCCTGACCCGTCGTAGCTGCACTCGTGGGTATGGATGTTGTCGTTGCGGCTGCCGTCGCGCCCGTAGAGCGTGATCCAGACGTCTTCGAGCACGGCGCGGTTCTCGTCCTTATACTGCGTGGCGTGCGAGGCGCGGACGGTAAAGATGGTGCGGGACTGTTCCACCTTGGAAAACGAAAACTGCGCCGACCGCTGCTCTACATTGATGGAAACCGCGACGGGTCCGTTGCGCAGTGCGCGGAATCGCCGCAACGCGCGTTTGGCGTACACGCCGCCGACCGCGAGTGCGATCAAGGCCGCAGCGATCGCCGACCAGCGCGCGTAACGCGCGGCTTCCCGGTTGCGCAATGAAGGAACTCCCTCGTTTCGTTAGAAGCTGAGTATAGGCGAGTGGTTTTCACGCTACAACCGGAGTCGAAGCCTCACGCGTTTTCTTGCGCCTCCGACCTGATTGGCGATCCAATCCGTTTGGTGTTAGAAAGGAATCCGGCCCCGGGATGGGCGGATTAGGGCGGTTCGGGCCAGCGAGGTAAACGGTCGGATGCGACCGTCGGGTCAAAGACTGATGAAACTCGTGTTGCCCCTCTGGTGTGCCTTCTGCGTGGTCGGCGCGCTATCGGCCCAGCACCCTTTCCGCGAATACCCGTCCGTTGAATATGGGGAGTCCACACCCCTGCCACCGGATTGGCAACGGCCGGGCGAATGGGCGTTTGCGCGGCTGATGTACCCGCCGGGTCCAAACGACGGCTACCGCGGCCGTTTCGACGGTGATTGGCGCCAGGGGATGTCGCTCTGGACGCAGGACGGGCCGCCCGCCGATCGCGCACTGGCGGCAGCCGCTCGCCGCCTCACGCGTCTCGACGCGCGTTCCGTGGAACAGGACGTGAATCTCGACGACGGCGACGAAGTGTACAATTGGCCGTGGCTGTACGCGGTGCAAGTGGGCGAGTGGGGACTCACCGAACATCAAGCGGCCGTCCTGCGCGACTACCTGTTGCGCGGCGGTTTTTTCATGGCCGATGATTTTCACGGCGAGTACGAATGGCAAATGTTCTTGAAGAGGATCCGGATGGTGTTTCCGGATCGCCCGATCGTGGATATTCCGGATAACGATCCGATCTTCCACACCGTGTACGACCTCGACGACCGCTACCAGATTCCCGGCGCCGAGCATCTGCGTCTCGGCTACAAATACCCGGATTACCCGCAGGGACCCGAGGACGGAAAGGGGGCGCGCTGGCGCGCGATCCGCGACGACAAAGGCCGGATCATGGTCGCTATCAGCTTCAATTCCGACATTGGCGACTCATGGGAGTGGTCCAACCGTGCCGAATATCCTGAAAAATACTCCGATCTCGGCTTCCGCATCGGCATCAACTACATCGTCTATGCCATGACGCACTAGCGCGCTCACCGCGGTTCAGCGGGGAAACCTTTGGACTAAACGCTCGGGAGCATCCCGACGCCGGCGGCAGCGACGCTGTCGCGCGAGGTGTTTTTGACCAGGTACATCGCTTCGTCGGCGAGGTGCAAAAGTTCCGCCTTGGTGCGTGAATCGGTGGGATACGCGGCCACGCCGACGCTGGCTGTCAGGCGCACAGGCGTACCCGTGTCCTTCAGCCATTCGGTTTCGCGGATCAGCTTGTGCAGCCGGTGCGCCACGCCCAGCGCATTCTCTTTCGAAGTTTGCGGCAGCAGCACCACGAATTCATCTCCGCCGTAGCGGAACGCGAGATCGATCAGCCGGCAATGCACCTTGATGGCCTCTCCGATTTCAGCCAGCAGTTTTGAACCGACCAGATGCCCGTGCGTGTCGTTCACCTGCTTGAATCGGTCGAGGTCGATGAAAATCAAGGAGAATTCGAAAGCGTACCGGTGCGAGCGGTAGATTTCCGTGTCGAGCATGAAATTCAGGTGCCGCGCGTTGTACAGGCTGGTGCAATCGTCGGTGATTGTCAGTTCGTGAATGCGCTGCACGTGCCGCGCGTTTTCAATGGCAATCGCCGCGTAGTCGGCCAGCGCCTCCAGCAGCGCCAGATCGCGCGGGCTGAATCCCTCCGGCCCCACGCAATTGATCAGCTCGATCACACCGAGGCATTGATCGCGGAAACGCACCGGCACGGCGACAATCGAACGCGTCGCCATCTTCGTTTTCTCGTCCACTTGTCCAAAGAATCGCGAATCCTGGCTGGTGTCTGCCACTACGACGGCTTCGCCCGATTCCGCTACCCACCCTGCCAGACCCTGACCGACTTTGATCCGCACGTCCTTCAGCGCTTCGGCGCCCGCGCCCGTGGCAATCTGGAAATAGAGCTCCCGCTTGTCGAGGTCCATCAGCAGCAGCGACCAGGTATCGGGCCGCAGCACCTCATTGATTTTCTCCATGATCGTGCGCAGCACCTGATCGAGCTGCAGGGACGATGTGAGCGCCTTACCCAGCTCGTGGAACACATTTACTTCCGTGGGTTCAGGCAGCGGGGGAGCGATGTCCGGATGCCGACGCCGTTCCGGGCCGTCAAACGGCTTGGTGTCGCCGGCCCGGCGCATCCGTTCCGCAGGCTGACGAGGCTTCGCGTCTTGGGATTCGGGAGGCAACCCTCTAATTATAGAAACGCCTTCCGCCGCCCGCAACGGCCATTCCGCGCCGATTGCCGAAACGCCAATCCTGCGACGCGCCCCGGGCTTTTGCCGACCTGTGCGAGCAGGATTGACACCCCCTCCACCGACGCCTATATTTTCGTTGGCCCCTTTCGAATGTCATCGACACCTTTCGGCGAACACCTGCGGCGCGAACGCGAGATGCGCGGCGTTTCACTCGACGAAATTTCCGCCGCCACACGCATCAGCACCCGATTTCTGGAAGCCATCGAAAAGGATCAGTGGGATCAGCTGCCCGGCGGTGTCTTCAATCGCGGATTCATCCGCTCGATCGCGCGATTCCTGGGGTTGGATGAAGACAGCCTGGTGGCGGAATATGCGCTGGGCAATTCGAACAGCGCGCCAGCACCCGCCGCCCCGAAAGCGAAAAATCGCATGCCCCGAAACTGGCAACCGGCGGCTACGGCGGTGGTGGTGATGGGCGTCTTGCTAGCCGGCGGAATTTTCGGTTTGCATCGCTACGGCGATGACCTGTCCGCGTGGATTCACTCGCGCTATCAGGCTGTGCGCGCCGCCGGAAAATCAGTGCCTGAGCCGGCTTCCGGCGCGCCTTCGGCTGCCACGGTCGATCCTGCGCAGGTGCTTACTCTCAAGCTTCAGGCCCGCAAAGCAGCGAACGTGAAAGTCTCCGCAGATGGCAAAATTGTCTTCGACGGCGCGGTGGGGCCGGGCGACTCCAGGCAATTCGACGCGCAGAGCCAGTTCAATGTCTCGGCCAGCGATGCGAGCGCGATCACGCTCGACCTTAACGGCCAGGCTCTGGCAGCGGTCGGATCGCCGGGACAGTCCGGGAGCGTGACCTTGACCCGCAAGGACCTGAAAACCGCCGTCGGAGGCTCCCATTAGCGTCGAACTTCTCACCCAGATCCGCACCGACCACGCGCGACGCGAACAGAAGCTGGCGATCTGTACCGGCAGTGTTCCGCTGGGCGCTGAAGAACGCGTCGAATTGCTGGCTGTGCTCTCCGCCGATCCGGAGCCGGAAATTGCGGACCGCGCGCAGAATGCGCTGCTGACCCAGACGGTCGAATCGTTTCTTGCCGCCGCCGCGCGGCCCGAAGCCGACCCGAGGTTTTTCACGTATCTAACCGACAACCTGGCCGACAAACCGGGTGTGGCCGACGCGCTGGCCAAGAACACCTCCTGCCCCACCGCTCACGTCGCACGCATCGCCAATCACCTGACGCCCATCGGAATCCAGTCGCTGCTCGACAATCTCGAACGTTTCGCATCCGACCCGCAGCTGGTGCTCGCCGTGGCGGGCGCACCGGGTGCAAGCCTCGAGCAGCGTGAACTGCTCGCGAACATGGAAAAGAAGGCGACCGAGTCGGCCGAACTGGCCGAGGCGGCCGCGGAGGCCGAGCCCGACGTCGTGAAACGCCAGACCCTGGTGCAGAGGCTCGCGCACATGAATGTGGTCCAGCGCCTGACGCTGGCGCTCAAGGGCGGTCGCACCGAGCGCATGACCCTGATTCGCGATCCGAATAAACTCGTCCAACGCTGTGTCCTTCAATCACCGCGGCTCACAGACACCGAAGTCGAGGCGTTTGCCTCCATGACCAACCTGACCGGTGAAATTCTGCGCGCGATCTCCATGAGCCGCGTTTTTATGAAGAACTATTCGGTGGTGAGGAATCTTACAAACAATCCCAAGACGCCGCTCGACGTCTCTCTGCATCTGTTTCCGCGGCTGACCGCCACGGATCTGGTCAAGCTCACGAGTAATAAGAACGTTCCGGAAACCCTGCGCTCGTCCGCCATGAAGCTGCACCGCAAACGCAAAATGGGTATGCCGGGAGCCTAAGACTCTCCGGCGGCATTTGCTGTGGCGGCCCGGGCCCGTTTCTGTCCATGGCATACTTCCTGTAGTACAGTCATCCAATCGACAGCTCCACTGGAATTTCAGCGATGGCCACAGCCCGGCCCGTGACAGATGGTTCCGTAGTGATCTCCCCGCGGGGAGTCGAGCGCCTGCGTTCAGGCCACCTCTGGGTGTACCGCAGCGACGTTCGTTCGGCGCACGCCGAACCGGGAGCGGTCGTCCGCCTCCTTGACGAGCGCGGAAACTTCGCCGGCCGCGCGTTTTACAGCGACAAATCGCAGATTGCGATCCGCCTGCTGACCCGCGAGGACGTTCCCATCGACCGTGTATTCCTGACCGCGCGGATTCGTCGCGCCGCTGCCTATCGGGACTTGGTTGTCGAAAACTCCGACGCCTGCCGCCTGGTCTATAGCGAAGCGGATCTGCTGCCGTCGGTGATCATCGATCGCTACGGCGACTATTTCGTACTTCAGACGCTCAGTCAGGCGAGCGACCGTCTGAAAGGCACGCTCGTCGATATTGTTGTCGAACTGTTCTCGCCGAAGGGCATCGTCGAACGCAACGATCCCAAGGTGCCTATGCTCGAGGGTCTCGAACAGCGCGTCAGCGTGCTTTACGGCGAAGTGCCTGCCGCAATTCTGGCCAAAGAAAATGGCGTGACGTTCGTCTGCGACCTTACCAAAGGCCAGAAAACCGGATCATTCCTCGACCAGCGCGAAAATCATCTCGCCGCGCGGCGCTATGCGTCGGGAGACGTGCTCGATTGCTTCAGCTATCAGGGAGGCTTCGCGCTCACCGTCGCTGACCGTAGCGCGCACGTCGAGGGCATCGATCTGGCGCCCGCAGCTGTCGAAGCCGCTCGCCGGAATCAACAGCTGAACGCGATTTCCAATGCCACTTTTCGCGAAGGCAATACCTTCGACCTGCTCAAGGAATACGACGAGGCCGGGCGGCGTTTCCAGATGGTCATTCTTGACCCGCCGGCCTTCGCCAAAAATCGCGACGCCATTGCGGCCGCCCGCCGCGGCTACAAGGAGATCAACCTCCGCGCGCTCAAGCTTCTAAGGCCGGGAGGCTACCTGGTCACCTGCTCCTGCTCCTATCACGTCACCGAGCCGCTGTTCCTGCAACTTCTGGCGGAGGCTGCCAATGACGCACGCAAGACCCTTGTGATTGTGGAGCGTCGGACACAGGCTCAGGATCACCCGATTTTGTTAACCATGCCCGAAACACACTACCTTAAGTGTCTGATAGTTAAGGTCTTGGAGTAACTACGGAGGTCCGTGCCAGGGCCTCCTCGTCCGGCTTGAAACAACTTGACATTAGTAGGCTAAGATTATATTATCTTCTTGCGCTAATAAGGCGCCAAACTTCCTAGGAGGATGCTACAGTGAGTTCGATCACACGTTGGGATACGTATACGGGTCTTTCCGGCCTGCAGGAACAGGTCAATCGCTTGTTCGAGGGCTCTTTGCGCCATCCAGATCATTCCGCCCTTCCCAGTTGGGCTCCGGCCGTAGACATCTCCGAGACGGAGAACGAGCTGGTCGTGAAGGCCGATTTACCCGACGTCAACGAAAAGGACATCGACGTCCGCGTCGAGAACAACATGTTGACGATTCGGGGCGAGCGGAAGCTCGAAGAGAAGACGGAGAAGGAAAGCTATCTGCGAGTCGAACGCACCTACGGTACGTTCAGCCGCAGCTTCCGCCTTCCGAATACCATGAACAACGAAGCCATTCTGGCCGGCTACAAAAACGGAGTTTTGACCGTCACGCTGCCGAAGCGTGCCGAGTCGAGGCCGAAGCAAGTGAAAGTGAACGTAACGAACGGCAACTAACGGATCGCCGGATCAACCCGAGGGTTGGCGGCCCCTGCGGCCAGCCCTCGATGTTTCTTGCGCCCCGGAAAAGTGAGAAAATTCAACCATGCTGCGATTTGACAAACTGACGGTGAAGGGCCAGGAAGCCCTCCAGGCCGCTCAGGAAATGGGAGCGCGCTCGGGCCAGCAGCAGATCGAGCCTCTGCATCTGTTGTGGGCCTTGGTGGCGCAGGGCGACGGCGTTGTACCGCCCTTGCTCGAAAAGCTGGGGGTGTCTCCCACCGCTCTCGCGTCGGAAGTTGAAAAGCAGATCGAGCGCCTGCCGAAAGTCTCCGGCGTCTCGGATCAGTCGCTCAGCCGCGCATCGAATGCCGCCCTGGAAAAAGCCTTCGATGAGGCGCAGCGCCTGAAGGACGAGTACGTTTCAACCGAGCATATCCTGCTGGGAATCGCCGGCCTGGAAAGAGATCCGGCCGGGCAGATTTTGACGCGCCACGGCGCCAGCCATGACGCCATCCTGCAGGCCATGACCACCATCCGCGGAAGTCATCGCGTCACCTCCCAGAATCCGGAAGCGACGTATCGCGCCATCGAGCAGTACGCGCGTGATCTCACCGAGGCCGCGCGCCGCGGGAAGCTCGACCCGGTCATCGGCCGCGACGAGGAAATTCGTCGCGTGATGCAGATCCTCGCGCGACGCACGAAAAATAATCCGGTGCTGATTGGCGAGCCCGGCGTCGGCAAGACCGCCATCGTCGAAGGCCTCGCGCAGAGGATTATTGCCGGCGACGTGCCGGAAGTTCTGAAGCCGAAGCGCATTGTCGCTCTCGATCTCGCGGCGCTCGTCGCCGGCGCAAAATATCGCGGTGAATTCGAAGACCGCCTCAAAGCCGTCCTGAAGGAAGTGAGTGAATCGGAAGGCCAGATCATACTTTTTATCGACGAGCTGCACACGCTGGTCGGCGCGGGTGCCGCCGAAGGATCGATGGACGCCTCGAACATGCTGAAGCCGGCACTGGCGCGGGGCGAGCTGCGTGCGATCGGCGCCACCACGCTCAATGAGTATCGGAAATACATCGAAAAAGATCCCGCGCTCGAGCGCCGCTTCCAGCCGGTCACCATCGGCGAGCCATCGATCGAGGACACCATCGCGATTCTGCGCGGTCTCA
The DNA here is from genome assembly GCA_049696975.1 of Candidatus Acidiferrales bacterium. GTDB lineage: Bacteria > Acidobacteriota > Terriglobia > Acidiferrales > UBA7541 > Palsa-295. Next base: position 23,764 of record JBAVUW010000027.1, on the reverse strand, counting down.
AGGAACGCTACGAGGTGCATCACGGCGTGCGCATCAAGGACGCCGCTATCATCGCCGCGGCCATGCTTTCGCAACGCTACATTACCGACCGCTTCCTGCCGGACAAAGCCATCGATCTGGTCGACGAAGCCGCGGCAGGTCTGCGAATGGAAATCGATTCACTGCCGACCGAGATCGACGAAATCGAACGCCGCATCATGCAGCTTGAAATCGAGCGGCAAGCGCTGAAAAAGGAATCCGACGCGCATTCCAAAGAACGTTACGCGCAGGTCGAAAAAGAGCTCGGCGCGCTGAAGGAAAAATCCAACGGCCTCAAAGCGCACTGGCAGACGGAAAAAGACGCCATCGGCAAGATCCGCACGCAGAAAGAGGAAATTGAGCGCCTGAAAGCCGAGGAGCAGAAGTTTGAGCGTGCCGGAGAGTTGTCCCGCGTGGCGGAAATCCGCTACGGCAAACTTTCGGCCGCCGAAAAATCACTGAAGGCGGCGCAGGATCACCTTGCCGAGATGCAGAAGGATCATCCGATGCTGAAGGAAGAGGTCGGCGAGGAGGAAATCGCAAAGATCGTCAGCAAGTGGACCGGAATCCCCGTCGGCCGCCTGCTCGAAGGTGAAGTTCAGAAGCTCGTTCACATGGAGGAACGCCTGCGGCGGCGGATCGTCGGGCAGGACGCGGCGCTCGCGAGCGTCGCCAACGCCATTCGCCGGAGTCGTTCCGGACTCAGCGACCCGCACCGTCCCATCGGTTCGTTCCTGTTCCTGGGTCCTACGGGCGTGGGCAAAACGGAGCTCGCCCGCGCGCTCGCGGAATTCCTATTCGACGACGAGCGCGCCATCGTGCGGCTCGATATGTCCGAATACATGGAAAAACACTCGGTCGCGCGAATGATCGGCGCGCCCCCGGGATACGTGGGCTACGAAGAGGGCGGACAGCTCACCGAACAGGTTCGCCGCCGTCCCTACTCCGTCGTGCTGCTCGACGAAATCGAGAAGGCGCATCCGGACGTTTTCAATGTGCTGCTGCAAGTTCTCGATGACGGGCAGCTGACTGACGGCAAGGGCCGCAGAGTCGATTTCCGCAATACCGTGATCATCATGACCTCGAACGTCGGCTCAACCGCCATCTTCGAGCTCGCGGGAAAAGATCCGAAGAAAGCCCGCGAGGAAGCCATGGCCGCTCTGCGCGAAACTTTCCGGCCGGAGTTTCTGAACCGCATCGATGATATCGTCATGTTCAGCCCGCTCGGCAAGGACCAGATCGAGCGCATCATCGATCTGCAGATGGCGTCGTTTTTGAAGCGCGTAGCCGAAAAACAGATCACGCTGACGCTGACATCGGCGGCGAAGGCATTGCTCTTCCGCGAAGGCTACGATCCGGCGTACGGTGCGCGCCCCATGAAGCGCGCCATCCAACGTCTAATTCAGGATCCTCTGGCGCTGAAAATCCTCGACGGGGAGGTCCAAGCGGGCCATGCCGTCCTGGTCGACGCAGATGCGAAGTCCGGTGAGATGAAGTTCGAAAAGCAGCAAGCAAAGGCGGGCGCCGCCTGATTCGACGCCAGGGGAACGGGCCATGAAGACGCTCAAGACGGCATTTTTGCTGACGGCGCTGACGTTGTTGCTTCTCTTTGTCGGTCAAGCGTTCGGCGGCCGAAACGGCATGACGCTCGCCCTCGGGGTGGCCGTGGTCATGAACGGCGTGGCGTATTTTTATTCGGACAAGATCGCACTGATGTCCAGCGGCGCGCGCCCGATCAGCCGCGAGGAATCGCCGCGCCTCTACGCCGTAATGGAGCGGCTCGCAGCCAAAGCGAATTTGCCCGTTCCGAAGCTCTACCTGATTCCGCAAGCGGCGCCCAACGCCTTCGCCACCGGCCGCAACCCGGAGCACGCCTCCGTCGCCGTCACCCAGGGATTGATGGAATTGATGGATGATGAAGAACTGGAGGGCGTGATCGCCCATGAGCTTTCGCATGTACGCAACTACGACATTCTCACTTCGTCGATCGCCGCGACGCTGGCAGGCGCCGTCACCTGGATCGCCCATATCGGGCGCTGGGGAATGATGTTCGCAGGGATGGGCGGCGGACGGGATCGCGATCGCGATGGAGGTGGGATGGCCGCCCTTCTGATGCTGCTTCTAGCTCCGTTCGCGGCACTTCTACTTCAGCTCGGAATTTCGCGGCAACGGGAATACCAGGCCGATGCATCCGGCGCGCGAATGGTCGGACATCCCTATGGACTGGTTCGCGCGCTCGAAAAGCTGGGGGCTTACAACAAGCAGATTCCCATGGATATTTCGCCCACCACTTCAGCTCTTTGCATCGTTGCTCCGCTCACGAGTCGCGAACTGTTTACCAGTCTTTTCAGCACTCATCCGCCACTGGCCGATCGCATCGCGCGCCTGCAGGCCATGACGATTGCTCCAAGCCGTTAACCCGAGCATTTTCGGCACCCGTCCTCTACGCCCGCTTTCCACCGCGCAGAAATAATTAATTCCACGTAAAAATTGCAGGGTTAACTGTAGTCGTTCGTACCCACTTCCACGGATAGATGCTCGTAATACACTCGTCCGTAAGCACTTACGCTCCGAGCCCCGGTTTGGCGCATTTGGTTAGGTGCTTGCTCCTACCAGGTTTCAGCAAGGGGTTTTCCACGGAGGAGAACGAAAATGATCGACGAACGACCGGAAGTGATTCAGACGGAAGCAGCAGCGCCCCGTTGGATCGGAATCGTAGTTGTAGTACTGGCCATTGTATCGCTGGCAGCGCTCGGTGTGGGCTGGACGGCGTCGAACAAGGCGGCTTCGCTCCAGCAATCGCTGGCGGCGCAGCAGCGCCAAGCGACCCAGGACGGTGACGTGCTCAATCAGCGGCTCGCGAAGGCTGAAGACACCAACGCGCAGCTGCAGGGTGAACTCAGCGTCGTGACGGACAAGATGAAATTGACCGAGAGCGAGCTCACCCGTGCCCGCTCCCAGGCCAAGAAGATCAAGGACGACGATGACAAGCAACTGACCGACCTCACGAATAACATGAACGGTCAGCTGGCGACCAAGGCCACCGTCGACGACGTCAACAAACTCGGAACCGACGTCACCGGCGTCAAAACCGACCTCGAAACCACGAAGAGCAATCTGAACATGACTCGCGGCGAGTTCGGCACGCTGATCGCCAAGAACCACGACGAGGTCGAAGAGCTCCGCCGCCTCGGCGAGCGCGACTACTACGAGTTCACCATCGAGAAGAAGAACACCCGCGAAAAGGTGGGCAGCCTGATGGTCGAACTCCGCGCCGTGAACACCAAGAAGAGCCAGTATTCGGTCAGCATCTTCGTCGACGATCAGCTCCACGAGAAGAAGAACCTGTCGGCCAACGAGCCGCTGTACTTCTTCCAGAACGGCAACCGTGCGCCGCTCGAATTCGTGGTCAATACGATCGGCAAGGACAAGATCGCCGGTTACCTGAGCGTGCCGAAGGTGCAGCCGGCACACGCGCAGGCCTCCGGTAACTAAATCAGCCGCTGCCTCCCCTGGCGGGACAGCAGGCAAGCGCAACAAAGGGCGGTCGCCGCGGCGACCGCCCTTTGTTTTGGCGCGTGAATTTAGTCGGCTTTGCTGAGGGCGCGCAACTTACGGGCGAGGAACCTCTTGGCCAGTGCGGGCAGCTTGTCGTGCGGCATTTTGCCTTGTTCGTACAGCTTCACTTTGCCCTTGGCCGCTTTGCGCTTGCGGCGCTGGCGTTTCTGCGCCACGTAACGCTTGTCGTATGCCATCCAGTTCTCCTTCGAATTTGAGCGACACTCGATTGTAACGAAGAAGCACACGGATGCAAGCTCGGCTGTGATTTCGGGCCCCGCTTCCCCTATCATTCTCCTGTATCCCGGTCCTTCCAGAATGCGCACAACGGTCATACACGCCGGTCGAATCCTGACGCCGGAAGAGGAAATTGCCGACGGCATCATCGTCGTCGAGGGCAGCAAGATCGCCGCGCTCGGCCATCGCGATGAAATCCGCGTGCCGCCCGACGCGGTCGACTATGTCGCCGGCGGCATGACCGTCGTCCCCGGCTTCGTCGACATCCACATCCATGGTGCCGGCGGCCACGACGTGATGGAAGCGAACGCCCGGGCGCTCGATCGCATCGCCGCCACCGTCGCGCGTCACGGCACCACGTCTTTGGTGGCTACGACCGTCACCGCACCGGTTGAAGAAACCTGCCACAGCCTGGAAGGGATCGCTCGTTACATTCGCGCGCATGAGCAGCCCAAGGACGACCAGGAAAACGCCAAGGCCGCCGCGGAATTTCTCGGCATCCATCTCGAGGGACCCTTCATCAGCAAAGCGCGGCGCGGCGTCCATCCACCGGAATCGATCGCCCGGCCGTCGATTGAAACTCTCCAGAAATTCCTCGAGGCTGGCGACGGGTTGGTGAAAATCGTAACCGTCGCTCCGGAAATCTCCGGCGCGTGCGAACTCATCGAGTATGTTGTCGCCGCAAAAGCCGTCGCCGCCATAGGCCACACGGACGCGGACTACGCGCAGACGCGCGCGGCCATCCAAGCCGGCGCGCGCCACGCCGTGCACATGTACAACGCCATGCGCCCGTTCTCCCATCGCGATCCGGGCGTGATCGGCGCAATCCTGACGGATCCGGAAGTCACGGCCGAAGTCATCGCCGACGGCGTCCACGTAGAGGGCGCCGCCATCCAGGTGCTGCTCGGCTGCAAAGGATTCGATACCGTGCTGCTCGCAAGCGACGGCATCGCCGCCACCGGCATGCCGGACGGAAATTGCCGCCTCGGCAATTTCGAGGTCACCGTGAAGGACGGCGTCGCTCGAAATTCTGAAGGCAAGCTCGCAGGCAGCACCCTCACGCTCGACCGCGCCCTGCGCGAGCTTGTCGCTATCGGCGTCGCGCTGAAGGACGCTGTCCGCATGGCCACCATCCTCCCCGCCCGCCGCCTCGGCCTCGGGGGAAAGAAGGGAATCATCGCGGTCGGCGCCGATGCCGATCTGGTTGCGCTGACGCCGGATCTGCGCGTAAGCGGAGTAATGACACGCGGCATCGGTCTCGCCTAAGCGGGTGAGCCCCGTCTCAGGGGCGCCGGATGTTCCGATGAAACCCGACTTCGCACAATCGTCTGGTGGAAAGGAATCACGATCGGAAATGGGAGAGCTGGGGGAGCGGCTGGAAGCCGGGGTGGATCTCGACGCAATCACAGAGGTGACGACCGAAGTCTTTGGAGGGCTCAGGACTTCGTAGACGCGGCTACTTGGCGTTGAGGGGAATCTTCAATTCGTCGGCGAGTTTGCAAGGATCAAACGGGCTGCAGGCGAAATACCGGCCTTCCACCTCAAGCGTCGGCACCTTGCGCCGACCCTGGTTTACTCTCAGGACCAGCTCTTCCGCGTCGGGCGCATCGTCGATATTGACTTCGTGAAACTCCACGCCACGCTCCCGCAGAAACTGCTTCGCGCGCCGACAATCGCAGCACCACTTCGTCCCGTAAATTGTCACGTGAACCATGTTCGCCGGTGCCACCTGGAGGCGGAGACGCCCAAAGTGCTTCAAAACCTGCTTCTATATTGCCAGCTATTAGATGCAACAGGAAGCACCAGGATGGGCCGCGGGGTTAACCACAAGGGGACATCCTCGTGTCGCGCGGGCCCTTCCCTCAACAGGTCTTAGTGCGCGCCACCGTCGGCAGCGCCAGCGTCGGTTCGGCCGGCAGCCTGCATGCGGATCAGCGCCCGCTCGAGCGCGAGCTTTTCGCGCTCGTACTCTTCGGCCGCGATGCCGTGTTTGGCCAGCTCCGCCTGCGCCCGGTCGTGCGCCGCCTTGCTGCGCCCCAGGTCGATTTCCTCGGCCTTCTCGGAAATTTCCGCCAGCACAATCACCCGATCCGGCAAAACTTCCGCATAGCCTCCAATCACAGTCAGAAAACGGTTATCGGCACCCTTGCGGTAAGCCAATATCCCCACACCCAGCTCCGTCAGCAGTGGCGCATGCCCGGGCAGTACGCCGAGATAGCCCTCTTTGCCGGGAATTTCCACCGACTGCACGGTCTCCTGCAGAACGTGCCGTTCCGGCGTCACGATTTGCAACTCGATGGCTTCAGGTAGCGTGGCCATAGGTTCGATTCAGTCAGCGTCGGTGCGGCGAAACTACGCGGTCGCCGCCATCTTCTCCGCTTTCTCGCGTGCTTCTTCGATTCCGCCCACCATGTAAAACGCCTGCTCGGGCAGATCGTCGTGCTTTCCTTCCACGATTTCCTTGAAGCCGCGAATGGTGTCCTCGATCTTCACGTACTTTCCTTCGATGCCGGTGAACTGCGCGGCCACGAAGAACGGCTGCGAAAGGAAACGCTCGATCTTCCGCGCGCGCGCCACGGTCTGCTTGTCCTCGTCGGAAAGTTCTTCGATGCCGAGAATTGCGATGATGTCCTGCAATTCCTTGTAGCGCTGCAGCACCGATTTAACGGCGCGGGCAACGCTGTAATGCTCCTGTCCCAGAATGCGCGGATCCAGAATGCGCGAATAGCTAGCCAGTGGATCGACCGCCGGATAAATTCCGCGCTCCACGATTTGCCGGCTCAGGTTCGTGGTCGCATCCAGGTGCGTAAACGTGCCGGCCGGCGCCGGGTCGGTGTAGTCATCGGCAGGCACATAGATCGCCTGCACGGAGGTGATCGAACCGCTCTTGGTGGACGTGATGCGCTCCTGCAGCTCGCCGATTTCGGTATTCAGGTTCGGCTGATATCCCACGGCCGAAGGCATGCGGCCCAGCAGCGCCGAGACTTCCGATCCCGCTTGCACGAACCGGAAAATGTTGTCGATGAAGAGCAGTACGTCGAGGTGCTCTTCGTCGCGGAAATATTCCGCAACCGTAAGACCGGTCAACCCCACGCGCAGGCGCGCGCCAGGCGGCTCCGTCATCTGCCCGTAGATCAGGGCGCAGCGTGACTTTTCCGAGTTGCCGGGAACCACGACGCCTGATTCCTGGAACTCCAGCCACAGGTCGTTTCCTTCACGGGTGCGTTCGCCCACGCCCGCGAACACGGACACGCCGCCGTGCTTCATCGCGACGTTGTTAATCAGCTCCTGAATCAGCACGGTCTTGCCCACGCCCGCGCCCCCGAACAGCCCGATCTTGCCGCCCTTCAGGTACGGCTCCAGAAGGTCGACGACCTTAATGCCCGTCTCGAACATCTCCAGATTCGTCGACTGATCTTCCAGCGACGGAGCAGGTCGATGAATCGGGTAACGCTTGTCCGTCTTCACGGGGCCCAGGTTATCCACCGGCTCGCCCAGTACATTCATCACACGTCCCAGAGTTCCGCGGCCCACCGGCACGGAGATCGGCTCGCCAAGATCCTCCGCTTTCATGCCGCGGACCAGCCCTTCGCTCGGCTTCATCGCCACCGCGCGGACGCGCCCTTCGCCCAGGTGCTGTTGCACTTCGACGACAAGGTCAATCGGCTCAGCGACATCGAAGCCTGCGCTCGTGATCCTCACCGCGTTGTGAATCCGCGGCAGGTGGCCCTCTTCGAACTGAACGTCCACCACGGGCCCGATCACCTCGACCACTTTTCCAAGCTTCCCTGTAGGCGCTGCCATTTCGTCTCCTCTGGCTACGACGTCGCCGATGCGGCGCCGCTGACGATTTCGATAAGCTCTTTCGTAATTCCCGCTTGGCGGATCTTGTTCATATCCAGTGTCAATGAATCGATCAACTCCGACGCATTCCGCGTGGCCGAATCCATCGCTGTCATTCTGGCGGCGTGTTCCGCTGCTGCTGACTCCAAAAGAATTCGATACACCTCAGCTTCGAGGTAGCGCGGCACCAGCCCGCTGAAAATCTCCGACACCGGCTCTTCGTAAATGTAATCGACCACCTGCGATTTGCCGCTGGCAGCCAGATCGTGCGGCAGATTCGCGTCGTGCTCTGCGTCGGATGTCATTCCCGGCGTCTTTGCCTGTTCTGTATCCAGCACCGCTGGGTCGATCGGCAGCAGCTTCATCACCGTCAACTTTTGCACGATCACGTTCTTGAACTCGTTGTAGACGGCGTAGACGGCGTCGACTTCGCGCGAGGCGTACAGATCGGCGATTTTTCCCGCGATTTGCTTCGCCGTGGGAAAATCGACCTTGCTCGATACGTTCAGATATTCGCCCGCGATCGTCCAGCCACGCTTGCGCAGCTGGTCCCGGCCCTTTTTACCGATGGCGATCATCTGCAGTTTTTTCGACGAATTCTCGCGCACGAACTGGATCGCGCGCCGGATCACATTGGTGTTGAACGCGCCAGCGAGGCTCCGATCGCCCGTCAGCACCACCACCAGCACCTTTTCCTCGGGCCGGCGCTCCAGCAGCGGATGCACGGCCGATTCCATGCGCGCTGCGGCCGAGCGCATCACGCGCAGGATCTCTCCCGCGTAGGGGCGAGCCGCGAACACACCTTCCTGCGCGCGCCGCAGCTTCGCCGCGGAAATGAATTTCATCGCACGGGTGATCTGCTGCGTGCTCTTCACCGAGCGGATGCGTCGCCGATAATCGAGAAGTGTGGGCATGAATCCTGTTCAGCCGGTCCTAGTCCGCGGCAGCCGCCGAGCTGGCGGAGCTGACGAAACGCTCCTTGAAGGCGTCGAGCGCCGTCTTGATGTCGGCGCGAACCGCGTCATCGAGCGCCTTCTTCTCGCGGATCGTCTTCAGCACGCTCGGGTAATTCGCCTCGACGAACGGATACAGCTCCCGTTCGAACCGCCGGCAGTCGGAAACCGCGATGTCGTCGAGATACTTGTTCGAACTGGCGAAGATCAGCAGGACCTGGTTCTCAACCGGCAGCGGCTGGAACTGATCCTGCTTCAGAATTTCCATCAGCCGTTGGCCGCGCGCCAGTTGCGCCTGCGTGGTTTTGTCCAGCTGGTCGGAGCCGAATTGCGCGAAGGCGGCCAGCTCGCGGTATTGCGCCATGTCCAGCCGCAACGACCCGGCGACCTGCCGCATCGCTTTGATCTGCGCGTTGCCGCCGACGCGGCTCACGGAAATACCCGCGTTGATGGCGGGACGAATGCCGGCATTGAAGAGATCGGCTTCCAGGTAAATCTGACCGTCCGTGATGGAAATGACGTTCGTTGGAATGTAGGCCGAAACGTCGCCTGCTTGCGTTTCGATCACGGGCAACGCCGTCAGCGAGCCCCCGCCGAGTTTGTCGTTCAATTTCGCCGCGCGCTCCAGCAAACGTGAGTGCAGGAAGAATACGTCGCCAGGGAACGCCTCGCGTCCCGGCGGGCGGCGCAGCAGCAGCGAAATTTCGCGATAGGACTGCGCATGCTTCGAAAGGTCGTCGTAAAAGCAGACTGCGTGTCGCTTGCTGTCGCGGAAATACTCGCCCATGGCGGCTGCGGCGAACGGCGCGATGTATTGCATGGTGGCGGGTTCACTGGCCGTCGCGGCTACGACGATGCTGTACTCCATCGCACCGTGGTCGGTCAGCGTCTTCACCACCTGCGCGACGGTCGAGCGCTTCTGGCCGATCGCGCAGTAGATGCAAATCATGTCGCCGCCCTTTTGATTCAGGATCGTGTCGAGAATGATGGCGGTCTTGCCTGTCTGGCGGTCGCCGATGATCAGCTCGCGCTGTCCGCGGCCGATCGGAATCATCGAATCGATGGCCTTGATGCCGGTCTGCACAGGTTCGCGTACTGGCTGGCGATCGACGACGCCGGGAGCAATGCGCTCCAGGGGGTTGCGATCGTCGGTTTGCACGGGACCCTTGCCGTCCAGCGGCTGACCCAGCGGATCGACAACGCGCCCGATCATTGCTTCGCCCACGGGTACGGACATGATGCGGTTCGTGCGCTTGACCGTGTCGCCTTCGCGAATCTGGGTGTAGTCGCCCAACAGTACCGTTCCGACCTGATCCTCTTCCAGGTTCAGCGCGATCCCAAAAACGCCGTGCGGGAATTCCAGCATCTCGCCGGACATGCAGCGGTCCAGCCCGTGCACGCGCGCGATGCCGTCGCCGACCGAAATAACCGAGCCGACTTCATCGACTGCGACCGTCTGTTGGTAGTTCTCGATCTGTTCGCGCAGAATCTTGGTGATCTCGTCTGCCTTGATATTCGCCATCCGTGGCTCCTATTCCGATTCCAGCCGTTCGCGCATCCGGTCCAGTTGCGCGCGCACGGAACTGTCGTATACCGTCGAACCCACCCGCACGACGGTGCCGCCGACGAGCGATTCGTCCTCGTGGAATTGCGCTTCGATTTTCTTTTTCGTCTGTCTTTCCAGCATTTCGATCAGCTTCTTGCGCTCATCGGCGCCCAGCGCGCGGGCCGAGGTCACCACGGCTTCGGCGATGTTCTGCCGCGCGTTCAGGTCCACGCGGAACATCTCCTGAATCTCGAACAGCAGCTCCGTGCGATGGTGATCGACCAGGACGCAAAGGAAATTCCGCACCGAAGGCGCCAGCTCCATCGCCGCGCCGATCTTCTGGATCACCTGGAGTTTGGCTTCGCGGCCTACCGACGGGCTTTCCAGCGTGTTCCGCAGATCGGCCGAATGCGCGAACGCTTCGGCGAACGCCGCGAGATCGCTCTTGACGCGATCGGCGTTCTTCTGGTCAAGCGCCACGTCCACCAGCGCCGCTGCGTATCGTGATGAAACCGCCCCGTTCAAATCGATGTCCTTTGTTTTCCCTTAGCTCTTCGCTTGCCGCTGTCCGACCAGCGACGACATCAAGGTCACAAATTCGAAGAAGCGAGTGGATTCAACCTTCGGCTGCAATTCCGTCCGCAGCAGCGCTTCGGCGCGCTCGACGGCCATTCCCGCAGCCAGCGTCTTCAATTCCAGCCGCGCGGCGTGTTCGGCGGCGCCGATTTCCGCCTGCGCAGCGCGTTCGATCATCTCGGCTTCGTTCTTGGCCAGCGTCTTGATTCGTGCGGCCTCGAGGGCCGCGGCTCTGCGGGCCTCGTCGCGCATCCTCGCAACTTCAGTGTCGATCGTTGCCAACTTCGCTCGCGCCTCGGCACGCCGCTTTTCGGCAGCCTCGCGGGCCCGCGCACCTTCGGCGATCTTCTGAGAGATTTCGTCGGCGTGTCCGCGGAAATAGGCCGGCGCGCCCCTGAAGAGATAAAGAAGTATGACCACAACCAGAACGAAGTTGACCCAGCGGAAAACCTGGCCGGTTGGTGAATCCTCGAGCTTCGGTTTGGCTGCTTCCTGCGCGAGCACCGGGGCGGCGAACAGAAAGAAAGCGATCGCAAGCCGCGCCGCCGAACTCATCAGATTTCGGGCGGTGCGAATCATCTCGCTGCGCCTCGTCCAGCGTCGCCGGTGGGACGGCGCAGAATGGCTTGGACGATCTGGCCCGCGAGCTCCGGCGTGGAGCTCTCGACTTCCCCTCGCGCCGCTTCGAGCTGCGCGGCGATGCGCTTCTTGGCGGCGATCACGTCGTCCTGCGTGTGGGACCGCATCGCTTTCAGCAGTTTGGCGCGGCTGTCGAGGGCTTCCTGGCGCGCTGCTTCCTGCTCGGCGTAGATTCCCACGCGCGCCTTGCGTAACGCTTCGTTGTAAGTGTCGAGTTCCTGCTTCGCTCCAGCCTCGGCGGCAGCAGCTTCCGCGCGCGCGCCTTCGATTTTCGCGCTGCGCTCCGCCATCGCCCTCATGATCGGGCCGAAAAACGCCCAGCGCATGAAAAAGTAGAAAAGGAGAACGACGATAACCGTCGGCACAGCACCGAGAAAGAGTTTTTCGAGCTGGTGGACGATTTCCATCGTGGCGGAAAGGTACTGCGGTCAATCTCCTGGCTGTTTTTTCGAATCCCGGCGTGCTTTTCGCCGCCGCACTACGCGCGCGAGCGGCAAACTAAGGCGAGAAATTATCGCATCGGCTCCGTCGCGCGTCAAATCCTTTGCCGCCCGACGAAAACTGCGAAGAGTGCGCCGGGGGCGTCCTGTTTCAGGGGATGAAAAATGCGTGTCGTGACGCGGGCTAGCGGTCGCTCGTGGCGCCAGCGGCCGGTTCTGTGACCAGGGCTTTCAGTTTTCCAGCGTCCGAAACCGGCGGGAAGCAGGTGGTTTCGACGCAGACGTAGGCTTGCGATTTGGTGGCATCGATATATGGGATCGTTTCGCCCAGGGCAGCGGGCAATCCGGTGCCGGCGAGGGTCTCGGGCGTGACGCGCAGGACCGCTTTTCCGTAGCGATATACGGAGTGCGCGCCTTTTTCGAGCAGGGCGGCCTGGGTGTCGCCGGGCGCGCCGGTGATCACCACTTGCATCGGATGGCGCGAATGGAGCAGCGCGGCGAGCCCGTACGTCGCGGCGAAAAGCCCGTACTGGGGAATGAGGCCGACGAACGCCTCAAGAGTTGTTTCGGCCCATTCGCGGTAGAGACGCTCTCCGGTGAATCCGTGCAGGCGGTCGAGCACGATCGCGGCGACTGAATTTCCGCCCGGCGTGGGCGAATCCTGAAGCGGCTTGCGGCGGACATCCAGACCGCCCATCGGCGCGGCGTCGTTCGCGCGATCGAAGAACCCCCCGCCTTCCGGATCGCCGAACCGCTCGATGGCCAGCAGCATGGCTCGCTCGGCGACTTCGAAATAGCGGCGTTCGAGCGTCGTTTCATATGCGTCGAGCAGTGCGGCGACGGCGAAGACCTGATCGTCGAGCGAGCCTTCGAGGGGCGGGCCGCCTACGCGGTGCAGGAATCCTTTGGATGGATCCCAGGCTTCGGCGAGAACGCGATCGAGCGTTTTGAGCGCGAATTCGCGGCAATCGGCGCGATCGAGCACGTGCGCCGCATCGAGAAATGCCGAGACGAACATCGAATTCCAGCCGACGTAGAGCGTTTCGTCGATCGCGGGAATGGGACGGCGTTCGCGGCGCGCCGCCAGCATTTTGCCTTTCGCGCGGGCGAGCAACATGCGCGCGTTCGCTTCATCCATGCCCAGCTTTTTCGCGAGCGCTTCGATGTTCGATCCGATCCAGAGGACATTTTTTTCGGCGTTGTGGTGCATCTCGCCCCGCGCGTCGATGTCGTAGTACCCTTCGGCGACGCGGGATTCGTCCGGCGCCAGGACGGCGCGGGCCTCCTGCTGGGTCCAGGTGAAATAGTCACCGTCGTCGTCGAGCGTCTGGTCCGCGTCCTGGCTGGCATAAAATCCGCCGCGCGCGGGATCGGAGAGGACTTCGCCGACCCAGGCGATGATGCCTTCCGCCGTCTCGCGGAACAGCGGTTTGCCCGTTACTTGATACCCGTGGAGGTAATTCCGCAGAAGCTCGGAGTTGTCGTAGGTCATTTTCTCGAAATGCGGGACACACCAGCGCTCGTCGACCGAGTAACGGTGGAAGCCGCCGGCAATCTGGTCGTAGACGCCGCCCAGGGCCATGCCTTCGAGCGTACGGTCCGCAATTTCGAGCAGCTCGGGCGCGCGCGTGGATTGATACCGCTCCAGCAGCAGTTCGATCGTGCCGGCGTGCGGAAATTTCGGCTGATGTCCGAAACCGCCGTGGGTGGAATCGAATTGCCGGTGCGCTGAATCGATCACCGAATCGATTACGCGCGCGTCGAACACGCCGCGGGCGCCGTGAAATACTTCCGACTTGGCGACGGCTTCGGCGAGGGCGTCGGCCGATTGGTCGACGTCTGCGCGGCGCGATTTGAAAGCGTCGGCGATGGCGGCCAGAATGCGCTTGAAACCCGGACGCCCGCCGGCGTCGTCTGGCGGGAAATACGTCCCGCCGAAAAACGGTTTTCCGTCGGGAGTGAGGAACGCGGTGAGCGGCCAGCCGCCCTGTCCGGTAAGGGCGCTGACGGCGGACTGGTACCGGGCATCGACGTCGGGGCGCTCGTCGCGGTCGACTTTGACCGGGATGTAGAGCTTGTTGATCATCGCTGCGATTTCGGGATTCTCGTAGCTCTCGCGGTCAATCACGTGGCACCAGTGACACCAGACGGCGCCGATATCGAGAAGCACCGGCTTTTCTTCCCGGCGGGCTTTCGCGAACGCTTCCTCGCCCCATTCGTTCCAGTCGATCGGCTGGTGGGCGGCGGACCGCAGGTAGGGGCTCGCGGAATTTTTCAGGCGGTTTTCAGGGGCGTCAGACATGGGGCGGGACTCCGAAGTCGGGTGCCAATTCGCGCGGCTGCAGAATGCGGGCGACCCACAATGGCGCGGCGGGTTCGTCGTTCCGGCTCTCTGTTCGCATTTCGTTCTTGCGTCGTGCTTCCGTACACGCACCACATTAGCAGGATCGGAGCGAAATAGAACCGCCGGCTCGTTTAGAAAAGGGACAGTGACACGAACCTGTCCGTACGGGGTGAGCGCGAAGTTGATGAACACGACTCGTTGAATTCGGCGTGGCACCTTATGCCGGACGGCGGAGCCAAGGCACCATTCGTTCATCCCTGCGGATTTCGCGGTGCGGGCAATTCTCGCAGAACGCGTTGATGTCCTTCATCAGAGCGGCGGTGCGGAACCCCTGAGCTACCTAGAGCCGTGGAAGCTCGGAGTGAGAAGACGGAGCGTGGGACATCAAGACTAAGGAGCGCTGGGCGAATGGGGCGTAAAGCAGGGCGGCGGTAGCGGCGAGGGCCAGGCCGAAGCCGATTTTGTTGATCAGCATGAACGGAGCAAGGGCCCACAGTACGTCGAGCAGGAAAATCATCGGGAAGAGCTTGAGGTAGTTTGCGCGCAGGCCGGGCGGGCGGAAGGCTGCGCCGGAGATCAGGTACAGGCGGATGGGAATGCCTACCGCAGCTGTGACGATCACCAGAATGACGATGCGCAGATAGGCGCTGAGCACGATGCTCGCTACGTGCTCGACGCCTCTGAGGTGCGCGAGCGCCTCGATGTAGAAGACCAGATACATCGCCTGTAACAGCAAGAGCAGCAGCCGAACCACGACGTCCGGAGCATGCGGGGTTTGGTCTGCTCGCGTCAGCAGGCCTTGTGCGAAGCCGGACGCGGAGGCTTCAGCGGGCTTCAAGTCAGGCCCGTTTCCCGTCGGAGCGCTCGCCCTGGATCTCTCTTTTTTTGCCGGCGCGGCTGCTGCGGGGGTGCCATCGCCATTCAAGACTTCCACAGAAGCCATGAACCGGTAGCCGCGCTTTGCGAGCGTTTCGACAAAAAGAGGGCTGGCGGCGGAATCGCCGAGGGCTTCGCGGATTTTGTTGATCGCGGTGTTGAGGCCGTGATCGAAGTCGACGAAGGTGCCGTCGGGCCAGAGGGCTTGCTGGATCTCGGTGCGCGTGACCAGGTCGCCCGGGCGGCGCAGCAGCATCAGCAGCACCTGGAGCGGCTGGCCCTGCAAGGCGAGGCGGCGGCCCTGCTTGCGTAGCTCGCCGGTTTTCTCGTCGGCTTCGAATGCGCCGAAGCGGTACAGCTTCCCTGGGAAATTTTGCGACATTGAGCGAATCCGGATCTCGCCAGAAGTCTAAATCAGCAGCTCGTCATGCCGCGGCCAAAGGTAACACGTGTTTCCTGAGGAGCCAAAGCGCCCCTGCGCCGAGGGGGGCCGTTGTGGTCGGAGCGGAGGCTCTGAAACAGCTCCTGAAATTCGTCCCTTTTCCGCCCGCCCTCCTCCGCACGCGATTGATTTTAGCCTCTAAGTCGTTCCTTTGCCGCCCGTAATCGGATGAGGGCGGATGGAGGTGCAATAGAGGCGCTGTGCATTGCCGTGCGCGACCGCTCGCCGCATTCTCGCGGACGGGAGAAGGTGCATCGTGGTTGCTCTAGTCGTGCTGCTTGCAGTGGGGAGGCCAGCGATGGCGGCGGGGCGGCCCTCGATGGCCGCTTCGAAGGCTTTTGACCAGTACGTCGCGGGCGTCGAAGAGCGGGTTCGGCGGGAGGAGTCTTCGCCGGCTTCGTTCATTGTCGAGCCCGATGGGGCGGCTGCCGTGCGTGAGGCGGAGGGCGGCCGCGGCGCCGTCGTAGTAAGTCCGCGAGGATCGGGTTCGGCGGAGGTTTCCGGCGGATTGATCCATCACTGGATCGGGAGTGTCTTCGTGCCCGGGGCGAGCGTCGCTCAGGTTCTGTCCGTGTTGCAGGATTACGACCATTTGCCGAGCTACTACTTGCCGGAAGTGATCTCGTCGCGGCTGATCTCGCGGGATGGCGACGATTTTCGGATTGTGATGCGTTTGCGCGAGCACAAGCTCGCGACCGTGGTGGTGGATTCCGACTACGACGTGCGCTATGGCCGGCTGGATCTGGATCACCAGTTTAGCTTTTCGCGGAGCACGCGGATCACGGAGATCGGGGAAGCCGGCGGGCCGCGCGAGCACGCGCTGACTGATACGGACAGCCACGGTTATCTGTGGCGATTGAACGCATACTGGCGACTTGCGCGGCGAGGCGACGGCGTAGTGCTGCAGTGCGAGGCGGTTTCGCTGACGCGGGATGTGCCCGCGGGCCTTGGCTGGCTGGTGGGACCGTATGTTCGGGCGATTCCGCGGGAGTCGTTGCAGGCCACGCTGGGCGCGACGCGCGATGCCCTGGTGGCACGTGCGAATTCCGAACGCGTGACGGCGGCGCAACATCGCTAAATGGAGAGCAAGGCGGATGAGTTTCGAAATCGGACAAAGGAGCGGAGCATGGATACGAATGCAGAGGTCTGGACGTCGGGGGCAGCGGGATTTCGCAATGCGGTGCGCTTGCAGGAGGCGCTGACGGCGCCGCTGGAGAGAAAGGTGCTGGCTTCTCTGGCGCGGCGGACTCCGGAGTGGATCGGGCCGGACCATATGACCGCGTTGGGGTTCGCGGCGCAATTTCTGGCGGGCCTTTGCTACGCGGCGGCGCGATGGAGCTTGTTTGGTCTGCTCGGTGCGACGATTTTCATCGCGATGAACTGGCTGGGCGACAGCCTGGATGGTTCGCTGGCGCGATTTCGGAACCGGCTGCGGCCGCGGTATGGATTTTATGTCGACCACATGGTGGATACTTTTGGCGCGATTTTTCTGATGGCCGGGCTGGGGACGTCCGGATATTTGCACTGGCAGGTGTCGGCGGCGCTGTTGACGGCGTTTCTAGCGCTTTCGATTCAGTCGTATTTGGCCGCCTACACACTGGGGGATTTTCAGCTTGCGCATGCATGGCTCGGACCAACGGAAATACGGATCCTGATGATGGCTGGTAATGTCGCACTTCTGCTGTTTGCGCGAGTCGAATTGTTCGGCCGCGAATTCTTTCTGCTTGATATCGCTGGGGCCATCGCGACGGCGGCAATGTTCGGGATGGCGATCGCCGCGTCGATTAAGAATACGCGCCGGCTCTATAACGAGGAACGGCTGCCCTGATGGAACTTGTCGAGAGCGCCGACGAGAGCGCCTGTTAATTCGCCTTCTGCGCGGGGATAAAATCCTCGAAGACTGCGCGGCGCATCAGTGCCGGTGGCAGCAATCCCTGAGTGAGGATGAAATCGTGGAATTTCTTCTGATCGAATTTCGAGCCAAGCGCCTTCTCGGTGTCCTGGCGTAGCTGCAATAGCCGCGTATAGCCGTAAAAATACGAATTGGCCTGGCCGGGCGCGCGGAACGTGTAGCGTTCGACTTCAGACTTCGCAAACGGAACGCTCAAATTCACGTCGTCGGTCAGCACCCGCATGGCATCTTCGGGCTTGATCTTTCCGGATTGAAGCTCGGGATCGAGGAACGCGCGAGCGGCGCGTTGCAAGCGCATCTGAAGTGAGATCAACTGCCCGTCGAGCGGCATGTAGGGCTTCATGATGTACTCGGCGTAGAGTCCCCAGCCCTCGACGTTGGTGCTGTTGAACGCATAGAGCGCGCGGGCGAGTGAAACGCCGTGCTCGACCATCGAGTCGAACTGAAGCTCATGGCCGGGGCGGGCTTCGTGCGAAATCAGCGTCCAGGTGACTGCGTCGTAGGAGAAATCGTCGTACTTTTCTTCCTTCTTTTCGCCTTCTGTCGGCGGCAGGTTCAGCGGCAGCACGAATTCGCCCTGCTCGCCGTGATTGTTCAGCAGGGGTGGAGGTACCATGTGCGGGGCGGGCTGCGCGGAGCTTTCCGCCGCAGAGGCCAGGCGGATTCGCGCAGGGCGGTCCGGCAAGGTTACAAGCCCTTGCTTGGTGATGATCTGTTCGATTTCGCCGAGGCGCTTCTTGTAAAAAGGCAGCACTGCGTCGCCAGAAATCTGGTTCTGCTTTAGCCGGCGGCAAATGCTGCGGTAGTCGGTGTCCTTCCATCCGTGCTCGGCTGCCACTTTGCCGGCGATCACCTGCATTTCGGCCTGATAGACCTTGAACTCGTGATGAGCTTCTGCATCGAGGCGTGCGATCGGAATGTCGATGCCGTAGTTTTCGAGGTTGAGCGCGTACTCCTCGGTCGGCTGCCGGAAATCCGCGCGCGATTTCGGGAGCAAATCCGATTGAACCCAGGCGTCGTAGTCTTCGAGCTCGGTCTTCAGCTTTGCGTACGGCTCTTCCCACCCCGTGATGCCGTACTGTTTGAAGAGCGGCGGAATCCCGTCGACGAAATTCTTATTCCGCGAAAGCTGTGTTTCGATGTCCACCTTCGCGGGATAGATCATGTTGGGCTTGGCGATCTGCTCGGCGTCGCGCTGTTTCAGGATTTCCGTGAGCGGCCTGTATCCCGGCTCGGCGCCGGCGTATTTTCGCAGGCGTATCAGAGCGGCGTGGCGGCGCTCGGGCGCCACCTGATCGTCCAGCAGCCGGCGCAATCCCTGAAAGACGTCCCCGCTCGCATTTTCATATGGGACTTCGTGCGAATCATTGAAAGCATAGCTCCTCAAGGCAAGGGAGATGGAGTGAAGCAAAATCGAAAGATCCTGCCGCACACGTTTGTCGGGTTCGGTCTCGAGCGCGCGAGTCAGCTGGGCCTGCACCTGTTTCGTTTCGGCGATTGCCGCGTCTTGGTCTTGCTTGGTCGGCTGCGAGATTTGTTCGTCGTACTGCGCGAGTCCTTCGGCGGAGGCCGTTTCGGGCGAATGTTTCTTGGTGACGTCGAGCAACAGCTCCGTGTATGCGTTACTGCGCGCGATCCAGTCCTGGCCCGGATTCGCGGCGGGCGCCGGCGCGGCCGGGGCCTGCGGTGCAGCCCATGATCGATGGCCAATGGTCGCGAAGCTCAAAGTGAGAATACACGCCAGCGAAACTTTTCTGTGCGCCCTACTCACGGTCACCGCCTCCTGACTGGAAAAGCCGGTTGAAATCGAACGGGAATCATTGCATGGCTTGGACGCGGCGGCCGCATTTTAGTAAGCCGCGCTCGGAGGGCGCAGGCCGCCGGTTACTGAATGGGATTGCGATAACCGGAATCGCGCGGATCGATCGGCTTGCGTCCGGCGAATCCCTCGTCCTGCGCGTGGTAGAAGCGGATGCGATCCTCGCCCAGCCGCCAGCACAAATAGACGGCCTCGCCGTTGATGCGTGCGGGGAAATCCAGCAGGCCGACCTCGAGATCCTTCACGACACATCCGGTGGCGTGGATTTTCTCCAGCGCCGACTGAATCGCACCCGCCAGCCGATTGTGCTCGAGGCGCTGCCGGGCGGCTTTTTCGTGGGCGACCAGCAAGCCGCCGGACTGCTGGGCGCGTTCGGCCAATTTGCCGAGTTCCTCGTCGATTTCGTTCAGTTTGCGGCGGGCTTCGATCGCGTCGATCAGGATCGGCTCGATCTCGGCGCGCAGGCGTTCGGCGTCGCGGAGAGAAAAGATTCTGGGCTCTTCGTCGGCCACGGACGAATTCTGACAGCTTCGCCGGGGAATGTCACCCGCCGATCGAGACCATCGTCCGGGACGGAGGGATGAATCCCGGCTCGTTGATGCGGTGCCCTTTTTCTTTTTGCGCGACGACCGCGAGGATTTCGTCGCCGATTTCGCGGTCGGTGGCGCCGCCGCGCAGCAGATGTCGCAGGTCGTGGTCTTCCTTGCTGAACAGGCAGGTGCGCAATTTGCCGTCCGCGGTCATGCGCAGCCGCGAACACGCTCCGCAGAAGGGCTGCGACACCGGATTGATGAACCCGATTTCGCCGCGGCCGTCGGCAAAACGATATTTGCGGGCCGTTTCGCTGCGCTCGTGAACGATCGGGACAAGCGGCCACTTCGCCGCGATGCGCGAGTAGACTTCCGCGCCGGTGACAACATTGTGGCGGGTCCACTCGTGGTCCGCGTCGAGCGGCATGAACTCGATGAAGCGCATGATCAGGTTGCGCTCGCGGGCGAAGGCGGCGAAGTCCTCGACCTCGCCGTCGTTCAAGCCGCGCACCAGCACGGCGTTCACTTTCACAGGTCGCAGCCGTGACGCCTGGGCGGCATCGATTCCGCCGATGACCTGATCAAACGTTTTCGTTCGGGTGATGCGCTCGAATTTTTCGCGGTTGAGCGAATCGAGGCTGATGTTGATGCGGTCAAGGCCCGCGGCGACAAGGCGGTCGCAGCGATCGGCAAGCATCTGGCCGTTCGTGGTGATGGAAACGTCGCCTACCCCGAGCGCCTTCAGCCGACCGACGAAGTCCTCGACGCCGGGCCGCACCAGCGGCTCGCCCCCTGTCACGCGCACCTTGCGGATTCCCATGCCGACCAGGATGCGCGCCAGGCGCTCGTATTCGTCCCAGGTAAGAAGCTCGTCGGACGGCATGTGCGTTTCCGGATTGGCCGAGCGGCAATAGACGCAGCGGAAATTGCAGCGGTCCGTGACGGAGATTCGCAGGTCGTGGATCTGTCGGCCGAATTTGTCGGTTAGCGGCATGTGCGCAAAAAAAAGCCCCAATCCGCATTCGGATTCGGGCGATCGACACGCCGGCGCACAGGTTCGCGCTGCGTATTTCCCCTTTCCAAACACGGGAGGCCAGGGTGTTTCCGCCCGGACCCTCGTCCCTAAAATCACCAGGGAATCGCCTCGGGGGCCCTAGGATGTCTCTCCCGTAGGCCCCGGAGGTCGGAGAACTTACAGAGAAATCATAGTCTTGCGATCGAGCGGAAGCAAATCGCACACCCGCTATGGATGTAAGCGGTTACGGTCGAGTTTCATATTCGAATCCATTCGCAGGGGCGAACCCGGAAGGCCGGCGCGACGGCTATGCGCGGCCGCTGCTCATGTTGCGGATTTCTTTGCGGTAATCGGGCGCGGTGATTTCGATGGTGCGGCACATTTCGTAGAGGCGGGAACGGATGCGCTTGCCGACCCGTTCGGTGAGGGAATCCTCGATCGCCCCCGTGCGCATGCCGATCAGGCGGGGACTGGCCGGCGATGCGGCGCCGTTGGCGCCCGGCTCCGCGTCGAGGTAATTGGTTGTCAGCAGCGTTACGCGCTTCTCGTTATAACGCGTATTGAGCACGTGACCCACCGTTTCGAGCGCCCAGAGCGAAGGCTTACTCGACCCGACGTCGTCGAGCACCAGAATTTCCGCCTGGAGCACCGGCTCGAGGACGGTCATTTCCGTGGCCTGATTTTCGGGATTGTAGCTGTCTTGGATTTCCTTCAGCAGCTCGCGGTAATCGTAAAAGAGGCCGCTGTGTCCGCGCAGCACGATTTCTTTGAGCGCCGCCACGGCGAGGTGTGTCTTGCCTACACCGCAGGGGCCCATCAGCAGTAGCCCATGTTCGTTGCCGACCGGAAATTCAGCGGCAAATTTCTGGACCACGAGCTTCGCCTGCGCTAGGCTGCGATTCCATGCCGCCTGCTGTTCGCGCGAGACGTTTTCGATTTCGTTGTCCGCCTCGTAGCTCTCGAAATCGCAGTGGCGATAGCGTTCCGGGACGCGCGCTCGGCCGAGCGTACGGACGGCGCGATCGTCCGTCGTGCAGTTACACGGGACCGCCCAGACTGTTTTCGGCGCGCCGGTGGATGCGCCCGGACCCTCCGATCGAACCGCTCGCGCACCTTCGGTGGCGCGCTCCACAATTTTCCAGCCGCTGCCCTGGCAAATCAGACAGTCCGCTCTCGCCATGAAGGAAGGATATGCGGGCGGAACGCGCTGCGCAAGCGCACCTGTGCTGTGCAAATTTCAGCGGCTGTGGAAAGCGACGACCTTCGGAGCGAGGAACCTCCCGGCGTTTCCGACCGGGCGCATCGCCAAACCCTGCGCGGGGCAACACGCCTCGCGATTCTGGAACAACGGTTACTTTTCGACGCGAATCGCGTGGCGCGGTGCCGTGCGCACGATGGCATTGGAATTGCGCGCCGGACGTTCATTGCCAGCCATGAAATCGCGCGTCACTTCGCTGCGCACGAACTTGATGAATGCTTCCATCTGCGCCTGCATTTCCCCCATTTTATCGCGCATGTTCAAAATGATTTCGATGCCGGCGAGGTTCACGCCGAGCTCACGCGTTAAATTGAGAATCACCTCCAGGCGCTCCAGGTCGGAATCCGTATAGAGCCGCGTGTTGCCCTGCGAACGCGACGGCTTCAACAGGCCCACGCGCTCATAGAGCCGCAGCGTCTGCGGGTGGAGCTGATACAGCTCGGCGACGGCGCTGATCATGTATCCGGCTTTCGCCCTATTTTTTGTTCGTGTGGCCATACCTGCCTCGATGTACCGCTCAGACCGCCGCGCGGGCGAAAATATCTCCGCGCGGGTTTTCGGGGTCGAGCTTGTCCAGCTCCTTCATCAGATTTCGAATGCGCTCGTCTTCCGGCTTGGGTACCACGATCTGTACTTCCACGATCTGGTCGCCGCGCTTTCCGGCCTGCCGGGCCGACGGCGCCCCTTTTTCGCGCAGACGAAGCCGCTTGCCGCTGTTCGTGGCCGGCGGAATGCGCACTTGCGCGCGGCCGTCGATCGTGGGCACTTCGACTTTCGCTCCGAGCGAGGCCTCGCTGACGGTGATTGGCACGACCGTGTAGAGATCGTCTCCCCGGCGATCGAAGAACGAATGGGGCGCCACTTTCGTGACGATGTAGAGATCACCCGGAGGTCCGCCGCCGATTCCCGCATTGCCGCGGCCGGCGACGCGCACGCGCGAACCGGTGTAGGCGCCCGGAGGAATGCGCACGTCCAGCGTTTCCATTTTCTGCACGCGGCCTTCGCCGCCGCAGTTGCGGCAGACGGTACGCTGGCGCCCGGTGCCGCCGCAGCGTGCGCAGGTAACCTGAAATCGCATCTTGCCGCTCACCTGCGTGGTCTGTCCGGTGCCGTTGCACGTGGGGCAGACCTTTTCATCGCCCGGCGCGACCCCCTCGCCATGGCAGACGCTGCAGGTATCGAGCCGCGTGAAGCTCAGCTTTTTCACCGTGCCGCGCATGGCTTCGGCGAAGGTGATGTCGATCTGATATTCGAGGTCCGTGCCGGGTTCACGTTCGTGTCCCGCTGACGCAGCCGTGGCGCCGCGGAAAAACTGGCTGAAGAGGTCTCGGAAACTCGCGCCGCCTCCGGCGGAGCCTTGTCCGGCTCCGCCGCCGAAATCGAAACCACCGAAATCGAAATGAATGTCTTCGGGAGAAACGCCGCCGTAGCCGCCCGGGCCCTGACCGGGCATTCCGCCTTGGCCTGGCACGTTGAATCCGAACTGGTCGTACATCTGACGCTTCTTGGTGTCGGAAAGAACTTCGTAGGCTTCCTGGATCTGCTTAAATTTTTCTTCGGCGGATTTGTCGCCGGGATTCAGGTCGGGATGATATTTGCGCGCCAGCTTGCGGTAGGCTGCGCGGATGTCCTTCACCGGGGCTTTGCGCGGCACACCCAGCAATTCGTAGTAATCGGTTTTCGTTGTGGAGGCCATTGAAATTGTACGCCGCCTTCCCGAGGCGGCATCCTTCTAACGTGCGTAGGGGCGTTCGCCAC
>JBAVUW010000026.1:0-3108 GCA_049696975.1 Candidatus Acidiferrales bacterium | reverse complement strand
CCCGCCGCAGCGCGCTCGCGTCCGCGTGCACAAGGCTCGCGCCGTAGGCCGCCGCCGCAGCGCCGAATTGGGATTGCACGCGCTCGTGCACGGTCTCAAACGTCGGCGTGTCCTTGGTCGATCGAGTCATGATCCTCCCCTGGCACCAGAAGACGCTATCGCCCCGGGGCTGTCCAATATTTAAATTTTATGCGCTGATTTGCGCGCGATATGGTGTTTCGACGGGGCCGAGGAAACTGCAAAAGCGAGTCGCTGCGGCCCCTCCGCTCACAATGACGGCGTGGCCAGGCCGGACGGAGATCCCTGGTCGACCAGAATGCGGGCTCGCTCGGGATCACCATACCGGTCGGATCGTCATTTACCGAAAGCCAGGTTGATTCCCGTCGAGAGGATTACGTCGTTGGATTTTGTGGTGGCTATCGGCGGATTCGTTACGTAGCGGTCGCTGACCGAGATTTGCCAGCCGAGCCATTTGTTAATTTTCGTTACGGCGTTGGCATCGAACGAGGCGCGGTACTGGCTGAGATCGTCGAGATCGGGATAGATCGACGCGGTTTCGTTCAGAGTGGTGAGCGATCCGAATTTGTGCAGGAAGACTTCGCTGAAGGTGAGGCCCGGGAGATTGCGCTGGAACGACGGCGCAGGGTTGGCGACCGTGCCGTTGTAGGTTTCGCGCGTATAGTTGATGCCGCCAAGGATGTCGAGTGTGGTCTTTGGATTGGCGACCGCGTGCACGCCGATGCCTCCGGTGTAAATCGCGCGGAGAGTCAGATCCTGCAGCTCGTCATGCGTGAAATCGCCTTCGGCGGCGACGAAAAGTCTGGGGGTGAAGTTGCGGTCGTACTTGATGGAGCCGAGAACGGCATTGGCGGTGACGCCTCCGCCGGGCGCATTGTCCGTGGTGTAGAGCGAGGACTCGCTTACGGCGAAATCGTCGTCGGGAGTTTTGCGCTCGACCGCGGTGGCGGTATTCAGGTTCGTGGTTTCGCTGTTGCCGCGCGCGAGGGAAAGACCGACCGTGCCGCTGCCTTTCCAGTCCTGTTTCCAGGTGGGGTGCTGCGATTTCTCGAACGCGGTTTCGCTTTCGGCCGTGCGGATCGCGGTAATTTTGCCATAGTCCACTTCAACGGATTCACCGGCGGCGGTATGCACGGTGAGGGTTTTCGCGGCGGGCGTTACGGTGCCGCTGATGGTTTTCTTGTCGCCGGTGACGATGTAGAGCGGCTTGTCAGCGACGAGCTCCTTGATCGATGCCCACTTGATTCTTACGTCGCCGGCGTAGTCGGTGGTAAGCGTGAGCGTCTTGCCATCGGAGTCGGAGATTTTTCCCGTGATGCGGTCACCGTTGGCTAACGTGACGGTTTCGGCTTTGGCGGCGGGCGCGAGTGAAAAGACGAATGCGAAAGCGGCGAAGATTGCGGCAAGTTTCATTACTTCCCCCAAAGGATCGCGATCGGTGTACGAAGCTACCAACGAGGGCCGGCTGGTCCGCAGGGCTGGCGGATACGACGGCCACATTTTACACGTGATAGAATCCAAATTCTTCGAGCAAAATTCAAGAATCGTGAGCGCACAACTCCAATCGACAGCGGCGTCGGCGCGACCGTGCCCGCTATGCGGCGTGAGCGAGCGCCACGTGCTGACAGAGCGCGAGCCGTGGGAAATCGTCGAGTGCGCGGCTTGCGGGATGGTATTCATCGGCGGCGAGCTGGCGTACGACGTGCAGGCGCGGGATTTCGATTGGGATGCCGAGCACTCGAAGGAAGCGGAGCGGCGGAAGCACAAGCAACCGGCTTTTGTTTTCTTGTCGCGAGTATTAAAGCCGCTGCGGCCGAATACGAACGGGCGGATGTTGTCGCAGACGCTACGCTGGGCGCACGGCGGGAAGTTGGTGGATTTTGGCTGCGGCGACGCTGGATTTCTGATGCTGGCGAAACCGCATTTCGATGTGACGGGGATCGAGCTGAGCCCGCAAGGCGCGGAGATTTCGCGCTCGCGGATTTCGCGTGAGGCGATTCTGGAGGGCCCGGTAACGGAAATGGCCGCGACCCTGCCGGCGGGCGCGTTCGACGTGGTGACGCAGTTCGGCTATATCGAACACGAATGGGCGCCGATGGCAGGCTTGCGAGCGGCGCACCGGCTGCTCCGGCCCGGCGGCGTGACGGTGATCAAGACTCCGAATTATGCGAGCTGGAACCGCACGATTCGCGGGATGGAATGGTGCGGGTATCACATCCCGGCGCACTGCAATTACTTTACGCCGCGGACGCTGGCGCAAATTTTGCGCCTCGCGGGACTTGAACCGCTGCAACGTCCGTTGGCGGACTGCCTGCCGACGAGCGATTCACTCTGGATGGCTGCCCGCAAACCGGCGTAGCGTGTGGCGCCTTACGGATTGCCGGCGAGCGGTGCGGCGTAGTCGATCACGATCGTGTCGAGCGGCGCCGACGTTTCGTTGAGCTGAAGTCCTAACTGCCGGGGCACGGCTGCCACGAGCGACGCAATGGATGCGGGCGAAGGCATAAAATCCATTTTCGACGCCTGATCGAAGCCGAGCGGCGCGACGTCCCAGTCCAGCGTGAAATCGTAGACGCCCGTGAGTCCGGTTTTATCGACGACCGGCCGGCCGGTTTGTGAGGACAGAGCTTTCGCAAGGATGGGCATGCCGACCTGCTTTGCCTCAAGGTGTCCTAGCGGCACGAACCAGATTCTGCTCTGGGCGGGCGATTGCTCGCTCGGCGGCACTTCTTTCAGCTTCAATCCCCGGTCGCCGACGACAAGTTCGTATGCTTGACGATCTTTCGTCTCATGATGGATCGCCAGCTTGAACTGGCCGGCGAGTGCGGCCTGAACTGCGGGCAGGAGCTGCTGGTCGGCGGCAGTTCTCACTTCCACGTCGTATTTCGCGGAAGTCGCCCAGTCCGGGCCGCCCGACACCTGAAAGTTGTTCACGTCGTAGGCGAGCGCGACGAGCTGCGGGAGCGTGATACCGATGGCTGCCAATTCGGATGGGGCGTCGGTGTTGTCTCGTTTGCGCACGTTGATCGTGTTGCCCACTGCGGTGCTGGGTTTGATTTCGACGGTGGCGACTGCCGACGTGGCGGTGGG
>JBAVUW010000025.1:0-17298 GCA_049696975.1 Candidatus Acidiferrales bacterium | reverse complement strand
TCGAAACCCGTGTTCGGGCTGGCCGCCGTACCTGCTCCACCGTTCGGAACCGCTTGGAAGTTGTAACCGCTTTTCTTTCCAGCTGCCAGGTTCGAATCAATCAAGCAGGCCGCGGCCGTCGTCGCACCGCCTCCGGGGCAACCGCCCGCCGGAGTCTGCAAGTTGGTGAGCAGCGTGGGGCCGATCTGGAAGCTATTGGTGAAGCTGATCTCCGCGGTAACGATGGTGCGCGTCGAACCGACTGCCGACGCTTCGTTCGCCGCGATCCGTGCGCGAAGCAGGTTCGGAATTGCGATGGCCGCGATGATCAGAATGATCGCCACGACGATCAGCAACTCGATGAGTGAAAAACCCTTCTGGTTCTTCTTCATTGTTTCTCCTAGGAGCCAAGCTCCGAAACTCTTATGTGTCGTACTCCCTGGCGGGGTACGCCATGACTTATCGCAAGGGAGATGCCAAGTGCGCCGCCGGGGTTTACTCTCCCGACACATTTAAGCGATACCCATTCGCTGCTATCACTTACAACCCCCTCGGTGCGCTGCTTTCCTGTGCGCGGCTTGACGGGGCCGTCGCACGTCCTTGCAGATTGACACTTACTGCTCATCGGCAATGACCAAAACCGCTGAAGCGCTGGAAACACGGGGTTTAGGCCGTCACGACGGGGAGCGGCAGCGGATTGTGCTCGCCTAGACACCGTATTTCTTCGCATAGTGGCGGAACGAGCGGTAGGACATCTTCAACAACGAGGCAGCCTGGGTACGCACGCCGCCCGAGCGCTCGAGTGCCGCGAGCAGATAGGAGCGCTCGAGGCCTTGAATATGCTCCTCGAGGCTCAAGCCTTCCTGCGGCAGGCAGGCATGGCTTCCGTTCCCGTTGCCGTTTTTCGCCGGCACCGATTCCTGGAAATGCTTCTGGATGCGCTCCGGCAGCGCACTCACCAAGATGCGATTGCTGCCTTCCAGGGCGACGGCGCGTTCGATCGTGTTCTCCAGCTCCCGGACATTTCCGGGCCAATCGTAGACTTCCAATCGGCGCATGGCCTCGGGCTCAATGCCATCGATCTTCTTGCTCATGGATTTGGCGAATCGCCCCAGAAACTCGCGCGCCAGCAGCGGAATATCGTCGTCGCGCTCGCGCAGCGGCGGCAGGTGAATGGGAATTACGCTTAAGCGGTAATACAGATCCTCGCGGAAGCGTTCTTCGGCGATTTCCTTGGCGAGGTCTTTGTTCGTCGCAGCGATGATGCGGACGTCGACATCGGTCTCTTCGGTGCTTCCGATGGCGCGGACCTTGCCTTCCTGCAGCACGCGATAGAGCTTGACCTGCATGGTCACGCTCATGTTGCCGATCTCATCCATGAACAGCGTGCCACCGTTGGCCGCATGAAACAGACCCTGGCGATTTTCGTTGGCCCCGGTGAAGGCGCCTTTCATGTAACCAAAAAGCTCGGACTCGAGCAGCGTTTCCGGAAACGCGCCGCAGTTGATCGTAATGAAGGGTTGTTTGGCGCGTGCGCTGTTTTCGTGAATAGCGCGCGCAACCAATTCCTTACCGGTGCCGCTCTCACCGGTGATCAGGACGCGGCTCGGCTGGGGAGCGATATTCTGTATCAACTCGAAGATGGCGCGCATCTTCGGGCTGGTGCCGATCATGTGGTCCAGACCGGTCAGGCGGCGCAGCTCGCGGCGCAGATACCCGGCCTCCTTTTTCAGTGCCAGCTGCTCGGCGACCTGCTGCACGGCGGGGCGCAGTTCATCGAGCAAGCGATCGCCCTTGATGACGTAGCGGTCGGCACCGAAATTGACGGCGGCGACGGCCGTGTCGATCGTCGGCACGCCGGTAATCAGGATGAAGATGCTGGCGGGAGAAACTTCCTTCGAGTAGCGCAGTAGCTCGACGCCGTCCATATCGGGCATACAGATATCCGACACGACGATGTCGAAAATGCGCGAGGCCAGCAGGCGCTTGGCCTCTTCGCCATTGGTGGCCACCTCGCACTTGTGGCCTTCCTTGCGGAAGCTGATTTCCAGAAGCTCGCGGATGGAGCGCTCGTCGTCGACGATCAGCAGGTGGGCCATTTCGCTTAGACCTTCCCCACGAGCGGAGTCCCGGATCGCGGCACGTTGGTGACCGCGCGCGGCGTATTTTTCGCATTGGATCGCGGGCGGGCAGCGCCGGCAGGCAGTTCGACGACGAACTCGGTGCCGAGACCCGGCTCCGTGTCGACGCGAATCTGCCCGCGGTGCGCCTGCAAAATCTGGTAGACGATGGCAAGGCCGAGCCCAGTTCCTCCCTGAAAACCGGACTGAAAGGGCTCGAAGATGCGCGCCGCTGCACGGGGGTCAAAACCCGTGCCCGTATCGCGTACCGAAATGCGGACACTGTCCTGGCCGGCATCGAGGCTGACCGTCAACGTGCCGCCGTCGGGCATGGCGCGCAGCGCGTTGTTGCACAGATTCCAGAAAACCTGCTTGATGGCATCGCGATCGACGAGGGCGCGAGCTTTCTTCGAGGGAAAACTACGCTCGATGGTCACCTTGCCCGACGCGCCCGCATGACGCTCGATCAACAGAAGCGTTTCCTCAATCAACGGAACGATTTCAAGGTCCGCGATGGAATAGGATTTCTCGCGCGAATAGTCGAGGAATTCGGTGATGATCTGATTCAGGCGCTGCGATTCGCGGCTGACGATCTGGACGAGTTTCTTGTCGTCGTCTTCCAGCGGCGCAAGACGTGCCAACTCCTTCAGCGCGCCGGTCATCGCCGTCAGCGGCTGTCGAATCTCATGGGCGATTGCCGCCGAGAGTCGGCCCAGGGCGGCCATGCGCTCCTTGTTGAAGACTTCGCGCTCCAGGCGCTTGAGTTCGGTGAGATCCTGGAAATTGAATACGTAGCCGCTCGTTTCATTCTGTCCGGTGCGCAGAGGAGAGATCGAAAGACCCAGGAAGCGCGTCACGCCGGACGGCGTGCGGAACTCCAGCTCCTTCCGCAGCGCCAGAGGAGTTCCCTGCTCATCGCTGTCCACCGGCCAGAAGCCCGGAAACACGTCGGCGACCGATTCCCCGCGCAGCAGACCGAAGCCGCTGCCGGTAATATCCGTGCCGGCGCGATTCACGAGCAGTATGCGGCCCTCCAGGTCGGTCGTGAGCAGGCCGCCGCGCATGGATTCGATGATGTCCCGGTTGAACGCCTGGAGATCCTTCAGTTCTTCGCTTTTTTCGTTGAGCTCGATGCCTTTCTTGCGAATCGTCTGCGCCAGCAGGCTGCCCAGATAGGCCACCGCGAAAAACGCAAAGAAATTGCTGCCCAGCCACGATTGCAGCTCGCGAAGCCCCGGCGTCGAAACGGCCGTGCGCGGGATAATGCCGTAGTAGGAAAGCTCCACGATGCAACCCAGCAGCACGAACCCCCCGCCGGCGGTAAGAAACGCCCCGCGGCGGGAAAACAAGATACTTCCCATCAGGATGGCCAGTAGATAGAGCGAGACGAAATAGCTGTCCTGCGCACCGCTGGCGTACACCATTCCCGTAATCATCCCCAGATCGAGGGTAATCTGCACGGTGGCGTGCCAGCGGAAACGCGGAAACCTGCGCTGCGCAAGAACGAAGACTGTGGCCAGCAGATACCAGACCGCCCCCAGGGCGAAAACCTTGGCTACGGGGAACGGACTCGTGGTCCACTGCCGGATGGCGATGGAGACGGTTAGAAGAAACGTGATGATGAGAAAGCGGACGCGGCCGAGCAGCGGCAGCCATTCACTTACACTTGGTGTGAATTCCATTTCGGGTCCACTGACGATTTCGTCCTCGATCTCGATCCCGGCAGCCGGGGCCGACTCATGCGCAGCCCTTGCTGCTCCCTGCCGGGACCCGACGTCCGGGATTAGTGCCCGGAGAGCTTGCCGATCAATGAGAACAACGGCAGATACATGGAAATGACCACGCCGCCGACGACCACGCCGAGAAAAACAATCATGATGGGCTCAATCGCTGTCAGCATGTCTTTCACCGCCGCATCCACTTCGTCCTCGTAGAAGTCCGCAATCTTGGAAAGCATGGCGTCCATCGCGCCGGTTTGTTCGCCGACGCCGATCATCTGCGTCACCATGCCAGGAAAGACCTCGGTCTCCTTCAACGGCTCGACCAGCGAACGGCCGGCTTCGACGGCCTTGCGCGTCTGCGAGATCGCTCTTTCGATGACCGCGTTGCCCGACGTACGTGCGGTGATGTCCAAACCTTCCAGAATCGGAACGCCGCTGGAAATCAGCGTTCCTAGCGTGCGAGTGAAGCGTGCCACGGCGATCTTACGCAACACGATTCCTACCACGGGAAGCTTCAGCATGACCTGGTCAAGCGCCATGCGGCCCGCCGGCGTCGCATACCAGAACTTCAGGGCGAAAATGGCGCCGACGAGAAACGCCAGAATGATCAACCCGTAGACGCTCCCGACGAAATTGCTCATGGCGATGACCAAGCGGGTCGGGAGCGGCAGATCCGCGCCCAGACCGTTGAACAGAGTGGTGAAAATCGGGACGACCTTCCACAGCAGCAGCACGATGACGCCCGCCGCGATGCTCAATACCGCGACCGGGTAGATCATCGCGGACTTCACGGCACGCTTCAGTTTCACGTTCTTTTCGATGTACTGCGCCAGGCGCTGGAGAATGGTGTCGAGAATACCGCCCGTCTCGCCGGCCTCGACCATGTTGTAGTAGAGGGGATCGAACACCTTTTCATGCTGCTTCATCGACGCCGACAGCGTCGCGCCGCCTTCGACCGATGCGCGCGTGTTGTTCAGGATCTTCTGGAAGGTCTTGTTCTCCTGCTGCCCCGCCAGAATTTCCAGGCACTGCACGAGCGGCAAGCCAGCATCGATCATCACGGAGAACTGCCGCGTGAAGATCGCCAGTTCCTTCTCGTCCACGCCCGAGCCGAACGAAGGGATGTTGAACTCCACACCCTTCTCGGAGAGCTTGCTGACGTTGATGTTCTCTCGCCGCAGGATGGCCTGGAGCGCGGCTTTGCTTTCTGCTTCGCGCTCGCCCGCAACCTTCGTCCCCATGCGGTTGATGCCCTTATATGTAAAGACCGGCATGATCTGTTACCTCCCTATGCCTTTCCCCTCTGTGATTACTTGCGGACAGGAACCCGGCCGCCGCCACCTGCCGGCGAAGTCACCCCTCGATTGATTAAATCCTGTAATTCATCAGGATTCGAGGATCTCGCCAGCGCCGTTTCCAAAGTGATTAACTTCTGTTGATAGGCGTTGGCGAGACTCTGGTTGAACGTCTGCATTCCGGTCTGTCCCGTACCGGTCTGCATCGCTGAGTAGATTTGGTGAATTTTGTCTTCGCGGATCAGGTTGCGAATGGCGGCGGTGGGAACCAGGACTTCCATCACCATCGCGCGGCCCCGGCCGTCGATCCTCGGCAAAAGCGACTGGCAAAGAATTCCCTCCAGCACCATCGAGAGCTGCGCGCGCACCTGAGGCTGTTGGTGCGCCGGGAAAACGTCGACGATACGGTTGATGGTCGAAGACGCCGAGTTCGTGTGCAGCGTGGCGAAGGTCAAGTGCCCGGTCTCGGCAATGCGCAGCGCCGATTCAATCGTCTCGAGGTCGCGCATTTCCCCGATCAGCACCACGTCGGGGTCCTCGCGCAGCGCGGCGCGCAAGGAATTGGCGAACGAGTGCGTATCCGAGTGGACTTCGCGCTGGTTGACCAAGCACTTCTTGTGGTTGTGAAGGAATTCGATGGGATCCTCAATCGTGATCATGTGCTCTTCGCGCTCGTTGTTGATCTTGTCGAGCATCGCGGCGAGCGTCGTCGACTTGCCCGAGCCCGTCGGCCCGGTCACCAGCACCAGCCCGCGGGGCTTGTCGCACAGCCCGCGCACTACGGCCGGCAGGCCCAGCGCATCGAATGACTTGATTTCCCAGGGAATCGTCCGGAACACGGCCGCCACCGCGCCCCGCTGATGGAAGATGTTGCCGCGGAATCGCGCCAGGCTCTTCAAACCGAACGAGAAGTCGAGCTCGAGATTTTCTTCCAGGCGGTGCTTCTGCACGTCGGTCAGCACGCTGTAGGCCAGCGCTTTGGTGTCCGCGGCGGTCAGAGGCGGCATGTCCAGAGGCCTTAACTTTCCGTGCACGCGTACGCGCGGGGCGCTGTTGGTTGAAAGGTGCAGGTCGCTGCCGCTCATCTCCAACATCTTTTTCAGCAGCTCGCTTAGTGTGATGCCAGGCATTTCTTTATCTCCTCTTTACAGCACGGTTTCGCGCAGCACTTCTTCCATGGTCGTCAATCCCGCCGCCACTTTTTGCAGGCCGCTGCGGCGCAGCGTGATCATTCCCTGCTCCAAAGCCTTTTTCTTGATTTCCAGCGCCGAGGCGCCCACCAGAATCAGCTCGCGCAGCTCGTCGTTGATTTCCATCACTTCGTACAAGCCGACGCGGCCCTTGTAGCCAGTGTTGTTGCAGGTCGCACAGCCCTTGCCGTGCTGCACCGTGGTTTTCGTGGCCTCTTCGGCCGAGTAACCGGCTTCCGTCAGCGCCGTCGCTTGAATCTGGAGCGGCTCTTTGCACCCCACGCAGATACGGCGCACCAGGCGCTGCGCGCAGATCAGGTTGACGGAAGTGGCCACGAGAAACGGCTCGATGCCCATGTTCATCAATCGGCTGATCGTGGACGGAGCGTCATTGGTGTGCAGGGTGGAAAGCACCAAGTGGCCGGTCAGTGCGGCCTTGACGGCGATTTCTGCCGTCTCGAAGTCTCGAATTTCGCCGACCAGGATGATGTTCGGGTCCTGCCGCAGGAAGGCGCGCAGAGCGGACGCGAAGTTCAGACCGATCTGTTCCTTCATCTGTACCTGGTTGATTCCGGGCAACTGGAATTCGACCGGGTCTTCGGCCGTCATGATGTTCGTATCCGGCGTGTTCAGCCGCGCGACCGAGGAATAGAGCGTATTCGTCTTGCCCGAACCGGTGGGACCGGTGACCAGCACCATGCCGTAGGGCTTCAGAATCTGGCGCTCGAATTTCGCCAGCGCCTCGGGCTCAAAACCCAGTTTGGTCATATCCAGGCGCAGGTTTTCCTTGTCCAAAAGCCGGAGAACGATTTTTTCGCCGAACAGCGTGGGGACGGTCGAAACGCGGAAGTCGAGTTCCTTCTTTTTGCCGTCCTTCAGGTACTTGATCATGATGCGGCCGTCCTGCGGCAGCCGCTTCTCGCTGATGTCCAGCTTGGACATGATTTTCATACGGCTGGTCATCGCGTCCTTGAGCTTCATGGGCGGCGCCATCACGTTCTGCAGCACGCCGTCAATGCGGAAACGCACGCGGAATTCCTTCTCATACGGTTCCACGTGAATATCGCTCGCGCCGCGCTTCACGGCGTCGGTCAGGATCAGGTTGCAGAGTTTAATGATGGGCGCTTCTTCGGCCGCCTTGGACAGGCTGGCCAGGTCCATTTCGGTTTCTTCGGCGGCGAGTTCGAGCGCGTCGGCTTCATCGCCCGTCAGGTCCTTCATCACCTTGTCGAGCTCTTCGACGCTCTCGACTTCGCCGTAGAACTTGTGGATCGCTTCGCTGATGGCCGTCTCGGACGCCACCACCGGTTCCACGTTGAATCCTGTCATGAACTTGATGTCGTCCATGGCGAAGACGTTCGTCGGATCGGTCATCGCGATGGTAAGCGTGGAGCCCACACGCGAAAGCGGCACGATCTGGTAGCGCACCGCGGTTTCCTGAGGCACCAGCTTGATAACTGCCGGATCGACTTCGTAGAATTTCAGGTTGATCGAGGGAACGCCGTACTGCCGGGACAAAACGGCGGTGATGTCGTCGTCACTGACGAGGCCGAGCTTGACCAGACACGTCCCCAGTCGCCCACCATTCTTTTTCTGGTGTTCGAGCGCCTGCTTCAGCTGATCGGCCGTGATCAGACTGTCCTTGACCAGAATTTCGCCGAGACGTGAAGACATAATTGTGTTGTCTGCGGTGGTACTAGAACCACCGGAATTTGCAGAGTAGCACGCGCTCCCTCAGAAATTGAGAACCGGGTGGGGCGTTCGTAGTGAATCTGCTAACATCCGTT
Source organism: Candidatus Acidiferrales bacterium (assembly GCA_049696975.1). Taxonomy (GTDB): domain Bacteria; phylum Acidobacteriota; class Terriglobia; order Acidiferrales; family UBA7541; genus Palsa-295. The sequence continues at coordinate 9,206 of JBAVUW010000025.1, read as the reverse complement.
GCGCCGCACGAGGAACTGTCCCTTCGTACAGGCTAATTTTTGCTCCTGTACCTCGGTACAGGGATGCCCCAAATTGGCATGGGCAACGCGCGTGGTTGCTTTCATTTCACTGCGACACTTTCGCCGCGGTTGGGACCGCGGCCTTTTTTTGCTTATGCCAGAGTCGGGCGGTGTCAAAGGAAATCAAGGTGGCGAAAGGATGGTTCGCGTGAGCGAACATGGGTGCGCAGGCTCACAGTGCTGTCTAGAAGCAGCCGACCAAGGCGCTAGGCGCTCCAAACCAGACTCTGGGAAGATCGCTCGGGAGCGTGCCGTCTGACTTCATCCCGCGAATGTGCGAAGACGGGGTTAGGAGCTTGGGTGCTTCAAGCTTCTATTACCGGCTAATCCGGGAAGATATTCAAACCACGGAGGCAAGAAATATCGAAACAAATCCAAACGGAAAGAAAAGCCCACTATTTACGGCCGAGAATAAGGAACCAACCGACCAGAACTGCGTTCGCGGGAATGAGAACTACCAAAACCAACCTCCCACAATCCCCGTTAGCAACCGCGCGATTGTGGCCGTGCAATAAGCACAATCCGCCGCCGAAAACGCAAGGTATGGAAACTTACGTCCCTCGGCCCCAGGAATCTCCGGGCTCATTTTGACGACCCAGAACGCCGAGAATGCCAGGCATGCCGTCATCAACGTGTGGACCGCTGCTCGCTCGAAGGACATATCGTCCACCGGGTACGGCGTAAAGGAATCCGCCGGTCGCCAGTGTCGAGTCACTCCGGATGTTCAAACAAAATGCGGAAAGAAAAACAAAAAGGGTCCGCCGCTAGAGTGACGACAGCCGATAGACTCTCGAAGTCTTTATGGCCTGGTAATTTTTGTGGGCCAGTCTGTCGTTTTCGGTCGATCCGGCCCTGGAGCTAGGGTTTTCCCGTGTCCGGTATGATTTTGGTGCAGACGGGGCAGTTGTCGTCGAATTGTTCGACGGTGAACGCCTCGTGAGGCCTGACGAGAAGCCATGCGGCCTTCAGTGCGTCCTGTTGGGATTTGAACTGTTCCCAATCGAAACCCACACTGAACCAGTTGATGTGGTAATGGGGTAAGGTGCTTACTGCTGGATGTCTTAACATCGGCGAAGCGGACACGGTTGTTTCCTCTCTACCTGGCAATCGATCAACAGCCGCCCATTAGGATGTCCATGCCGTTGCCGAGGTAACAGCGGCTGGCCCAAGCCGACTATCCGTTGGGCGCGATCGCGTCGGTTGCCGTCAGCTAGCTTGCGTTGGAAACCAGCTGCGGCCAGTTAGAACTGCGTCGATGGCCGGCAAGAGTTCGGTTCCGAGGTGGTTCTTCGATATAAAGCCCCTCACACCGACGGTTTGAAGTCTGCTGAAGAGCGGTTCCGCATCATACATGCTGATTGCCAGGACAATCGTGTTCGGGCAAGTCGCGCGAATCGCGGCAGCAGCCTCCACTCCATTCAGTCCATCCATCGCTAGATCCAAGACAGCCACGTCGGGAGCCATTGATTTTGCTTTTTCAACCGCGTCTGACCCATCGACCGCTTCCGCACACAAGTGCCAGTCCTGTCGCTGCGTGAGCAGACTTCGCAACGAGCGTCGAATGCTCCCGTGATCATCTGCCACTAAGATGCGCTTGTTCATTGGCCCCACCCCAGTGGCATCGTACGTAGCACGCACTACTCACTCAATACTGGGTTTCCCGTATGTCCGCGCCGAGTTTTGGGCAGACCCCATGCGGACGAGCACCCGACTCTCGGTGCTCCCAGGGCGGTGCAGACGAATCGATTATTGGTTACCGCGTTTAGCGGGCATCGTTTGATTGTAGCCGTCCTCAAATGCGAGGACGTCCGCCGCCGAAGCGCAGGCAAGTCGGAGAAAATCCAGCCTCGCAGAATCAATCTCGCCTCGCAGGTCCCTATCGCTGGCCTTGTCTCGTAGGTAGTCGGCAGGGAGAGCGTAACCTGCGGGGTTTTGTCCTTGGCACTCGATGTTCTGATCTCCGGGCTCGGGTACATCGTGCTGAAAGCCGAAGGTCGGGACAGTTGCGATGCACCTGACCTCTTTCACTCACCCAGCTTTTCTCTCTCAATTGGTTATCGGAATCTTTTCGGATTCTTCCGAAAGCTGACGCGAGCTCGTTAAGACTGACCCACTTTGGCGGGAACACGGACAAAAAGCGGACAATGCACTATTCCCAGTGCATTTTTCGGTGGCGTGGCAAGTCGCAAGTGTTTAGTATTGAGTTTGAGGGCGGTTAGCTCAGCGGTTAGAGCGTCCGGTTTACACCCGGAAGGTCCGCGGTTCAAATCCGTGATCGCCCACCATCCGGTAACCATGGCGCGGGGACGTAGTTCAGTTGGTTAGAACGCTGCCCTGTCAATCCCCCCGATTCTTTTGTTGCATTTACGGCCCGTGGGGGCGATTCTGTAGGCGGTTCCGACAAGGACCCGCCGGAGTCGCCCTCCATGCCTAAAATCAGCAGCGTCAAACTCCTAAAGAAAATAAAAACAGACGATGTCTGGAAACTAGCGCCCGCGCTGTTCGACAGCAAGGCCCGCGTGCGCCGCGATCACGTCAAGGTCGCGGGCAAAGACGAACTTCACGCCGAAGGAACCTACTATCTGGAATGGTGGAGCGGCGGCGAACGCAGCCGCGAAGCAGCCGGTCCCGATGCGTTCATCGCGGCCGAGCGCGCGCGGCACAAGCAGGCCGAACTCGATGCGATCCGCAACGGCCTGATCGATACCTCCGCCGTCCCCGAATCCCCGGAGCGGGTTACCGTAAAAGATGCGCTTGCAAAATACGAGGATTACATCCGCTACCACCGGTCCCTGCGGACCTTTCGCACCTACAGACCGATATTGAATTCGTTCGGTGAATTCTGTTCCTGCACCTACGTCGATGAAATCGAGCGTGACACGCTTCTGGAATTCGCCACGCGCTGCCTGAAGACGGGGCAGGGGGGAAAGACCATCTACAACAAGCTCGTCGTCATCTCCCAGCTGCTCAAGCAGCACGGCCGCCCGAAACTGCTGACGCCGACCGACTGGCCCAGCTTCGTTGAAACCGTGCGGCCGATCTACGAGGACGACGACCTGGAGAATCTGTTCGAAGCCTGCACGCCGCCCGAGGAAATCCGCTTCAAGTTTTATCTCATGTGCGGATTCCGCGACGCCGAGGGGCGCTTCACGACATGGCGCGACGTTGACTTCCGCCACACCGCCATCCGCGTCACCGCGAAACCCCACTGGAACTTCAGCCCGAAGAACTGGGAGGAACGCGAAGTGCCGGTGCCGGGCAAGCTCATTGCCCTGCTCGAAAGGTTCAAACCGAAGAAAGCCACGCCGGACGATCCGGTATTCCCGAGCGCGACAGGCAATCCCGACGGCGCGATGCTCGAAAAGCTGAAGGCCGTCGCGTGGCGCGGCAAACTGAACTGCGGACACTGCGCTACCGCGCACACGCTTTCGGACGGCACTGTTAAAACCAACCGCTGCGCCGGCGGCCCGTTCTGCACGCGGTGGTTCCTGCATAAATTCCGGCACACCTACGCCACGCGGCACCTGCAGGACGGCATCGATATCCGCACACTGCAGCAGTGGATGGGCCACCGCGATATCGCTTCGACCATGGTCTATCTCAAGGGCGTCCGGAATAGCGATATTCAGGCAAGGATTAACAAAGGCAGTCTTGCGGCTTTCGCTTAGTGTTTAATCCCCTTCCCCTTGGGGCAGGCAAGGGCGTGGATTGAGTCTGGGTCTTTCTTCGTCTTCCGGGGCACTGAAGTTACACCGCCTTCAGCGGCGATTTACGGCCAAAAGCCGACACACATTCTGGAAAGCAAAAATCTTCACTGAAACAGAAATCGGGTATGCCGTGCAGAAAAACGATTATGCGCCGGAGGACGTTTCCTCATGCGCGCACTGAAAACCTGCGGCGAACGCTTCCGCGAGAGTCCTGATAGCGCCGGCTCTGACGTAGAGAAGATAACCCAGTCCCGCCACGGTCAGACCTGTGATTCCCTGCTCGTCTTCAACGATAAATCCCAACCGCTTGCACTCGCCCAGGCCGCCCAGCTCTTTCGAGAGGGCTTCGATTTGCGCCATGGTTTCAAAATCGAACGTGTTTGACATGCGGTTTTATAGTGCGGGCACCGCATTCAAGGCAATATTAAATTTCTGCAATTTGTCGCCGTGAAGGCCTGCCATCAACAAATTACCCCGCCGTCCGAAACATTCCAAGGATGCAAAGACGATGGCGCTACAACCTTGGGTTTACAGAATCTTAATTCTTTCGGTTCAGAATCGTGCTGAGGGATGAGGGGCGGGCAGGGGGATAACCAAACCAGCCCACAGGGTGCGGAGCGACGAGGGATGACTGAGCAGGAAGACGACATACCCGAGGACAAAATACTCGAAACGCCCGAACAGGCAATGCCGGGCGATCTTTCCCGCCTCTGGGCGATACATTCCAATGTTCTTCATCAACGGGAAGCCGAGGAGCTGAACGCCGAACTTGCCGGCGATGCCCCGCCCCGCATGATTTTTCCGTGGACCAATCCGCATGAGAAACGCCGCATCGAGGAACAGCGCCGCCGCGAGATGCGCGAATACGAACAGGCCATGCTGGAGATCACCGAACGGCAGGACCAGCTGCTGCTCCGCATCGAGCAGGAACAGGCGGAAATCGACAAGCGCCGGAAGGAAATTGAGGATAACGCGCTGCGCCTGCGTGACGGCCGCCGCGTCTATGTCGACGGCGACAACTACCGGGACGGGGAGGGGAGATTGCTGACCGGCGCCGATCACGCCGAAGCCGCGCGGCAGCACGAATACCGCCCGGACGCCTCGACGTGGGCGGAAAAACAGGAAATCGACCGCCGCGCCGATGAAAACCAGAAGCTGAAAGAAAAGATTCTCAAGGACCGCGAGAGCGGGCAGGGGACGCCAGAGGAAGCCGCGCAGCGGCAGGACGGCTACGAAAAGGAATTTTCGGAGAAGGTGCAGGCGCGGCAAGAGGCGATGGACACGTCAGCGGCCGGAGGAAACAATCAGCAGCCCGTCACCGATTACGGCAGCGCCGACTACATGGCTGAATACCAGCTCTCCGTTGTGCCGGCATTCACGGCGGCCGCCAACCCGAAGGCCGCACCCGATCAGAAACCGGCGGACGACGACACCGGTACGGCGGCGGCCGAACTGAAAAAACCGCCGCAGCCTCTTGGTCAGGTCCCACCGAAATTCCAGATCTAGGCACTTTTAACTTCCCATTTTCTCCACCCAAAAACCTACAGTCCGCCCTTCGCGCGTAAAGGGTCGAGATGAACGGCTGCGCCGCCCTTGACCCGCTGCGGGCTGGCCTGTCTCAGTGCCCTGCTTTCCATGAAGAAAATGGGTTGATTTTAATTGCCTGTAAAAATACCGGGCGACTCTCTGAAAGGAACGGAGGTAGAATCCGCCATGCGAACTTTGCTCGCATTTATCGTGCTTCTCATCAGTGCGCACAGTGCCCAGGCCACCAGCCTTAAGGAATTCAACGCCAAGACGGACAAGGAACAATCCGCCTGCGTCTCCGACTTCATCGACAAGATGACCACCGACATGCGCGCGAAGAACCCGAAGCTCGCCACGGATATCCGCGACTGGTTCGCGGTGAAGCCGGAAGGCAAGCCGACGTCCGAAGGCATGGAGCGATTGTATGTGGAGCTGACGGCTTTAGAGCTTCAATCCAGAGAAGGAAAGGCGGATCTGTCGAAGATCCAGCTTGAATCCGTGATCGTCTGGGTCGTGAAGCAGAAATTTCCCCCGCCGGCGCAAGCGTCAAAATAGAAACCAGTGAAGCCGCGTCTCATTGTCGCTCTCCTGCTAGCCGTCGCCCTTCCCGCGAACGCGACAAGCATCAAGGACTGGCTAAAAAAATCAGACGCTGAACAGGTTGGCTATCTGGGATATTGCGTGACCGCATTGATCGTGGAAGTCGCAAGAACTGACCATCCCCTGGCACTGGAAATCAAGAACTGGTACGGGGACAAGCCACCCGGGCACGAATACACCGATGGCACCACCGCCCTTCTTACCCGCATTTTGCAGCTGGAGAAACGCGCGGAGACGGACAAGAGCGTCGACCTGTCGAAGATCGAAGTCGAGGATGTCGTCTACAGCGTCACGGCCGAGAAATTCAAGCTGCCGCCACGACAGGCCCCGGATACTTCAAAAGATTCCAGCGCAAAGCCTTTTTCGACCCGCAAGAAGAATCCAGAGCAACCGACCGCTCCGTATCCCGCGCCAAACGCGGCTAATTTGATCATGGTCGGCAAGATCGATGTCTCGCACTTTGCCGGAGTGAAGCGGGGCGATACGCCGCAGCAGGTGGTCGCGATTTATGGTCAGCCGACAGAGGACCACGGCACGTACCAATTCTGGGGGAACAGCAGCGGTTTCTTCATGGTCAGTTACGTCGACAATGCCGTTACAACCTTGGAGCTATACAGCAACCAGCTTGGCTTTGTGCGCGCGCACGGCACAAACGATGCCCTGGTCGATCTGATTGGCCAAAAGGAACCGGCGGTTGTCGCGCTACTCGGTCCCCCGACTGATCAGGAAGAAGAGGATGCCGAGACATACAACCTCTATTGGGCTTTCCCCATGGCAGGCCATCCTGCACCGGCAAACGCGAATCGAGCGAGCGAGCAGACGCTCAGGCTCCGGTTCAAACGAATCAATCCGCCGAGACGGGTACACGGTGTCCGGCAGGACGATGCAGATTGTATTTGGGTGAGTGTGACATGGTGAGTGAAACCAACTGACGGAATTGTCCCTGCCATCTTCTGTGCTCATAGAATTATCGCAACCAGAAAATAGTTGCAGTCCGTTTCTGCCCCCCTAGTGTCGTGCATGATCGGCTTCGGCCGGTCGGGGCATGATAACCCCTACTAACTGGCGGCTGGCATCAGCCGTTATTGATGCCTCTCTGTGAAAGGGCAGGCGTCAAGGATGCTGCTTCTCGGTCTCTAGGGCCGGGGGGCGGCAGTGCGGTCTGCTTTCGGGCAGTGCCCCCGCTATTTCGGTAGCGGATGTCCAGGCCTCGCGGCTAAAGACTGCCGCGCCGTTCCAGTTAGCGGTTATCAACCTCCGGCCACCAAGGTAGGCACCTTGGTGGTTTTTTTCTTCTGCCCATTAAGGGTTCGTTAACCGCTCGCACGTAGCTTTCGCAAAACCACTTTTTTAGTGGTGCCAACAAACAACAAAAGGAAAGATCGATGACCGAGTCTCCTATTAATCTTACGAACGCACATATTATCGTCGGGAACAGTTCCAACCAGGGGGCCGACGTAGCCATGTCCGGCGACGTCACGATCAGCAATACGGGAGTGACAACGATTAAGGCAAATGTTGGCCTAGCTGGCAGCCCGACAACGACGACACAACCTCCCGGGGACAACAGCACAAAGGTAGCAACCACGGCCTATGCCGATGCGGCGGCTGGCAACAAGACGACGACCCTTTTTTCGGACTACACGGTCCACGCCAGCACGGATAAAGCCGGTAACCCGGAGACCTTATGGACTTATACCCTGCCTGCGAACACGCTGGCTAATGACGGCGATAGCATCGTCATTACGATCGCCGGATATTGTCAGTCCGCAGCGACACGATCAATATTTTTTGACATAGAGATCGGGACGACGCCTTTCGCTCTTAATGGATATACGGCTTCACCAGCCACGCTGACACAAGATACGGACGGTGGGATGTATCAGGTTTTAGAAATTGTCCGTACAGGCGCCAATTCAGGATGTTGTGCGGGATTTGTTAATCTAGCGACAAGCTTAGGCGATGCACAAGGGCAAGCCGCTCCCGGCGTGGCGTTCGACTGGACGGTTAACAATGTTTTTAACTTCGTTTCTTACGTAAGCACTTCAGACATCGGAAATGGTTTTTTTCAGTCTCAATTCGCCCGTATCGACATAATCGTGAGGAGTTGAGGCGCGAGCCCTTGAGGACACACATTTGCCCTCGGACAGGACCCCTTGCAGATTGACATGTCGCGGCGTTCTTTCTCCTTGAACCGTGCCTAGGAAATAACGGCTATAGATTAGCGAAAACAACAAACCCAGAAGGACAATACAAATGACTCTGAGCTCTATTGGTCTTACGAATTCTCACATTATGGTCGGCGATGCATCGAATATTGGCGCTGACGTTGCCATGTCGGGCGATGTGACGATCACCAATGCCGGCGTCACCTCGATCAAATCAAGCGTGGGGCTTGCCGGAAGCCCGACGACCACGACGCAGTCGGCCGGGGATAATTCCACGAAGATAGCCACTACGGCTTATGCTGATAGGGCGGCGGGCGCGGTGGTGGCATACAACGCCATCTCAGGGAACCTGCCATCGTCAATGACCGGAACGCACACGACAGCGACGATGACTGTGAGCGCCGGCCAGGCCGCAGACAGCACGAATGCGGTTTATATCAACGGTGCGGGTTATTCCTGGGCCGTATCGAACGGCAACGCGATCAATGGTTATCAGGGAGGTACGACACTCCCGAACAGTTCCACGATTCACATGTTCCTTTGCACGGGCGCATCAGGCACCGGAACGTTTGCCAGCACATCGCTGACACCGACGCTGCCGTCCGGATACGCGGTTTCTTATCGTCGTATTTTCAGCTTCCAGACGGACGGTTCGGGCGCCCCGATTCCCTATACAGCGGTTGAGGCTGAAGGGGGTAGCCTCATATGCTGGCTGGCAACTCAAGTATTGGATATAAACACGACAACTCTCGGTAGTTCGTCCAGAACTCTTTACACCTTGAGCGTCCCTACCGGAATCAAAGTACAGCCATACATTCGATGTGCAGTAGGTACTTCGGCGGTGGGATACCTTCTTACAAGCCCGGATGAGACTGACGTTGCTCCACCTGCCTATGCAACGTTTACGGTCCCTCTCTGGGATATGAGCGCAACGACTATCGACACGGTGAGCCAACCATTCCTGACCACTAACACAAGCGGACAAATCGGAGCAAGATGCTCGTCTGGAACAACAAATCACTTTTACGGAGCGACTCGCGGTTTTAAGGATTTCAGGAGAGCGTGAGGATGGACGTTAGCATTAAGGCTGTCCTGCGTTTGACTCGGATAGTCGTCAACACGAAATGTTACTAGGGAACTAGCG
>JBAVUW010000024.1:0-38745 GCA_049696975.1 Candidatus Acidiferrales bacterium | reverse complement strand
GACGGGAACGGTCGCGTGGTCCAGCTCGGCGAACGAGACTGTTCGGTTCAGCGCCGCTTTCAGAAGCTCATCGAGGAGACGCCCGCTCCAAACCTTTCGCCGGACCTGCGCGCGCGCATTCACGCCTCAGCCGTGCTGTTTGCGGAACGGCTCTCCTACCGCAGCGCGGGCACGGTCGAATTCCTGGTCGATCTGGAGCGTGACGCCTTCTACTTTTTGGAAATGAACGCTCGCATTCAAGTGGAACATCCAGTCACCGAAGCGGTGACCGGCATCGATTTGGTGGCCGAGCAGATCACCATCGCCGAGGGCCGGGGACTGCGTTTGAAGCAAAGCGATGTCCGAAGCGACGGCTGCGCGATCGAATGCAGGATCAATGCCGAAGATCCGGCGCGCGACTTTCATCCGAGCCCCGGTACGGTTCGCACGGCCATGTGGCCCTCGAGCGAGGGCGTGCGCGTCGATACCCACATTGCTTCCGGCTCTCGCATCCCGCCCTATTATGATTCGTTGATGGCAAAGATTATCGTTCACGCCGCGAATCGCCCCGCGGCACTTGAACGGATGCGCCACGCACTCGCTGCGACTCGCATCGAAGGTGTCGCTACCAATCGCGCGTTCCAGCTGGAGGTTCTGAGCGATCGGGAGTTTCAAGAAGGCGGCGTGGATACAGGATTCTTGCCCCGATTCCTTGCAAGGCAACGCGCCGTTCAGGAGGTTCGAACGCATGGCTAGTGTTCGAATCGTCGAGACCTCTCTGCGCGACGGCAACCAGTGTCTGTGGTCCGCGCTCGGTGTCGACACAGCCCGTAGCCTGACCATCGCTCCCGTCATGGACCGCGTGGGGTTCAAGGCCATCGATTTCACCACCTCGACGCACATGGGCGTGGCGGTCCGTTTCAAGATGGAAGATCCCTGGGAACGCATTCGTCTGATGGCCGAGGCCATGCCGAAGACGCCACTGCAATTTCTCTCCACGGGCTTTCGTTTTATTTCGTGGGAAACGGCGAGCCCCGAGTTTATGGCCCTGGTGTTCAAGACGCTCGTTGATAACGGGATGCGCCGGTTTGCTTTGGCTGATCCGATGAACGATGCGGATTCCAACGTCGCCTGCGCGCGCATGATCAAGTCGGGGGGAGGCGAGTACGTCATCGGCGCGCTCGTCTTTACGCTGAGTCCCATCCACGACGATGCTCACTACGTCGACCGGGCTCGCACGCTGGCGGCCAGTCCCGACGTCGACGCTGTCTACATCAAGGATCCCGGCGGCCTTTTGACGCCGCTGCGCGCGCGCGCGCTGATTCCAGCCGTCAAGGCTGTAATCGGCGATAAACCGCTCGAGCTTCATTCGCACTGCACGATCGGCATCGGCGAGCTCACGTACATGGACGCGCCTGATTGGGGCGTAAGCGCCGTTCAATGCGCGTCGGGCGCCGTCGCGGATGGTATTTCGAATCCCCCTTCTGAGCGCGTGGTTTCGAATCTCCGCGCGCTCGGACATCAGGTGGACATCGACGACCAAGCTCTTGCCGAAGTCGGCCGTTACTTCACACGCCTTGCGGAGGCGGAAGGACTGCCCACGGGCCGCCCGCAAGCATTCGACGCGAGCTACCTTCACCACCAACTGCCGGGTGGAACGATCGGAACGATGCGCCGGCATCTTGCCGAAACCAGAGTCTCCCATTTGGAAGGTGCGGTCATCGAGGAATTGGATCGCGTGCGGCAGGAGCTTGGTTGGCCGATCGTCATGACGCCTTTCGCACAGATGTTGATCACCCAGGCGGTTTTGAACGTGACCGGAAAAGAGCGCTATGCGACGATCCCCGACGAAATCATCCGTTACGCCCTGGGAAAATTCGGACGGCCCAATACTCCGATCGCGCCGGAAGTGATGGATCACATCGAATCTCTGGCGCGCACGCGCGAACTGCGCGAGCAGCCGGGCATGCCGCCTCTAGGCGAACTGCGCCGGCGTATCGGCCCGGAACTGAGCGACGAGGAATTTCTCCTTCGAGCGACAATGCCTGCCGGCCAAGTTGACGCGATGAAGGCGGCTGGCCCTGCGGAACGAACCTATGATCCCGATATGGTTCCGGTGATGAGTCTGGTTCGTCAATTGACGGCCCGCCGTGACCTCGCCTATGTGTCGATCGAGAAACAAGGATTCAAGCTGGAGCTCTGCGGGCAGGCTGGCCCGGTCAAGGCGTGAACGTGAGGGCTCGCCGCAAGGGCTGGAACGAACGGTTGGGGCCGGTCGAGGGCTTTATGTTCGATCTTGACGGCACACTAATCCTGAGCGATCGAACGCTCGGCGGCTACCGCTTGTTGCCAGGCGCCGTCGAAATTCTGCGCGAGCTGCAATCCCGCGAAATTCCGTTTGTCGTGCTCACAAACGGCACCGCCTACCCCGTAGCCGAACAGGCGGCGAAACTCCGGGCTTTGGGATTACCCATTGCTGATGAGGCTCTGCTTACCCCCAATACCGTAACGGCAGACCTGATGCCGAAGCGTGGAGTGAAACGCGCCCTCGTGCTGGGTGTGCCCGGTGTGGGCCAGGCGCTTGCCGAGGCGGGGATCGAGACGGTTTTTCCCGGACAGGATCGAGCCGACGATGTCCAGGCGGTGTATATCGGATGGCACCCCGACTGCGTCATGAAGGACATTGAGGCCGCCTGCAAAGCCATTTGGAATGGCGCGGAGCTTTATGTCGCTTCCGATGTTCCTTTTTTCGCGACGTCTGCAGGCAAGACGATGGGGTACTCACACGCCATCGTCGCCGCGGTGCGAAAAATAACCCGGGCTCCGATGATCCTTACCGGCAAGCCTTCGTTGCAGGCCTTGAGGCTGGTTGCAAAAAGACTCGGAATTCCGATGCGCAGGGTGGGCGTCGTCGGCGACGATCCGCTTGTGGAAATGATCATGGCACGTCGCGGCGGTGCGATGGGTTTTGGCGTCACCACGGGTATGACGTCGGCCAGAGGCTGGGCCGCTCAGCCGCGCGCTCGACGGCCGCACCGGGTCGTGCATAAACTTGGCGAGATCCTTGAGCTAGCCGTTCTCAGTTAAGGCGAGGCTTTCGCCCGGGACGACAACTAGACTAGGCATTTGTGGTGCGCCGAACGAAGGCCAGTCTGCGCGTAGCTAAGTATGTTGTGGCGCAACGCTGTAAATCTTCTGCCTGAAGTGAATCGATTCGACGAGGTTTTTCAAAGCGCCGCCTTCGGGATCGGAACGTTTGACTTCAGACGGCGAGGCTAAAGTGGCTTCGAATCGCTTGGGTTGCTGGTTTCTCCGGTACACGCTAGAATCAAACACCGCTCGACACTCGGGCGGTGCCGTCCGTGCTCTCGCGCTCAATTTCCGACGCCGTGCGCGTGCGTACGTCAGGGGCGTAGCTCAGTGGTAGAGCAGCGGCCTTTTAAGCCATTCAGGGCTCTTCGCCGGGAAATGCCTTGGCGTGCCAAGTCGCGTCAGTCCAATTGGATACGGCATTTTTGGCGTGTCTGAGCGCGTCCTATTTTGCCCGAAAATGACAAACCAACTGACACCACAACGGACACCGGCTTTTGCCAATCGCACCGCCGCACGTAGGACGATCTGTTATGAGATAGACGCCTTACAGATCGCATCCATCTTCTTGCGGCAATTCTTCCAAAGATCGCCGTCCCAATCTGCCTGCTTAAGATTTCGGCAGTAGGCCTTAAGAACGCGGCCGAGATTACGAACGAAGGAGGTGGCGTTGACGGCGCGGTCTACCTCATCAAAAAGCGGTCCCTTCCGCCGGATTTTCCAGCGTCCGCGGGTCTCGGCCTGATGCAGGATGCCGCAGCGAACGTCATAATAAAACCGTTCGCCATGGCCGCGAAATGGTGAGAATTCATCGTGTCCGTCGAAGAAGCTGCAGAAGGCCTCCTTGCTCCGATTTTTAGTGTCAGGCCAACCCTGTCGGAATGACTCCAAGGCCTCAAGCATAAGGCACCCCACAGCCATGGTCGTGAAGCCATGTTTGACATTGTGTCTTGCGAGACTCGGAGCAAGGTACCGCTCCGTGAATCGTCTGCTGAGGAGGTTCGCGATTTCATTCTTGTCCACAGCTGCTTCGAGCCGACGATACCTCTCGACAGAGTAGCCACGCGCCAGTTGAGCACCTTCTGCCTTCCTCATCGCCTTCCCCTATCATGCCGGAAAGCACAACTTCCGACCATCCGAGAGCATAATCCGAAGCGATACAATATGAGTAACGCGTATTATTAGGAAGCTGTGTCGGCCCATTTCTAAACCGAAATCACATCGAGACGAGAAGGTGCGCTGATGGCCGGAAAACTTTCGACTTTAAAACTCACCCCTCGCAAGAGGCAACGGCTAACGGATCCAGAAGAAATCTTCAAAAGCCTGACGCTGCGAGGCGGAGTGGAGAACATTTGGGAACCACAAGCTGCGGCGCTCCGCCAGTGGCATTCGAGGCGCCAAGAGCCCCGCACCCAACTGGAAATGAGCACTGGGGGAGGAAAAACTCTGATCGCGCTCCTGATAGCGCAATCAATGGTGAACGAAACGAGCGGAAATGTTCTTTATGTATGCCCAACGATACAGCTGGTCGAACAAACTCGACTCCAAGCGAAGGCATCCGGTCTCGAAACTGCTGCCTATTTCCGCGGAACTTGGCAGGACCAAGATGTTTTCCGCGAGGCTCGTGGTCCGTGCGTGACCAACTACGCGGCACTGTGCAATGGCAAAAGCATCTTCCGACGCGAGCGCCCGGTAGCCATAATTCTGGATGACGCACACGTCGCGGCCCCAAGCATTCGGTCCTGCTTCACGCTTCGGCTCCCGTCCACTACGGCGCTCTTCGACAGCGTTATAGGCTTATTCCGCCAATACTTGGAGAAGTCAGGACAACGCCAGCAGCTCGCTAGCCTCCTAACCGGCGACCCTACGGTTCTGTTTTTTATCCCGGCGTTTGAGCTAAATCGGAAATGGCAACAATTGACGAAAGTCTTGGTCGACGGCGGCATTGCCGCGGATGGAACCACGACACTCTTCGCGTGGGAGCACGTAAAAGACTGCATTGACCGCTGTTGCGTACTCGTTTCAGCTTCGTGCATCGAAATTGGACCTCCTGTGCCCCCCATCAATTCGTTGCCACAATTGGCAGAGTGCCCTCGGGTCATCTACATGACTGCGACCCTTCCTTCCCCCGTACAGTTTGCTCGCACCTTCGGATCCCACGCCCCCCACCTCATTCGACCGGGCGGAAAATCCGGTGAGGCACAACGGCTGTTGGTGTTCTCTCCGGGTGAGACTGAAGATGCGCAGAAAGACTGGGCAAAGGCGCTCATACGAGATCACAAAGCTTGCATAATCACTGCATCAAAACCCCGTGCTGGATACTGGAGTGACGTCGCAAGTCTTTATGACACCGGAATGGGACAGGCGGGCGTGGAGTCCTTCAAACGAGCGTCGGCCCCAGAGAAACTGGTGATGGCGGCACGTTACGACGGTATTGATCTGCCGGGCGACTCGTGCCGCGTCTTAGTGCTGGATGGGCTCCCGCTTGGTTCGTTCGCGATTGACCGCTTCGCGGATGAAACATTGCACATTGGAGAGCTCCGTGCGTCCTCGACAGCCATTCGCGTTACTCAAGCAATTGGTCGGATCTTCCGCAGCAACACAGATCATGGCGTCGTGGTTCTGTGCGGGTCCGATCTGCAGAATTGGTTGCGATCCCCACAGAACCAATCGTACCTGCCGGAATTGCTCCAAAGACATGTTCAACTGGCCCTTCAGCTCCGCGACCTAGTAAGAGAGGGTACAACTGCATATGCTGACCTCATCGACGGGATACTGACCGGCGACGCCGATTGGGATCGGCTCTATAACGCTGTCAGCGGATACGACGTCGAGGCGCGCCGGGCTCCAGCAGATTGGCTTGTCGCAGCAGCCGGCCAGGAGAATCATGCCTGCGGTCTACTCTGGAAAGGAAACTTTGCCGATGCCGCCCAACTGCTTCCATTACTTTCTAATCAGGTCGAACCACACGACCGTGCCCTCGCGGCTTGGTATCGCCACTGGGCCGGTTTCGCGCAGGAGAGACTCGGGCAGAATGTCCAAGCTCTGCGCTCCTACGTTGCCGCTGCAAATGAGCGGCTGCAATTGGGACGCCCTAGCGTATCGAGCAGATCCGCGTTCTCAGTTGCATCCTCGGCTGCGCCAGGGCTACAGGCGGAGGCCGTCGGCGCACTGGCAGGAGACGCGGTCGCTGTTCAAAAATCCCTCACCAAAATAGGGACCGATCTCGTTTATGGGGAGCAAACAAAGGCAGCGGAGGCGGCATTGTTTAGCTTAGGCCAATTACTGGGCCTCGTACCATCCCGGCCCGACAATGACAAACCAAAGAAGACCGGTCCAGATGTACTCTGGCGATTTATTCCAGCAAAGACCGGAGTGGCGATTGAGGCCAAGACTGATAAAAAGCCGCAATCGCAATATCAGAAGACCGACGACATCGGGCAGTTTCATGATCACATCCAGTACCTAACAAAAGCGCACCCCGAAGAGACTTTCTTCAAAGCGATTGTCGGTCCCATACTGCCCGTTTCTCCCGAGGCTCATCCGCCCGACGACCTCCGCGTTATCTCGCTCG
Source organism: Candidatus Acidiferrales bacterium (assembly GCA_049696975.1). Taxonomy (GTDB): domain Bacteria; phylum Acidobacteriota; class Terriglobia; order Acidiferrales; family UBA7541; genus Palsa-295. The sequence continues at coordinate 32,102 of JBAVUW010000024.1, read as the reverse complement.
AAGAATTCCAAGAACTCGCAGAACGCGTGCGAATGATGTACGACTACATTGCGGCGTCGACGGATAAGGATCCATTGTCAGTAAAGGCACAGCGATGGCTCTCCTACCTCGGTCTCGAATGGCCGCAGTGTTTTGAATCATTGCCATTTTCACTAGCCACGGACTTGCAAAGGGAAGAAATCTCCGCGGAAGAAGTTTCATGACGGGAGCGCCTTCAGAATCGTGAGCTTATACCGTTGTATGCAAGGTAGCATTTCGGCGCGTACATGACCGCAACTCTGGAACTGTTTATCGGTTCGCCTCTTTCCGGCGAGGAGGCTCGTTTTCTGAAACAGCTCGTTGCCGATTTCAGTGGCCAAAACGCCCTCATTTTAGCCAATTTCGAAATCACCAAGACAAATCGGTCTCGCCAGATTGATTTCGTTGTTATTACTGATGACCATGCTGAACTCCTCGAACATAAAAACCTACGAGGGCCAATATGCGGCTCTGACAACGGCCCGTGGAGATTGACGAACTTCGCCGGCCAGGTCATTGACTACCCGGGCGAAAATCCGTGGTCACAAGCGTCACAGGCAAAGTTCTTGCTCTCTGACATCATGCTCGCATTTGCAAACAGCGGTGCCGCACCTCCTCCTCTGAACCGGGCCTTCTTTCGAGAATTTGACGCTTCCGTTTGCATTTATCCGCAGATTGATGCTGGCTCGCAGTTGACACCTGGGAACTTTAAGGTTCGCGTGCGTGGATACCAAGATTGTCTACGAGGCATTAGGTCCCAACCGATCACTTCAAATTGGAGAATTCCAGAATGGCGGCGCTTTGCCGCAGAATCGCTCAAGCTAAGTCCGGTCACACTCGCCCAGGCCGTGGATTTTCGTGTCTCGGCCGCGCTGGAACGCCTTAGTGGCTATCGAAGCCGGCTCGGTGAATCGCTGAGAGCGATTCCACCGTTGCAAACAGCCGAGGACGAGTACTATGGCGACGCGCTCCTACGCAGCTTGCTAACGCCAGAGAATATCCTCCTTTTGGGGCCAACTGGATGCGGCAAGAGTTTTCATCTCAATCATCTGATCATTCAATTGAACGCTCGCGACGAAATCTCCATTCTGGTGCAGGCGAGACGTTACCGCGGCCAGGACTTCTCCTCTTTCATTAGCCAGAACTTGGCCCCGTACCATCGCGGTTCGGTAGCCGATTTCTTAAGCGCCTGCTCGCTTGCCGGCCATCGGCCGGTCCTAATCGTCGATGGTCTAAACGAATGCCCTAAGGCTCATGTTGATGATCTTGGCCACGGAATACAGGCATTCCTTACGCATACCGAGGGCAGGCTCGTGGCCAGCGGACATGAGCCGAGCCAACTTCCTCGTCCCGATACGGTCAAAACCGTAATTCGGATGGGACCGTTGAATCTAGGGCAGAAAAGAATGATTTACGGCTACTATTCCGGCACATCCACCAACATCGATCACTTTTGTGCTGGCTTCACAAACGCCTATGACCTTTCTTTGGCAGGGAAGTCTCATGGGGCCAGCTCTCAGAACATGTCGCGCGTTTCGCTCTACGATCGATATGTCCGCGCGAATGTTCCCAAACATGCTGAGGCTCTCTCTTTAGGCCTCTTGCGAGCCTTCGCTGCTGCGCTTGAGGAATCCGTGGCGTTCGCACTTTCGCGTGACGCTTTCGATCGTTTGGCAGAAGAATTCTTGCAACGGCAACGGGCGTCTCTCGTTGCGCTCGACGAGATTCGGCAATCTCGCCTACTGCAAGTAAGCGATGACAGCGTTTCCTTCGAACACGAACTGCTTTTTCTCTACTTTCGCGCTGAGCATCTCCGTCGGATGTGTGACGACACAAGCGAACTGGAAGATCAGCTCCGTCGTCCCATCCATCAGGAATTGCTTGAATTCGTTCTGGCCCGATTGACCGACAACAGCGAAATTAGGCGGCTCCTTAAGACTTGCACCGATCCGGCTGTCCTTGAACGGGTGATTCAAGGAAGCTCCGGGGATCTTGCCCGAGACGTAATCACAGAGGAATGCATCACCTTGATCGAGGCGGCCGAGCTTGATCTTCAAAACATTTCACTCGAACTGGAAGCAATCTCTCGAAGAGAAGGGAAACGATCGGTAGGCTGGAGTTCCGTCGTTGGTAATCGTGCGTGGACAGATTTCGAGTTTCTTCTCTTTGACGGGCTTTTCAGGAACCTATCCGACAAGACCTGGCAGGATAGGCTGCTCAGTCTCTACTTTGCCACAGAAAGCGCGCTACACAACGCTGCTGTCAAGTCAGCTAAGCAAGAGCAGTTCCTCCTTAAGGCGGTATGGCGCGAGACGGTCCGATGCACCGGAATTCTTTTGGCGGGAAGGCCCGCCTTACCGGCCCTCGAACTGCTCGCTTCTGCGAGGCGTCACCAGTTCTGTTCTCTGCATCGCGAAGAAGCGATCCATCTGCTCGAAAAGATTTTCGGTCAACTTCGAACCGATTCGAATCGCGAATTAAGCTTGTTGCTGGTCATTTACGGAACGCAGGAGCTATGTTTCCTTGGTTTCCCCGTGGATCTAGACCGCTGTATCGAACTGCTGCATCTGAGCTTTTCTCATGCTAGTCCCCTTACAAAGATCGACGCCCTAGAATTATTTCGTCGGCTCTCTTGGCACATCAGTACCCAGGATCCCGTGAGACGGGCTCAGATCAAGGCTGAATTGCAGAAATTGGACATGAGCAATCCGATTGTCAATACGGACCTCATCGCGGTTCTTGGAGAGTACGATGCCATTGATCCTCCTGTGCCCCTCGACCTGGCAACGCAAGAGTTCTACCGTCTATTACATCCAGATGCCGATTTCGAAAACGAGATTGCGGCCCGTTTGACGTCACAACCAGACTATAACCGCACGCAAATCGTCGCCGATTACGCGTATTCCGCGCTCGGGAAAATATTTGAAGACGTTTACTTGGGAGTCTATAACGAAGCGTATGAGGCTCTCGCGCCGGAGGAGAAGACCAAGGTCTTGTGCTCCGCGGGCATGAAAAAGGACCTCTATGGATTTGCTACCGACTGGATTCTTGCCACATTATTCCGGCAACATGACCCGCAAGGCTTGCCTGTGTTTCTGCGATACGCCACAACAATCGAACGCGACAGTCCTTTTCTTTATGAGGGTACCACCGCCTTTGTAATTTCAATGGTTGCATGCGCGGAGTTCCTGACCGAGCCGCCCTGCTACGAGGGGGGCAACACAGAGCAGGACCAGGCGTGGTCGATTGTCGGCAGGATTTTGTTTTGGCATGCACGCAAAGGTGGGGACTTCGCAACAGCGGCAACTCGTATCCGTGATCTCTGGTCGGACGCTTCCGGGAGGGTGGCACCCGCGGTTCCGGATGCCTTGCACCAGTTGATACACGGAATGACATCGCACCTGATGCCCGGACCGATCGACCTTATAGCTTTGTATCCAAGCGAAGTCCGGCGAGTTCTTGAGGAAGCGATCAAGAGACGAAATGAGATGTCAACTCTATTAGGAGCGTTCCCGCATCTGAAGATGGAACGCGTTCGATCTACGATACAGCTCTTGGGCCGAATCGGAAACGATGGGACGGCGTCGCTGCTTCAGGAGTTGGTGGACGACAAAACATTTGGAAAGGACGCAGTGGATGCAATTTTTCAAATCAGACGTTCGATTCGTACACCTTCCTAGCATGCCAATGTGCTATCGAGGCAAGTGCATGCCCTGATTCCCAGTGCCGCAAGTATAAAGGCGGCGAACCGGGCATTTTCAGAGTACCAGGAACAGGGAGACCCACAGTGAGATTGGATGCTGAAAGCGAGCAGATTCGTGAGGTTTACGCCTGCTTCGGATTGGCGATGTACCTAGCTCAGGCTCTAGAACGTGAGCTCGCGGTGCTGCTCGCCGTTGCCAGCAAACAAGAGATGAGCACCGCATGGGACTATGATGCACGGCTCGCAGAAAGTTTTCAGTCAACCTTCGGTGCGCTTGTCGCTCGATTTGGCGAAGTGGCGGCATCCGACTATCAGGAACTCTACGGCCAGCTCGAAAGAGCAGTGAAAAAGAGGAACGATCTTGCGCACCACTACTTTTGGGACAGAGCGGTACAGTTTTCTTCGACGAGCGGCCGCGAGAAGATGATTAGAGAATTGACAGTTCTAGGAAAGTATTTTGAGTCTCTCGACGCCAGCATGACCAAACTGACGCGAGACATATCGGAGCAGAAAGGTTTGTCGAAAGAGGCTTTGCAGATCCATGTCGACAAGAATATGGAAGATCTTGACTCTGGGATCGCTAAGCCGTACAGACCAGAGCGAGTACCAAATCGCATTGAGATCATTGTTGCTTACGAGTGGCGAGCAGGGGAGATAGTGAGGTGCGGTCTGGTTTTGCAGTCCAAAGGCGGGAGATATCTCATTATCGGCGAAAAAGGACTCTGCTATGGGCCTCAGGACATCCCGGCTGAAGAATTAGCTGTCAGAGCCGAATTTGTAAAGGCTCTGCCAGCAGAGCTGAATCCTCGCCCCCCAAAGTCCGCACCATGGACATTCACATTCCTACTATCGAACGGGTACGTTCTTAGTACCCGGCTGGATTTGCATAAAGGGAACCAAGTATGTCGGTTTGGATTGAAAAGACATACGAGCACAAGAAACTGTGGGAACACTTGAGGCGAGAAAGGGAAGCAACGCTCAGGGGGAGACGTTCATGAGTGTCACCCAGTCTGACATTAACCGCCTTACCGAAGAGTGGAACCGAGTTCTAAAGGATACGCAAGGCTACTTTGACGGCGTGTCGGCGAGGCTCCTAAGAGTTGCTGGCTCGGAGTCTGGTGCGAGATATGAGACGAACGTCCTGCAGCACTTGTCCGATGAAGACCGGAACGCCGTCATTCCGGGGCTGTCACGAAAACTCACCGAACTCATCGTTAGACTGATAGAGATTTCGAAATCCTCGCCGCTGGTCAGCGACGTGGACCGCACCGACCTCCGGTTCACCCTGCGGGAGTTGCTAGCGGCACTTAATTTTCGTCTGTACCACCACTGGACCACAAATGTGTTGAGTGACGAGGACCGCGTGCTCGGCGTGGAACCTCCGGGACAGCGGGAAGAGACCTGCAACGCTCAGGATGCCTTCAAGGAATTTGGCTCTGCTGCCGAAAATGTCACGCGGATACTCAACTTGCTTGTGCCCAGCGACACTCCGGAGGCAACCGCAATTGCTCGCTCGGAAACGACTAACATCAAACGGTATCGCCCCAACACAGCGTTTATCATGATGTGGATCAGTAAGGAGCATCCCGAACTTGAAGATGTGAAGAACTGCTTCAAAGAGGTCTTCAAGAAATTTGGCATCACGGCTATTCGGTCGGACGAGATCGAGCACTCAGAGCAAATAACTCAGCGAATCCTAGACGAGATTGCAACCTCGGAGTTTCTCATCGCGGACCTGACTGGGGAACGTACCAGCGTTTATTACGAGGTGGGATATGCCCACGCGCTGGGCAAAAGGCCAATTTTGTACCGCAAGGCAAACACCAGGCTTGGGTTCGATCTCGCAGGGCACAACTGTCCCGAGTACGAGAACATTACCGACCTCCGCAAGAAATTAGAGACTCGTCTTTCAGCCCTCACGAATAAGACAGGCGAGCCAGAAACCGCGGGAGCGGCAACAGAGTAACGTCACTGGGACAATCAATGGCCACGCGATTCCAAAGCGAGCGCGACGCCTAAACACAGTCCCTAGCAATTGGGTCATGCGGGCCCTTACATCCTTTTCCAGAGACACATTTCGACCACAGTCACAGACCCATTTCGGTCAAAAAGGGCGATGGCGTGTTCTTAGGGTGTGCGGTATCAGTGAAGAACATCAGTATTCGCATCGCACGAGTGGTTGCGACATACACGACTCGACGGCTTTCATCGTATTGAGCGTCCCGCTCGGCGCCCGGTGCCATCCGAGAAATAGCGAAATGAGGGAAACGCCCATCGTGGGCTTCAATAACAGCGATCGCTTCAAATTCTCTGCCTTTTGCTTTGTGGACCGTTAGCAGCTGGATACAATGCTTGGGTCGGGCGAAAATACTCATATCTTCGACAGTGAGCGTCGCACCTCCCTCACGGTCCCGAATATCAGCGACCATCTCGGCTGCGGATTCTCTCAACACTCGCACCCCTTCGGACGACAACATCTCTGCTTCCAACAGAATCGTTGAGAACCTCGCAGTCGCCTCAGTGATCCAGTCGATTGCGTAAGGCGAAGTTCGTCTCGCGACCGCAGCTTCCGCGAGCAGTTTACAAACCACGATGCGACCTTTGAAATTGAAAACTGAATACGGTGGGGTCCCCGTGATATTTGCGACCAGAATCATGAGCGAGCGCTGGACGGCAAGCGCAATCGCCGATTCCGGACTTTCCAGATAAGCACCGACAGCTTCAACCAGTTGCGCAATCGTGTGGCTCCTCTTGTATGGGCGGGCACCGGGGCCGATTGCGGGGATGTCTTGTCTGCGAAGCTCGCGGGCCAGATTGAACAGGGAAACCCACCACGAAGCTAGGATTGCCACATTTCCCAGCGGGATGCCCTGTGCTCGCACCGCAGGAAGAAAATAGTCGACGATGCCCTCCAACGGATTGGCTACCCTGTGATGAATAGGCACGATCGGCGAGTTGGCGTTCGGGCCCACGGCCCTCATTGGCGGGTCGGAAGCGCACAATCGTTCGGCGTGCGCGCAAATGTGCGAGGATGATCGGAAGTTGGCAGTGAGACGAAGTTCTGTATTCGCGCCAATCTCCAGGGCGAAGTCAGTTAGGAGTTCGGGCGAAGCTCCCGCGAACCGATATATGGACTGATTCGGATCCCCCACGCAGAAAAATATCGTTCGGCCATACCGATGAATCTCTCTAAGAATCAGGACCTGCGAAGGAGACGAGTCCTGAAATTCGTCCACGAGGATGTACGCGAAGCGGCTCGCTAGTGCGCTACCGATGTGGGGGAAATGGCTTACCAGGTGACCCGCATAGTAAACAATCTCGTTCAAAGTTACATACGCATTCTCGTCCAGCCAAGCGCACCATTCACGCTTGATATCCGGCGACAACGGCACGCGATCCGAAGGCGTTCCGTCCGGGTCTCGTTGGATTTGTTCAATTAGTTCAACCTCATGCTGTTTGAGGTCATACAACTGTCTCAGCTCCCGTATCTTGTCCAGATAGGCTTCGGCGTCCGATGTGAGGATCGTGAAACCGTTCCTCAAATGCGCGAGCAGACGATGGAATGGTCGCAGGATATTCTGTAGGGCAAATCCGTGGATCGTTGCAACGTCGTAGTATCGATCTTCGCTTCCGAAGCACGTCTGACGCAGCCGAGCATCTACCTCGTCCGCCGCAGGATTCGTGTGGGTGATGCAGGCTACGCGCCTCGTGGTGCCCTTCACCTCTTCGATGCAATACACGAGCTTCGCGACAATAGCTCGCGTCTTCCCGCTGCCAGGACACGACACGAGACAAACGTGACCCGGCTCGGCCACGGCGGCGCGCTGCTCGTCAGTGAGCAGCATCTTCCAATAACCAATTGAGTGCGCTTTCGATGTAACTCGGCATTTCGGTCGCGCTGGCGATGTGCTTAGAAACTATTTGGGCGAATCTTGCTTTCCCAAAGCGCTTTGCTGCCCTCAGAACACTTTCCTTCGTTTGATTGAGATTTACGGCTTGTCCGGCCGCGATTCTTGCCCGCGCCCGCGCGATTCTCGCCACGGCGCTGGGGACTCCTATCTCACCGACCGCTGCTTCGAGAGTTTGAAGCGTTCCACGCAGCGTCAGTTCTCGCTCGAACGTGGTATCGCAGGAAAATATCTCGACGTAGTGTCCACGTAAGGCTCTCAAATCTGCAAGCCGCGGCACCGGTTCTGCTTCGCCCTCTTCCCCCTGGACATCTGGATCAGCATCGGAAGGGGCTAAATCGCCATCCGTAAGGATGGCGCATTTCTTCTGTATTCCGCGCGGCCCAAAGAGTTTTGCGTAGGAGGAGAAGTGGGTGCCAAAGATAGGTACGACGGCGATTCCTTGCTCGTCGAGGTCGATTCCTAGAACCGCCTTCGCTAGCGGAGGTATGACGAATTGCTCCGCTGGCCCCTCGACAAGGAGGACTCTTCGGGCGTACAGAAGAACGGACCGAGTTGCGTCGAGGTACCTCTCCAGATCGGCGGCGTCCCGGGCATTCAGGTTCGGAATGGCTGACGGCTTCGCGCAATGCGTAACCGGCCCCCCGTCGGTTGTGAGCACAATTTGAGAGGAAAGAGGAAGGCCGGACGTTACATGGGTGCTATGCGTCGTAATGAAAACCTGGACGTTCTTTCGTTGTAGTGTTGCAAGAAGAACGCGCTGAAGTTGAGGATGCAGATGTGCCTCAGGCTCCTCCACGAGGAGCAATTCGCCCGCCGTCCTTCGTTCTGCGACCCGTCGCTCGAAATAACTCAGCAGCATACTGATAAACAAAACGTTGTTGAGCCCCAAGCCATTTCGACTCGGATCGAGACTCGCCAGTCCGTAACCGGACAACAGAACCCTCAGACCACGCGAAATATCTCCGAACGATGGCTCTCCGAGTCCCAGAGAAACTCCCATCGCGAATGAGCTACCCGCGGCATCTCGAAATGAGTTGCTTAGCTGGGTTCCGACCTCGCGGATCGTTGCGCTTGCGTTGATATTCGTGTTTGCCGTCTGTAATTGCTGGACGAGGTTGGCTTGCTCTTCCTCCGGGATATTTCGCTGCTCTAATATCTGCTGAAGGGGAGATGTACGGGTCGCGGCCAACCTGGTCTCGACATCACGGAGAGCATCCATGACCACTACCAGGTAGCCCTCCTGGAGGTCGTCAGTGCTAAAACGGGACCCGAATGACTCGTGCCACGCCACTTCATTAAGGTCAATGTCGTCACCGCCCCCGACCATTTCCCATACGTAATCGTCGATCTTCAAAGGTGGGACCGCTTCGCCTTCTGGAATCTGCTCAATCATATCGCGCACCGTCGGCTTCGGCCTGAAGCGGTACGAGATGCGCGCCCTTCCGTTTTCCATTACAGCCGTAAATGGGAGTGCTTCTTCGTTCTCCCGCCCGGCGAAGTCAGAAAATTCTATGGATATGAGAACGTGCTCAGGCGTGACAAAGGTCAGGCCCGCCGATAAATCTTCCCGTTGTAACCGGCGACGCTGAGCGCTTATGTTGCCGTCGAGCACGAGTCGCAATGCTTGAAAGAGATTCGTTTTTCCGGAGTTGTTTTCGCCGATAAAGCACGTCACGCCCACTTCGATTTGGATGTCCAAGTGGCGCAGGTTACGGTAGTTCTTGATGAAGAGGCGGCTAATGAACATTCCGCTGACCAATCCTTACTTGAGGGCGCTCCGCACCTCGGACCTCGAATCTGGAAGCGCTTATGTTTGTCAAGGCGATATAAACGAGGAGGATACTCTTTCCGTGGCAGGTCGTCACGGCGTTTGATCGCGCAGCACGCTCGCGCCTGGCAAGGAGCGGTGCCTAATTCTCACAGGTAAATGAATGGCACTCCCGTCTCTTTTAGTTTTGCGAGTTCAGAGCCGATAAAGGAAAGGCTAAACCAATCCGACTCCTTTCGCCACCTTTGGTCGAACGGGCCGACGAACAAGTCTGACGGAAACGGAATCCTCGCGAATGGATTTTCAATCACTATGACTCGAATTGTTCCTTCATACGAGAAGCTCGGAGCCCGCTCTGAGGAAAGTTGCTGTAGGACATCGAATTGAACCCAGGGTGTGATTTCCTCGCCGTGACGCTGTTTTTTCTTAAGAATGTGCCACATTTCGAGCCAGAGATGGTTCAGGCTGTAAGGACCCAAGATCACAAACGCGCTGATAGTTGTATTTTCGTTTTCGCTTAGTTCAGCCGGACCAGAATATTGAAAGCGCGGCGGGTCAGCTCGCAAATCTGTTGCCGGCTTAGCATCTACTGTGACGTACTTTCCGAAGGCCGCCGATGCGACGGTATCGAGCAGAAGAGTGCGATAAATGCTTTTGCTATTCCAGAGAGCTACCGCACAGCAGTAATTTCGATATTCCTTGAATTGCTTTCTTGCCTGAGTGAGCTTCTCTTGGATGGCAGGGCAGGCGCTAAAGCCCCCGATGGGTTTAGTTGCCGGATCACTGAATTCCTTGACCTCGAAGAGACAAGGCTTCCCGTTGTGCTCGACCCTATAATCGGGCTGCTTTTGTTGAGTCTCAGGAACTCGATCCCACGCCAGATTGTGACTATCCAAGTAATGCTCGAACATTGTTTCCGACTCTGTTGCTTCCGACATGGTAGCTCTCTGTTCCACCGCGGATTGCTTGCGATCAAATATCCGGTGCGTTGGTCGCTGCTTCGGTATTCTGTCCCCTTAGCGTGTTCACTCTCTGTTGCAATGCTTCGAGCCTTGTAAGGATTTCGTCGAAGGTCAAAGGCTTGCTGGGAAACATTTCCTGCATTTGCTGATAATCCTTACGCAGGACCGCCTGGAGAGACTCGTTGGGCACGATTCCAAGGGTCCCGGGCACGGCGGTATCATAATGGGCCCAATTCACGGCGAAGTAGATTTCCTTGAAGCGGATCACTTGAGCTAGTAGATCCAGGGAAAGATTCTCGTTCTTCAATCGCTCCGCCGTGCTCATCACGGCCACGTCGGACCAATGACGCGCCATGCGCGGTTTCAGTTTATTAGGATCGGGACGGTGATTCTCGGCATGCAAGAGCGTGACTTTTTCCCAGAATGTGCGCTCGCAATCGAGGACGATGACGGCGGCGGATTTCTCCCTAAAAATGTCGGGGAACATTTCTGTGACGAAAGGTGTGACAGAGGACTTCTCGCTGGGCTGCTGGTCTCCGCGACCGAACTCGATCTTGATTTGAGGGCGCAGATAGCTGCTGTATTCAAAGGCATTGGGATAGTGGAATAACAGAGTCATTTCTTCGTTCGCATCTTTTGATGGTGCAAGCTCCCATCGCTGCCCGCCAAGGATGCTCTGAAAACGGTCGTGTAATTTAGGAAGGATGTTCGACTTCACTTCGGCAGTTATAGCCGCGCGTAGTTCTCCGTCGAGCGCTTTTCGCTTACTGCCTGAGAGAAGTGGATTCGCCAGGTCGCGTTCGCCGGAAAAACCCAAGGCCGCGCGGTTGATGGAGATGTCGATGTCCTCAGAAAAACGGTCGATGAGGCCGAACACCTTGGAAAGCGATGTTCCGCCCTTGAACCGAAGTTCGGGAATTCCTTCCAATAGGAAGAGATGCCTTAATGTCCAGCAGATCCAAAAATCCTTTTCGACTGCTGTTGTTGTGGAGTTGCGGCGAGCGGCAGTTTCCTCGAAATACGGCTGCCGCTCGGCCGGCTTGCCTGTTGCGAAGTCATCCATGAGTTCACGTCAGGCCGTGATTTGATTTAAAACAGGCTGCGACCATGCCGGTGCAGTAGGTGTGAGCCGTTTAACGGCTCTCTTCACGGGACGGGGAAGCCGTTTTGCGAGCGTATGGACGGGAATTTCGTGAACTCCCTTTTCCCCGAGGGACCGAACGGCCTGAATTACGATTCCTGCCTGCGTTCCAGCACCGATCATTTTGGAAGGCGCAACGTGTTTAAGTGACACCGTTTGGTTCCCGACCCGAATAGTCCGGGAAGGACCCTCCGTCCAAAAGACATTCTGCATTGGCACTTGTGTCGAAAGGCCAAGCAAATTCGCAGCCTTTGCTCCCGAGATCGTAATTCGGCTCCCGGTTCTCTCGGCCATTGCCTTAGCGATAGCTTCGGGAGAAGGTGACAGTACGCCGATGCGCGGATGTATCTTCGGGAACTCGTAAACTCCCCGGGTCAAACGGCGAATCCGGCCAGTCCGCTGAAGTCGGGACAACGCCTGATCCACGGCAGCACGGGTTCCGAGATGCGCGAACTGCCTGGGGGTAAAGACCGATCCGCGGTGTTTTGCCCGAATTCGCCTTAGGATTGCATTCATTGTGGAGGTCGTCATGTGATTTCCTTTGTCAGGAATAATACACTAGTTATCTAACACTGTCAAGCACCTCCCTATGTCATAACATATCGTATAAACAATAACTTACACCTCGTCTCATTCCCACAGTGCCCGCAAGTGTGTATGCGCGTCCATGTAATCGTTGACGAAGACCCACCCGCCGAAGGTTTGATCGTTGCATGATCGGAAGCACACTGCCCAGTTGATGCCGACGATTGCGGGTCCGCATCAGCCGCGGCCCCTCGTCCCATCATTTCGCGCAAGGCCAAGACGCCGTAATAGTCTAAGACAGGCTTCTCCGCTCCACCATAAACCTTACGTCACCAAAGACAGGGCGAAACGACGCATCGCCTACTGATTCATACGCCGAGTCCAAGAATGGTAGATCAGATCTTCTGCCCCAGTACTGAATAACAGTAGCCAAAACGGGCAGACGCGCAATCGAAGGTTCGACGCTGAACCATTCCCGCGTTATGTCGCAGAAGCTATCGATGGAATCGCCCCGTTCGAGGAACGCTTTCGACAGTAACTCGAGTCGAAATACCAGATGCTGATCTTCCCCCTTCATCTGATCGAGTTGCGCAAAGATGTTTTCCTTTGAAGGCATCCACTGGGAGATATAGCTCTCGATGTAACCCGGCCTCTGCTGATCGCCGTCCAACGAATACTGCCCTCGCCGGCGTTCACACTCCGGCAGCACATATGTTCTGGCCCACGTCAAAAGTCCGTGCTTGCCGCAGAAATCGACAATTTCTGCAATGGTCATATCATCCATTAATCTAAAATACGGACGAAGGCTTTCAAGATGCTTCATTGAGAGCCTGTCCACAAGGCCGGACGTCATGAATCCAAAGAAACTCCCAATGTGCTCAAACGTGTTTTTGTCTGCGTCTTCTAAAGCACCTGCGGCTAACTTGCGAGTACGGTCCGTCGAGACATACAGCGCCGCTTGCACAAATAGTGGACGAGCACGCAGCTTCTCCCAGTACTCGGCGAGCAAATTCTCTCCGCCTGCCGCAGGGATGTCGCGAATCACATGTGCGAGCGAGTAGTCTTCATTGCTCCACAGGCTCGTGGGCAAAGCCGCGATGTGCCTCTCCAGATGAGCCTTCAAGACTGCCTCCAACTGCTCGGACCAAATCTTCGGAATTTGCTCGATCCACCAGGGTTTCACGGCCAGCATGGAGATAACATCCTGCGTGACGCCGCGGTCCCCTTTAAGCATCCGATACCAGATGGCCGATTCGTATAAGACGTCATCGGCGGATACGGAGCGTAGAACATCGAGGTCGCCCGCCGCTGAATTCCACACCCTCAGGGCATATTCCCTCACCCACTCCGGCTCGCTTTGTTTCTCCCACATTTTTCGGAGTTCATCGATGCACGGGTCCGGAATTCGTCCCTGCGCCCTCCAGCGTCTCCATTGGTCAGGCCAACTCATCGCAAACGGTGAGAAACCACCCCCTTGCTTTGCCTGGTTGCTCCACTCGGCGATTCGACGAACCGTAAAACTCACCGTCGTAGCACTGGGTATTTCGCTCAGTATCGCAACGACGACACGGAGATATTCCTCCGTTTGACCGAGGTCCAACAAATATTTGAGGGCCACCTCCGTAAACCCGTGCCGGGAGGACCATCCAATATCCTGGAGCACAGAGTGTTGTCGTGAGTAGGTTTGGCCGGTCGGATCGTCCTGCAATTCCAAGACAACCGGTAACATCATTCCGATGCTGTCCTCCGGCCTTGCGTCGGCACAACGGAGGGCCGCCCAAAGAGCGGGTAACACCATCTTCTGCTTGTCTTTGCTTGTCGCCCAACATTTGCCTATGGCTCCGATCATTTGCGCATTCCCGATGTAGCCAGCGAGCACCAGCGCACCACAGCGAGTGGCATCGCTCGAATCTGGCGAACCCAGGAGATCTTGCAGTTCTGAAAGCATCTTGGGCTTGTGGCGGAGGGTCGCCTGCGCGATTATCGCTTCCATCCAAGGCGCTTGGATACTTGGCCAAAATCGCGAGGCTAGCACGTAAGCCCCTGCCGCGGCATCTCCATTGCGAAGTCTTCCTTCGAACAGAATGGGTCCGCCGTGTATACCGTCAGTCACTTCCAGAACTGCTTTGCTACTGATTTCCCTAAGAATGGCCAGACCGTGATACCACTCCTGCAGAGGAGCGGACGACTTGTTCATCAGCCAGACGCGAACGCGCTGCTTAACGCTCGCGGCATACTTTGGGTCGCCGTCGTCGACGTATGGAAGAGAGGCGATCAGGGCATTGGCGTTGTGTGCCAGAAGCTGATCAAGGACCCCATCTGCAAACACGCGACGGCCAATTGCTTGTCCAACGAAGAGAGTGAAGAACGGATCCCATGCAGCGGGATTGTCTTGTCCATTGTCTTCGAGCATGCGAGCAAACGCACCGGCGATAAAGAATTCCAGAATCCGGTCGTGCCGGAACTCGAACGTCGGGGTGGGGTATCGCCTGCCTATATGACATATGTGGCCAGCTTCCGCCAACAGAAGCAACAGGCGGACGGTCTCGTCATTGTCGCCAAACCAGGACCGGAACTCAGCAACGGTCGGATATAGTCTTTTTCGCACCACCATCTCAGCAGCAAGTTTCTCCAAAGCTCTCGCGTAACTGGTGGCTGGCTCATGCGTTTCCCGGCTTAGTTCCGCCATTGCGGCCTCAGTCCAGGAACGCAGAACGTCGGCCGCAATCGCCGCCGGACTACGGTCGGTGTTTAGCGTCAATGTCTCAATAAACAGGCCAAGGAGAATCGGGTCGTCCTTCAGGGCATCTGCGAATTGCTCCAGTTCTGCCGCATGGAAGTGGACAGGCCCCGTGAGGCCAGCACGAAGAACGTCAAGAGACTCGTGACGGACAAACGGCCGCATCGCCTGGATCCCAACCCAACTCCGGGTGTCTCCACCGGGAATCGAACCCCAGTAAGAATCCCACACTGGACAGACGATTTGCTGCGCCGCGATCGGACTCGCCTTCTCACTTGTGGAATCCTGAGGTTGTGCCCAGCCTAAGATTTTCCTGAGAGCATTTTCAGGTGCAGCCAGGCGGTTGATGTCATCGATCACGACGAACAGCGGCGCTGCCTCCGAGGCGATCTGTATAGACCGCGATCCAGCACCGACCATCAGCGTCGGATAAATCGATCGCAGCACCGCGTCCAGCGCCTCCCCTAAAGTCGTCGATCGCTCCACGATTTCCGCCGGAATCCAAAATGCAAACCTCCCTGCATCAATTATGCTGCGATGAAGTTGGGACCCGACGACGCTCTTACCGATTCCAGAGGGCCCGACCAAAAGCTGCAAGGATAGCGATCGGTTCTCAAGCGCCTTGAGTGCGCGGCGTGCCTGCTCGGTCACAATCGTCTGGCTAGTAGGGGCCAGTATGGAAGCCGAGTATTCCTGAAAGCTGGCCCGTGACGCCGTGCGGAGCAAGGACGCAGAGACCTGTTCAACCCCGACGCCGAGATGCTCACGGCGAAGCCATTGGCCTTCAGGCGTTGAATCCAAGAAATCGCGTAACCGGCTCTGGTCGAGAAAACGAACCTCCACTTGCTTTCGTCCCGCCGCAAAGGCCCAGACCTTCTTCATGAGCTTGCTGTCGAGTATTCGATTCGTGCACAGATAGACGACGAAATGCGCATCGGGCTCCACTGCCCGAATGGACCGAATATCATTAAAGGCTTTGATCAGATCGCCGGATTCTGAACTACCTCCCTTCGCCTTAACCTTCCTCTTCTTCCGAGCTTTCGATTTCGAATTCCTTGCAACGCGGCTGATTCCTAACCACTTCTGCTCAAGCTTGTCGGACCTGATCGTCGTGAACGCGGCAATAGCATATTTACTTGGGATCGAACCCGCTACGCGCCCGAAACCGTCGGTCGGCCCCGGAACCGGCTTACCAACTGGGTTTAATCCTAAATGCAATATCGCCTCGCAGTCCTTGTCCAATTCACGAAGAACTTGGATAGCTAGAGTTTCAAATATGCCGGCGTCGCTAATGCGATCGATTTTTTCTGCGGTTTCCGACATCGCGCGATCCGGCCTCTCAATCTACAAGGTGCAATTCGATTCAGGCGTTTGGTTCTGTCAAATATATACTTCACGATCGCTGTGCGGTTCCTCTTTGTGTTGGACCACTCTTCACTGCCTGTTGCGCTTGCTCTCCCACTCTTGCCGCTTCAAAATTAACGCGCCCCGTGCATACGGCACCCCCGGTCTCCACTAGCACGCCTCGCGCCACCAACAGAAGTGTCACTCGGTCGTGCCGCCCGTTCCGACCTGAACGCTTCGACTTCTCCGCTTCTGTCCTACTGTTTCGCGCCCTTGCTCCCTCGCTGTGGGTGAAGGGAGCAAGAGCTCCAAAAACAGGAGAACAAAAAACATGAAAGTCGAACAAGCAAAGCAGATCGCAAACAAGGCCATCGAGGAGCTGACCGCCGCGCTCAACGCCAACCCCAGCGAGGCATTGACCGGCTATCTCAAGACAGTCGCGAAGTTCCACAAATACAGCTTTAACAATATCTTGCTAATCGCGATGGCTTGCCCGCAGGCGACGCATGTGGCCGGGTTTCACACCTGGCGCATGCTCGGTCGTCACGTCAAGAGGGGTGCAAAGGGTATCCGAATTGTCGCTCCTGTCTCCCGGCGGCGCGCGCAGCAGGCCGACACGCACATCAACGAAGAAATTCTTTCCGGTAGTTCAACTTCCGTCTTTGGCTTCCGCGCCGTATACGTCTTTGACGAAAGCATGACAGAGGGGAAACCGCTGGCCGAACTGAATTCTGTCCAGGGCGACCCTAGCGATTATCAGGAGCGGCTCGAGCAGTTCATCCAGGAGCTAGGAATTGCTCTCGAATATTCCCCCGACATCGCACCCGCCCGAGGCACGTCGCAAGGCGGCAAGATCACAATTCTTCCGGGGCAGTCGCCCGCCGAAATCGTCGAGACCCTCGCCCACGAAATCGCGCACGAACTCATGCACCGAGGCGATAGGCGCACCACGACAACCAAACGCCAACGCGAAACTGAAGCCGAGGCCGTTGCCTTTATCGTGGCGAACGCCATCGGGCTCCAAGCCACTTCCGCGAGTGCCGACTACATCACCCTCTGGAACGGCGACGCCATGTTGCTCGCGCAGAGTTTGGAGATCATCCAGCGCACCGCTGTGCAAATCATTACTGCGACTTCCAAAAGAGCAGCACCCGCCGATTGATTCGGCGGGTTTCTCCATCTCGTAGGGAACCAGCCTTGTCGTTTCCACCCACCACGCTTGTCTTGAAAGCAAACAGAAATCCCGACCACGGTACTGGAACCCTCCCGGTCACGCAACATGCCCTTCCTGCGAAAACCCTGCGCCTAGACCGTCCGCTTCTTCTGTCAAGGGCGTCCGCTTCGCTCCCGTGAACGCATGTCCCGCGCCCTTGACAGCGCGAACGGCTATGCGCCAACAGCCCGCTAGGAAGTGCATTTGTTTTTTGTGCGGCGATGGCCGCCGCGCAAAAGGCAAGAAAGCACAAAACAAAAGGAGCGAACAATGAAAGTAGAAAGAATCGATCTGTATTACCAGCAGGGCAGTTCCAACAAGGTGTATCAGCTTCAGTTGGAAAGTGTTGAGGACAAGTGGTCTGTCAATGCTCAGTGGGGGCGACGTGGTTCCGCTCTGCAGAGCGATGTGAAGGCGAGCGGCGTTACCTACGAGGAAGGGAAGCGCGTCTTTGATCGAGTGGTACGCGAGAAAACCGGCAAGGGCTATCGCGTCGCCCAAACAAACGGGGACGCATCCCCGGCCATTTCGGTTGGTTTGCCAACAAAGGAATTCTCCGGCCACGCACCCGAATTGCTTACTCCCATCGAAGAACGGGAAGCTCTTGATTTCGTACCGAATCTCTCGTGGTGGTTTCAACAGAAGTTCGACGGAAGGCGACTTGCCGTGCAGAAAACGAACGGCAAGTATTCAGGGATCAACAAGCTCGGCCAGATCATCCCCATCGACGCGCAGCTTGTGGCGTCGCTCGACCACGTGCGGGCCGACAGTTTTCTCGTGGACGGAGAAATCACCAATTCGAAGTTCTACACGTGGGACATCCTGACCCTCAACGGTGACGACCTTCGCAACCACCCCTACGAAGTCCGTTATGCACACCTTACGCGACTCTTTCAAGGTGTCGATGACGTATTGCACGTGGCCGAAACCGCTGTGACGCCAAAAGCGAAACGAGACCTCGTGGCGCGGATGCACGAAGTTCGCGCCGAGGGATTCGTATGCAAGAACCGGAACGCCGGTTACGCGGGCGGGCGATCCGGTCAACATTTCAAGTGCAAGTTCGTGGCGACCGCATCGATCATCGTCGGCCCGAAGCCGGAAGAAAAGGCCGCTGACGGTCACCGCTCAATCGCAGTCTAGCTGTTGAACGGCAATCGGGAGTGTTTCATGGGAACCGTGGGTGTTCCCGAACGCTACCGCCTTCCCAAAGACGGGCAGGTCGTGGAAGTGCGGTATCTCTACTGCCATCCCGGTCCCGATGGAAAGCTCATTCAAGCGAAATACTTCGGTCAGCTACGCGACGACATTGAGCGAGCCGGATGCTCGGTGGACAAGTTGAAACTCAAGGCCGAGGAAGCGGAACTGAGCGAGTCCTAGCCAACACACCTCGCAGCAATGCGAAGGCGAGCCGCCGACCCGGTGGAATGCGCCAAGCATTCCACCGGGGAAGGCCCTCAAGATTGCTGCCGGATGTGGGTCCCGAAGGAGTCAGCGTGTGGCTCTGATCCAAGCGTTCGCTCCCAACAAGACCCGTCACTGTGTTGTCACCCGTCCTTCTCCTTTTTCGCCCGTCGCTCTCAAGCACCGCGAGCGCAAACAAGCCTGCGCCCTACGGCACGGTGGTCTTCTGCTTCGCTATGCGCCCGAACAACGGGTCTTGGTTCCTCCCACTCGGGCGGGCGCCCTCCAAGAAAGCAGACCTTGGCACTTGGGAGCAGTCTCACGCTCGCGCCCTCCGGGTCGCGTGCCTTGAGAGACTCAGGGCATCAAAAGGAGAAAAAAATGTACGACAACTCAGTGAAATTGACGGGCTTTCTAGGTGCCGATGCCGAACACAAGACGACCAAGAGCCAGCACGAACTGACGACTCTGTCCCTGGCCACGACCGCATCTTGGAAGGACAAGAAGGGCGAAGGCTACATCCGGCGGACGGATTGGCACAAGCTTGTTGCTTGGGGGAAACTCTCACGCTATGCCGCCACATTCAAGAAGGGAGCACACATCTCTGTCGTCGGCGAACTTCGTTACTCTGAGTTCGTTCCCAAAGAGGACAAGAAGCGAAAGAACAACGATCAGAAAATCCGAGTCGCAGAGATTCGCATCACGAAAATCTCGAAGTTCGACCGTGCCCCGAAGCAGGGCTCGGATACGGCAACTCCCGACCCACAGGAAAGCCCCTCATAGGGGCTTTCCTGCATTCAGATTCATGCGCTCCGCTGGGGGCTGAGTTTAGAGCACCGGCTTGGCGTCGCGCGGCTGAACCAAAGCAAGTGCCTAGCGTATCTTCTCGATTTTCAGCCATACGGCGTGAAAATATCGTTTCACTTTGGCTAGGTCTTTCAAGCTCTTCTTCTTCACGACCGACTTGGCGGTAGCGGCGGCTTTCTCAAGTTGCTCCGCACGCTTCAACGCTCGTAGTGCCTCCCGGCGGGCCTTCGCCGAAAGCCGCGCCATCTCTTTCCTCGGTGATACGGCCATGGAACTCTCTCTCCTTTCCTGAGGGGTGGCCGCCAACGTTCGCGACCCGCGCTGAAAAGTCGTCATCCAATGGTACTGATCGTCCGTGGACATATCAACCGCAAGGATTCCAAATATGATCCACCGTGAGCCCACTCGATGTTCGAATACGGCTGGCCAGGGCTGTCCGAAGCAGGAGGCAGAAGCTGGGTGTATCCCAGGAGGCGTTTGCCGACATCTGCGGACTCGATCGCACGTACATTGGCGGCATCGAACGGGGTGAGCGCAACGTCTCGCTCATAAACATCGAAAAGATCGCTGTGGCGTTCAAGATTTCTCTGGCGGAACTATTTCGAGGCGTCTGATCCCGGTCTATCGCGCCCGCGCTGGCAGCAGAGTCTTTCCGTCAAACGCGGATTGTCCCATCGTTCGACCGCGTCTGTTCGATTGCAGCCCCTCTCGTCCTTCGCTCCCTTCTTGGATCGTTTCGCGTTCGCTCTAGCCTGAAACCCGTCTCTTATAGCCCCAGGATATTACAAAGAGATTAAGAAGTATTGGACGCCGAATCTCGCCGCGCTCTATTGTTCGCGGTAGTTTTTCGGAGGGAATACTCATGAAATCAATGCTCAGAATTTGCCGCAATTGGCTTCGTAAGAACCGTGCATTTGTGGCGATCGTCGCCATCAGCCTCGTGCTGGCGGCACCGGCGTATGCCCAGGCGGCTGGCGCTTCTCCGTGGGAAAACGCCGTGAACGTGCTGATGACGGCGTTCACTACGACCATCGCGCGAGGTTTGGCCCTGGTCGCGATCGTCGTCGGAGGACTCACGTTCGCCTTTGGGGAAGGTGCTTCAAAACGGTTGATGGCTGGGATTCTTTTTGGCGTTGGAATGGCTATCGGCGCGGTTAATTTCCTGGCCTGGTTATTCCCAGCCGCTTGAGCTTCGACCATGACCACTGACATTCGCAGACGAAATGCTGTGTATCGGTCGCTTAACCGGCCACTCACGATACTTGGGGCGGAGAGAAAACTCTTTTTCTTCGCCCTGATGATGGGGGCGGCGACGTTCAATCTACTTGCGACCCTGCTCGGCGGAATCCTCATGTTTTTCATGCTCTATCTGGCGGCACGGTGGGCTACCACGGCCGATCCGCAGATGCTCCGATTCATCCTCAACGCGCCGAAACTCCGCACGCAATACGACCCGGCGAAGCTCGCGCCCGTCGCGGTTCGGAGGCTCCCCAGTGTTTAGGCTCGACCGCATCTTCAAGGCGTACCGCGAAACCGGCGCGATGAACGAACAGATCAATCTGTTCGGATTCGTGAGCAACGAAGTGTTCCTTACCAAAACAGGCGACGTAGGGGTCGTGCTGGCCGTGAAGGGAGTCGATTACGAATGCCTAGACGCAGTTACCGTGGACACACTCACCAAACGTTTCGAGGCCGCGCTCAGGCTTTTCGATGAGAACTGCCGCGTCTATCAGTATCTCTTCAAGGAGAACAACGAGAAGATCCCGTTTAAAACCCACGCCGACCCGGTCGTGAATACCGCGATCCGAAACCGCATCCAGTACCTCGGGAGCAAGGCGGAGCATCTATTCTCGCTGAAGCTCCATTACGTCGTTCTCTTTGAGGGGTTCCGACATAAGCCCGCTTCTTTGCAGGCGTTGTTTACGTCGAAAAGTGGAAACAAACCGACGATCAGCGATTTCCTTTCTCTTGTCTCGACGCCCAAGCAGGTATTCCTGATCGATACCCAAATTAGGAAGGCGCAAGACGCGCTTCTGCTCAAGGTGGACAGCTTCATCCAGCATGTGAATGACTTTCTCGAAGTCGAAGTCCTGCCGAAGCAGGAGGCGTTCCGGGTACTCAAGAGAGTGTTGAATTTCGATCCCGCGAAGACGGAACGCGCGCGACTGAAACACGATACCTTTCTTGACTACTACCTCCCGGAATCACACTTGGAGTGCCACCGGAATCATCTTCGCGTGGACGACCACTATGTCCGCGTGCTTACGCTCAAAGAACCTTCGGCGTACAGCTTTCCGCTCATATTTCGGCGGCTACTGGGCGTCGAGGCGAACTATTTTGTTGTGACAGAGTGGAAGAAGGAAGACCCCGGAAAGTCCCGCAGAACCATCCAATCGCGCCGGCGCCATTTCCACAACACGAAGAAATCTTTCATGAGCCAGGTCAACGTTTCCGATGGACCTCCGGCAGAAGGGCTCGTGGATGATTCGAAGGCGGCCCAAGTTCAGGAGCTGGGGGAGAGCATCAAGGAGATCGAACTCAAGGGCAACTACTTCGGCCATTTTTCGCTCACGGCTGTCATTTATGACCGCGACGAAGCGAAGATGAACCGTACGTGCGCGGAGTTCTCAAAAGTATTCAGCGTCACCGACGCGCAGCTCTACGAAGAGAAATACAACCTGCTGAATGCATTTCTGGCGGCGGTGCCTGGCAATTACGCGTTCAATCTCCGCCATTTGTTGATCACGAACGCCAACTACGCGGACTATTCGTTTCTCTTCACTCTGCATTGTGGCGAGCCTGTAAACCGGCATCTGCGGCAAGAGTATTTGGCAGTTCTCGAGACCACCCACCAAACACCGTATTTCCTGAATCTCCATCACCGGGACGTGGCCCACACGATCATTCTGGGCCGGACTGGATCAGGCAAGTCGTTCTTACTCAATTTCCTAATTACCAATCTTCAGAAATACGACCCGTTGACGTTCATCTTGGATTTGGGCGGGAGTTTTGAGAGCCTTACGAAACTTTTCAAGGGTTCGTATGCCAAGCTCGGCGTCCGGTCCGATGGATTCACGATCAATCCGTTTGCGCTGCCTTCCACAAAAGCCAACCTCGACTTCTTATTTGTTTTCCTGAAGGTCCTGCTGGAAGGCTCCCCGCAGGACCAACTTAGTCCCGAGGAAGAACGGGATTTATTCCAGCAGATCGAGAACTTGTATGCAGTTGACGCCCACCTTCGGACGCTCTCGGTGCTGGCAAACATCCTACCGAAGCATCTGGCGAACCGGCTCCACAAGTGGACTGCCGCGGGCCAGTTCGGATTCCTGTTCGACAACGTGGAAGACACGATCACCTTCAGCAGGTTCCAATGCTTCGATTTTCAGGCCATGCGGGAATATCCGCAGTTGCTTGAACCATTGCTCTTCTATCTTTTGCATCGAGCGAATTCGCTCATCGCGAATCCCGAGACGACCCAGGTGTTCAAAGCGTTCCTGATTGACGAAGCCTGGATTTTCTTCAAGAACCCCAGCATCAAGAGCTACATCGTGCAGGCGCTCAAGACCTGGCGGAAGCATAACGCCGCCATGATTCTTTCAACGCAATCTCTGGACGAGCTGCGCAAGTCCGACATTCTCGATGTCGTGGTCGAGAGCTGCCCGACGAAAATCTTCCTCGCGAATCCTGATATGGACCGCGAACTCTATCAGGGCCAGTTTCATTTGAACGAAACCGAGACCGAGCTGGTATCGACGCTTCGTCCCAAACAACAACTCCTGATCAAGACGCCCGACTACGCCAAAGTCGCAAACCTTAACGTTGATCCGAAAAGCTATTGGCTTTACACGAACGATCCATTCGACAACCAGAGGCGCCGAGAGGCGTTTGAAGCCTACGGATTCGAAAAGGGGCTTGAAGTGCTCGCGGGTGAGCGTTCATGACGACGCTTCACGCCCGACCGATCGGAAAACCCAAGAGTTCCCATCTCTCGAATAGGAGCCATAGCATGAAGACAACCAACGCATTTCCAGACAAAGGTCACTCTTCGAAACGCTTTCTCGTCGTTAGTATCCTCGGTTTGGCTCTGCTTCTCAGTCCGCTTCTGTCGGTACGCGCGGACGACGAGAGCAGCCGCACCGTGAAGTATTCGCAGCGCGAAGTCATTCCCATCCGCGCCAAGGTCCGGTTTTCCACCCTGATCGTATTACCTGAGAACGAGGACATTCTCGATTTCAGCACTGGCGACAAGGAATTCTGGATCATCAACGGCATTCACAATCTGTGCTATGTGAAACCCGCCGAGGCTGGTATCCGCACGAATCTGAATCTCGTAACCGCCAGCGGCCACGTCTACTCGTTCCTTTTGACAGAAGTCAGCAAACAGGAACCGGGCGACGATCCGGACCTGAAAATCTTCATCGAGCCCAAGGACGAATCGAGCATCGCGGGGAATGGCACCTCCGACGCTTACGTGAGGGCTTCTGATCTTGAAACGTACAAGCGGCAGCTGGCCGATTTGCGCGCGCAGACGGCGGCGCAACTCGCGGACTCCGACAAACGAAGCGAAGACCGGATTAGCCGGGATCGGGCGCAGTATCCATCGGAACTCCAATTCGACTACGCCTACAACGCGAAAGGACAGGGCAAACCGTTCGATATTTCCGCGATCTATCACGATAAGAACTTCACGTACATCAGGAGTAGTGCGTCCGAAAAACCCACGGTCTACGAAATGAAGGACGGGAAGCCGAACGTCGTCAATTACGAGTTTCAGAGCGGACTCTACGTCGTCGCAAAAGTCCTCGACGACGGATATCTGAAGGTCGGCAAACAAAAGCTCGAGTTTCACCGCAAACAATAGGGAGAATCCATGACCGAGGCTACGCGCGAAACATCGCTCAACCAGCCCATTGATGTGAGGGCGGACAAACCCGCCGGACTGATCCCAAAGAACATTCAATCGTGGGCGATTGTCGGGATCTCCGTCGTGATGATTCTTGTCATGTGGCTGACGGCAGGGAAGTCCAAGAACCAGCCGGGGAGTGCAAAGACCGTTGCCGCACCGGCGACATATAACCCCACGCTTGTACCGCTCAACGACGCAAAGATTGAAGAGATGCAGAAGCGCATCGAGGAGCTGCAACTCGAACAGACGCAAGTCGCACGTGAGGCGCAAGCCGCTGGCATCAACCCAGCCGCGCTTGATGGCGCGGTCGCAACTGGCGCACCGACCACGCAACCTGTCCCTGGCGCAGGCGGACAGCCACCCGCCCAGGAGAACCCTATCGAAGCGGCAGAGAAGCAGCGGGCTTATCTTGCCCGTTTTGCGTCAAATATCGCCCTCAGTTACCGCCCCGACATGAAGGCGAAGGAGTCCGCTTCGCCTTCGAACGAGCAGCTGGCGCTCATTAACAATCCCCCCGCTGTTGTCGCGGCGCCTGTGCCTCCCAGCGCTCCTCCACCCGCGCCGCCGGTGCAAGCTGGTGCATCGCCTGTTCCGCTGGCTGCGGGCCCGCAGCAGGCTCCGCCCTCCGCCGAAGACTCGACTAAGCCCAAGGAAGAATCCCGGAATCCTGATGTCTCACAGCAGGGTGCGGCCAACAGCTCGACAGGCGAAAAATATGTGGTGTTCGAGGGGACGATTCTCGAATCGTTGCTGGTCAACCGGTTGGATGGATCGTTCTCCGGCCCTGTGAATTGCATGGTGACGACCGACATTTATTCACACGACCGCCAGCACCTGCTTGTCCCTGCCGGGACGAAGGTGTTGGGAGAAACGAGAAAGGTTGAAGCGTTCGGCCAGAACCGGCTCGCCGTGATCTTTCACAGGCTCATCATGCCGGACGGATACTCCGTCAGCCTCGACCAGTTCAAGGGACTCAACCAGGTCGGGGAAACCGCTCTAAAGGACAAGGTCAACAATCACTACATTCAGATATTTGGGGTCTCACTGGCCGTCGGACTTCTCGGTGCAGTGGCCGAATCCGGTACCGGAAACGCCTTCGATCAATCCGCAACGGATCGCCTTCGTTCCGACTACGGTTCGAGTATCGCGGGTTCCAGTGACCAGATTCTCGACAAGTTTCTGAATGTTCCCCCAACGGTGACGATTCGAGAAGGCAGCCGCGTAAAGGTTTATCTCTCGGACGACCTGCTGCTACCGGACTACCAATTCCACACAGTTCGACCGAATTTGTAACGAGGTAACGCAATGCGGTTCGGAAGACTGATTCTCGCAATCTCACTGGTCGCAGCGCTCGGGAGCTGCAAACGCGAACGGGAATTCGCAGGCGGCAGTGGTCGTGACACCGACCAGTCCGTGCCTCGGTTCTACGACGACCCGAATCACCCCACGCGCGGAGAACTTGAACGCCATGCCGCTTGGAACAATGGCCACAGCGTGCCGGAGGAGATCACCGGCTGGGCTCCCGGTAAATGCGGCAATTGGGTCGTGAAAGAAGGAGCGGGCGGACCCTATCTTGGCTTCACGCCGCTCCCCACCATGCCTGTGGACTGCCACACAACGATCGATAGTCTCGGTCGGAAGACCGACCATCCTGCAGAAAAGGAGAAGAAACAATGAAGCACAGATCGAAGGAAATTGTGATTGTTGCTGTCATTCTGGCCTTGCTTTTGCCTCTCGCCACCTTCGCCCAGTTCGGAGGTGTCGTATTCGACCCGACGAACTACAGCAACGCGTTGCTCCGTTACTACCAATTGGAGCAGCACCTCATTCAACTAAGAAATACGTATGCGCAGATCGTCGCGCAGTACAACTTCGCGTTACAGATGGCCCAGAGTATTCCCAATATGCCGCAGCGGTATCTGGCTCAATTTTCGCCCTGGCACTTTGCGAACGCGCCCGATGTCTATAGCAACACGGGGTCGTGGATCAGCGGAGTCAATTCCGGCACGGTTCCGACGATTATGTCCGGCTACCAACAGGCCACAAGTCAGCTTCTGCAGTACACGTCGGCCAATCTGAGCCTGCTTGCGCCCAGCGACCTTGAGCGCGTGAAGGCCCAATATGCTTCGGTCGAGCTGGCGGACGGAGCGAATACCCTGGGAATGGCGACCATCGGCTCCCTGCGTGCCAGCACTCAAAACATCGACCAACACCTCGCGACACTCGAACAGGACTCGCTTTCCTCCGATCCCAGCATGAACACCGAGATCGGTGTTCTCAATAAAGTAAACGCAGCCAACGTCCTCGGAGTCCAAACGAATGAGGACACCAACAAACTACTCGCGGCACTCCTAGAGCAGCAAACTGTTGCCAACAAACAGTTCCGTGACCAGCAGGCAAACGCGATCAATGCCGAAATCCTGAGACAAGCCCAGTTGCAGGGAGCCATGACCGAAGTGCTGGGTGGCTTCGGCCAGGACGTATCGAACTATCAAATCCAGTAGCGTTGGCGACAGACCGGGAGGACGACATGGGCTCAGACATGAGCCAGATTTTTCAAGCGATCGACGCCCTGCTGCAGACCGACACAGGGTTCTTTGTCGGCATGGGCAGGAACCTGTTCACCGGCCTTGCCACCATCATGATCGTTTGGTTCGGCATCAAGTCCGCCCTCTCGTCGGGGTCGCGAGAGGGCGGATTCCAGTTCTCTAATTTCGCAAGCCTTATTCTCGTGATCGCCTTCGGTGAGGCCATGGTCACGTATTATGCGACGCCGATCCCCGGCATTGGCCGGAGCTTCCACAGTCTGGTGACAGACGAGGCGCACTTCCTGAGCCAGCAGATATTGCAGGCTCAGCTCGACACGCTAATGCAGCAGATCACGGATTTTTCCCGGACCATCCCGACACCGAGCATCGCGGATCTGACGGCAACCGTGCTCTACGCCGTGAGCGTCATTCTCGTTGCGGCCGCCCAAGCCATTGCGCTCGTCGTTATCGCGTATGGCTTCATCGCGCAGGCGGTTTGCGTGTTGGTGGGTCCTGTCTTTATCCCGTTTTTTGTCGTCCCGAAACTCGATTGGCTGTTCTGGGGTTGGTTTAAGGCGTTTCTGCAGTTCTCGTTTTATCAGGTAGTCGCCTCGGCTGTCGTCTATATTATCGGCAATGTTTTGACCGCATTTCTAAGGGCACACACAGCCCCCGGCATCTCTCTTCTGGCCCTTTTCCCATCTCTGTTCATCGTCTTTCTGGGCTCCATCTACGCGCTCTTGAAGATCCCTTCGCTCACGAACGCAATCTTCAGTGGCAGTTCCGGCGGTTCGTCGGGATTCATCCTAGGAGGACGGCTAATCCCGTAAAGCCACGACTATGAGCACGCAGGACAAGACGTTCAACGAAGCGAAACAGCTCTACATGGAACAGTATGGCAACGCGATTGTCACGAACACTTATCTCAAGATCGCGCTGTTCTTAATGGCCGTGGGACTGGTGCTGTCGCTCGTCGTAAATCTCAAGACGATTCGAACATTCAAGGATTTCAGGCCGCTGGTGATCCGCGTCGACGATGTGGGCCGGGCGGAAGCCGTGAACTACCACGACCTCGAATACAAACCGCAGGACGCGGAAGCGAAATATTTCCTGACGGAATTCTGCCGCCTATACTACCGGCGCAACCGATTTACGATTCAGGACGACTTCTCGAAATCTGTATATTTCCTCGACGGCCCTCTAGCGAACGCCACACTCGATGCGTTCCGAAAGAGCAATGCGATCAAGACGTTTCTTTCGAATCAGAACGGCCCCGACATCGACATCGACGTTAAGAAAGTTGCGCTCGAAGACATGGCCACGCCCCCGTACAAGGCACGCGTGGACTTCTACATGGTGTACTACTCGGCTGCTGACCGCAGCGAAATCAAGCGCGTGCTTTACACGGCGAATTTCGTTTTCTTCTTCAAATCGAACGTGCCAAACGATCTGATTCCGATCAATCCGTTGGGATTGGCGATCAGCTATTTCCGTGAGGACGAAGCATTCGAGTGAGTTTCGGAGGTTGCGATGTTCGCGAACGCATTAGTTCTCAGTAGTTGCTTCATGTTGGCCCTTCTCTTCTTTTTGATGGGTGAACTGAAGTATTTGATTCCGTATCGCGACCTGATTTGGCGGCACTACGCTTGGCCCATCAGCCTCTACGCGCTCGTGCTTTTCCTAAATCTCTATGCGGCGTCCTACTTCCTGATGCGGAAGTTGTTGCTCAAGGACACGGGTAAGAAGCTCAGCCAGATCGACAAACAATTGAGGATGGAACATGGGCGCTTGGCACAGATTCACGACGACGAGGTGAATTGATGTCGCGATCCCGATCTGGCGATTCCCACTCGCTAAGGACCCCAGATGCAGGTACGAAGGAGCCCCGAAGCTCTTTCGATGTGGCTGACGAGCGCCTCGACCGCTCGGGAAATTCTTCCGAGTCTGGGACCGGCGGCGTCAGATCGCACTCGGCTGAAATCCGCGCCGCGGACCCGCGCCGCACCGAATTCCGGGAACGTGGGCGCACCTATCGGTTGCGAACCTCGGAAATCGGAGCAATGACCGACATCGGGGAGTTCCGCGTCATTGATGTGCAGGAACTCGCCGCCGCTCGCTACCAAGACGATGAGCATCGGATGCGCCGCGACCTCACCAGTCTTTCCGCCCAAGGGCTGGTAGAAGTTCAAGCCTCTCAGTCAAAGTACAGCGACCGCGAGCTTGTCACCCTCACGAAGGCAGGCGAGAGAGTACTTCGAAAGACGGGAGCAGTCTCCAAAGACCAGGAGACCTACCACGGATTCGTGAAGCCCAGAGAGCTTGACCACGATGCCGACCTGTACCGCGTCTACCACCGCGAGGCGGCAAGAATTGAAGAAGACGGTGGTCGGCCTTCGCGTGTGGTGCTCGACTTCGAGCTGAAGAGAGACGTTTATCGTGAACTTTCGAAACTCTCGAATCTTCCCGAGAACGAGCGGGAGCGAGGTCGGGAACAGATCGCGGAAAAGCATGGTCTAACGGTCGTTGACGGCACAATCATGCTCCCCGATCTTCGGATCGAGTACGAGACGCGGGATGGTGAACAGGCTCGAGTGGATCTTGAGCTTGCGACCGCCGAATACCGCGCGGGCAGGATCGCAGCGAAGGCGGGCGCAGGATTTTCGATTTATGCACGCAGCCAGGATGAAGGCGGCGTTCGCAAGGCTTTGCAGGACAGCCGTTTGATTCAGGAGATTTTTTCGCTATGAACATTAACCCGCAGCACATCGAATCTCTGAAATCGATTCAGCGGAGGCTGGGCGAACCCTTCTACAACGAGCAAGAGGCTCGGTTCCTTTATCTTGTGGCAACGCATTCGGGCTACTTCATCCAGCGGCAATATCTGACCTTCCGGGATCAGAAATACGGATACGCGATCGCATCCCTCGTTTCAAAAGTTCTCGAAAAAGGGCATGGCCGGCAGAGGCGTTACCAAGGGCACGGCAACGTCTATCACTTGTTCGGGCGCGCGGTGTATGCGGCAATCGGGCAGCAGAACAACCGAAATCGGCGGGTCCACCAGCTCGAATATCTGCAAGGCAGGCTCGCGGCCCTTGACTACGTCCTAGCACATCAAGAGAAAGAGTATCTCGAAACCGAAGACCAGAAAGTTTCCTTCTTCAGTCAAGAATTGCAGTTGCCGATGGATAGTCTTCCAAAGAAAACCTTTTACGGAAAGAATCAGAACGGCACCACGGCGAGATACTTTCCCGACAATTTCCCGATGTTCTTGAGCCGACCCGATGAAGCGTCCCGTCCCTTCATCACGTTCAGTTACATGGACGCCGGCCGCGTTGGATTCGGGCAGTATCTGACCCACTTGATCGATTACCAGCCGCTCTTCAAGCAACTTCATGCGTTCCGGTTCATCTTTGCGTCGTCCGAATCCAGTCGTTTCGGCCCCGCTTCCAGGCACTTCTCCCGAGTGATATTAAACGGTCAAGGGGAGTCCGAAGGTCCGACCGAACTGTTGCGGTATTTCCATCTTCGCGCCGCTCGGGAAGCAAAGGACTACGCAAAGCTCTCGATGGAAAACATTCACTTCTATGCGGATGCCGAGCGTATTTACGGCGCGGACAGATATCAAGCCCTATACAGAAAATGGCGAAGAGGGGAGACCGCAGAAGCCGAGGTCATGGAGCACTCGCGGCAGCAAAGCGATCCGATTCCGGGGCGGTTTGAAACCTATACGTTGCCCTCGAACCGATACATTTTCCGTCCGCAACGGGTGGGAGAGCAGAAACTCGCCTCGTGAACCGGACTTGGAATATATCTGTGGGGTCTGCTTCTAATTCGGGAGAAGGGAAGCAATGGAGCTGACACGAGATACGGCCGAAAATAGGACGGAACTTGGCGCGGAAAAAGCGTCGGCGGTACCGGACCGACCCCGTTCTTCGGCATCGTGGAACGCCCCAATTGGGGCTCACTCGCCTCGAACGGTCCCTGCGGGACTTTCGGGTCGGTCCGGTACCGCCGATTGGAAGCTGGGGGCAACCCGTCAATTGCCAGCATCTGGCCCGCGCCAAGATGGATTCCCAAACGCGATGTAAAACCGATTCGTGTTCCAAAGACCCACGCCGAGAGGAGCACTCCGATGGCAATGCTAAAGCCGCCCGCCACAGAGCCGAAGACAACCACTCTTACTGTCCGTATTCATGAGGAGCTAAAAGAAAGGCTCGACCACTACGCTGAATACCTCGGCGCGGGGCCGGGCTATGTCGTTAGCGAAGCTCTGCGGTTGGTATTCAAGAAGGACCGTCAGTTCAAAGAGTGGACGCAGCACAGAGCGAATGGAGCCCAGTCTGATGTTTCAAAGAATCCTTAGTTCACGGTCGTTCGTTGCATTCGTACTTGCGGCGGCATCGGGCCTTGTACTCTATCTGAAGTTCCCGTTTCCGACCGGCAATCCAATGCTTGCGATCATTGGGCTTCGCTCCCCGGCTGTGTCGGCCAGTTTGATTTACTCCTACACCTTATTTTTGTACAGCACCCCTTTCATCCTTTACTCGGGAGTGCTTTCGGGAATCTACATCTTTGCCGGGAAAATACATCGGCGCGTGCGGCCCTCCGAGCTGCCACCGTATCCCGACCCCAGCGTCCGCGACCGGCTCTTTCTTGTGGTCGGCGAGGTGCATCATCCGCGCGATCCCGTTCCAGCGCAAACTCCCCAGTGGCTTGTCATCCCCGAGCGCGGCTTATTTACGGGCGTTCTGATTCTCGGCGCCATAGGGAGTGGGAAAACGACATGCTGTATGCACCCGTTTGCCGAACAACTCTTCGCGTACCGGGCGTCGGATCGAGAGAAGCGCATCGGCGGGCTGATTTTAGAAGTGAAAGGCGACTTCTGCCACAAGGTCAGGGACATCCTTGTGCGCAACGGCCGCGGTGACGACTACGTTGAAATCTCTCTGCATTCCGACTACCGCTACAACCCTCTTCATAACGACCTCGATGCCTACGCGCTCGCCTACAACATCGCGTCGCTGCTCAATAACCTTTTCGGAAGAGGGAAAGAACCGTTCTGGCAGCAGGCATACACGAACCTCGTGAAGTTCGTCATCCTTCTCCACAAACTCGCGTACGACTACGTCACGCTG
>JBAVUW010000023.1:0-2166 GCA_049696975.1 Candidatus Acidiferrales bacterium | reverse complement strand
CCTTAAGTCCGTGAGAAGTTCATATATTTACTCTCGGGCAAAGCCGTGGGCCCGGAGCACATTGAGATACTCAGCAACAGTGATGATGCGGACGCCCTCGATCGGGTTTAACGCAAGGAGCTTTGAGTCGCGGGTAACAAGGTAATCCGCGCCGACTGCAATGGCCGCCCGGAGAATCGGCGTGTCGTCGGCGTCTCCCGGAACCTGATGCCGGGACAGCGGCTCTTCCGCAATCTCTGAAATATCCCGGAGGGTCTGGACGGTTGCGCTGGCGAACGATCGGCTGCGATTGAATTATACGAATTACCCTTAATTCGCGCGCAAAGCCGTATCGGCACAAATCGACTTGACCAATTCCGGAACCAAGCAGACCCGCCGCCAGGCGTCTACGGCGGCGGTCTTCAAGTCCTCCCAAGTTCGATAGAGACGATTCGACCAATGATGGCTCCGCAGGTAATGCCACAAGTTCTCCGTCGGATTGAGTTCCGGTGACTTGGGCGGCAGATGAATCAGCGTCACATTGGCCGGAACCTTCAACGCCTCGCTGGTGTGCCAGCCGGCGCGGTCCAGAATCATTGCCGCATGAACGTCCGGCGGCAATTCCCTGGAGAACTGCTCGAGAAACGCGTTCATGACATCGGTGTTGACGTGTGGGCTGACCAGGCCGCCGGCATCTCCCGTTTCGGAACAGACAGCGCTGAACAAGTAGAGATAGTCGTACTGCGTCTGGCGGATTGCCCCCGGCCGCGTGCCCACTTTCGCCCACACCCGCGTGATCGTGCCGTGCTGTCCGAACCTTGCCTCGTCCTGGTAATAGCTCAGCACACGCTGGCCGGGATGCTCGATCCGGAGCCGAGCCAAACGCCGGGGCAATTCTTTTTTTTGAACTCTTCCAGGCTCGCCGGATCGGTGTCCGGGTGCCTGGGCCGCGGCATCAGGTCGTTGTACCCCAGACGATGCAGCAGCTTGTAGAGCCCTGGCAGCGAGTAGAGCTTGCCGAACTGCTCGTGAATCTTCTCTCGAAGGATCGGACCGTTGTAGGCGGCCAGACCCTCCTGTGGCGCCGGCCCCGCGTCGAGCATCGCGCACAGTTCCTGCTGCTGTTGGAGCGTGAGCTTGGGCGCCGCGCCCGGCTGGCGTTTGGGCCGCAGCGATTCGACGCCGCCTCGACGATAGCGTCCGACCCAGGTGTCGACGAACTGGCGGGAGCGTCCGACCACTTGTGCGATCTGTTCGCGTTCCAGCTCACGCCGTTCGCCCAGGCCATCGCCGGCGATCAGCACGACGCGGTAACGATCGCGTTGCTTGGCTTTGGATTCACCAGCGATAAGTTCCCGCAACCGCCGCGGATCCGAGGGATCCTTCCAATGAACATTCATGCAGCCTCCCTGTGAGGCCGCCACTATCTCATCTTTCGCCCCGTCGCGCAACCCGAACAAGCGCCGAACGCGCGCGAGAATTAATGAGAACCCGTATTAGGTGCGGATGACGCGATCAACTTCGGTCAGGATGGTTTGGCAAACAAAGATTTTTCATCGAGCCTTGAGCGTAGCCGCGATCGCGCGTGTGCAAGCGCCTCCGTGGAGGCATCGGAGACATGCACGTTCGAGTCGAAAAGAACTTTCACGACGCACTTTTGCCATAACGAACGTCATCGACGGCACGGTCGATGTCATCCTCGGTGACACCTTCCGCTGCCGAGCGAGCGCGTTCAACGTCGGCAAGCCGTTCCCATTGCGCGCGATCCCAGGCGAAGCGCCGCCTGCAATTCCTCCCGGCCGGCTTCGTCCAATCGGTCGATTTGGGCAAGGATGTCCTGCACCGAAGTATTCATGATCTAGTGATTATATCGCGCGTTTTCCGGGTCGGCCAGCTAACGCATTTTCGGTGGATGTAACGGGAAAAGGGGCGTACCCGTATTTTGTGGCATGGCCATCTTGGCCATGGCCCGTGTACTCACGGGCATTCGAGAGCATTCGTGACGTCGACCGATATTGAGATGAAGATAGCCTTCTTCAAACTCGCGTAAGCGAGCGCGGTTGAAGATGCGCAAGCGCCTCGAGAAGTGCCGGCAAGCGTGGCCGTATGTCGTCAAGGTCGTTGGACGCGGCCTGCAACACCACAATTGAAATCGGGATATTCACGAGGTTCTGCTCGTATTGGAGC
>JBAVUW010000022.1:0-34421 GCA_049696975.1 Candidatus Acidiferrales bacterium | reverse complement strand
ATTGGGTTGATAGCCATTGTCAGCGGCGGTTACCCAGATGGCGTTGAATCCCCGGCTGGACCTGTCGTTTAGGTACGTCGCAACCTGAGCGCTGTTGAGCATGACGGCGAGGTCAAAGGCATCGTCCACCACCACAAACACGGGCTTCCCGGTAAACGAGTTGATCAGATATCTTCCGTTTGCACTCAGAGTGAGCAATTGACTTGATGGAGCACCAGTTGTGACGGTAAGAGTGGCAGGGTTACTGGTGATGCTGCCCGCTGTATTGCTCACCACCACGGCGAAGGTCGACCCATTGTCGGCGTTCGTCGTGGCTGGAGTTGTATAGCTTGCAGCGGTGGCGCCAGTGATTGCAGTGTTGTTCTTCTTCCATTGGTAGCTGAGGGGAGCAGTACCGCTAGCAGCTACGGAAAATGTGGCGGTCAGGCCGACACTCACGGTTTCGTTCATCGGCTGCGTGATAATCCCTGGAGGCGTGGGATTGGATGTCACGGTCAAGGTGGCGGAGTTGCTGGTGATGCTGCCCGCTGTGTTGCTTACCACCACGGCGAAGGTCGACCCATTGTCGGCATTCGTCGTGGCTGGAGTTGTATAGCTTGCAGCGGTGGCGCCGGTGATTGCAGTGTTGTTCTTCTTCCATTGGTAGCTGAGGGGAGCAGTACCGCTAGCAGCTACGGAAAATGTGGCGGTCTGGCCCACACTTGCCGTTTCGTTTATGGGCTGGGTCCTAATGCCTGGCGCCGTAGGATCGGATGTCTCGGCGGAACGGCCGGCGCAGCTCGCGGCAGCCAAAGAAAGTACGAGCGCGATTGCGAGAAGGAAATTTTGTGCACAAGCCTTCACAGGCGTCTCCGAGTTTGTAACAAGAACAAACCCCGACCAGAAACATCAAGTACGCATCTTCACCGGGACTCAGTTTGGTGCTACGTGGACCAGACTACTTAAATAGTCGTTGCCTTCGCTCGTCAACGGGGCAGCATGCCAAGGTCAAGCACTACGATAATAATAGTAAATATCTGTATCCTAGCATCCTGTTATCGTTTCTTCTTCGTCCAGTTTGTACACACCCGTTCGTGCCAGGCCCAATCCATCGTAGATTGCCCAGATTCTGCGACCCAGGATTTGGACCACCAAGACTGAGTTTCTGACCGAGGAAGCATCTCTGGGGCGAGCTGATCGAGTACGTTCATCGTTGCATCACTGGCTCAGAGTTTCAGTGGACATTTTGTCGACGGCGAGTTCTTCATTCATGACCCGCAGCATGTGCTCAGCGAGATGACAGGCCTGCTGCCGAAGTTCAGGCACTGCGGTCGTCTCCCAAACGCTACCCTTTCTTACAGGTCCGATAGCAAAGAGCGACTTCGAAGCGACCCCCAGGTCATTCCGCACGGATCCATCTCGATCAACGTCCAAGCCGAGGAAGAGCGGATCAGGTCTCGCCAGCCCCTGCGCAAATAAGCTGCTCAACAGTGAATTGTCGATCCGCCGCCAATCTGCTTCCGGGCCCGTACAGTTGATCACGCGGTCGACTTCGACCTCTCCGGCTAGGCCGTCCCGCCGCCGGCGATAGGTGACCACGGCGCGATTCCCGTCTTCGCGATAATTTGTGATTCGGCCAGCGTGAACTTGGACGCGGCCTTGCTGGACCAGGTACGTTAGACGCTCGCTGATTTCAGGCGCCACGCGGTGACGATGCGCGTCCCAGTAGGAACGCACGTGGCGCATGAACCGCCGGCGTTCCTCGTCGGGAAGCGACCGCCATATTTCCGGAGTCACTGGACGAAGGACGTCGATGACACTACGCCAGTCTGCCCCTGCTTCGGTTGCGGCACGCAATTCGGTCCGAATCAGCCGCAGCAACCCCCGAACCGTTCGTGGGCTCCTATCGTTCCAGAACGGAGGCCACGCTCCTGTGTATTTGTGTGGTTGCGGAAGCAATCCGCGCCTGGACAGCATGTGGATCGTCCCATGGAATCCCGTGGACGCAAGTCCGATCGCCAGGTCAACACTGGTGAGCCCAGCGCCAATCAGAAGCACCCCGGTGCTGTCGCGCAAACCGTCCAGCGCCGTGTGCGACCACGAAAATGGAAAGTATCTCGTGGCTGCATCCGTCAAGCCAGAAATCGACGGATCTCCGGGCGGGACGTTTCCGGTCGCGATTACCACGGCTCTCGCCCGAAGCTTTCGGCCGCCCTTCAGTTGCACCGAATACTGACCGTCGGTTTGCTCGAGGGTTAGAGCCTGATCGCGGAACCACGGTAGATCGCGTCCGCTTCTCGTTGCAGCCTCCTTCAGCAGCGAGTCAAGGTAACGGCCATAGACTGCGCGGGGAAGGAAGCATTCTTCGTGCACGTTCGGACTGAAGTTGCGACGCGCCCACCGGACAAAGTGCGCCGCATCGTCGGGAAAGGCACTCATATTCTTGGCCGGAACGTTGAGCACGTGGCTCCAGTAAGGGGTGCTGTATGCGACCCCGCGGCCCAGTTCCTCGCCCCCGTCCACGATCGCGATGTTCTGAGCCGGATCGTGGCGTATCAGCTGGTACGCTAACGTCGCCCCGCTAAATCCCCCGCCGATAATCAAGACGCTATAGGGAGCGTTCGTCCCTGTCCTGGCATATTCCGCGAGCCATTTGTATCGACGTTTGTGCAATGGCTATTTGCCTCCCGCCGTGGGGAACGGGACTACTGTAAATCCAGTCCTAAGTGATCTAATGCAAGTGAATGGCCAGTCCAGCATCTTCTAACTTATTGACACAAATTGCCTTACATGAATGTCAAGATGCAGACTCCGCTCCTCTGCACAGTGGAAGCCCAATTTCGGAACCATACTTCGCTTTCCTTGAACCAACACATTTCTCATTGCCGGGCCCCAGATTGCGGTGCCCATGGATCCTCGTGGGCCCGAACATGGTTCGTGCCCCGCGGGTTTGTCGGATACGGGTGCCTCGTTCGCCTGACAAGGTTCTTCGCGCATCGCCGGGTTCACTCGCTAAACCTCCGGACCGCTATGGTTTACTGCTTGGGCGCTGGCGGTCAGGGGCACAGTGGAAGCATTTCTGCAAAATTGGATAATCGATTTCCTCCGGGACCGCAATGTTGCGCGAATTCTTCACGGTGGGTACAGGACCATATGTAAGTATATGTAAATGAAGTACTAAATGTGGATCCAGAGGTTCGCTGGCGGGGCCTTGGCCACCCAGTTGCAGGTCTAGATACCGTAGAGGTTTCGTTCAGCCTGCCGGGCAGTCCAAGATAAGTGGCGCGAGTGATTTAGCAAGAAGCGCCACTGATGTGAGGTCAAGATGAAGGGTGTTGTGCTAGCTGGTGGAACAGGAAGTCGGCTAAATCCGCTCACGAGGGTGACGAACAAGCACCTGCTTCCAATTTATGACAAGCCGATGGTCTACTACCCTATCCAAACACTTGTAAACGCGGGAATTGAAGAGATTCTCCTGGTCACGGGCGGCAAGAACGCCGGAGAGTTCCTGCGCTTGCTAGGTAACGGCCGTGATTTCGGATTAAAGCACCTGAACTACACCTATCAGGAAGGCGAGGGCGGGATCGCCGAAGCACTCGGGCTAGCTGAGTACTTCGCCGGCGGTGAGTCCATCTGCGTGGTTCTGGGTGACAACATTATCGAAGGCAATATTCGCCAAGCCGTGGAAGGATTCCTACGACAGAAAGACGGCGCGAAGATTCTCTTGAAAGAAGTGCGGGATGCAAATCGGTTCGGCGTGGCGGAGCTCCGTGGCGACCGCGTTTTGGGCATCGAGGAAAAGCCCAAAGCTCCCAAATCGAATTATGCCGTCATTGGCATTTACTTATATGACGCGACTGTGTTCGAGAAAATCCACCGCCTCAAACCATCGGGTCGCGGCGAACTGGAAATTACCGATGTAAATAACTTTTACGTCGACGAAGGCACATTGACATACGACCTTCTGAACGGCTGGTGGACTGATGCCGGAACATTCGATTCGTTGTTACGTGCGAACACACTGGTAGCAGAGACCGGAGCGAACAAAATAGACGACTCCCTCACCGGCAAGATTTCGGCCCCTCAGGAGACCGTACGATGAAAATCTTTGTCACAGGCGGTGCCGGCTTTATTGGCTCGAACTTCATCCGTTATGTTCTGAGCCGGGTGGGTTCGGGTTACGCGGTGGTAAATTACGACAAGCTGACATACGCGGGAAATCTGGCGAATTTGGATCTATTGCCTGGAGATGCGGTCTATCGGTTCATCAAAGGAGACATTTGCGATGCTGCTGCGGTCGAGGCAGCGATGAATGGCTGCGACGCCGTCGTGCACTTTGCGGCGGAATCCCATGTGGATCGGAGTATCTACGAACCTGCCGCATGCATCGAGACCAACGTCAAGGGCACGTTTGTTCTGCTGCAGGTTGCGCGGAAACTGGGCATCCCACGGTTCGTGCATATCTCAACAGATGAGGTGTATGGCGACCTCGCTTCGGACGCCTTCGCGGACGAAGAATCTCCCGTCCGGCCGAGCAGTCCGTATTCTTCATCAAAGGCCGCTTCGGACCTGCTCGTGCAGTCGTTCGTTCGCACGTACAGTTTCCCGGCGCTGATCACTCGCTCTTCCAACAATTATGGCCCGTATCAGTTTCCCGAAAAGTTCCTGCCATTGATGGTTACGAACGCATTCGACGACAAGCCGTTGCCGATTTATGGTGATGGCCTGCAGCAGCGTGACTGGCTTCATGTAGACGATAACTGCCGTGGCGTGTTGGCTGTTTTGGAACGCGGGTCCATTGGAGAGATCTACAATATTGGGGGCTCCGATATCGTCGATAATCTGACCATGGCTCGTCACGTGCTTCAGTTGACCGGCAAGCCGGAGGCCTTGCTTTCCTTTGTAAAGGACCGACCGGGTCACGACCGGCGTTATGCCCTGCGGTGCACGAAAATCGAGAATGAGCTTGGTTGGAAGACTGAGATATCACTCCACGATGGCTTGCATCAGACGATCGATTGGTACAAGAGCCACGGCACTTGGCTGGCGGGCGTTCGCGGCGGAGAATATCGCTCCTACTACGAAAAATATTACGAGAACCGCGACTCTTCTTTGCGATCAATCGCTGAACTCGTGCGAGAGTCCACAGCACGTTGATCACGGCGGCTGGGCATTTTCTTCATCACAGCCAGTTCTCGCCGTTCTCTCGGTCCGTCTATGGCCGAGTAAAGGGAGTTCCATTGCCACAGTGCCTTGAGACCAGCCTTCCGGGTGTTTGGGAGATTCGCCCGAAACTGCACCGCGATGCCCGGGGCTACTTTCTTGAGACCTACCACCGAGCAAAGTTCGCCGAACGGGGGCTCACCGCCGTGTTCGTTCAGGACAATCAGTCCAGCTCGGTGAAAGACACCCTCCGCGGCTTGCATTATCAGCTGGTGCATGCACAAACAAAGCTATGCCGCGTCGTCGAGGGCGAAGCCCTGGATGTGGTCGTCGACATCCGGATAGGCTCGCCCACCTTTGGCAAGTGGACCAGCGTGCTTCTTTCTGCGAGAGAACAGAATCAGATCTATGTCCCCGGTGGGTTCGCCCATGGGTTCGTCTCCCTGACAGATACGGTACAGTTCCTCTATAAATGCAGCGATTTCTACGATCCTAAAGACGAGTATGGGATCAGGTGGGACGATCCGGATCTGGGAATTCGGTGGGGTGTCGCGCATCCCCTCATTTCCGAGAAGGATTCGAGATATTCCAAGCTTGCGGATACTCCCCGTGAATTCCTGCCGCGATATTCATTGGAATGAAGCCCAAGATTTTGCTTACGGGCAGGAACGGTCAGATCGGTGCAGAACTGAAGCGACTGCTTGCGGATTCGAGCGATCTGCTGGCCCTGGCTAGGCAAGATCTGGACCTTTGCGACTCGGAAAACATTCGCAGAACCATCAGGGACTTCCGACCGCATCTCATTATCAATGCCGCAGCGTACACGGGGGTTGACCAAGCAGAATCCGATGAGTCCGCGGCACGAGCCATCAATGCGGAAGCTCCGGTTGTGATAGCCGAGGAAGCGAAACAGATTGGCGCAGGTCTGATCCACTACTCGACGGACTACGTATTTGATGGTTCGAAGGCCAGTCCATATTCAGAGGACGATCCGGCGAATCCGATCAACGTGTACGGCAAGACGAAACTCGCCGGCGAGCGGGGAATTCAGAATGTGGACGGTTCATATCTCATCTTTCGGACTGCTTGGGTGTATGGCACGCGAGGCAAGAACTTCATGCTTACGATTTTGCGGCTTGCAACCACGCGGGAGGAGCTTCGGGTTGTCGCGGATCAGATCGGTGCCCCCACGTGGAGCCGAGAAATCGCGCGCGCTACGACGACGATCATCACGCAGGAATGGCAGAGTTGCGGAGGTGCTTTCCCATTTTCGAAATGCCGCGGAATCTATCACATGACGGCAGGCGGCCAATCGAACTGGTGGGAGTTTGCAAGCAACATTGTCGAACAGGCCCAGCATGCCGCGCATGACAATGCTTGGCTTACGGCGGCGACCGGTGGACGTCCGCTCGTCGTCAAACGTATTTCTCCCGTCGCGACGACGGAATATCCTACTCCTGCACGGCGCCCCGCATATTCCATCCTTTCCAATTCGCGGCTCACCAATGTGTTCGGTGTTCAACTGTCAGACTGGCGTCCGGCGTTGCGAACCGCTCTCCAATCGGAGTAACAAGGAAACCGAAATCCGATGCCGGCCATTGCGTAGGTAATCTCGGGCTCGATTTGATTCCTCGCTTCACTTGTCACGCCACTCCGGGTCCGCTACTCACAGAACCGGGTCGATCCGGTGCCGCTGGGCTCATGGACAAACGGCAGGACTCCGAGGAAAGGAGCTCAGGCAAGACAGGACAGGTCCCCACAACGTTCAAGACGGCCGTCTAGTTCTTCCTAAACGTTTATACAATCTTCACACAGACGCGGATGTACTCCTCAACGCCGCCGAGAACTTCGTAATTCACTCGGAAGGATTTCACCCAGTCTTCGAACGCGCGGAATTCATCGAGAGAGCAGATGAAATTGTCGAAGAAGACGATGTCGCCGGGTTTGAAGTGGCGCGCGAGAGTTGTGAGGACGTAGAGCGTCGAACTGAAAAGATCTGCGTCAAGATGGATCACCAGGCGGCGAGTGAAATCGTGATTGTTGATGAAGGGCAAAAGCGTGTCTTGAAACAAGCCAGCCTGGAATGAACAGCGCGGGTCGCTGGTTTCCGGGATCCGGCCGTACACGTTGAAGGCGCCCTTGGGTTCGGTGGCTCGCCAGCGTTCGGGAAGGCCGGTGAAGGTGTCAAATCCGACGAACCGCGATTCGGGACTGGCAATGTGATTCACCCACCAGAAAAGCGATTCGCCCTTGAACACGCCGAATTCCCAGAAGTCGATGGGCGCGGAATCGAGGTTCTCCTTGGCGATGACGTCTTTATAGAGCCAGCTGCGGTCGCGGTGCTGTCCAGCAGCAGGGCGCGCGACCGGGTGCATACGCCGCCAGCGCGAGAAACGAAACCAGGCGGCAATCGCGGTGAGACCAAGTGCGGGCCGCTCAAGATTCACGAGACCAAGGGTGTTGGCGAAAAACACCGAAGCGGCCGGTCGAAACATCTGGGGTATCTGGAAAATGCGATTGAGCGAGATGCGCCGCTTCTTGGGATTGTATTCAACTTGAATGGGGGCATGATGAGTCAGTTCAGCCATAGAAAACCTCCGTTCATGGTTCCTGGGCCCTGAGCGGGGACAGCGCAGGCCCGGAGAGAGTGTCGGGGACACGTGCTACAGCGGGGTAACTGTACTGATGAAGGAGGGTAAAAAGCAAGCCAGCACGTCGAATCCTCCATCACTTAAACGAATAACTATGATATGGGACGCTGCATCGCCTGGAAGGGGCCGACGGAGCATGTACTGGCGGTCCGCTGAGGGTGTTGAGATAGATACACAGGGTAACGGGATCAGAGGCCCGAACGTTTCTCATCGAGGGACTCAGACTTCCCGGCCAGTCGGCGGAAGCTGACTCTCTGTCGGATTGCGCCCCGTGTGCATGAATGCGCCGCGGGTGGAATGAAAGCAGGTTTACGTGCCGACACAAGTCTCAGGCGGATTGCAGAAAATATTCATACTCTTGCTCGCCCTCGTGGCATTGGTATTCGCTCTGGTCTCTCTGTTCAATGTGAGAGGTTTTCGAGCGCGCATCCTCGCGAGATTTCTGCGAACCAACAATGCCCCGGTCGTTGTCCCGTTGCCGCCAGGCTTCCAACCCCACGTACCGCCCGGATTCAAAGTATCCATCCTGGCCGCAGGGTTCGACCAGCCTCGATGGCTCGCGATTGCCCCTGACGGTGACGTTTTTGTGGCCGATTCCGGGGCGGGGAAAGTGATTGTGCTGCATGCGTCAGGGGCATCGACGGATGGCGCATCGCGCGCAGTTTTTGCCGAGCACTTAAATCGGCCCTTCGGAATCGCTTTCCACGACCACTATGTTTACGTCGCCAACACCAACCAGGTCATCCGGTTTCCGTACGACCCTCAGACCTCCACGAGGTTGGGTGAAGCCGAGCCGATCCTCGATCTGCCGGGCCTCGGCTACAACCAGCACTGGACCCGTTCGCTGGCCTTTAGTCCGGATGGCAACAAACTTTTCGTTTCGGTGGGGTCGAGAACCAATGTCTCGATTGAATCGGATCCCCGTCGAGCGGCAATTCTCGTCGCCGACCCGGACGGAAAGAACATGCGAGTCTTCGCCAGCGGTTTGCGGAATGCAGTGGGCATTGCCTTCTATCCCGCATCGGACACTCTGTGGGCCGCCGTAAACGAGCGCGACGACCTGGGTGAGGATGTCCCCTCGGATTTTTTCACTCAGGTGACCCCGGGCGGGTTCTATGGCTGGCCCTATGCTTATCTTGGACAACATGTTGACAATCGTGTCGCCTCCCGGCCCGATTTAGTCGCAAAAACCATCGTGCCGGATCTTCTGCTCGGTGCTCATGTTGCGCCTCTCGAGTTTGCCTTCTACGACAAGCAACCGTTTCCATCGGCCTACCGGCAAGGCGCTTTCGTTGCCGAACACGGCTCCTGGAACCGGCGCATTCGGAGCGGGTATCAAGTCGTCTTCATTCCCTTCCGCGATGGTCTCCCGTCGGGAGAGCCCCGGCCCTTCTTTTCCGGAT
Organism: Candidatus Acidiferrales bacterium; assembly: GCA_049696975.1. Classification (GTDB taxonomy): domain Bacteria; phylum Acidobacteriota; class Terriglobia; order Acidiferrales; family UBA7541; genus Palsa-295. The sequence goes on along the minus strand of JBAVUW010000022.1, from coordinate 25,225 downwards.
TTGTACCCGACCCGCTAGGCAGGCAGGTATACGGTCGCATGGTCGGTGTCGCCGTCGCTCAAGACGGCTCTCTGCTGATCTCTGACGACGGCCAGGGGCTGATTTGGCGCGTGTCATATGAATCGGAACCGTCGCCCCGCACATTAAACGGATTCAAACGCTTCACACCGCTTCCAGCTTCGATCGGTCCGTTTTTGACAACACTCGCTGTCAAGTTCGCTACCCGGTAGCCGAGACGGGATAAAATATCTGGGTCGGGGTAATCCATTCATGTCCACAGCTGCAACGAACGTCGGGACGCTGATCGTGAGGAAGCACGCGTACTTTATGGGATTCGTGTTGATTACCAGCCTCGCGTTTTTCAAGCCGTTAAGCGCGCTGGTTTCCTATTCGCTCAACGACGCATCCAGTTCGCACATCGTGCTCATCCCGTTCGTGTCTTTTTTTCTGCTTTATTTCGAAAGGGAATCGATATTTGCGAATGCGTCCGCAAGCACCGGCCTGGGGATCGGCCTGGCTGCCGCGGGATTGATTCTCTTCCTGATGGCCAGTCGAGGCCCGATACCGCGAGAAGGTCATTGGTCGCTGTCGGTGGAGGTCCTCTCCGTAATTCTGGTATGGATCGCCGGTTTTCTTTACTTCTACGGCGAGGCGGCATTCCGGGCGGGCTCCTTTGCGCTGCTGTTTCTGCTGCTGATGGTCCCGCTCCCTGATCCGATTTTGAATTGGATCATCTATGAGTTGCAGGAGGGCTCGACGCAAATTGCATATCTCCTTTTCCAGGCTACCGGTACGCCCGTCTTGCGCCATGGTTTTCAATTGTCGTTGCCCACGGTCACGATTGAAGTAGCTCAGGAATGCAGCAGTATTCGCTCCAGCGTAGCGCTCTTTATTACTTGTTTGCTCGCCGCCCATTTGTACCTTGGTACGGGCTGGAAGAAATTGGTTTTGGCTCTCCTGACGTTGCCCTTGTCGCTTCTCAAGAATGGGATCCGGATTGCCACATTGACGCTGCTGAGTATTTATGTGGACCCGAGTTTCTTGACCGGCAGGCTTCATCACGAGGGAGGGGTGGTTTTTTTCCTCTTGGCTCTGTTGATCCTCTTGCCGGTGTTTTGGTGGATGGAAAAGTCCGATCGACGCCGCCCGCCCGTAGATGTCGTTACATGAGAGGACGATAGCCATCGATACAGTCAACGTGGTCGTTATGGGCGGCGGTGTGGTGGGCTGCGCGATCGCACGCGAGCTGTCCTCGCATTGGTGCGATGTATTCCTGCTGGAAGCGCTGCCCAAGCTCGCCATGGGCGCGAGTTCGCGCAACAGCGGGGTCATTCACTCGGGCTTGTATTACGCTCCGGGTTCCTTGAAAGCGCGGCACTGCGTGCGCGGGAATCAACTGACCTACGAATTCTGCGCCGCGCACAACGTTCCTCACCGCAACACCGGCAAGATCGTGGTTGCGTCCTCGCACGACGAAGAAGCGACTCTGGCCGCCCTCGTCGAAACGGGCCGCAAGAACGGCGTCGAAGGCCTGCGCGTGATCGACGGTCGGGCGATCCGTGCCCGCGAGCCTCACGTCGCCGGAGTGCAGGCGATCGAAGTTCCGTCAACGGGCATTGTCGCAAGCGAAGAGCTCGTGAAGGCCTATGCCCGGGTTTCGACCGATCAGGGCGCCCACATCGTCACGAACGCGCGAGTCGAGGGCCTCAAACCGCAGAGGGACGGGGTTCGCGTAACCAGTTCCGTCGGCGAAATCGAAGCCCGTTGCGTCATCAACAGTGCGGGGCTCTTCTCGGACGAGCTGGCGGCCATGCTCGGATCGAAAATGGCGCGGCATCGGATTTACCCGGTGCGCGGAGAATATTGCGAATTCGTGCGGGACAAGCAGGACTGGATTCGTGGACTGGTCTACCCCTTGCCTCATACGGACGGTGTAAGTCTCGGCGCACATTTCACGAAGACGCTCTGGGGAGGTGTCCTCATTGGTCCCACCGCACGGTACATTGACGACAAGAACGATTATGAAAAAAACCGCCAGCCGACGGAGTATTTTGCCCAACTCGCTCAGATCCTGCTTCCCGGCATGCAAGCGTCCGATCTGATCCCGGCCTACTCCGGCATTCGAGCCAAGCTGATTCCGCCGCCAACGAGCGCGGGAACCTCTTTCACGAAATCCGCGGCCGATTTCATCATTGAGCGCGATCCGGAATTCCCCGCCGTCATACAGCTGATGGGTATCGAATCGCCCGGCCTGACTTCCGCTCCCTCCATCGCCGAACACGTTCGCGGACTCGTCGCCGAAATCCTGGCCTGATCGCAAACCGGCCTCTCACACAGGTTGTTGGGGAATTTACGATGGTCAGGGTATGGTTACGGAAATTTCGTTCGACGGGGCACTCTCGACGTTGTTTGAATCCACCGACGTCACGGCGTAGTAGTACGTTTGACCAGCCGCGACGCTGGTGTCGGTATACGTCGTCGCCGCGATGGCTGTGACAAAGAGCCGGGAAGTGGCGGACGCGGAAGCACCGCGGTAAACGAAATATCCAGTGACTTGCGATTCGCTGGGTTGCCAGTTCAGCGCCACAGAATGCTGGACCGCCGGCGCCGCTGTGCCCGTTCCTGTCAGGGGAATACTGAGAGCCGCGTTCGCCGCGTTGCTCGAAATCGAAAGAGTGCCCTGCGCGAGAGCCGCGGATGTCGGATCGAAACTCACCGAAATCGTGACCGAGCTATTCGGCGTCAGTGTGGCATTCGACCCACCGCTTGCCTTGAAGGCTGCGCCGGTGATCGCAACCCCGGATATCGTGATGTTCGTCCCGCCGGAGTTGGTCAAATTGATGGTTTTCGTTACCGGCGTTCCCACGGTCACACTGCCGAAAGCCACGCTCGTCGCGCTCGCCGTAAGCTGCGAAGGCTCCGGGTCTGTGGCCGCACTGTTCTTGACCACGCCGGTGGCGGAGAGCGGTATTTGAACGACGGAGTTGCTCGCATTGCTCGAGATGGATAACGTACCTTGAACGGCTCCCCCCGCCGTAGGGCTGAACGTCACCGAAACCGTGGCCGTGCCGTTGGGATCGAGATTCGCGCTCGCGCCGCCCTTCGCGCTGAACCCGGCCCCCGTCGCAATCACGGTCGAAATCGATACGTTCGCCGTGCCCGCATCGGTGAGGATAATCGATTTGGTGGCCGGGCTTCCCACGGTCACGCTGCCGAAAGCCACGCTCGTCGCGCTCGGTGAAAGCTGAGAAGTCGGCGCGGTGAGACCCGCGCCGGAAAGCGAAATTTGCACGGGCGAGTTCGCGGCGTTGCTTGCGACGGTCAGCGTTCCGCTCGCGCCTCCCGTGCGTGCCGGTTCAAACTTCACGTTGATCGTGGCGGTCCCGTTGGGATTCAGCTTCACGTTTGTGCCGCCGCTCGCGCTGAATCCTGTCCCTTGGACGGTCACGGACGAAATGGTCAGGTTCGCGGTCCCCTGATCGGTCAGCACAATCGGCAAGGACGCCGCCGCTCCGACAGTCGCGTTGCCGAAATTCAAAGTCGTCGAACTCGGTGAAAGTTCCGACGACGGAGCGATACCGGTGCCCGTCAGCGCGATGTTCATCTTCGGATTGGAGGCATCGCTCACGACCGACAGAGTTCCTTGCGCGCTACCGGTGGCCGTCGGAACGAAGTCAACCGAGATCGTCGTGGCTTGGTTCGGAGTCAGCGTCACCGCCGCGCCGCTTTTCACGCTGAAATTCGCGCCCGCGATTGAAATCGAGGAAATCGAGACATTGGAACTTCCGGCGTCGGTCAGAACGACGGATTGCGTGGCGGGCGAATCCACGGCTACCCCCCCGAAACTGACGCTGCTTGAGCTGGGAGAAAGAGAGGAGGGTGCATTGTCACCGCTCGATGAGCCGCCGCCACCCAGTGGGTTGCCGACCAGGCCGCAACCGGTCGAAGCGAGCAAGGCCAGCGAGACCGCCAGTGCGTGCAATGCGGCCGCGCAATGGCGAACCGCACTCCTGCGGCGGCCAAGCGACAGCCTTTCTGATAGAGGTTGAGGAATAACGGCACTCCTCTGAGGCGCAACTCATTGTCGATTGTGGGAGTTGAGTAAAACTACTGGACGCAGGTACACACGAGGGACAGGTGTGTCCACCTGTCCGCGAGGGCAGCTCTTCTTGCTAGTAAGGCCAACGGGCTCGGCGCCTTAGCCGAGTTGCCGAACCCATTGGACTGAATCGAACTCCGCCAGCTCCGACCCCTGGTCTTAGGGAATCGTGACGGAAACTTCGTTTGAATCGCCGCTGGCTTCTCCTGCGTCGACCGCCGTAACCACGTAGAAGTACTGGTCACCCGAGGTCACGCTGGAATCCGTGTAGGTCAGTGTCGTGACTGGCGAGGGGTTCAGCGGCGTAGGGCTGTATCCGCCCGACGTCGTCGCCCGATAGACGTTATACCCGCTCACTCCGCTCGAGATGCTGCTATCCCACGACAACTGAACCGAGTGTTGCGTTCCCGCAGCCTGTCCGGTGCCCGAGAGGCTCACCGTCGTTGGCGCGTTTGTGGCATTGCTCGCTACGCTTACGCCCGCTCCGGCCACGGCGCCCGCTGTCGCTGGATCAAAGGTCACGGTCAGCGTCGCCGTCTGGCCCGGCGTCAGGATCGTTCCATTCGTCACACCGCTCGCGCTGAATCCTGCTCCCGTCGTGGTCAGGCCGGAAATCATCACGTTGGAGTTGCCGGTATTCGTCAGCGTGGAGGTTTGCGAACTCGACGTGTTCACGGTCTGCGTTCCGAAGCTCAAGCTTGTCGGGTTTGCCGAAAGTGTTTGCGTTGCGGCCAGGCCGGTTCCCGTCAGATTGATGGTCATCGACGAAGGCGCGCCGTTCGTGGTCAGCTGAATCGATCCGTTCACCGTGCCCGCGCCGGTTGGTGCAAACACGGCGTTGAATGCCATGTTTCCACCTGCTGCGACTGTTGACGACGTCGTAAGCCCGGTGACGCTCATTCCTGCGCCTGAGACGCTAACGCCCGAGAAAGTCAGCGTCATGTTGCCGTTGTTGTGCAGCGTGATCTGTTGAGAGTTGCTGTTCCCGACGATCACGTTCGAAAAACTCGCGCTGGTCGGTGAAGCTGCACCCTGAGCCTGCAAACCCGTGCCGCTCAGCGAAATGGTCGCGGGCGTTGCGGATGCGTTGCTCGTGACAGCAATGCTTCCCGCCGCACTGCCTTCCATTGTCGGAGCGTAGGTGACCGTGAATTGCGTACTGGCTCCCGCGTTCACTGATTTCGGCGCACCGAGATTCGTGGTGAATCCCGGTCCCGAGATCGTGGCCGCCGTGATGTTCAGAGTTGCGTTTCCGGTATTCGTCAGCGTCACGGTTTGGTTTGAGCTGGCCCCCACGTTGACGTTGCCGAAGGGAATTGGCGATGGACTGATCGTCATGGTGGCCTGCGAGGTCGTTCCGGTGCCGCTCAGGCCGATTGCCAGCGGCGAGCCCGGGGCGTTGCTGCTGATCGAAACGCTGCCCGTGGCGCTTGTCGACGCGGTCGGCGCAAACGTCACCGTGAAACTGGTAGTTCCACCCGGTGGGAGGCTGGCCGGCGCGCTCCATCCCGTCAGCGTAAAGCCTGTGCCCGTGATGCTGTGCGCCGAAATCGCTACGTTTGCTGTGCCGGTATTGGTCAGGGTGACCGGTACCGAGGCGCTCGCGCCATCGAGCACGGGTCCGAAGTTGATGCTCGCCGGAGTCGCCGACAGTCCGCCCTGGGTTCCCGTCCCACTCAAGGTGATCGTTAGGGTCGGGTTGGTGGCGTTGGAAGTGATCACGATGCTGCCGCTCACCGCACCTGCCGTCGTCGGCGCGAACGTGCCCGTAACCGTCGCGCTGGCTCCCGCGGCGATCTGCCGGCCTGCGCTCAGTCCGCTGGCGCCAAACCCCGTGCCGCTGGCCGTAACCGTCCCGATCGTGACCGTCGCGTTCCCGGAGTTCGTCAAGGTGAATGACTGCTGGCTCGATTGGCCGACAGCTACGCTGTTGAAATTGAAGCTTCCCGGACTCGAACCGAGCGAGCTCCCGCTGGTCACGGCGCTGCCAGTCAGGGCGAGTGTCTGGGGCGACCCCGTGGCATTGTCGGTAAAGAGGATGCTGCCGGTCGAACCGCTTGTGGATGTGGGCGCAAATGTCACACTGAACTGAAGATCAGCGCCCGCCGCGATCGTTGCCGGAAGCGACAGCCCGGACATCCCGAAACCCGTTCCGGAAAGCGTCGCGAGGTTCATCATCAAGCCCGCGTTTCCGCTATTCGTCAAAGTCACGGTTTGCGTGCTGGTCTGACCGACGACCACGTTGCTGAAATTCAACGATGCCGGAGAAATCGTCAGCGCCGGCTGCATGCCGGTCCCGCTCAGCGCAACCGAGAGGGGCGAATTCGAGGCGTCGCTGGTAACCGTCAAAGTCCCGCTGGCCGCTCCGCGAGTCGTCGGAGCGAATTGCAGTTGTACGGTCACGCTCTGTCCTACCGGAACCGAGGCCGAAGGATTGCCGCCAACGACTGTGAATCCCGCTCCCGAAATCTGTGCCGACGCGATGTTCACCGCGGCTGTGCCGGTATTGGTCACGGTCACGCTCTGGGTAGTGGTGCTGCCGACGTTCACGTTCCCGAACGCTACCGTCGTCGAACTCGGCGAGAGCACGCCCGCCTGTGGATCTCCTGTCGAGCCGCCTCCGTTACCTCCCGTGCCGCCGATCGATGCGGCGGTTGTGTAGCCGGAGCAGCTGGACAGTCCGATCATCACCAGCGTGACGGCGAAGGCCGCCAAGAGGGGCAGGAGCTTAGGACCACGACAAATGTGGCTGGTAAGGTCGTTGCTGTGCGATGTCATAGCTCGCACAGTCTAGAAACCGCTTCCGACGCTATCTACTGGACGGGGGACTAAAGAAAGGGCAAGTCCTTCGCCTGTTCAAACGGTACCTGTCCTACCTGCCCTTAGTCAGGCGACCTGTACCTGCGGGCGTTCCGAAGCGCCATGAAAAATAGCCTTACAAATCCGTATCTTTCTCGCTTTATTAAGATTCGCCGGGTGTTAACCGCCGCGTGAGGAGTACAGGTGCCGCCGAGCCTCGTGCTAGACTCGCGCGAGCGTGCCCGTTCGGATGAAACAGACCATGGCCGTCGTGCCAGCCCAATTCGCTACCGCTCGAGCCCTCCCCGATGCGTCGTTTTTCGATTTAATTTCGCTGCACGCGATTCAGTTCGTGCGCCCTCGCTGTTCTGCTTTTTCGGTCGGACGGGCGTGAACAGCCGATGAGCGGCAAGTCATGGGAGGACAGATTCAGGGCCCGCATTCCGGCTTCGGTTTGCCTCCTGGTGCTGTGCGGCATTCTTCTGGCGGGGCTGTTGCCATTCCGGGGACCTCAAAACGGGGTTCGCTGGCTCGGCAATCAAAACGGCGTCCGCTTGTCCGGCCACTCGACCCTTTGGAGTTCCAGCTCGTTTGGGGTCCTCGACGGAGGCAGCGGAGATTCCTGCAGCATCGAAATCTGGCTCCAGCCGGGGCTTCCACGCGACTCAAGCATCCTTCTCTCGTTCTCAAACCCCGAGAACCCTCTCGAGCTCACGCTGCACGAATACCGCTCGCTGCTCATTGTGGAAACCCGTGTCCCGGGCGGCTGGCATCCCGCCTCGGTCATCGGAACCGAAGGCGTATTTCATCAGGGAACCCCGGTGTTCGTAACCATCTCTTCGGGACGGCAGCAGACTGCGATGTACGTCAACGGCGCGCTCGCGCGGACGTTTCCCGGCTCTCGGATCGGGCCGGACTGTAGAGGCCGTCTCGTGCTCGGTACGTCGCCCACCATGGACGACAGCTGGCGCGGCCAAGTGCGTGGTCTCGCGCTATATGGCGCGGAGCTGACGGCGGATCAAGTCCGTCAACATTACGAAACCTGGACGAGTGGCGGAAGCCCCGCCGTATCAGACCGGGACGACGCGGTCGGTATCTACCTATTCAACGAGCGGTCAGGCGACGTTGTCCACAACTCCATCCCGACAGGAATCAACCTTGAGATTCCTGCGCGATACAGGCTCGTTCACCAGTTGTTCCTACAGCCTTTCTGGCACGAATACAGACCGACAGGTTCTTACTGGAAGGACATCCTGATCAATATCGTCGGTTTCATGCCGCTGGGTTTCTTCTTTTACGCCTACTGGTCGACCGTGAGACCGATCCGGCGCGCGGCTCTCGTCACCACGGTCCTCGGTTTTGCCGTGAGCCTCACGATCGAGGTCCTCCAGTCCCAGATTCCCACACGTGATTCCGGCACGACGGACTTGATCACCAATACGCTCGGCACGTACCTGGGCGTTCAACTCTACGGCTGGAGCCTGACCCGCACGCTCCTGGCAAGAATCTATCCCGCTCGAGCCTCTTAGATCATCGCCTCGCCGGTATTCTTGGCGATCACTTCCCGCGTCTCATCCCGCAGCCTAACGATTTCCCTCCAATCGTCCCCGGACGAGTTGTTCGGGAAAATGAGCGGCCCGAAAGTCAGCGTGACGCTCCCCGGACGCGGCAAATACGTCCCGTCCCGCAGGATCCGTCGCGCGCCTCGCACAGCCACAGGACAAATAGGTCTCCCTGAATCCACCGCAGCCTTGAAAGCACCTAGCTGGAACGGCCGCAAACCCGCTTCGGCGGTGAACGTTCCTTCCGGATAGATGGCGACCGATTCTCCACGCTCAAGCGCCCTACCCACTGCCTCGGCCTGTCGCACGCGCGCTTGCGGATCGCTGCGATCGAAAGTGAGTTGACCGCTCCTGCGTACAATGGTTCCGAACAATGGCATGGCCAGAACCTCACCCTTGACAACGAATCGCACAGCCGCCGGCAGAAACGCCATGGTCACGAGAATATCGACGTAGCTTGAATGATTCGGCGCGAAAATCCGCGGACCTGAGCCCGCTCCGGACGCGAGCTCGCCGCCGGCGACGCGGACCCCAATTCCGGCAAGAAACAGCATCGCGCGAGCCCCTGTGCGCAGAATTCGCGCCGCCGTCAGTCGATTCCAAGTCAACATGATTGCCAGCCACATGGGAATGGCCATCGCCGCGAATATCGCCAGCGCGTAGACACCGTAAACGATTTCGATCGCGCGCATCGCCGCGCGCTTCACCAGCGCCCCGGTCCGCGGCCCGGCAGTGCGCAGCGCCAGCCGGCCGATCTGCATCCAGGTCGGCGCCACCTTCTTTCCCAGCTTCCCGTCGAGAAACAGCCGCCGCGTCTCGCTCCGCCGCAATTTCCCGCTCGACGTCTTGGGAATCGACTGCGGGGGGATGAGCTCAACCACGTCGGGCGGCACGCCCATCGCGTCATTCACCGCCTGCGAAATGTCGGCGGAAATTCGTCCGGCCTCGGAAAAACTTCGCACCTCCGCCGCGACCACCAGCCGCTCCGTTCCGCTCCGCCTATCCGGTGCGCCGAATGCCACCACGCAACCCGTGCGCACACCCGGCACGCGCCCTGCCACATCCTCTATCTCGTGCGGATATATATTCCGTCCCGCTTTAATGATCAGATCCTTTGCGCGCCCGGTAATGTAAATTTCGCCGTCGGCCAGATACGCCAGGTCGCCGGAATCAAGCCAGCCCGGTTCGCGAATCAGTTCTCGCGTCGCATCCGGGTTGCGGTAGTAACCGCTCGTCGCCGCCGGACTTCGCAGCCACAACCGGCCTTCCTGCCGTTCACCTCGGTCTTGGCCATCGCTCGCTACAATTCTCACTTCCACATTCGGCAGCGGTTTCCCGGCGCTGACGAAATCGAGCGTCGCCCCTTGCGCGGAGGGAACCGCCCGACCCTCGGACTCGAACGTGCCGCGATCGATGCGATCCACTCGATACCCACCGAATTTCGCGACCGAAACTCCCAGCGTCGCCTCCGCAAGCCCGTAAACCGGTAACAGCGCCCCGCGCCGGAATCCGTATTTCTCAAATCTCGCCGCAAACCGCTCCATCGTGCCCGCGCGTACCGGTTCGGCTCCATTGAACGCAGCCCGCCACGAGCCGAGGTTGAGTCCCTCGATATCCTTGTCCGCGATCTTTCGCGCGCAAAGTTCGTACGCAAAATTCGGCGCCGGACTGATCGTGCCACGGTGCGCCTGAATCGCGCGAAGCCAGCGTTCTGGCCGGCTCAAGAACGCGAGCGGCGACATCACCACCAGCTCCAGGCCTGCGACCAGCGGCACAAACCACGCTCCAATCAGTCCCATGTCGTGATACAGCGGCAGCCAGCTGACGGCCACGTCGTTGGCGTCCACCGCTACGCCCGCTATGATCGACCGGATATTCTCGAGCAGGTTCGCGTGCGTCAGCGTCACGCCCTTTGGGGCGCCGGTCGAGCCCGACGTGTATTGCAGAAGCGCGATGTCTTCGCCGCGAGCGTGCTGCGCCAGAAATTCCACCGGCCGCCATCGATTCGCGGCGCCGTCCGGATCGGCGTGCGCATCCGCCAGGCGTTCGCCGTTCAGCACCTCGCGCAGCGAAGGCACGCCCGGCTGCAGCAATCGCGCCAGCCCCTCGGCCTGCTTAAACGTGATCAGGAACCGCGATTCCGCGTTCCGCAAAATGCCCGATTGCCGCTGGGCGTATTCCGCGATGCGACTCGCGCGAAACGGCGGATAAATCGGCACGGGAATCCCTCCGGCCAGCAGCACTCCTGCGAATGTGTAGAAGAATTCCGCACAGGTCGGCAGCATGATGGCGACCGTCTGGCCCGGCTCAAGCCCGCGACGCCGCAATTCGCGCCCTACCCTTGACGCCCGGCCGTAGAGCTCACCGAACGCGATCGTCTCCAATCGGTCATCCTCGCCGTAGAGATGAATGTGCCCTCGTCGAGGTTCGGCTACGCCGCGCAGCCGCAAAATTTCGGTCAGAGATTCGGCTCCGCGAATCTTTTCTTCCAGTCGAGCGTTCGTTGAAGCGTGGGCCGGACGCAGCGAGGCAACTTCGATCGCTCCGCGGCCGGCCGGCGCCGAATCCGTGGGAGGAAGGTCGTGAAGCAGGGCATCGAACAGATCTTGAACGGTCTCCGCTTCTGCCATCACGCGGTCGGCAAGCCGCGTGCCGGTCACGTTTCCAAGCCGCACCATCAACTCCACGCGCTCCAGGCTCCCCAGCCCAAGCTCGCGCTCAAGGTGCGCCGCTGCGCCCCGCGCCGCCAGCTCCTCGAGTCCCCGCGCCGCCCCCAGCTCGACCAGCAGCTGCCGCACGGTTTCGAGTGTCTCGGTCTTGATCGAAGCGACTTTGTCGACCTGTGTTCCGGGAGTGCTCAAGAATGTCCCCGCCGCATCTTCGCCGAGCCTACCACTCACCATCGCCCGGCTCAATCGCCGCCGGCGGCACCCTGCGCAGCGACGTGCCGGGCAACGAGAGAACCGAATTTGGACGTCCTGGAGGGTCGATGGAAGACTTTCTGTGTCGGGTGAGCCCGAATGGCACAAGCGAACGCTCCGCGATTTGACTACACCGGTTCCGACCGCTATCCTTGTGGTTCCAATGTTCGCCTCGTTCCATTAGCGTTCCCGTCACCGCCCCGGCCAACCCGGGCCGCCGCTCTCAGCAACGTTGTGTTTCACAAGCACGAATCACCAACCGCTGCCGACGAATCAAATCGTCAGGATCTTCGAAAATGGCAAACCTTACGCTTTTTGAAAAACTCGAGCAGATCGAGTCGCGCTACGACGAAATGACCGGCGCGCTCTCGTCGCCTGAGGTCCACGACGACTCGGCTCGATACCAGAAGCTCGCCAAGCAGCATTCCGAGCTCGGCGAAATCGTGGCCAAATATCGCGAATGGAAGGACATCGAAAAAGCGCTTGCGGGCGCCAAGCAGCTCGTCGCCGAATCCGACGACGCGGAAATGAAGCAAATGGCCGAGGATGAGCAGAAGACCCTCGAAGCCCGTCGCGAATCCGTCGAGCGCGAAGTGAAAGTTCTGCTGATCCCGAAAGATCCCAACGACGAAAAAAACGTCATCCTCGAAATCCGCGCCGGCACGGGCGGCGACGAGGCCTCGCTCTTCGCTGCCGAGCTGTTCCGCATGTACTCGCGCTACGCGGAATCGCAGCATTGGAAGGTCGAAATCCTGGAAAGTTCCGCCTCGCCGGTCGGCGGCATGAAGGAAGTCGTCGCCGCGATCCAGGGACACAAAGTCTATTCGAAGCTGAAATACGAAAGCGGCGTGCATCGCGTCCAGCGCGTTCCGGCCACCGAGCAGCAGGGTCGCATTCACACCTCGGCCGCTACGGTCGCCGTCCTTCCCGAAGCCGACGACATCGACATCAAAATCGAAGCCAAGGATCTGCGCATCGACACGTTTTGCTCCTCCGGTCCCGGCGGCCAGTCCGTGAACACCACCTACTCGGCCGTTCGCATCACGCATATTCCCAGCGGCCTGGTCGTTTCCCAGCAGGACGAGAAATCGCAAATCAAGAATCGTGCCAAGGCCATGCGCGTCCTCCGCACGCGCCTTTACGAGATGGAACAGGAAAAGCAGCACGCCGCGCTCGCCGCCGAGCGTCGCGGCCAGATCAAGACCGGCGACCGCAGCGAAAAAATTCGCACCTACAATTTCCCGCAAAACCGTGTTACCGACCATCGCATCAACTTCACCCTGCACCAGCTCACCGAAGCCATGGACGGCAAGCTCGGCCCGCTGGTCGACGCGCTGGTAACCCACTTTGAATCCGAGCGCCTGAAACAAGAACTCGTCGAAGCCTAGATCGAACCGAGGGCCGCCGAAATACTAGAGGGACTTACGGAGACGACCGCCATCGACGTCCGCGCCGCTCTAAAGGAAGGAATCGCCCGTCTCCGCGCTTCCCAAGTCCTCTCCGACACTCTTGCCGCCGAACTGCTGCTCATGCACGCGCTCGATCGCGATCGCACCTGGCTCTATACGAATCCCGAAAGCCCGCTCGATGCGGCGACAGCCGAGAAATACTTCGCGCTCATCGCCCGTCGTGCCGCCGGCGAGCCAACCCAATATCTCACCGGCAAGCAGGAATTCTGGGGCCTCGAATTCGAAGTCACTCCCGACGTTCTGATCCCGCGCCCGGAAACCGAGCACGTCGTCGAAGTGGCGCTCGAACGACTCGGCGAGCGCGGCATCAAAATCAACATGAAAACCGGCGCGCCCAGCCCCCTGCTGCACGTCGCCGACGTTGGCACAGGCTCGGGCTGTCTGGCCATCGCACTCGCGCATGAACTTCCCCACGCTGAGATCATCGCGACCGACATCTCCCTGCCTGCACTGGAAATCGCGCGACGCAACGGAGCTCGCCACCAGGTTTCGGACCGAATCCGTTTCGTGCGAACGAGCCTGCTCGAGGGCCTTTCCGTCCTGCCGCCGACCGCCCGCCGGCCCCGACCCGGTTTCGACCTGATCGTCAGCAATCCTCCCTACATCGGGCACAGGGACGCTTCCTGGCTCCCAACGGAAGTCCGCGACCACGAACCGCGCTCCGCACTTTTCGGCGGCCCAACCGGCGTTGAAATCTACGCTCGTCTGATCGAGCAGGCCGGCGCACAGCTGGGGCCCGGCGCCATTCTCGTCCTCGAGCTCGGTTACGATTCCGCCGACCGAGTCCGCAAAATGTTGGACGCCGAACGCCGTTGGGCCAACATCCGCATCACGAACGATCTCGCTGGAATCCCGCGGGTGGTAGCCGCCGAACGCGTCTGATCGTCATCGCGAGTTTCGGCGCAGCCGGCGTTCGGAGAGAAAACTCCCCGGCACAGGCGCCTGCAGATTCCGCGCCTCTGATACCGTGGTCCCCCGACAATGAAATTCATTCTTGAGGCCTCGTGAAACCGGCGCCCGGGCAACAAGGTTCGCAGTCGCACCGCGGCAGGGAGGGCGCTATATTGGGGGCCATGCCGAGGTTGGCTCACTTCCGCGCGAAGCATGATCGACAGGCAGCGAACACGGCCGAAGCGTCTGCCGCGATCCTGCACGTGGACATGGACGCGTTTTTCGTCTCCGTCGAACTGCTCGCGCGCCCGGAGCTGAAGGGCAAGCCGGTAGTCGTAGGCGGCCAGCGCGACCAGCGCGGCGTGGTAACCAGCGCGAGCTACGAAGCGCGCCGCTTCGGCGTGCATTCCGCGATGCCTCTGCGCACCGCTGCGAAGCTCTGCCCCCAGGCGATTTTTCTCGATGGACACCACGAGCTCTACGGCCAATGGAGCAATCGCGTGGCGGCGATCCTTGCGAAATATTCGCCCATCGTCGAAATGGCCTCGATCGACGAGGCCTATCTGGATCTTGGGGGCACCGAACGCCTGCACGGGCCGCCGCTGTCTGCCGCGAACAAGCTTCTTTCTGAAATTACGTCGACGACTTCGCTGCCGTGCTCGGGCGGTCTCGGAGCCTCGCGTCTGGTCGCCAAGGTCGCGAGCGACCAGGCCAAGCCGCGCGGATTGGTGTGGGTCCCTGCAGGCAGCGAACCCGCTTTTCTGGCGCCGCTCGCCGCGCGCCGGATTCCCGGCATCGGCAAAGTCACCGACAGCGCGTTGAAAACGTTCGGTGTCGAAACGATCGCCCAATTGCAGGTTTTCTCGCGGGAACGGCTCGAAGAGCTGTTCGGCCGGTGGGGCACGGCGCTTTACCAGAAAGCGCGCGGCATCGACTCGTACGAGTTTTTCGTCGACGCCGAAGCAAAATCCCTTTCGCATAACCAGACCTTCGGGACCGATACGAACGATCCCGAAAAGCTCCACGCCACGCTCAGCTATCTCTGCCAAAAGGTTGCCAAGCGTACTCGCGATGCCGGGCTGCACGCCCGCACCATCACGTTGACCGTGCGCTTTGCGAATTTCCACACCATCACGCGAAGCCACACGCTCGCCGAGCCTTCCGATCTCGATTCCGTTTTTCTGAAAACGATTCTCGACCTCTTCGCGCAAGCCTGGAGCGGCAGAGCCTTGCTGCGGCTGGTTGGCGTCGCGCTCACGGGATTTTCCGCAGGCTCGGGGCAGCTCGATCTGCTCGACCCCGGCCGGCGGGACAAGCTTGAACGCCTGGCGCGCACCACCGACCGCCTGCGCGACAAATTCGGTTTCTCGAAACTTCAGCTCGGCGGCTCCCTCTCGAAGCGAGAAGAGCGCGAATGACCACCGCGCCTCATCCGCTCGAGCCGCAGGCCCAGCCGAAACGTCAGCGCGTCCGCGATTTCTGGCAGCGCGTCACCGAGGGCATCAAGCTGGACGTTCTCGGGCGCCAGTTCCTGTCCGAGGCGAAATCGAGCTATCGCCTCTACGCCAAGGACGTCGATTGGGAGAAGGTCGGGAACGCACGCGGCCCGCGAAGAATCTTCCGCACGATCCTGGCGCTCTTCCAGGCCATGTTGATGAAGCTTTCGCCCGCTCGCCGCGTGCTGCTGCTCGTCGCGATCGCTCTCCTGCTCTTCCAGCCGGACGTCCGGTGGGGCGAGAAGCAAGGAGCCAGCTTTCACATGGGCGGGATCGGCGTCGCGATCCTTTTCATCCTCCTCGCCGTGGAACTGGCCGATCGCGTGACGATGAAGCGCGACCTCGAAATCGCGCGCGAAATCCAGCAGTGGCTCGTGCCCGAAAGCGCCCCGAAGATCGAGGGAATCGATATCGCGTTTTCCACGCGGCCGCAGAACACGGTCGCCGGAGACTATTACGACGCGTTTCTCCGCCCGGTTGCGCCGCCATCGGCTGCCATGGGGCCCCTGTTGGTCGCCGTCGCGGATGTCGCCGGCAAGAGCGTGCCGGCGGCGTTGCTGATGGCGACGTTTCAAGCCAGTTTGCGCGCGCTGGCGATCACGCCGGTGCCTCTGGGCGAAATCGTCGATGGTCTCGACCGCTACTGCCGCGCGCACAGCCTCGACGGGCGGCGTTTTACGACCGCCTTCCTCGCCGAAATCGATCTCGGGACTCGCCAGATGCACTATGTAAACGCCGGACACAACGACCCGATTCTCCGCCGCGTTTCCGGAGCCGTCGAGCGGCTTTCCGCCGGAGGACCGCCGTTCGGGCTGCCGTCTTTCACGCAGGAGCCGATCGTTTACGCCTCGGCGCGCGTCCAGCTGCAGCCGGGTGATTTGTTGGTCATCTTTACCGATGGATTGGTCGAGGCGATTAACGACGCGGACCAGGAGTACCGCGAATCGCGCCTGCTGGCTTCCATTGAATCCGCGCCGCATGAGAGCTCCGAAGCGATGCTGAAACGAATCATGGCGGGCGTGAATGCCTTTACCGGAGCGGCGCGCCAGCATGATGACATCACGTGTCTGGTGCTTCGCGTCACCTCGTAGCAACGCCGGCGCTTTTTGGACATAATTGTCGGCATGAACGCTCGCAAATTCGCGGAACAGATTTGCGGCACGCTGCGTAGAGCGGGCCATCAGGCCTATCTCGTGGGCGGATGCGTGCGCGACATCCTGCTGGGACGCGAGCCCGCCGATTACGACGTCGCAACCGACGCTACGCCCGAACGTGTCCAGCAGCTTTTCCCGCACAGCCTCGCGGTGGGCGCAAGGTTCGGTGTCATTGTTGTTCTCGACGAGGTTCCGGACGAATCCGCGGCGGGTGCTCCGGTCCAAGTCGAAGTCGCCACGTTTCGCTCCGACGTCGGCTACTCCGACGGCCGGCATCCAGACGAGGTCGTTTTCGCAAGCTCGCCGGAAGAAGACGTACAGCGCCGCGATTTCACGATCAATGCGCTGCTGCTCGATCCCGAGACGAACGAGATTCTCGATTTCGTCGGAGGGCGCAAGGATTTAAGCGCGGGAATCATTCGCGCCATCGGCCGCCCTGCGGCTCGCTTCACGGAAGATAAGCTGCGCATGGTCCGCGCCGTGCGGTTTGCCGCGCGCTTTCGCTACGCGGTCGAAGCGTCTACGTTCACGGCCATCGTCAGGCTGGCCCCCCATATTCACGAGGTTTCCGCCGAGCGTCTGCGCGACGAGCTTACGAAAATCCTTACGGAAGGCGCCGCGCGCCGCGGATTCGAATTGCTGGACGAGACGCGTCTGCTCGAGGAGCTGTTGCCGGAGGTTTCGCGAATGAAGGGCGTCGAGCAGCCGCCGCAATTCCATCCCGAGGGCGACGTATGGACGCACACGCTGATGATGATCGGCGGTTTGCCTGCCGGCTGCTCGCCCACGCTCGCGTGGGGAGTCCTGCTGCACGACGTCGGCAAACCGCCGACCTTCACTCCGCCGTCCGGTCCCGATGACCGCATCCGGTTTGACGAGCACCCCGAAGTCGGCGCTCGAATCGCCGAGGAAATTTGCCGCCGTCTGCGATTTTCAAACCACGAAACAGCGCAAATCATGGCGCTGGTCGCAAACCACATGCGCTTCAAGGATGTGGGGCAGATGAAGGCTTCCACCTTAAAACGTTTCGTGCGTCTCGACAGGTTCGACGAGCACCTCGAACTGCACCACCTGGATTGCGCGTCAAGCCACGGCCATCTTGACAACTACGACCTCGTCCGGCGGTTTGTGGCCGAGACGCCTCCCGAGCAGGTCCGGCCGCCACGGCTGGTCACCGGCGACGACCTGATTGCCATGGGCTACAAGCCCGGGCCCCCCTTCCACGCCATCCTGGAAGCGGTGGAGGAGGCGCAGCTAAGCGGCAAGGTCACCACCCGGGAAGCCGCCCTGCAGTTCGTCCAAGCAGAATTCAAGACCACTCCGAAATAGCATAAAGCATTGTGGCATATGTCCTTAGCTACATTTAGACGTCGTGCACTGCATTTGACTTGTGCCTTTAGTGTGCTACACTAAGGTCCGTTTATAGATTTACGCGAAGATTCGATAAATCTTTCTTTCGTTCTCCTGCATCTAACCCTTTCGACAGCTGACCGAGCTGCCGGATAGGTTTATTTCATATCTTTCGTCTATTGTTGCCAAGGGGGCTTCAATGGTCAAAACACAGACACGGGTGGTACCCGAGGAGCTCGCCATTCTTCCCGTGCGCGACACGGTCCTTTTCCCCGGCGCGATTATGCCGCTGCCGGTCGGCCGGGAGAGCTCTCTCGCGCTTCTGGAGTCTCTCGAAGGTCCCGAGAAGCTGCTTGGCGTCGTGGCGCAGCTCGATCCGCGCATCGAATCGCCGGCCGGAAGCGACCTTCATGGCGTCGGCACACTTGCCAAGGTTCACAAGATGGTGCGCATGCCGAACGGGAACGTGGTCGCATTTCTCGAAGGCCTCGGCCGTTTGCGCGTGATCGAAGTGGTCGGACTGAAGCCGTTCCTGCGAGCCCGGGTGGAAAGCCAGCCCGATCTCGACGACCAGACCGATGCCGAACTGACGGCACTCGAGCGCAACGTTCAGGAACTGTTCCGCGAAGTCGTGGCGCGCTCGCCGCAACTTTCCGACGATCTGCAAAGCGAAGCCGCGGCCATCGACACGCCGGGCAGGCTGGCCGATTTCGTCGCCTCGACCCTGCCTTCACTCAATACCATGGTGCGGCAGGAGCTGCTGGAAACCTTTAATGTGCGCAAGCGCCTGGAAACACTCTCTGGTGAGCTCTCCAAGGAGAAGGAAGTTCTCGAGCTTCGCACCAAGATTCACGACCAGGTGCAGGAACAGGTGAATCAGAGCCAGCGTGAATTCCTGTTGCGGGAACAGTTGAAAGCGATCCAGAAGGAGCTGGGCGAGTCCGAGGACGGACAGTCGGAGGTCGAAGAGCTCCGCAAGAAAGTCGAAGAATCCGGAATGTCGGCGGACGCCAAGAAGGAGTGCGAACGCGAACTCAAGCGGCTGGCGAAAATGACTCCCGCCTCCGCGGAGTACATGGTGTCGCGCACCTACCTGGAATGGATGACCGCGCTGCCGTGGAACAAAACCTCCGGCACCGGCGACGAGCAGATGGATATCGCCAAGGCGCAGGAGATTCTGGACGAGGATCATTTCGACCTGAACAAGGTCAAGCAGCGCATCCTGGACTACTTTGCGGTAAAAAAGCTGCAGCCGGGGATGAAGGGTCCGATACTTTGCTTCGTCGGACCTCCCGGTGTGGGGAAGACCTCGCTCGGAAAATCGATTGCCCGTGCCATGGGCCGCAAATTCGTCCGCATCTCGCTCGGCGGCATGCATGACGAAGCGGAGATCCGCGGCCACCGCCGGACGTACATCGGCGCACTGCCCGGCCAGATCATTCAGGGCATCAAGCGCGCCGAAACGATGGACCCGGTGCTGATGCTCGACGAAGTCGACAAGCTCGGCCGCGATTTCCGCGGCGATCCCTCCGCGGCGTTGATGGAAGTTCTGGATCCGGAGCAGAACTCGACGTTCCGCGATCACTATCTCGACGTGCCATTCGACCTGTCGAAGGTGATCTTCGTGATGACCGCCAACTGGCTCGATCCGATTCCCGAGCCCTTGCGCGACCGCATGGAGATTCTGGAACTTGCCGGATACACGGAAGAAGAGAAGATCCATATCGCGAAGCGGTTCCTGCTCCCTCGACAAACGAAGGAACACGGGCTCACGCTCGGCGAGCAGATCGAGTTCACGGACGAGTCGCTTCACGACTTGATCCATCACTACACGCGCGAGGCGGGTGTGCGGAGTCTCGAACGCGAGATCGCCACGCTCGTCCGCAAGCAGGCGCGGCGCATGGCCGAAGGCAAGACGGACAAGCTCGTGGTCACGCCAGAAGTGGTCAGGGAAGCACTGGGCGTACCGAAATTCCGCCTGGAAAAAGAGGCGGAGGAACGCGTCAAGCAGGCGGGCGTTTCCGTCGGACTGGTCTGGACACCCGTGGGCGGCGACATCGTCTTCATCGAGGCCAGCAAAGCCCGCGGCGGCAAGGGCTTCACCATGACGGGCCATCTGGGCGAGGTGATGCAGGAATCCATGAAGGCTGCTCTGAGCTGGGTTCGGTCGAATTCCGACCGCTACGGCATCGACGCGGACTTCTTTCGGAAGCTCGATCTGCACATCCATGTGCCCTCGGGCGCGATTCCCAAGGACGGACCGTCCGCGGGCGTCGCCATGGTGACGGCGCTGGTGAGTCTGCTCACCGGGCGTCCCGTCCGACCCGGAGTAGCGATGACGGGCGAGATTTCTCTTTCCGGCATCGTGCTGCCGATCGGCGGCGTGAAGGAAAAGGTGCTGGGAGCGAAACGCGCCGGGATTCGCGAGGTCATTCTGCCGTCGGAAAACGAGCCGAACGTGCAGGAGGATCTGCAACCGGAGATGCTCGAGGGCATCAAGATCCACTTCGTGCGCCGGGTGGAAGAGGCTCTGGACATCGCGCTGGGCAAGTTCGACAAGCCCGTTCGGCCCACCACGACCGGCCCGCTGGGAGCCGAGCGCCCGGCCGTCGGACCGGTCCACTAATCACCACTCGCAACGCGGAGCCATCCGCTTCCTCGCGATCCACGAAGGCCCGGGCGTCTGTCTGCCGGCAAGGCAGGCTGCAAAAAGCCCGGGCCTTTTCCTTGGAGCGCGCGAAAAACATTTTCAGTTGCGGCGCGCCTTCGGTTCGCGTACAGCTAGCCGATGCCCTATCGTCCGCGAGAGCTGGTGATTCGTGCGCGCGAAGCCGCCGCCATGCTGCTTGCCACGCTCGACCGCAACGAAATGGTCGGCCGATTTCTCGACATGTACGCCGCGGAGAATCGCCGTCCGGGGCGCGCCGACCAGCCGGCGTTCTACCGCGAACAGCTCCAGATGATTCGCCGCGAATCGATTCTGGCGGCGGTGATGCGCATCGAGGCGGCGCTGCCCGCTCGCCTGAAGGTCAGCGTGACGGTACGCGGCGGATCGCGGCCGAGGCCGTCGGGGAAAAAAAAGGGCAAGAAAGCCGCGCGCGCGAGGCTGAAGCGCGCCTCCGCGGGCCTCGATCTCGCGATCCCGATTCTCGATCTTTTTCGCGAGGAGTTTTTTGTCGCCCTGGGTCAGGCGCTCACCTGGAACAACGACGACGCGCAGCAGTTCTGGCGCGACCTGGAACTCTACGAAATGCTCTCGGCGCGCGAGCCTTCCCGCCCGGTGAGGCGAGCGGCGGCGTCGGGGCCGTTCGTCGATCGCGTCGCTCTCCTGCTCGACCCCTCGCTGATGGAGCAGGCCCGGCGCGCCGCCGGACGGTTCCAACTGGAAATCGACGCTGCGGCGGACCGCGTGCTGCGAAAAGTCTTTTCTCGGCGCCGCTCCAATTGAACAGGCGATCGGGGTGCGCCGGCCTGGCGAGGGTGGCCGCCCAGCAATCCCGATCCCTCCTACGGCCGAGCTTCGAGGACGATGTTGAATGGCGTCTCGGCCGCCCGCCGTACGCGCGTGAACCCCGCTGACTTCAGCACGTTCGTCAGGCGCCCTTGACCGGCCTGCGCGCCGAGCCCCAGCGCCACTTCCTGCGAGAGCGACGCCGGCGTGCAAAGAAACGTGGATGCCCCGTAATACACGCGCCCGATCGGATTCAAATTGTCTTCGAGCTTGTCGTTGGCGAAAGGCTCGACGATCATCCACGCGCCATTCCGATCGAGCGTCCCCAACACGTGTTTCGCCGCGCCTTCCGGATCACCCATATCGTGCAGGCAATCAAAGAACGTCACGAGTTGATACCCGGTGCCGGGGAAATCCTTGGCCGCGGCGGTTTCAAACTTTACGCGGTCGCCCACGCCCGCTCTGGCAGCCGCCTCGGTCGCCAGCTCGATCGACCGTGGATGATAGTCAAAGCCGACAAACGTCGATTTCTCATACGCCTGGGCCATCAAGATCGTGGAAGTGCCGAGCCCGCAGCCGACGTCGGCCACCTTCGCGCCCTGCTCGAGCTTGGCCATCGTGTCGCCGAGCGCCGGAATCCACTCGGTCACCAGGTGAGCCCGATAATTCGGACGGAAGAAGCGCTCGCAGCCGGTGAAGAGCGCGTGATCGTGTTCGTGCCAGCCAAATCCCTTCCCGGTGCGAAACGCCTCGGAAATCTTGGGCTCATCGACGAAGCACGCGCCGAGCATCTGAAAAAATCCCGGCAGAAACACCGGGCTTTGCTCG
Organism: Candidatus Acidiferrales bacterium; assembly: GCA_049696975.1. Classification (GTDB taxonomy): domain Bacteria; phylum Acidobacteriota; class Terriglobia; order Acidiferrales; family UBA7541; genus Palsa-295. The sequence goes on along the minus strand of JBAVUW010000022.1, from coordinate 3,205 downwards.
TCGGCAAGAGCCATGGCCTGCTCGTTCGGCAGCGTGAATTTTCCGGTGGCGGCGTCATAGGTGACAAATCCGCCCGCCGCCTGTGCCGAGAGCCATTCGCGAACATAGCGTTCGGCGGTTTTCGTTTTCTCGGCCAGCTCGGCCGACGTCAGGGGTCCCGCGCCGGCCATGCCCTTGTAGAGGCCGAGTTTGTCGCCGACGATGATGAGCGCCGCATTCATCGCCGCACCCATTTCGCCCACGGCCTTCATGACAAATTCGTGAAGTTTTGCCTCGTTGATCGCAACAGATGCCGAAGGGGACATCGACCCTCCTGTGGTATGTCAACTGGGACCATGCCGGGGAACGGAATGAATGCGGATCGTTGAAAACAGGCGCAGTGTACCCGTGCTGTTCTGGCAAGTCAACGCCAGCGCAAACCCCCGTTCCGGGCGCCCTTCTAGTATTCTGGCGTCGGTGCTCTACTTCTTCTATCTTTTGGTCGTAGTCGAGATCGCGCTGGGGCTCTATTCGCTCTGGGACGGATACGAATGGCTCCGCGTGGTCCGGGAACGCTTGTCGTCTCATGCCGGGTTTTATTCGCCGATGGCCGCGCTGATTTGCCCTTGCAAGGGCGCCGAACCCGGCCTGGAAGACAATCTGATGTCCCTCACGCGGTTTGAGTATGCGAATTACGAGATTTTTTTCACTCTCGCCACCAGTCTCGATCCGGCCCTGAAAATCGTCGAGCGCGTGAAGACCGCGAGCTCCCGGCCCGTGCATATCGTGATTGCGGGGCCACCTGAAAACTGCGGAGAAAAAGTTCACAATCTTCGCCGCGCGGTCGAAGGCCTCACGGAAAATTTCGAAGTCATGGTCTTCACCGATTCCGACGTGCGCGTGCCGAAAGGCTGGCTGACAAAACTCATCGCGCCTCTGCAGGATCCGCGCCTCGGCGCGACCACGGCCTATCGCTGGATCATTCCCAGCCGCGCGATCGGCTCCGGAGGCTTCGCCAGCGCCATGGCTTCGGCATGGAACGCCTCGGTGGCCACCCTGCTGGGGCGCCCGCGCGAAAACTTCTGCTGGGGCGGTGGGACGGCGATTCGCCGCAGCACGTTTGCTGACGTGGGGGTGCTGGAGGCATGGGAAGGGGCGCTCAGCGATGATTTTGCTCTCACGCACGCGTTGGAGGCGGCCGGAAAGCCCATTGTGTTTTGCCCCGAATGCCTGGCCGCTACTTTGCATCCCTGGACCTCTACGAGCCTGCTCGAATTCACGAACCGGCAGATTCTGATCACCCGCGTCTACGCGCCGAAGCGTTGGGGCATGGGCATGGCCGCGCACCTGGGCTACGTCATCACCCTGGCGTTCGCCGCCATTGTCATCGTCCTGCAGATGGCCGGCGGCGATCCGTGGATGAATCTGGCGCTGGTTGCCTTCGTGGTGCCGTTTCTGGCGGTGATCAAAGGAGTGTTGCGCACCATCGCGGTGACCGAAATGCTGCCGGAATGGAAAGCGCAACTGGGGCAATGGAGCTGGGTCTGGACGGCGCTGGCTCCGGTCGTGCCGTTTCTTTTCGCCTGGAATTTCCTCAGCTCCTTGCTCTCGCGCCGCATGCGCTGGCGCAACGTTCGCTACGAGCTCGTATCTCCCACGATCACCCGCGTCCTCACGCGCTAGCGCGATTCTTTTTCAGCCGCCGTAATATTTTTCGCCCCCGCACGTAGTCCACTGTAGAATCGGCCACCATCCACCCAGCGGAGGCGTCCATGGCTAGCGCCACTTTGCAGCAAGCGCCGGAAGCACCGGAACGCGTCAACCCGTTCACCCGCATCGTGGGCGTGATTTTCAGTCCCCAGGAGACGTTCGCGTCGATCGCTCGCCGACCGACCTGGCTGGTGCCGACCGTCTTGCTGTGCCTTTGCACGCTGGGAGTGGTCGCCGCGTTTGGTTCTCGGCCCAACGCATGGCGCGCCTACATGCAACGCCAGCTCGACAGCTCATCGCGCTTCCAGCAGCTTTCCCAACAGCAGCAGCAACAGACGCTGAACCTGCAGCTGAAATACGCGCCGATTTTTGCCTACCCCGAGGTGGTCCTCGCGGATTTTCTGCTTGTACTCATCATCGCATTGATTTACTGGGGTGTTTTCAGCATGGGCGCGGGCATCAAGGTGAATTTCAAAACTTCGCTGGGGATTACGGCGCACGCTTGGTTGCCGTTTTTCTTGAGCGGATTGCTGGCCATCGTGGTCGTGCTGCTGAAAGACCCGGCCGACGTGGACCTCAATAATCCCCTGGCCGCCGACGTGGGTGCATTCCTTCCTACGGGCACGGCCAAGTGGCTGGTGGCGATGTGCCATTCTCTCGACATCTTTTCGATCTGGGTTCTCTGCCTGTTTGCGCTGGGCTTCAGCGCCGTGAACCCCAAGAAACTGAAATTCGGCGGTGCGCTCGCGTGGGTGGTGGCGATCTGGCTCGTCTATGTGCTCGCCAAGGGCGGCTTGACGGCGGCGTTCTCCTGATACACTTCGCCGGATGGGTTTTCATTTCGAGGTAGTTGCCACCGATCCCACCGGCGCGCGCCGGGGCCGGCTGACCACTCCCCACGGCGTGATTGAAACGCCGGCATTCATGCCTGTCGGCACGGCGGCGACGGTCAAGGGACAGACCCAGAAGGATCTCGAAGAGCTCGACGCCCAGATCATTCTCGGCAACACCTACCATCTTTATCTGCGGCCAGGCCACGAGCTGATTCGCGGCATGGGCGGCCTGCACAAATTCATGTCATGGCCGCGGCCGATCCTCACCGATTCCGGCGGCTTTCAGGTGTTCAGCCTCAGCAGTCTGCGCAAAGTGGCCGACGAAGGCGTCACCTTCCGCTCGCATCTGGACGGCTCGGAGCATTTTCTTTCGCCGGAGAAATCCGCGGAGATTCAGATCGCGCTCGGCTCCGACATCATGATGGTTCTCGACGAATGCATCGAGACGCCGTCGGAGGAATCGCGCGCTCAGGAAGCCGCCGCCCGCACGCTGGACTGGGCCCGCCGCTCCCGCGATTATTTTGCGCGGCACGGTGATCGGACGAAACAAATGCTGTTCGGAATTGTGCAGGGCGGGACCCAGGCTGCGCTTCGCCGCGCACACGCGGACGCGCTGGTCGATCTGGATTTTCCCGGATACGCGATCGGCGGGCTCGCCGTGGGCGAACCGCACGCGGCGACAT
>JBAVUW010000021.1:0-11724 GCA_049696975.1 Candidatus Acidiferrales bacterium | reverse complement strand
TCAGCAGTCGACCGTATCGCGCCATTGGTCCTCCCTTGGCGCTGCTGCCCGAATTTATCTCGCGTTTTCGACAAACTAACCATCATTCCTTCATCACTTTGTACCCAGTTTTGAAACAGGTTCTAGTCTCCGGTCCACTGCGTGAGTAGTATTTGACGGTAAACTTTGTACGAAAAACACGATTCCTTTTCCTAATTCCGATATCGACGAACTCTGTAGAGGGTCTTGCACCGGCGCATCGACCGAGTGGGATCTCTTGCTCGTGGTTAACCGATTGCGAATGAAAGGCGATTCCCGGAACCGGGTCTCGCTGGACGCTCCGCGCGGGGGCACTGCTTTGGCAATGAACTTGCCCCACCCGGGATGTGGGCTGCGCGGTTTCGGCGTCCACGCCGGGGGGTGGTTTGTGGCTATCGCGAAAAGAGCGTTTCTGCTGGTTGCTCTCGTCGGTCTGGTGTTCGTCGGCGCAGGTAGGGCGGACAGTCTCTTTGACAATCTGGGCGCAGCGCCGAGCGGAGGCGATTCGACCGGCAACTCGTGGGGACCGCTCGCGGATTCTTTCTCAACCGGATCAAGCGCGTTCGACCTCACGTCGCTGACGGTCGCCCTGACCGGAACTCCTTCGGCGGGAAGCACGACGGCATTTCTGGTCAGCGATTCCGCCACCACGCCGGGATCGATCCTCGAGGAAATCGGCTCGATCAGTGAAGCGGGCCTTTCGGCCACGCCCGGTTTCTACGCTCTTTCGACGTCCTATGTCCTGTCGCCGGACACACGGTATTGGATCGAGCTCACGTCGGACGATAACAGCGCCAACTGGGATTGGTCGTTCGACACATCGGGTACGGGCGTCGCAGGAGAGTTCCTGGCGAATTTTCAGGGGGGCGATGCGTGGTTCGTATTTCCCGACGACAACGGCCCTTACGAGATGAAAGTATCGGGCACGAACGAAGTCCCCGAGCCGAGCTCCATCGTTCTGCTGTTTGCAGGGCTGACCGCGATCCTCGGTGTCGCGTTTCGCCGCCGTTCGGTGGCACCGAAGAGCGTTCCGTCCGTCACGTAGCTCGCGGCTGCCACCACGGAAATCGGGACAACGGACTAAACACGGGAAGGCAACAAGGCAGTCGGTGAAGGCAGCGTGCGCGATCGTGCGCGCCGCGCAGCCTGCGCCAGCACGGCAAGGTGCCGCGCCCTAAAGTGCTTTTGGGCCCGGCGGCCCCACCCTCGCACAAAATAGTAATTCAGCGCACCAGCCGCTCCGGCGCTCAGCACGGGCACGATTCGCCCGGCCCACTTCTCCGCGACTTCGGCGCCCACGCGCACGGCAATCCGGTCGATGATACGCGGAACCAGCCGCTCCACGGCCTGCTTCTCCAAGAAATCCCGGCCCATATCCAGACCGGCGGCACTGGCCGCTGCAATCCACAGATCAACCGTCTCTTCTTCGGTCGCGTATTCAAATCCATACAGCAGACTGAGCTTTTGCAGCATCCGCATGGTGATGGCCGCCAGGATCCCCATGTCGGGCACCAGGGTCAAGAATCCTCCCAGCCCGAGCCCCGCGCCTTCCATCGCCGCCATGCGCGATGCCGATTTGATCGCGCCCGCTGCGATCGGGTCGACGACTTCGGGCCCCAGATCAAACATCTCGTCCCAGGCGACGATCGGCAACCGGTGCGCGCGCCGGACCTGGCGCAGATATTTCCGTTCGTCGATCTTCACCTGCTCGTAGGCGCGGCGAAATCCCACGCCCGCGGCCGCGGTAACCAGCGACACGAGCGAACTCGAACTTCGTTCCTTGGCCATCGATATCCCCACCACTTGAATTGTACCGCCGATTCTCCCGATCTTCTAACCGGCGTCCTGTCCGTGTGCCGGATTCGATTTGCAAATGCCTCACGGATGCCGCATCATGCTTTTCTTCGGTCCATCCGGCGCGGCGCTCAAGGTTTAGCGCGCGCGTACGAGTGCCGCCCCGATTTCCTGCGGCCTCGCTCAAGAAAAACCGGCAATACGACTTCAACGACCAAGGGGGAAAAGGAATGCGCAGGCCTGCAAGTATCGCTCCGCCAAAAGGAAAACTCGGTGTGCTGACGCCCGGCATGGGCGCCGTCAGCACCACGTTCATGGCGGGAGTCGAGCTCGTGCGCCGCGGTGAATCCGTCCCTGTTGGCTCGCTTACCCAGCTCGGGACGATCCGCCTGGGCAAGCGCACCGAAGGCCGGGTGCCGAAAATCAAGGATTTCGTTCCCCTCGCCGAGCTCGACGATCTCGTCTTCGGCGGATGGGACGTGTTTCCCGACGATGCCTATCAAGCCGCGCTGAAAGCCGGCGTGCTCGAATCGAAAGACCTCGACAAGGTTCAGAAATTCCTCAAGTCGATCAAGCCGATGAAGGCAGCCTTCGATCAAACCTACGTCAAGAATCTGCAGGGCACCAACGTCAAGAAGGGCAAGACGAAATTCGATCTCGCCGAGCAGCTCCGCGAAGACATCCGCGACTTCAAGAAGAAGAACAGGCTCGACCGCCTGGTGATGGTCTGGTGCGCCTCGACCGAAGTTTTCCTGAAGCCGGAGGCAGTGCACCAGGACCTGGACTCCTTTGAGACCGCGATGAAAGCGAATCATCCGGCCATCGCGCCGTCCATGCTCTACGCCTGGGCCGCGATCAGCGAAGGCGTGCCGTTCGCCAATGGCGCGCCGAACCTCACCGTCGATATTCCCGCGCTCGAGGAATTTGCGAAGTCGAAAAACGTGCCGATCGGCGGAAAGGATTTTAAGACCGGGCAGACGCTCATGAAGACCGTCCTCGCGCCCGCCTTCAAGGCTCGCATGCTCGGCCTCAACGGGTGGTTCTCAACCAATATTCTGGGCAATCGCGACGGCGAAGTGCTCGACGATCCCGGCTCCTTCAAGACCAAGGAAGAGTCCAAGCTCGGCGCGCTGGAATATATTCTTCAGCCCAGTATCTATCCAGACCTCTACAAGAAGATTCACCACAAGGTCCGCATCAACTACTATCCGCCTCGCGGCGACAACAAAGAAGGCTGGGACAACATCGACATTTTCGGCTGGCTGGGCTACCCCATGCAGATCAAGGTCGATTTCCTGTGCCGCGATTCGATCCTGGCCGCGCCGATCGTTCTCGATCTCGCGCTGTTTTTCGATCTGGCCAAACGCGCGGGCATGCGCGGCATCCAGGAATGGCTCAGCTTCTATTTCAAGTCGCCGATGTGCGCCCGCGAGCTGTATCCCGAACACGACCTTTTCATCCAGTCGATGAAACTCAAAAACACCCTGCGCTGGATGAAAGGCGAAGACCTGATCACGCATCTCGGCGCCGAATACTACGACTAGCAGCACCGCCCTCCGGGAACCGTTCTACCGCCAAGCGGGCCGCACGGGCGCGATTCGACACCGGTTCCCGAGCCGCCGCCTGCAGGCAAGAGCCCTTACTCTCGTGCGGCGAACCCGCTCAAATCGTCGCGCGCAGGACGTCACCCACAAACTTCACGAGTTTCCATTGCTCGCCGAGCGTCGCGTCCTTCTCCGGATCCACGTGAGAGAACGCCTTCGTGATCAACAAATCCCGCACCTCAGCGCGCGGAATATCCTTCGCCAGCCACAAACTCTCCGCCGGAGGAATGATGTTGTCGCCTGAGCCGTGCAGGATGTAAACCGGGACGCGCAACCCGTCCATGCGCCCGTGCGGAGAAATCGCCGCCAGCTCAGTTTCGTCCGCCTCAATCGCAGTGAGAATCCGCGGCCGAATCTCATCGATGCGGCGATCGAGCAGCGCGTCCATGGTCTGCCGCGACGGCGGACTCAACCTCTGGATCGCCACTTTCGCCTCGTCTGGCTCTTCCCAAAGCCAATCCCGCAGCGCCTCGTGCGCTGCATCCAGATCCCCGGCCGGAAAAAACTGGCCGAGGTGCGCGTAGACGAAAACCGACGCTCCGTAATCATGCGCCGGATGCGGCTCGCTCGTCCCGTCGGGCAACTCCTGCACGCCCGTCGCCAGAAACCGCGAAACGCGCGCGAGATCGTCATACGCCCCCATCAACACGAGTGCGCGCATGTGCGCCGCATACGGCGCATTCACGGCCGCCATCAGCGAGAGTCCGCCCGCGAAGCTAATTCCCGTCACCGTCACCTTGTGATCGCCGAGACGGTCGTCCAGCCACGCCGAGGATTCGCCGATCAGGGGGATCGAATCCTTGTCGACATGATAATCCGCCAGCGAATCGATCTGCGGCGTCAGCACTTCCAGACCGCTCCCGGCGACGGCGCGCGCAAAATTCACGAGCCGCGGCTCGTCCATTCCCAGATGGTGAATCCCGTGCACCGCCACCATTCCCCGGGGATGTTTCACGCCGATGGGAATGTAAATCCGCGCGCGCAGTGACCCATCGGGAGTTGGAATCGAGACGTCTTCGGTCCTTACGGGATGGGTTTCAAATCGCAGCAACGGCCCGCTGGCGTTCGCGTCGGCAAAATGCCGCAGGACCGCGTAGGCTCGCAGCATGCTTGGCACCAATACGATCGCGCACACGACAAAAGCCAGAGCCGCCCACACGAACAGCACCCGCAGCCAGCTTCCAAGCAGCGAACTGTCGTCGACTTGCGAGTTTCCGCGACGGGATGGGGCTGCGCTCGCGCTCATCGGCGCGCGCAGTGTATCACCGGGCTATTTGCTCGAGACAATATTCGAGGGGTTCGATTGCGAGGTACTTCGCAGACCGCCGACTCACGACAGCGATTTCACCATCAGGAGAAAGTGCTCATGCACCGTCGAATCCTCGGTCAACTCCGGATGGAAGGTCGAAGCCATCACCCGCCCGCTCTGTACGAGCACCGGATGCCCGGCATCCTCGGCCAAAACCTCAATGCCCTGCCCGATCGATTCGATGATCGGCGCGCGAATAAAAACCATCTCCACGGGCTCTTTGCGCAGCCTGGTCTTACCCATGTGAACGTCGCTCGCCAGCTGCCGCCCGTATCCATTCCGCAACACCAGGATGTCCAATAGCCCCAGGGATTCCTGGGGAGGGCCATGCACCTCACGCGCCAGCAGAATCGCCCCGGCGCACGTTCCGAACAACGCCCCGCCCTTCGCCGCGAAATCCGTCAGCCCGTGGAACAGGCCTTCTTCCTTCAACACCTTCAAATGAGTGGTGCTTTCACCCCCGGGCAGAATCACACCATCGACGCCGGCCAAGTCCGGGGGAGTCCGCACAAACGTATGCGAAGCGCCCAACCGATTGAGCGCCGCGGCATGCGCCGCATAGTCTCCCTGAATCGCCAGTATCCCAATGTTCATCAGAAAAAGGCGGCCAGCCTCGAGTGACCGCTCCTACCAGCCCCGCGTCTGCAGCAGATCTTTCTCCTCCATCTGCCGCACATCGAGCCCCTTCATCGCTTCCCCCAGCTCTTCGGAGGCTTCGAGAACGACCTTGGCGTCCCGGTAATGCGTCGTGGCCTTCACGATCGCCCGCGCCCGCTTCGCCGGATCGCTCGACTTGAAAATCCCGGAGCCGACAAACACCGATTCCGCACCGAGCTGCATCACCAGCGCCGCGTCCGCGGGTGTCGCAATGCCGCCGGCCGAAAAATTCGGCACCGGCAACTTCCCATGCTTGGCCACCCACGCGACCAGCTCAAACGGTGCACCCAGTTCCTTCGCTTCGTGCACCAGTTCCTGCTCGCCCAGCGTCGTCAGCTTCTTCATCGTGCCGACGATCGCGCGCATGTGCCGCACCGCCTCCACGATATTTCCCGAGCCGGCCTCGCCCTTCGTGCGAATCATCGCCGCGCCCTCGGCGATCCGGCGCAGCGCCTCACCCAGATTCCGCGCGCCGCAAACGAACGGCACTTTGAACCCGTGCTTCCACACGTGGTGCTCTTCATCGGCCGGTGTGAGCACTTCGCTCTCATCGATGTAGTCCACCTCCAGCGCTTCCAGCACTTGCGCCTCGGCAAAGTGTCCGATGCGCACCTTGGCCATCACCGGAATCGACACGGTATCCATGATCTCGCGAATCACGCGCGGCGCCGCCATACGCGCCACTCCGCCTTCCTTGCGGATGTCGCTCGGCACGCGCTCCAGCGCCATCACCGAGCAGGCGCCGGCGTCCTCGGCGATCTTGGCCTGTTCCGCGTTCGTCACGTCCATGATCACGCCGCCCTTGAGCATCTCCGCCAGCCCGACTTTCACCCGCCACAAATTGTTGTTCATTAGCTCCATGGTCTCTCCCCTTTCGAACTTACTTCTCCCGGTCCGCGCCTTCCTTCACCCTCGCTCGAAATTTCTCCGGGTCCACTTCCACGAATTTCCCGGTTCCTCGCGCCAACAAAACGCCCGACGAATTCCGGATCTCGCCCTCTCGCATCCGCAAGCGCCCGTCCCGCCGGGTCTCCCATCCTTCGACGTTTAATTCCTCGCCAATCGGCACGGGTTTCAGATATTCGATGTTCAGCGATCCGGTCACGGCATAATCCTTCTCAAACCGGCTCACCTTCGCCATCACTTCATCCAGCAGCGTGGCGACGATCCCGCCATGAACAAACCCAGGGCCGCCCTGAAATTCCGGAGCGATCCGGAACATGCCCCGAATCCGCCGCGCCGCATCGTCCTGCTCAAACGTCAGTTGCATCCCACGTTCGTTGGCTCCGCCGCAGCCAAAGCAGCCGTTCGCCGGATTCGGTGTGAGTATCATGTCGCGCCGGCGTTCCCCCGGCTTGTCCGGCTCTGCCCCGGCACGGCTAAACGAGCGCCACCCGTGCCCGCACTTCCTCGCGTACGCCGCGCTGCCGCTTGCGCAACTCCGACGCAAGCAACGCCGCCAATTTCTCGACTCCGGCGGTGATGCGCTTCTCGTCAACCGCCGAATATCCCAGCCGCAGCGAATTCGGCCGCGGTTGCTGCGAATAGAAGTACCGCCCCGGCAAAAACAGAATCCCCCGCTCGCGCGCGTGAATCAGCAGCTCCCCGGCATCGAATCCGGCAGGCAGATTGACCCAAAGCGACATCCCTCCCTCCGGATGCGTCCACGACGTGCCCTCCGGCATGTGTTTTTCGAGCGCTTCCTCCATCGCCGCCAGCCGGCTGCGATAAAGCTTCCGCATCTTCGCCAGGTGCTTCACGAAAAATCCGCGCCGCATGAATTCGGCCATGGTCCCCTGCGAAAGCTGGTCGGTGTGCAGGTCGGTCGACTGTTTCACCAGCCGCAGGCGCTCGATCGCGGATTCCGCGCCGATGCACCAGCCCACGCGCAAACCGGGGAAAGCCGTCTTTGAAAAGCTGTCGATGTGAATCACGCTGCCGGTCGTATCCAGCATTTTCAGCGAAGGCACGGCGCTGCCGCGTACGCGCAACCGCGCATAGATGCCGTCCTCGATGACCGGCACCTGATAGTGTGCCGCGACCTCCAGCAACCGCCGCCGATCCGCCACGGGCAGCACCGTTCCGGTCGGATTGTGAAAGTCGGGCGTGATCAGCAGGAATTTCACGCGGTTCTGCAGCAGCACGGCTTCCAGATTGTCGATGTCGAGTCCGATATGTCCGTTGCGCGAGGGGTCGGTTTCGACATTCACAGGCAGCGCGCGCACCCGCGCGCCCGCCAGAATGGCGATCGCGCCCGGATAACCCGGATTTTCCAGGGCCACGGAATCGCCCGGCCGCAGAAACGCCTTGCAGACCAGGTCGATGGCCTGCTGGCATCCGTCCGTCACGATCACCTGCTCCGGCCGGACGTTCAATCCCTCACTGCGAAATTGCTCAATCAGCTCGCGTTTCAGCGGCTCGTAACCGTCGCTCGAACCGAGCTGTAAAATCTTGCCGCCTTCGCGCCGCAGGACGTCATTGGCGCAGCGCCGGAATTCCTCCAGCGGAAAATGCGCGGTGTCGGGGCGCGCCACCGTGAACGCGATCGCGCCCGGAGGGACATCCGGCATCATCCGGCTCAGGCTTTCTTCACCGCGGTCGTCGGCGAACACGGCGTCCCAGCGCATCGATCCGCCGTTGCCATTCGTTCGCGGCGGCGGAGAAAACTGCTTCACGGGCGCGCCGCAAATATACGTCCCGCGGCCCACGTGCCCGCTGATCAGACCCTCGGATTCAAGCTCGGCGTAGGCGTTCGCGACGGTCGTCCGGTGAACACCGAGCTGCCCGGCCAGTTCGCGGCTCGCGGGGATCCGATCACCGGAACGAAGCTCGCCGGAATGCACCAGGGCGCGCAACTGGTCGCGCAATTGTACATAGAGTGGAATGTGGCTTTCCGGCTGTAGATGTACAGGGAGCATTGGCTCTGTCCTGCAGTCCAATATAAGCTACAGGAGCAGGGCGTAAAGAGCCAATATGTCTTTTCGGCAATTTTTCCAAATGTCGAACGGGCGCGTCGCCCCGGGGGCGGGCGATCCGCATCCTGCGGATTCAATGACCGCAACCGGGCACGGCGAGAACGCGCCACCGGCGGCAGGAAGACGGCCTGGAAGGCTACTCGCGGAACAGCTTCGATTGCGCGTCGATCACGGCGCCGATATCCCGCGTAGCCCGCGCCGACCGTCGGGCCACACCCACCACGCCCAAAACCTTCATTTCCGCCAGGGCCGTCCGCGGGATAAACATGTGCAGCACGTTTCCGTGCAAGTCCGGGGGCGTCAGTCGCACGCCGGTGTCGAGTAACTCCAACAGGTTATTTGCCACGATGCCTTCCATCGAATCATCATCCCGAAATCGGAGCCGCACCCACAAACCGTCAAGCTTCGGCCGGCTCAGGAAGGTCTTCCGCTCCGGCTCGAACGGGTCCTTGAACTCGCGGACGAAGTAAACGGACTTGATGTCGGCGAGGCGAAGGGATTGCTGCTCCCCGTCGAGGGTCAACACCTCGATTTTCTCCGCATCTCCCAGCCCGGAAGGGTTCAGGTAGCCTCGAACCGCCTTGCGGTCCAGCAAAAGGACCACGACTTTCTTCAGAGTCGAGGCTGGGGCGCGATTCTTCACGTCGTGCAGGCCTTTTTCGGGGAGAATGTTGCTAACTTCTCAGAGACTATGTTATCTTTATGGCGGAGTTTGTCAAGTTGTTGTTGTAGAAAGGGTTAGCATCGAGGTTCCGCCGATCGACAGCCTGGTACATCCGCCCGACACCAGTCTCGATCGAAGCCTTCGCCATAGCTATCGGCCACATTCTTCGACACTTAGCCATGAGAAGGGTCATCAATCCTTTCTCGGCTGCTCACGATCCAAGGTCCGGGGCCGGGGCAAGATTTCCGAGCGGGACGGAAGGTCATAAGCGTGGAATCGCAGATACGCACGTTCCTGAACACCCTCCGCGTTGAAAAAGGGCTTTCCGACAATACGGTGCAGGCATATCGGCGCGACATCTGCAAATTCGGCGACTTCGTCGCCTCACGCGAACTGGCGGTGAAGGGCATCCAGCGTGGCGACGTGGTCGATTTCCTGGCTTCGCTCTACCGCAAGGGTCTCGACAGCCGGTCGGTTGCTCGCCATCTGGTCACCATCCGGCATTTTTTTCGCTTTGCACTGCTGGAAGGCTATGTGACCGATGATCCCGCTGCAACGATTGAATCTCCCCGCTTCCGCCAGAGTTTGCCTGAGTTTCTGAGCATTGCCGAGGTCGACCGGCTGCTGTCCCAGCCGGATGTGAAGTCCGTGGTCGGTATGCGCGATCGGGCGATGATCGAGCTGATGTATTCCTGCGGCCTGCGCGTATCGGAATTGTGCGGCCTGCGCCTGGCCGATCTGCACGCCGAGGAAGGCTGCCTGCGATGCGTCGGCAAAGGCAACAAAGAACGCCTGGTTCCCGTCGGGCGCCAGGCGCTGGCGAGCGTGCGGCGCTATCTTGAAGCGGGCCGGCCAAAGCTGCTGGGTGAGAGGTCTTCGCCCTCTCTGTTCTTGAACCAGGCGGGACGACCGCTCAACCGGATCGCCTACTGGAAGGCGCTCGGGGAATACGGACGAAGGGCCGGACTCCGCAAGGCTCTGACGCCGCATATGCTGCGCCACAGTTTTGCAACGCATTTGCTCGACCGGGGCGCCGATCTGCGCTCGGTGCAGATGATGCTGGGACATTCCGACATCTCGACGACGCAAATCTACACGCATGTGGTCGAGGAGCGGCTGAAGCAAGTTTATAGGGCGCATCACCCGCGCGCCTGAAAATTCGCCGGGACACGAGAAGGAGCACGACTTCATGCCCGATTACATGTACTTGCTCGAAAGCAGGCTCTCGCCGGAACAGCGTGCCGCGCTGGAACGCGTGCAGGAACTTTCGCGCTCGATGGAAATCAACGTTTACCTGACGGGCGGCGCCATTCGCGACCTGATCTCGGGCCAGCCGATTCGCGATCTCGATTTCACGGTCGAGGGCAATCCGGTACGCATCGTCCGCGAGCTCGAAAAGGGCGGCGCGAAGGTCGTGTGGGAGAGCGAGAAGCTTCGTCACTTTGAGGTGATCTTCGCGGGTGATGCCGACGGGTCGATTTCCGCGGCGCGCGACGACGTGTACGAAAAGCCCGGCGCGAAACCCGAGTATCGATTCGCTGGCATCATGGACGATCTGCGCCGCCGTGACTTCTCGCTCAACGCCATCGCGATTTCGCTCAATGCGCAATCGCGAGGCCTGCTGCTCGATCCGACCAACGGCCTGGCGGACCTCGAGCGCCAGGAAATTCGTGCGCTTTCAATCCACGCCTTCACGAACCAGCCGGTGCGGCTGATGCGCATCCTCCGCTACTGCGCGCGCATGGGCGCAAAAATGGAATCGCGGACGCAGGAATGGTTCGAGCTCGCCATGGAGCGCAAGCTTTTCGAGAATATCGAAGGCACGGAGGTGGGTCACGAAGTCCGCGCGCTGTCGCGGGAGGACAATCCCACGGCAACTCTCAAGCAATGGGAAGCGCACGACTTGCTCGGGGCGATCCATCCCAAGCTTCAGAAGCGCCGGCCCGATTACGACAGCCTGAACAAGCTGGCGCGCGTCCGATCGAACTATCTGGGAGCCGGGATCCGGCCCCGGATGCACGTCGCCGTGACCGGTTACCTGCTCGGGCGGCTCAAGTCGCGCGAATCGGCGGCGTCGCTGCGCGACATGGAATTCCGCTCGGCCGAAATCGACCAGATCGCCAGCCTGATCCCGGAAGCGCAAAAAGTGGTGAAGGTCCTCAAGGGCCGAAAAACGAGCTCGGCTCGGGACGCGTATTTCTACCTGGCTTCCCTGCCGCCGGAGATGTTGGTGTATATCGAAGTCGAGCTGCCGAATCCCAAGGCCCTTTCGAAGATCCGCGCCTACATCCAGAAGTGGCGGCCGATCCGTTTGGCGCTGCCCTTTGCGGAACTGGATGCGCTCGGCGTGCCGCGCGGTCCGAAATTCGACAAGATCATCGAACAGCTTTTTGAAATGCAACTGCGTGGGAAGGCGCGCACGCCGGAGGATCGCACGAAAGCGCTCCGGAATCTGGCGGGGATCAAAGACGAGCCGAAGAAAAAGGAAGAAAAGGAAAAGAAGCCGAAGGCCAAAGGCAAGGAACCTGCGGCCGCGGCCAAGCCCGGCGACGGGAAGGATGCCAAACATGCGGGCAAGGGCACGCCGCAATCCACGCCCGAATCCCCTCAGCAAGCTGCTGCGAAGGCGGACGCCGCGGCGGCGCATCGCGCGGCTCACAAACACGCTCTGGCAGCGCACGCGAAAGCGAAGCCGCCGGCAGC
>JBAVUW010000020.1:0-3441 GCA_049696975.1 Candidatus Acidiferrales bacterium | reverse complement strand
GCAGACGGGCGAGCGCGAGGTGGCGGTAGCGGCGGGACTTGGACCAGATTCTCATGCAACCTCCCCGCGCAGCGCACGCTGCCAGTACTCGTCTTTGCACTGATCACACTTCGTCAAACACCAATCGATGTAACTCGGATCCATCTGACGGATCTCGGCGATCGGACGCCCCGGCTGCCCGTTTTGTGGGCCGAACTTACCGAAGGTAAAGTGAGTGGGGACCCGCGCCTTTTCCGAAGCCGCCCACAGCCTCTCCCAGCTGGCGATCGCCGGCATGAGAGCGAGCTCCGCGACCAGAAGCCTATGGCACAGGCGCGCGTCGACCATGGCGCTGTGTGCGCCTTTGAGCGCTTCGCGCGCCTCGGCGTGGGGCATGAGGTGATAGGTCAGCGCCGCGAGGGAATGGGAGTCGAGCGTCGGCCAGAGTTTCCGCGCGAGCGCCAGCGTGCAGATCCGCTTCACCGGGGGCGAGCCGATGGCCCGATGGTCGAAATCGACGTTATGCGCGACAACGTAGTCTGTGCCGCCTGGCAGTTCCCACGAGCCGGACCATTCCGGTTGATCAACCAGGTCGCCCTCGATGATGTGATGCGCCGCCATCGCGCCCAGGGTGATGGGCTTGCGCGGCCGGAACCTGAACCATCCACCAGGCAGATCGTGCGGTAGCCCCGGGATAAGGAGTGACGCCGACGAGGGCTCAAATCTGGTAACGAGCGGCAGCCATGCCAGCTCGATGACGTCGGGCTCGTCGATGCCGGTCGTTTCGGTATCGAGCAGGATCGCGGTCACGCGGCGGCCTCGCTCTCCTCATGAGCCGTGGCGGCCTCCGACGCGAGCTCCCCGTCACTCAACACGATCGCATCCTTGCCGATGGCCCTAACGGTTTCCAGGTATATGTCCACACTGAACTCAATAGCGAGCTTCTGAAGTTCGGCGTAGGAGTTATGTTCGGCGCCCTTCCTGATCGGCTCGGCGGGCGCGACCTTAAGGCCGTCGATCCAGACGGCGATCGCATCTAAGGTAGAACTTTTACCAGCCCCATTTGCCCCGGATATTTCCGTGACGCCTGGCGCGGGCGTGATCTCAATGGCGACGATCCGCTTGAAGTTCTCGACGCAGAGATTGGTCAGGCGCATGGTCTCTTTCCTCTCAATAAATCCGACGGGCCGGACGTTATCCCGGCTTCCTCACCCTTGATTGCAGCCATGCTCGTCAACACGGCCGCCACCGGAACCCACACGGAGGCATGCTCCCCGGAGGCTGACGGCGCACCCGGGACACAATCCCGATTCCGCCTTTTCGGTTCACGCGGCATGTGAGGCACCACTAGCGCTTCAGTCCTGTGTCTACTTTCCACAGCGCCGTCGGACTTGCTCGTTAAAGCTTCTGCTCAAGCGCCGTTTTATGGTCGGTATAGGCGCCCTCAATCTCCACCGGCAGCTTCTGATTGAGCGCGGCGAAGGAGTTGAGAATGCCCTGATAGACCTCTTCGTTCTCCTTGAGGGTCTTGGTCGACTGCACGAGCGTGACCGCTTCCGCAATCGTCGGAAGCTGTTTGCCGCCTTCCGGCTCGTCTGTGCTCGGCACCCAACCGGCGGCCGCCTGCTTCAGATCGATCGTGAGGCCGGCTGCGCTCGCCTCTTCCAGCTTGACGGCATTCTGCAGTTCGACCGACTTCGGCATGTACTTGATCACCTGCAGCAGCACGACTTTTCGAGCGTACATCTCGAAGTGCTGGAAGCTGTAGTGTTGATTGCCGACCTTGTTGAAACGATCGCGGTGCTTTGTGACCTTCGAGCGCGACCAGACGTCGATGACCGGCCACTCGGCGCCCTTGATGCGGCCCACCGCGTACACGTATGTCAGCTTGTCGGGGCCGGGCGCGTCGTCCTCATCGCTCGGGCGGTGAGTGATGTGCGGGCGATCGCCGAAGGCGTAGTCGAACTCATCGCCCTCGAACACGGCGCCGGTCCAGACGGAGGCGCGCCCGGCGCGCGCGACCAGGTCCGCGAGTCCCTGCCAGCCGGGCACGGCCGTACATTTGTCCTTATAGGGCACCAGGTAGGCCTGCCCCAGCACTCCGGGCTCGAGCCCGAGTTGGGAGAGCGTGATGATGGCGCCGAATACGGACCGCACGTCGCACTCTCCGAGCTTGGGAGCCTTGCGAAATTCCGTGACCGCGATACGCGCCATGCGCTCGGGGTTGATGTGCCGCGGCAATGCGCGTGCGATCTCGGGCTTCATGGCCTCGATCAGTTCGAGGAAGCCGCGGGGTTCTTTGCCGGCCGCCGTGGCGGCTCTTAACTGCTGTGTTGACACGATTATTTGTCCTTCGTGCGGGATAAGAGAAATTTGCGGATGTGGTTCTCGCGCAGGAACTCGGCGTAGATCTCGGGGCGCTCAAGCTTGAGCCGCGTGACGTCAACTCTGCGATCCACCTGTGTTTTCCACGAGCACGCTTTCTTGCCGCCAATGTTGGCGACCGCCGCTTCGCTCATGATTCGCTTGACAATCTCTTCGGCGCTGTCCCAGCGGAGTTTCGCGGAGTCGAAGTCGGCATCCGCGGCGCGCAGCTCTGCGACCGCGTCGACAAATTCCATGTTGTCGGTGACGTCGATCGTTGTACCTATATCTTTGGGGAAGAGTTTAGCCAGATCGACAAGGCCCCCGGGGGGCGGTGGCACGCGCGCGAGCACATGCTCGGTCCAGAACTTCCGTCCGGTTTCGCGGATATCGGTGATGACGTCCTCGGCCGCGGCCACCGAGTAGGTGCGGATCTCGTCGGCGCCGAAGAGCGGCGCCACCAGGCAGCGGCGCCGGCGCGTGATCCCGAGTCCCCACATCGCCTGCGCGGTGTACCAGACCGGGCTCTCGTCGGTCCCCTCCTCGCCCCAATCTCCGATGCGTAGTGGGTGGACGGTTTTTAGCTCGACGTTGGTAATGTCCGATTCCCCGTCCAGCCGAACCTCGTAGTCGATCTCGCAGGCGAAGTAGTCGAAGTCAGGATCGATGTAGCGCTTATTGGTCGCGACAATCTCGACCTTGTGGCCGCTCTCTTCGAGCGATTCGACGAGCATTTCGCCGACGACAGCTTCCCAGCGATGACCGCGGCGCTTGACCTTGAGACCGTCCTTCTCGGGCTGGGGCGGTTCGGTCTTCGAGAAATACAGTGAGACGGGCGAATTGCGCGACCAGGTGGGCGGCGCGATGCCGAGCATCGCGGCGATATCGCTGCCCCCGAGGAAATGTCTGCGCGCCTCACGCGTGGAGAGCTCGGCGGTGTTGTCGACTGCTGCGTTCATCGCTTCAACTCCCGGCACAGCTACACCGTCTGCCGAAACTGCCAGCCCATCCGCATGGCCTTCTGCTGCGTGGCCGCGGTGGTGCGGCCCAGCCGCTTGGCGACGGACTTGACCGGCTCGCGCCGGCGGGCCGCTGAGC
>JBAVUW010000019.1:0-7593 GCA_049696975.1 Candidatus Acidiferrales bacterium | reverse complement strand
TTCGCCTGGCTCGGTAACTTCCGCCGACTGGTTGTCCGCTACGATCGCTCGATCACGATTTACGAAGCTTTCTTTCATATCGCCTGTTTCATGATTACCTTACGAAGGGTTTTGAAATGAGCTCTAGATATTTTCGTTAGCTTTTAATCGCGGCCCCGAGCAATCGGGGCCGCGGCGCATCAGCACGAACCAGAGCACTTCGAACGGTCTCAGAAAAGGACGACGATGAGCGGATTTTGCGAACTGCGGCGCGAACACGGAGAAAACAAGCTTCGTGCCATGGTCTTCTACGAGCAGGAGGGCAACATGTCGAATCTTCGCGTCTACCTATGGCTAACCTGGTTGATGGCCGGTAAGCTCTTCCTCGAACTCACCCCAGCCACCCGTCACCGGCGCAGCACGGGAGAAATCGCATGAGTGCACCCGTGCCCAGCAGGAGATTCGTCCCACTCTTTGTCATTTCCCTTTTCGTCGCTGGACTGTCCGCATGGCTGCCGAATCCGGCGCTGGCCCAGGACCCATCGCAGGAGGATCCTCCGGGCCGCGTGGGTCGGCTGAATTTCATTCAAGGCTCCGTGTCCTATCAGGTTGCCGGCGACACCGACTGGGTTGAGGCCGATCCCAATCGCCCGCTCACCACCGGCGATAACCTCTGGGTCGATGAAGATTCGCGCGGTGAAGTCCACATCGGCAGCACGGCGATCCGCATGTCGAGCCAGACCGGCGTTTCGTTTCTCACGCTCGACGATCGCACCGCGCAGATACAGCTCGCCCAGGGCGTGGTGGAAGTTCACGTGCGCAGGCTTTCTCCGGGCGATGCGTTTGAAATCGATACGCCCAATCTCGCGTTCACGCTCGCACGCGGCGGCGAATATCGCATCGCCACCGATCCGGATGGCGGGTCGACCGTGATCACCATTCGCGAAGGCGAGGGTGAAGTCACCGGCGGCGGACAGACATGGGATCTCGTCGCCGGACAGATGTACACCTTCCACGGTACCGACGATATTTCCTACGACGCGGCGGACGCGCCGGGCTACGACGATTTCGAAAACTGGTGTCAGTCGCGCGATCAGCGGGAAAACGCTTCGCTTTCCGCCAGATACGTCTCGCGCGATGTCGACGGCTACTACGATCTGGACGACTATGGCGCCTGGCACAATGATCCGGACTATGGCGCCGTGTGGGTGCCGAATGGCGTCGCCGCCGGCTGGGCTCCCTATCAAGTCGGGCACTGGGTGTATGTCGCGCCGTGGGGCTGGACCTGGGTTGACGCCGAGCCGTGGGGCTTCGCGCCGTTCCACTACGGGCGCTGGGCGTTCGCCGGCGGATATTGGGGCTGGGTTCCCGGACCCATCGTGGTGCGGCCGGTATACGCGCCCGCCCTCGTCGGCTTCGTCGGCGGAGGCGGCTTCGGCGTATCGGTCGCGTTCGGCGGCGGACCGGCCGGGGTGGCGTGGTTTCCCCTTGGCCCTCGGGACGTGTTCGTTCCCGCGTATCACGTGAGCCCGCGCTACTTCACGAATATCAACGTGACGAACACGCGCATCGTGAGGGTGACCGATGTCACCAACGTTTACACGAACGTATACGTGAACCACAATACGACGGTGGTGAACAACTACACCTATGCGCGCAATCAGGTTGCCGTCACGGCCGTCTCGCGCGACACGTTCGTGAACGCGCGGCCCGTAGCGGGCGCAACCGTTCCGGTGTCGGCCGAACAGATTCAGAGCGCGCGCGTCGTTGACAGCGCGCCGCTGGCACCCACGCGATCGAGCTACGTGTCCGCGACCGCGAAGGCGTCCAACGCCCGGCCCAAGGTCGCGTTCTCACAGCGGCCTGTGGTCGCGCGCTTGACTCCGGCCGTCTCGCGTCCGGCTCCGCAGCCCACGAATCGCCCAGGCTTCCAGAGCTTCAACAATAACGATCGCGCGACCGCCATCTCGAATCACAACACGGGCTCGGTCAACATGCCGCCGGCGGGCACCGCAGACAACAACCATCGCGGCGCGAGCGTGCCGAACGGCGCGGTTAACAACGACGCCCAGCAGAGCCAGCCAGCTTCGCGCGACGGATTCCGTCCGTTCACGCCGCCTGCAAACGCCGCAGCCAACAGCAACACCAATCGAGGCCAGACCACCGGTACGGTGAACAACAACCAGTCGATGCGTTACGCTCCTCCAGCCAAAGCGCGCGACGAGGATTACGACGTCCACCCGCCGCTGAATCAGAACCAGCCACAGGCAAAACCGGAACCGAAACCGGAGCAGAAACAGGAGCGGCAGCCGCAAAAAGAAGAAAAGAAAGACGACAAGGATAAGGACAAGAAGTAAATTCCAGACATCTTGTCCAGTGAATTGCGGCGGCTTCGAGAAATCGGAGCCGCCGTTCTCATTTTACGCGCTACTGAGTGACGGGTTTCGAAGGGAGGGAATCCGGAGCGGCCGTGGCCGCGGGGGCCTGTTCGAGCGCCAGGTAGGCGCGGCCGAAGGCCGATTGCTGAGTGCCGGCGGCGATGGCCACGGCCTGCACGGTGTAGTGCCCGGAAGGCAACTTCGCGAGCGGGAGGCTGATGCGGTAGGAAGCGGTGCGCGTTTTCGCGTCAACGGTCGTAGGCGGAAGCAGCGGCGTGGCGTTGAGCTGCACGCCGCCGCGGAAAAACACGAGTCCGGCGCGCAGCGTGGCCGGATCGAGTGGCTCGGATTTATCCGTTCTCTCCGGGTAGTAGGCCTGGAAGAAAACATACAGTGTCTGTTGCTGGGTGAAGAACCGCGTCACGCTGGGGACGATTTTCTGTCCTTCCAATTCGAGCGGAGAGACCACGTTTTGCGCGCGAATTCCCTGCCCGCGGGTCTGCACTTGTGTGGATTTTGCGACCACGGGCACGAGCTGGCTCGATAGCAGGACGGAGCTGAGCGACATGCGCGCGGCAGGACGCTGCGGCACGACGAGCGCCTGTTCAAACGTTCCGATTTTCCCTGATTCGTTTTCGCGAGCGAGAAATTTCAGGCGATAGTTGCCGGGCGCGAGAACTACGCCGCCTTGATAGACCAGATTGCTGCGGTTCACTTGCTGGAATTTCTCTTCGTCCAGATGCACGGTGATCGTATCGCGCAGCTGCGCGACGCTCTGCCCTGACGGAACGGCCAGAACCTCGGCAGCGAAATCGAATGCGGCTTCGTGACGGTCGTGTTTTTTCGCCCAATCCAGCGCCGCGGACGATAGCTTCGCCGAAATCGGGACGTACACCTGCTGATCGTTGAGGCGGAACATCGCCGTTTCGACGGCGACCGGCAGATCGACTTCGGGGCTTTCCGAGCGCATGGCGTCGGCGAGCTGCTGGTCGCGGTCTTCCTTTTCCAGGTGCTGGAAATCCCGCGGGGCGTAGTATCCGCTGCGGTAGTGGACGTGCGCTCCCGGCGCGTTCACCTTCACGCGGATGGCGTGCCAGGTGCCGTCGCGCTTCACGTCGGCCGGCAGATCGTAGCCGATCAGATAGTAGCCGCTGTAATCCTTCTGGATGGTGGGGAACGCGTCGGCCAGATCGCCGAGATCGAAAAACGCCTTGCCGCCGGTGTCGGTGGAAAGCGTGGCGAGCGTATCGCGGGAATCTTCACGCTGGTCGGTCTGGTGATACACCGCGGCGCCGCTGAACATGGACGTGCCGGTGCCGGCGTTGGTGGTGACGTCGCCGCCGGGCGGCGTGGCGAACATGCCGCGCGCATCGATGGAATAGATGGAGACATCGGCGCGATTGGCTGCGTCGGTGGCGGCGCGAAGCTCGGCGCGATTCTCTTCCCCCGTCTGGGTGATTCCTCCCGTGAATTCGACCACAGCTTTGCGTCCAGGGATGGTGGACAGGACATTGACGAGGCCTTCGACAGCCGCGAGTTTTTGATCGGTGTTGAAAACGTTGAATTCAGTTTCGTCCGGCGCGTAGGCGTCGCCGGTGTATTGCTGCACGTCGTATTCGCCATTTTCCGCGGCGGCGTAGAGCGGATTGTCGATCTGCGAAGCAGCGCCGGGAATGATGTGCGAAATGGCTTTGTCGAGGACGATCTTGTCGTTTGTGAAATTGGCGAGCACGGATATCCGTGTGGTGAACGTGACCACAGAAACCAGATCGGCGGGCGTCATCTGCTGCTTGAGGAATTTCTGCGCGGCGGAGTGGGCGCGCTGGATGTCGTCGGGCTCCATCGAGGTCATATCGAAGAACAGGACGATCATGCGGCGGTCGCGGACGGTATCCGTGACGGCTTCCGTGGCGCCCGGACCTTCGTTGTCGACGGGTACGACGATGGGCTTGGCGCCTTCCTCCGGCGCGGTTTCGACTTTTTCGATGTCCGAGTAGCTGAAGCTCGAAATTCTCTGGGCTTTGCCGTCATCGCTAACCTGGAATTGATCGGCGCGCAGACCTTTGATGGGCTTGCCGGAACCGTCGGTGACTTCCACGTCGATGCGCACGACGTTGGATTGGGCGCGCAGCACGAACGTCGGATTCTGAGGCAGAGTGCGTTGTGGCGCGTCTGCCTGCGGCGGTTGCGCCGGCGCGGGCGAAGGGGCCGATTGCGCGGAGGTGGAAACGGGAGCAAATGCCATCGCACCCGCGAGGGCCATCGCCAGCAGCCGTCGGGCAGCTAGAACCGCGCTTTGCGGACGAGCAGGGCGAGCCTCGACCGTGTGTATCGACGGGCTTAGAAATTGTTCAAATTTCGGGAGCAGTCGAGTGCGACAGAGCCGGAGAGCAGGCCGGCCGGGCTCGCTTACCTCCTGTATTCGTGGTCGAACCGGTTGCGGGCCGATCATACCGTCCCTCCGGGCTTTCCCGTTTTGCGCGCCGAGTTCCCGGCACGCGGTACCCGACACGTTAGGCTCACGGCGCTACGACCGGTGAATCCTTTTCGCGTCCCCTCGGCGTCCGTGGCGGGCACGATCGATCGAGCCCTCGACTCGACCCTGCCGATGGTTCGAGCGGCGGTGCCGGGGGCTACCAATTGAACCTCGCTTGGGCGGCCATGGCGCGCATGGCGCCGGCGCCGGTGACGCGGCCGAAAAGGGAGCCCGCACTGGTCGAACTGGTCGAGACGCCGCAGACGATTCCTGCCGCTGTACCGCCACTCGTGGCGCCTCCCTCGGTGTTGGAGCACGGAAGCGTGATGCCGAGACCGTTGAACGAAGGCGTGTTGGTCAGGTTCGTGATCTGCCAGCTGAGGTTGAGGTTGTGCCGGCGATCGCGTCCGAAGCGAAACGTTTTCGCGAGTGACATGTTCCAGTTGAACACGCAGGGCCCTTCGACGGCGCCGCGCGGCTCGTCGCCATACGCCAGGTTCCCGCTCGCGTCCGTGGGAAGACGAAAGACCTGCGGAACGTTCAAGTTAAAAAAATGCGAAGGCGAGCCGCCGCAGATGCTGAGGTTCGGATCGCCGATCAAATTCGGGCGCAGCGAGAAATTCGCTCCGGTGCCGTTGTCGGACGCGACGCCGCCCAGCAGGACGGTGTACGGCGTGCCGGTCTGCCAGGTAATGATGTTCTGAAGCCGCCAATCGCCGAATAGTTTTTCGGCCCAGCCATGATTGAAGTAGCGGTAGCGCTCGCCCGCCGGAAGCTCCCACATCCAGAGCCCGCGAATCTGGTGACGAATGTCAAAGGTGGAAAGGCCGTATTCGCCGTGAAGGTTGCCATCCTGCTGCTCGACGGTTCCACCACCGCCGGCGCCGTTGACGGAGCTTGAATCGTCGAGCGATTTCCCATAGGTGTACATGGCCTGAATCTGCATGCCGTGCGTGAAACGGTGGACGAGGCGGACCTGCAGCGCGTTGTAAATCGAATTGGCTCCCGACTGATCGTACGTAAAACCCGTCGCGAATGGATCAATGCGCATGGCCTGAATGTCGTCGGAGGGCGTGCCGAGCGGCGCGCGGTTGGGCGCGCGGAGGATGTCGAGGTCGGTGCCCTTGGTTCCCGTGTAGGTAAGATCGAGAATCCAGTTCTGCGTGAGGGACGTTTCGGTGCCCAGATTCCAGATTTGCGCGTAGGGATTTTTGTAGTTCGGATCGACCGCTTCGGTGTTGGGAACGGCGATGCCGGTCGAAGAGCCGCCCGTGAAGCCGTTCTCGAGCGTGAGCGGAGCGGTGGAGGTGGTCGTGAGAGTCTGCACGGTATCGACCGGCGCCTGGAAAGCGAGCTCGCGGGCGAGCGTGTTGTAGATCGATTCGTTGTAAAAGATCGAAAAGCCGCCTCGCATGACGGTCCTTTTCTTGATGAATTTCGGCTGCCAGGCGAAACCGAAGCGGGGTTCGAGGTTGCCGTAGTTGCCGTGGATCAGGGCGCGAGGCAGGCCCGGAGCGCTCAGGCTGTCGACCCGGCCGACATGCAGGACGCTCGAGGGGTCGGTGACGTCGAGATTGACCAGGTTGTTGTTGAGCTCAATCGGGGGCGTCGCGAATTCATACCGCAGGCCGAACTGAACGGTGAAGGTTTTCGTGACGCGGAAATCGTCCTGGGCGTAGGTAGCGAACCCCCAGCTGCGGAGATAGAGATTCGGGTTGCCGAACTGTTCGGTCGAGTTGAACGGCAGGCCCTCGAGAAAATCGGCGAAGTCGTTGCCCGTGGCGATGCCCGTGAAAACGAAGCCGCCGCGCGGATTGGGGTTGGACTGGGTGTT
Organism: Candidatus Acidiferrales bacterium; assembly: GCA_049696975.1. GTDB lineage: Bacteria > Acidobacteriota > Terriglobia > Acidiferrales > UBA7541 > Palsa-295. The sequence goes on along the minus strand of JBAVUW010000019.1, from coordinate 926 downwards.
GAGGTCGATGCGGCGCACCTCCGCGCCGAAGGTCATGGTGTGTTTGCTGCGCGTCCAGGTGAGGCTGTCGGCCAGACGCAGCGTTTGATTCCGCACCAAGGAAGGAACGGGATCGTTGATGCCGGAAAAATCGGTGATGCTGATGATCGGAATGCCGAAGTCAATCGGCTCCGGATTCACGCCGCCGATGCCGAGCGCCTCGTCGATGTTGGTGCCGAACGAATTAAAGCTCAGCAGCTGGATGCGGCTACGACTCCAGGTGAGCGACGTATTCTCGACCAGACGCGGCGACCAATTGTGCGAGAGGCCGAGCTGTACGCTCTGATTGAGCGTGGACTGGTGGCCGCCGATGCCGGCGAAATTGCTGAGCGTGTTGGTGCGCCGCGAATTCAGGTTGTAGCCGCCGTTGACGTTCCATTTCGCGTTGAGCGTATGCAGCACGTGAGTACTCACCGTGTCGGCATTGAGCGGCGTGGTGGATTGCAGCAAGTAATTCTGTGCCGGGAGACCGGCGAGGCCCGGAGTCGGGAGCGGGATGAAATTCAGAAGCCCGGCCGAGGCCGGATTGATGGGCACCTGCACGTTGCCCGAGGAGCAGCTTCCCGGATCGGTATACGGCATGGTGGTAAAGGGCATGAAAACGCTGCCCGACGGAAAACAGCCTGCGCGTTCAGCCGGCCCGGGCACGGTTGAAAACGTGTTGACCGGATTTTTCGCGACTTCGTGCTGGTAGTTGACGAAGAAATAGGTTTTATCGCTGCCGTCGTAGAGGTGGGGAATCTTGAGCGGGCCGCCGATGGTGCCGCCCACGCGCTCGTCATAGGCGCCGATTTGTTTTTCCGGCGTGTGCGTGATCGAGTAGGGCTTCGCGTCGAGGGCGGAGTTGGTGTAGCGATCAAACATTGTGAAGCGCACCCGGTTTACCG
>JBAVUW010000018.1:0-32956 GCA_049696975.1 Candidatus Acidiferrales bacterium | reverse complement strand
CGGGACCTCCGCGATTCGGCGGCCCGGGTGGTTCGCGCCCGGGAGGTCCGGGCGCGCGTCCAGGTGGCCCGGCGAAGCGCGGCAAGCGGAACTTCGTGCGCAAGAAGAAGGTGTGCCGCTTCTGCGTGGACAAGTCCGACTACATTGACTACAAGCGGGCGGAGATTTTGGCTCCGTTCCTGCAGGAGCGCGGGAAGATTCTGCCGCGCCGCATGACGGGCACGTGCGCGCGTCACCAGCGCTGGCTGACGGTGGCGATTAAGCGGGCGCAGAACATCGCGCTGTTGCCGTTCGCGGCGGAGCTGTAAAACGAAATTGAATCCGTAGGCGGGGTTCAAATCGAACCCGGCAGCCATTGGAAAGGCTCAGAGGCCGACATCATGCAGATCATTTTGCAGGAAGACGTCGAGAAACTCGGAACACGCGGGCAGGTGGTCGAGGTGAAAGAGGGCTATGCGCGGAATTTTCTACTGCCGCGCAAGCTGGCGCTGGAAGCGAGCGTCGGGAACATGAAGCGGCTGGAGAAGATGCGCGCCGTGTTCGCCAAGAAAGAGGCCGTCGAAAAGGGCGACGCACAGAAGCTGGCCGAGCTGCTGGCGGGCGTATCTCTGGAGCTGACCCGCAAAGCCGGCGAGACGGACCAGCTGTTCGGCTCGGTGACGTCTGCGGATATCTCCGAGGCGCTGGCGGCACAGGGATTTACCGTCGACAAGCGCAAGATCGCGCTGGCGGAGCCGATCAAAGTTCTTGGCGAGTACGAAGTGCCTCTGAAGCTGCATCGCGAAGTGAGCGCGACGGTGAAACTGACGGTGAAAAAGGAAGGCTAGCAAACGGGCTTGCGCTTTGGCGGGGATTGGGGAGATTGACTGAGCGTCCGCTCCGGCGGGGGCCCTTTTTTTTGCCCGTTATGCGGACCGAGCTGCGGTTTCTTGCGACGACAGATTGCGCGTCACGCGCAATCGAACAATCGGGCGTGATCCGATCGTTGATTTCCACTTTTCCGAAATACTCCACAGGCGCATGTGATTGACCGCGACGTTTCGCGCGGGCAGACTCACACGCGTTGGGTTCACTCCCACAAAAATTGAATTGAAAATCAGCGCGCGAGGGCGGCGCTAAACGGAGTCTTGCGCCAAAAAGATATTTAGGCGAAGATAAAGCGAATCCTATGGCGAGCGATACCGCTCTCGAACGACCTCTACCGCACAATAGCGAAGCGGAACGAAGCATTTTAGGGGCTGTGCTGCTGGATAACCACGCGTTGAATGCGGCCGTCGAGCGGCTGAAGCCCGAGGATTTCTTCCTTCCGCAGCACCGGCACATTTTCGAGCGCATGATACAGCTCGCCGAAAAACAACACGCCATCGATATCGTCACGTTGATGGAGGATCTGGACAAGAACGGCGATCTCGAGGCGGCCGGAGGCGTGGCCTATCTTTCGCAACTGGCCGACGGCTTGCCGCGCGTGACGAACGTGGACCACTACTCGCGGATCGTGAAGGAAAAGGCCATCCTCCGCAGCCTCATTTATTCCGCGTCGGTAATCCAGGAGCAGGCGCTGGCGGCGGGCGACGATGCGGATGTGATCCTGGATCGCGCGGAGTCGTCGATTTTCCAGCTGGCGGAAGATCGCGTGAAGGCCGGGCTGATCGGCGTCAAGGATTTAGTGAAGGATGGATTCGAGCGCCTGGAAAAAATCTTCAGCGAGGGACGGCGGATTACTGGGCTCGCGACCGGGTACCCGGGGCTCGACAATGAAACGGCGGGTTTGCAGCCTTCCGAACTGGTGATTCTCGCGGCGCGGCCCTCGATGGGAAAGACGGCGCTGGCGCTGAACATCGCGGAAAACGTGGCGCTGCGGAACCGCGAGCCGGTGGCTGTGTTCAGCCTGGAAATGTCGAAGGAGTCGTTGCTGCTGCGCCTTCTTGCGTCGCACGCGCGTGTGGACGCTCACAAATTCCGCACCGGGCACATGAACCGCGAGGATTGGGGCAAGGTGACGGCATCGCTTGGGGAACTGGGTGACGCGCCGATCTGGATCGATGATTCGGCGTCGTCGACCGTGCTCGAAATGGGCGCGAAGGCGCGGCGGCTGAAACGCGATCGCGGCCTCTCGCTTGTGATCGTCGATTACATCCAGCTGGTGGTGCCGAGCACGAATCGGCGCAACGCGAACCGGCAGGAAGAAGTTTCCAGCATCTCGCGGTCGCTGAAGGCGCTGGCGAAGGAATTGAAGGTGCCGGTGGTCGTGCTCAGCCAGCTCACCCGCGCGCCGGAGCGTGAAGATCGCAAGCCGCAGCTTTCCGACTTGCGCGAATCAGGCGCGATCGAGCAGGACGCGGACGTGGTGATGTTCATCCACCGGCCGAATTTCTACAAAACAGACATCCCCGAAGAAGAGCGCGCGCGCGCCGAGCTGATCATCGCCAAGCAACGCAACGGCCCCACCGGCAGCCTGAATTTCGTGTTCCTCAGCCGCCACACGCGCTTCGAAGAAGCCGCTCCCGATGCCTGGAGCAGCGGCGGCGAAGCGTAGCCTTTTCCGGCGAAAATCGATTCGCAAACGAGGATGATTCAAATCCTCGAAAAAGCCTTGTAAATCGCAGTTCTCGACCATTCGAATTGCAGATTTCTTACTGTTTCGAATTTTGAGAATTGTTTCCTTTTTGTTCGCGAATCGGTCGCCACCGGCCGCGTCACCACTTGATTATGGTTGCAAAATTTGAGCTCCTTCGACCGGCGATTGTAACTCGCCACCGCAACCGCATCGTCTGCGGACTGCGTATAAATCAGAAGCAGGTCTCCCTGAAAGTCCAGTTTCTCTGCTCCCAAGTGTCCCGGCGTATGAAGCAGAAGAGACGATTTCGTGCCGCTGATTCCATATACCCCGCCGCGGAATGTGGCCATCCACTGGATGTTGTCATCGAGTTCAGCGTTCGAACTCCCCTCCGTCATTCCGGAAACCCATCGAGGAATGAACTGGATCGTCCGATGCCCCCCGCACTCGATTCGCCAGAGAATCGCCGCACTCCACAACTCCGAACGATCGAACCATTCCGGTGAAAGCCGCCGGTAGTCGGAATCATCGCAGGAGGCGTAACGACGGCCGTTCCATTTGAAGCAGTCGTCTAAGATTCGGATGTCGTGGTACCCGTGCCGCATGGTCGGCAAAGTATCTAGACCATCCGATGGTGCGCGGGCGATAGAGCCCGCTGCTCCCGCGAGCGGCACCCATATTCCTTTTTCTTTCCCGAATGGTAAGAGGTTACATCCAATGGTTCGGCAAGTTCCGTTGTCCGGGACCATCAGGATCTCATCGATTCCGTCGTCGTTAAGGTCCCCGGCGTAGGCCACACCCGCCGCCGACTCCAGAAAGGCGTTCCTCGCCTGCTCGGCATTGTCGTGGTCGAAGGTCTCATATGGATTCTTAAACAAGTCGTACCCGACCGACTTCATGTCGATCTCGCGGAAGTGACGCACGGGCTGCGCGGACCCGCCCATCACAAGCAAGAGGGTGAGGATCGCCCCATGGTTCCTCCGTTTGGGCAAGCGAGCCGGGCAGCGGATGGCAGGTTCAGAGCCACTCACGTGCCTAACCAGATCACTGAGAACCGTGCCGTGATTCATCTCCTGGCGACCGGGCCACTTGTGGGGCGCCGCACACAGCTGTGTCCTCGAACCCGCGTCGCCCGGTCCCGGCCTTCCTACCGACCGCCAGCCGAAAAACTGCATCTCCTGCCTTTTCCGCTCACGGCAACGTTTTCGCGGCGGGCACGGTGTGTGGCGCGGCGGCTGCACTGCCAGGATTGGCATGTTTACCCAAACGCTGCGAGGCGATTTGCAGCCCGGGATTTGCGTCGCCGGGCAGGGGAGAGTCTGGCATCCTAAATGAACATGGCAAAAGCGATCAAAGTGCTGGGGCGGCCGGTTTGGGCTGAAGTTTCGCTTGCGGCGATCACGCGGAATTTGCGGACGGTGCGCAAACATGTGGGGACCAAGACGCAGATCCTGGCGGTCGTGAAATCGAACGCCTACGGGCTGGGCGCGGTGCCCGTGGCTAAGGCGCTGCAGAAGGCTGGGGCGGAGCGATTCGGCGTGACTTGCGCAAACGAGGGCATCGAGCTGCGCGAATCGGGGATTCGCAAGCCGATTTTGGTGTTGACCGGTTTTTGGCCGGGGGAGGAGTACCGGCTGATCAAGAACGGGCTGACGCCGGCGGTGACGCGGCTCGAGGATGTGCGCCACCTGGAGCGGGCGGCGAAAGCGGCGCGAGTAAAATCGCGGCTGCGATTCCATCTGAAGATCAACACGGGAATGAATCGGTTGGGAATTCTGCCCTCGGAGCTTGAAGCGTTCGCGAGCGCCCTGGCGGAATCACGGCACATTCAGCTCGAAGGCACGTTTACGCACTTCGCTTCGGCGGAGGATTTCAGTGCGCGGCAGACGGACGATCAGGAAGAACTCTTTCGCCAGTGCCTGGACCGGATGCGCGGGATGGGAATTGCGCCGGGAGTCGTGCATATGGCCAACAGCGGCGCGATCTGCGCGCGGCCGAGCACCTGGGCGAACATGGTGCGGCCGGGCGCGATTCTCTACGGTTACTACCAATCGTTCGACCCGCCGGACCGGGGCCAGGAGGTTCGCGACCGGCTCCGGGTGGAACCGAGCCTTTCACTGCGCGCGAAGATCATTACGCTTCGGGATCTGCCGGCTGGCCAGCCGGTGGGTTACAGTGCGCGTTTTGTGACCCAGCGGCCTTCGCGAATCGCGGTGATCAACGCGGGCTACGCGGACGGCATCCTGCGCCAGCGGACCAATCGCGGTTGCGCTCTGCTGCGCGGGCGGCGGGTGCCGCTGGTGGGCGCGATCTCGATGGATCTGACCACGCTCGATGTGACCAGCGTGCCCGATGCGCAGCTCGGCGACGTGGTGACGCTCTATGGACGCGACGGAGGTTCCGAAATTAAAGTGTCGGATGTGGCCGCCGAAATCGGGACCGTTACCTCAGACCTGCTGTGCGCGCTGGGACGGCGTGTGCCCCGCTATTACGTTTAACGCAACTTCCCGCCTTGACACCGCTCGGCGTTGACTCCCTCTTTGCGCACGGTGCTATACTGGCCTCTCATATAGTTTTTGATTCATACGCGGCTTGATTTCATATCCGGCTCCGAATACTCATAATCGAGACGCCGGGGGACAGAGAACGTGGGTCCACGCTGACTCATAATATTTATACGTTCATAGGGTGAGACAATGGCAAAGCCTTCGCACGCGCACGGCCGCATTCCGGCCGGGGCGAGTATAGATACGCAGTCCGCCCGCCCTCCTGCCGTCATCCATTCCACTCCAGAGCGATCCGGTTCCTTCTGGGACATGCTGGCGCTGAAGATCGTCTTTACGACGGTCTGTGTGGTTGTGGGATATCACTTCCGTCCTTTTAGCATTTCGAAGGAAATGGGCGCCGTGGCGGGCCTGGTGTTTGCATTTGCGGTGATCTTTTTCGAGACGCGGCTGCAACGCATCAGCCTGCGGCGGCTCATCGGGGCCACGTCCGGATCGATTCTGGGTCTGCTGTGTGCGTATCTGACGTCGCTGATCTTTACCCACACGACGATGCCGGAGAGCACTCGTTCGTTTTTCAGTCTGGCGGTATTTCTGGTGATGGCTTACTTCGGGATGGTGCTGGGCGCGAACAAAGGCGACATGCTGAACCTACAGGCGTTCGGCGGCGTGTTCGGCAGCGAGAAGTCGACCGGTCATTCCATGAAGCTGCTGGATACGAGCGTGATCATCGACGGGCGCGTGGGCGATATCGCCGAGGCGTTGTTCTTAGACGGGACCATCATAATCCCGCATTTCGTGTTGCGCGAGCTGCAGTTGGTGGCCGATTCGGCCGATCCGCTGAAGCGGCAGCGCGGCCGGCGCGGCCTGGAAGTGCTGCAGCGCATCCAGAAGATGCCGCACCTTGAGGTACAGATCGCCGAGGATGATTTCCAGCACATTCCCGATGTGGACATGAAGCTGATCGAGCTGGCGAAGCGCTACAACGCGAAGGTGGTGACCAACGATTTCAATCTGAATAAGGTGGCTACGCTGCAGGGAATTGAGATCATGAATGTGAACCTGCTGGCGAACGCTCTGAAGCCGGTGGTGCTGCCGGGCGAGATCATGCGCGTATTTATCTTGCGCGAAGGGAAAGAGTACAACCAGGGCGTGGCGTATCTGGACGACGGCACGATGGTGGTAGTCGACGGTGCGCGGAAGATGATCAACAAGACCGTGGATATCAGCGTCACGTCGGTTCACCAGACGACCGCCGGCAAGATGATTTTCGGCCGCTACGACGAGCGCGGCGAGCAGCAGGCTCCGCGTCCGATTCCTTCGTCGTCTTCGGAGGGCACGGGACGGGGCGAAGGCCCGTCGCACGGAGGCGAACGTCCCCCGCGGCCTCTTTATCCAGAGTCCGGCCGTTCCTAGGAACGTGTTTACCCGAGGCCCGCGGCCCGCCTCCCACGTGCGTCCATGAAGGCGGGAGATATCGTTCGGCTGATCGGTATTCCTCCCGACGTGCATCACACTACTGATCGGGACGACGGCTTGCAGACACGAGCCTTATTCGAGAAGTGCCTCGGAAAAGTTTTCCGAATTGAAGGGCTCGACCACCCCGAGGGCATCGAGAGGCCTCGCGCGCGTCTTGACGTAGGCCACGTCCTTGGAAAAGAACCGTACCTCGATACGATCTGGGTCGAATCCGAATATCTTGAGGTCGTCGATCCGCACTGACGGGGTTGATTCGCACGGGCGCCACAATTGCGTTAGACTCCTAATCCGCACATGAGCCGAATCGCTGCAATCGTACCGGCTGCCGGGCTTGGAACGCGCATGGGCGCGGATCAGCCGAAGCAGTTTCTCGAGCTCGACGGTATGCCGCTGATTATATTCACGCTGCGGCGGCTGGCGTGGTGTCCTTTGATCACGGATTTTTTGATTTCGACGCGTGCCGACGATGTGATGTCACTGCAGGACAAGGTAGCGAAGGCGGCCCTCGGACGGCCGGCACGCGTGGTGCACGGCGGCGACACGCGGCAGCAGTCCGTGGCCAACGCGCTGGCGCAGGTGGATCCTTCGACGGAGATCGTGCTGGTGCACGACGCGGTGCGGCCGTTTGTGACCCGCGAGCAGATCGAGCGGCTGATCCAGGAGGCGCGGACGCGAGGCGCAGCGATTCTGGGAATTCCGGCAATCGATACGGTGAAAGAAGTGAAGCGGGCGAGCCTCCCCGAAGATGTGGCGCTGATTTCTGCGACCGTACCGCGCGAGCGCATTGTGCTGGCGCAGACTCCCCAAGCGTTTTCCTACGCTCTGCTGCGCGATGCGTTTCGCAAGGCCCAGCAGGATGACGTGACCGCGTCGGACGAATCGGCGCTCGTCGAACGGTTCGGTCACGACGTGTTTGTAGTGCAGGGATCGGAACGCAATATCAAGATTACGCGGCCTTCGGATATGGATCTGGCGCGATTCTATCTGGAGCAGGAACGAAGTGCGGTGAAGGCATGACGTTCGCGCCCCATCCACCGCGTCGCCCGGGTCTGACGCCCGCCCTGCGGATGTCGCTTTTCTGGTTGATGATGATTGCGCTCGCGGCCGGGTTGTGGCTGGTCAGCAGTAAATCGCCGAACGCGCCTGGCGCCACCCAGATGAGCTATTCCGATTTCATGAGCCAGGTGGACCAGAACAACGTTGCGTCGGCGAAGCTTTTGGAATCCCGGAGCACCACCCAGATTCAGGGCCAACTTCGACAGCCCGTGCAGAGTTTCACGACCACCATCCCGAACCAGGCGGTTACCGCTCTGTTGCCCCGGCTTGAGAAACAGGGCACAACGATTGATGTTCGCGAGGCGACGGGCGCCGATCCTGCGAGCGCCACTTCTTTGCTGATCAACTTCGCGCCGCTACTGGTGATCGCTGTACTGGCTGTGTTCATGTTCAGCCGTATGCGCAATCGGCGCACTCCCCCGCAGCAGGGAACTCCCTCCAACAGGCCGCTGGGATGAATTACACGGGAATCGGCTACGATCTGCACCGGCTGGTCGAGGGGCGCAAGCTCATGATCGGTGGCGTCGAGGTGCCATTCGATAAAGGCTCGCAGGGGCATTCCGATGGAGATGTGCTGTGCCATGCGATCTGCGACGCGCTGCTGGGAGCGTCCGGCCAGGGCGACATCGGCGCGCATTTTCCGGATACGGATCCGAAGTGGAAGGGCGCTTCGAGCTTGATTTTCCTGGAGCATATTCGCAGCCATTTGACGAATCAGCGGTTTCGCATCGTGAATATTGACGCCATCGTAGTTTGCGAACGGCCGAAGCTGGGCCCGCATTTCCCGGAAATGAAAAAAGCGCTGGCAAAGGTTCTGGGGATGACCACCGATGAGATCAATCTGAAAGCCAAGACCAACGAAGGCGTGGACGCCGTGGGGCGCGGCGAAGCGATCGCGGCACACGCGGTGGCCACGTTGAGCCAGCACTAAGGCCATGTCATCCGGCCCGCCATCCGAAGCGATTGCAACCGCCGCCTCATTTACCTGGAAAGACGTTGCCGGGATTTTGCACAGACGGGGCTGGTTGAGCTCGGGGGGTGCGACGGCGGAGCCGGAGACTGCTTTGCAAACCTGGTACGCGCGTGCGTCTGAGTTGCTGGGACCGCAGGCCGCCAATCGCGCGGGGCTCGAAAATCTGCTGGCGCTGGTTTTCCTTTACGACGCCCCTGCGATTCTGCGCGAGCCTGCGAATCAGGCGGTGATGGCGCGGGAAGGAGCGCGCGACGTGATTCGCGAGCTTGCGAATCGCGTGCTGACGGGTGGCGACGTGAATTCGGATCGGCTGAAGGAAATCGTGGACGCAATGAAAGCGGCGTTGCCCTATCGCAGCCGCGACATGTTTCATCCCATTCGCGTGGCACTGGCCGGCGCGGCAGGCCAGGGGGAGCTCGACCGCGTAATTTTGCTCCTGGACGCCGCTGCGAAACTGCCGTTTGCCGCGCCGGTGAAGGGAACGCGGCAGCGGATGTTGGAATTCTGCGCTGCGCTGGATTGATTCGTCATGCCCACCGCACCCATGAACTGGATCACCGGATTTCATGCCGTCGAAGAGGCGCTTGCGGCCGCGCGTCCGCTCGATCGTATTTTGATCGCGAAGGGTCGGCACGGCGAACGCGTCGAGGAAGTGGTTCGGCTCGCGAAATCGCGCGGCGTTCCGGTACGGTTCGAGGATCGCCAACAGATCGATCGGGCGACGGCGACGCGCGAGCATCAGGGAATTGCCGCGCTGGGCGCGGCCAAGCCAGCCGTGGAGTTGGAGGATCTGCTCGGCGCGAAAGGCGGGAACGGGCTGCTGGTGCTGCTGGACGGCATCGAAGATCCTCATAATCTGGGCGCCATCGTGCGCACGTCGCTGGCCGCGGGCGCTCAGGGCATTGTAATTCCGGAGCGGAGGGCGGCCGGACTGAGTGATACGGTGGAACGCGCGTCAGCGGGGGCGCTGGCGCATCTGCCGGTGGCGCGCGTGAAGAATCTCGTGCGCGCGATGGAGGAAATGAAAGAAGCCGGTTACTGGCTGGTGGGGCTGGACGAGCGCGCCGATAAAACGCTCACGGAAGTGGATTTGAAGGCTTCCGTCGGAATTGTGCTGGGGCGCGAGGGCGAAGGGCTGCACGAGCTGACCCGCAAGCGCTGCGATTTTCTGGTGTCGATTCCGACCCAAGGGCCTGTGCGGTCACTCAACGTGTCGGTCGCCTCCGGCATCATGCTGTTCGAAGCGGTTCGCCAGCGGCGCGGCTAACTGTCGTATTTCAGCAGAGAGAAAACATCCACACCGGCCAATTTCCTGCGGCCATTGAGGAAATTCAGTTCGACGGCGAAAGCTGCGCCGACGACTTCGCCACCGAGTTGGCGGACGAGATCGATGGCGGCGGCGGCGGTGCCGCCGGTGGCGAGCAGATCGTCGCATAGCAACACGCGTTGGCCTTTTTTCACGGCATCCTGATGGATTTCGAGCTGATCGATGCCGTACTCGAGCTGATAGGTCACCGAGGCCGTCTTCCAAGGCAGTTTTTTCGGCTTGCGCACGGGTATGAATCCGGCGCCGAGGCGGTAGGCCAGCGCCGGGGCGAATATAAATCCGCGCGCCTCGATTCCGGCGACGATGTCGACTTTTTGGCCGCTGTAATGGTCGCAGAGCTGGTCGACCAGGTCGTGAAACCCCTTTCCATCCTGAAGCAGCGTGGTCAGGTCATAAAACAAGATTCCCGGTTTCGGGTGATCGGGAATTTCGCGGATCAGGTTTCGTAGGTCGCCCATCGTCTCCTCGTGATGACTTCAACCGTCGTATTCGATCGAAAACGCGTCCGCAAACCCGGGATCCATCTCCGCCGGTTCCTCGCTCACACCCGTGACGGAAGAGCCCTGCGGCCCCCGCTCGAGATTTTCGCGGAGCGACGCGAGCGCAGCCGGCCCTCCGATCGCGTATACTTCGACGCGGCCGTCGCGAAGATTTCGCACGTATCCCGCCAGTTTGAGATAGCGCGCGCCTCGTTCGACGAAATAGCGGTAGCCGACGCCCTGCACGGTTCCGCTCACGTAGAAACGCTTGGCCTTCTGCTCTTGTCGCACGGCGTAACCCGTCCGGGGCCAGCAAACGCGCGATTTTAACCCAGCCACCCGCGCCGCGAGCCTGTCTTTTTGAAGCGGGTTTCGAAGCCCATGTGGTATTTTCCGTCCCAGATGCAATGTGATCCGGCCGAACGTTCCCGAGAAAACGCGCATCTAAGATCTAAAATGATCGCAGGCAATCACTGGATGAAGATGCTCGTCATAGCGGTGCTGACCGCTGTCGCGCTTGTGCCTGCTCCGGCCGTCGCGGGCGCGCAGGACGATGGTCAAGGTCCGATGGCACCTCCGCCGAAGTACGAAGTGAAGCGTATTCCCTCGGTGCCTCACCCGGGTCCTCCGCCGCTCCCGCAGGAGGAAATCATTCGGCGATTGGCAGCGGCGGAAGACGCGGCGCGAAAAGTCTATGGGACCTACGATTTCATGCAGACGATTCGCATCGAGGAGCTGTCGACGCCTGGCGGAAAGTTCACAGTGACGGGCGAGGAATACACGCGACCCGACGGGGAGCGCATGTGGCGCGTGGTAAAGCCTCCGGAATCGAACCTCAAGCTGACGCACTATTCATTTGAAGACGTCCGCACGATCACCACACTTCCGGTTTTTTTTCTGACCTCGGACCAGGTCGCGAATTACGATTTTCTCTACGCGGGGCAACAGAAGCTTGATGAGCTCAACACCTATGTTTTCCAGGTGAAGCCGAAGCAGCTCAGCCGCACTCAGCGCCTGTTCCAGGGCGTCGTATTCGTGGACGACCACGATCTCGCCATCGTGGAAACCTACGGGAAATTCGTGACGGAGCTGCTCGACGAGGGCGCCAAGCTGCCTTTCGATCTGTTCGAGACGTATCGGGAGAATTTTCAGGATAAATACTGGCTGCCGACTTATACGACTTCCGACGATTATCTGGGCTCAGGCGACGATCAATTTCAGTTGCGGCTGGTGATCCGTTCGAGCGGGTTCAAGCTGAACGTGTCAGCGCCGCCCGGTTCCGCTCCGCCGCGAACATCCGCGCCGACTCCCGCTGCTGTACCCCCTTCGCCAGATCACTAATCCGCGGTCCGCAAGTACCGGGGAAGCTCCCGGATGGAGCCTAGCAGCAAGTCCGGCCGCGCTGAGCGGATTTGCGCCGCCGAGGGGAAGGGACCGAGTACACCGATCGCAGGCACCCCGGCTCGGCGTGCCATTTCAATGTCGGCGGGTGCATCGCCCACGTAGACGCACTCCTCGGGCTTGGCGCGCATCCGCGCCAGCGCCAGCTGGAGCGGGGCTGGGTGTGGCTTCTTGCGGGCGGTGTCCTCACTGAATATGCACGCCGAAAAGTTGCCGCGCAGTCCAAAGTCGCGCAACTGCCGGCGCACACGCCCGCGGCTGCCGGCGGTGACGATTCCGAGCTCGAAGCGGCGGGCTAGAACTCGCAGGGTCGTCCGCGCGCCCGCAAGCAGCCCCGGCCGCTCCGCGCGATAAGCCGTGCGCCAGAGCCGATCGGCGCGCTGCCAATCGAATTTCGGAATTCGTGCGGCGCGATAGACGCGATACCAGTCGGGTGAATAATTTCGGTCGATTTCGGCGATGCCCCAGGCGATTCCCAGCGCGCGAAACATGGAGAGGTAGGCGCGCTGGTCTGCGGCATACGAATCGAGGATCGTGCCGTCCCAATCGAAGAGCACGACGCGGGCATGAAAGGGCGTTCGGCCCATACGACAAGGATCGTATCAGAGGTAAGAAGGAGCGGATCGAGATAGAAGCGGATTAGCCGACTTTGTAGCGCACCGGCAGGAAATCGTCGCGCTCGAGGGCGAAATCGTCGAAGCTCGCGGCGTATGCACGCCAGCCGGGGGTGTCGGTGTCTTCGGCGCGCACCACGTGGGCTGCCGTGCACATCTGCACGCGGCCGAAGCCGAGCGGCCGGTCGACGAGTGCGACTTCCAGTTCGATGGCCATCCCGGGCTCGATGACGCGCGGCGCGAGAAAATAGACTCCGCTCGAGCTGATATTGCGCGTAACGAGTGAGACGGGAACGGGCTCGATGGCTTCGCCGATGCGCGTGAGGCGAAGTGGAAGGGAAAGCGAAGCTCGCGGGTAGCGACGGCGTTCGGCGGCGACGCCAATCGTATGCGTGGGCACGCGGGCGAAACGCCTCGGCCCGGGTTTGCCTGTAAGCGATGGTACAGATTCGGTGCGACTTGCATCCTCACGTGCTGGAGAGAAATCGGCGCGATCATCCCGTTCCGGCACAGCTCCCATCGGACAACCCCCAAGAAACTGCCTGAATGCCCGTGAACGACCCCCGTTCAGGTTGATCGAATATGCTCGACAGAGGCGAAAGGTTCAACCCGGCGCAGGGAAAAAGTGTCCTATGATGCAACCCTCCCCGAGCAACCGCATCGGTGCGAAAACAATGAGCTTCCGTTGCCGGGTATCTGGATTGGGAGCGCCGATATTGACCGTGAGAATCGGATAGCTCTCATTTTGAACCTCCGCTATTGTGAGGGCGTCGGAAGCGTTTGAGGGGAAAGAATCGAAAATGCTTGGAAGGCAAAGCGGGGTGAAAACAGGCACGTTACCAGGCGAATGCGGTTCGCGATGGCAGGCGGTGCAGTCTCGCGATCGCCGCGCGGATGGATCGTTTGTGTATGGTGTGCGATCGACGGGTATCTATTGCCGGCCGTCTTGCCCGTCACGCAAGCCGCACCGCGAGCAGGTGGTGTTTTTTCCACTTCCTGAAGCCGCGGAGCAGAGCGGATTTCGCGAGTGCCGTCGTTGCCGGCCGCGCACGGTCCCGATGCGCGACGGCCGGATCGCGACCGTCGCTCGCGTCTGCCGCGAAATCGAGGCACACCTCCAGGCCGACCCGGGAATCGATCTGCGCAGCGACACCCAGCTCACGCTCGCCGCGCTTGGCAGATCCGCGGGGATGAGCCCTCACCAGCTCGACCGCGCATTTCGGACGGTGATGAGCATAACGCCGCGGCAGTATGCCGATGCACAGCGCATGCGGCGGCTGAAATCGAATCTTAAAAAAGGAGATAACGTGACGACAGCACTGTACGAAGCAGGATATGGCTCCTCGAGCCGGCTTTACGAACGGGCGCCGTCGCAACTGGGGATGACACCCGCCGAATATGGCCGCGGCGGCGCCGGAATGGATATTCGTTACACGATGGTGGATTCGCCGTTGGGGAGACTGCTCGTCGCCGCCACGGACCGCGGAATCAGCGCCCTCTATCTGGGCGAGTCAGACGCCGCGCTGCGGGCTGCGCTCCGGAAGGAGTATCCGGCAGCCCGTCTGACTGCGGAGAACGGTTCGGCCGGGCGCAGGAGGGAAGACGGGAGCCTGGGCGAACGTGTTGGCAAGATCCTGGCGCATCTGCGCGGGCAGGAACCGCACCTGGATCTTCCGACCGACGTGCAAGGGACGGCTTTTCAGCGCCGCGTCTGGGAAGAACTGCGCAAGATCCCATACGGGGCGACCAAGACCTACACGGAGGTTGCGCGAGCGATCGGACGCCCGCAGGCGATCCGCGCCGTGGCGCGCGCGTGCGCGACGAATCCCGT
Source organism: Candidatus Acidiferrales bacterium (assembly GCA_049696975.1). Lineage (GTDB taxonomy): Bacteria > Acidobacteriota > Terriglobia > Acidiferrales > UBA7541 > Palsa-295. The sequence continues at coordinate 18,735 of JBAVUW010000018.1, read as the reverse complement.
CTCGGTGGTCGTGCCGTGCCATCGAGTGGTGCGCCGGGACGGGAGTTTGGCTGGATACCGGTGGGGAATCAGCCGCAAGCAGGCCCTGCTGGAACACGAAGGCAAATCAGCGAAAAACTAGCCGAGAACCCGTGGCGGGAAAGGGCGGTCGAGAGCCAGCCGGCGGCGCTCAGCCCTGTGGGTGGATCCGCTCCGTGCCCTTGGGCCAGTGCGGCTTGAACTGCGAATCGGGCAGATCCGGATTCCGCACGATCTTCGAGTACTTCACGATGGAATAATCGCCCGATCCTGCCTCGAAGAACTCCTGCTGGGCCGGCAGCCAGGTCGATTCGTCCAGCCAGATCTGAATTTTGGAGATCTGGCTGCGAACGGCTTCCATTTTCGGGGTCAGTTCGAGTTCGACCGCCTTGCGATCGTCGATCTTCTCTTCCTTCATGTATGTCACCAAATAGCTTTTCCGCATTTCATTGCTGTCGGTTCCGAAGCCCAGCAGAAGGAATTGGTCCAGGAGCGCACGATTTTTGCCGAGGTTATATTCCTCGACGCGTTTCAGGCCAGGTGTGTAGACGAACAGACTGTCGCCCGTGCGGAGAATTGTGCGCGGGTCGGGAGCCGTAAGGTCGAGCAGCATGCGATCGCCGCGGACCTTGATGGTGCCCGATTCTGTGGATTTGTCGTTGACGACGACGGTTACTTTGGTGCGTTCGATATCGGCCGAGACGCTGTGGAAATCCTTGGCCCGGGCGTCCAGCTCGCGAAACGCGTTTTCCAGAGACTGCGAGCCTTTCGCCTGCGCGTGAACGGGTATGCTCGCCCACGCCAACGTGGCGCCGACGATGGCGAACGTGGCCATCGCCACATTACCGCATCTACAAATCCGCAATTTCCCCCCAAATGAGCGATTCGTGGCCCAAGTATTTGATCATAGCACAGTGAAATGCGGCGAAAATATGTCCGCTCGGCAGGTATCGGCTCGACACACGGTGCCGTTTCGCCTGAAGGCGAAGGGGGTTCGCCGTCAGGTCGGCGCGGCTGTTCGTTTGATTTGAATTCGGCTGCGACAGAAGACTAGAATTGTCTCCGGAGCACAGGGAGAAAAGGCTTGACAAGAAATGGCACCCTATGGAGAATGCGTTGCGCGCCGTTTCTGCCTTCCCCCTGAGGTCGTCATTCGTTCCTCCCTTTTCGCATCGCCGGAATAGTCTGCGAGGAGACCGGTGGCGGAAAAAGAAAATACAGCAATCAGCATGGATATGGACCGAGAAGTCATCCGTTGTCAAGTATGCGGGTTGGTGCAGTACCGCACGCGGACGGGAAATTGCCGTCGCTGCCTGCGTCTACTGCCCCCAAAGGTGACGTTTGTCATTCCGACACCGTCGCCACAAGACTTGCCCGGGGATGACCGACAATTGTTTGAGAACTGGCCGAACCGAGAGACGGTCGAAAACATCGGCCAGCGCATACGGCAGTTGCGAGAATCGCGCGGCATGACGCAGAGCCAGCTACAGGCCCGCTCGCGCGTGTCGCGTTCGTATTTGTCCCGTATCGAAAGCGGTCAGATGACCCCCAGCCTCGGCACGCTCGAAAAGATTGCTGAAGCACTGGGAGTCGGACTAAATCGCTTCTTCGTTCCGGAGACAAACGGCGAAACGGTGCTCGAGGATCCTTTCATTCAAGGTCTTCGTCCGTTCTTGCGACAGCTGGATTGGACGCAGTGGCAGGGCATTCTGAAGAGGCTGCAGGCGATCAGCGAGCATGTCAGCACCAATCACATGGTGCGCCCGATGCCGCCGCAGACTTCGGACCGAATGCCGACCGGTGTGCCTCGCCGCACGGCGCAAGGCGGGCATATCGCTTCTGCACTTCATCGCTAGAGCGGCCGCAGCGGGCTGCTGCTATAGCGCGAAAACAGAATCGGCCGGGCGCGGATCCGATCCGCACCCGGCCGTTGTATTTCCCTTCGAATTCTCTCCCTTTAATTGACCCGGACCCTTACGTCGGAGCCGCGCTCCATGTGCACGGAATCGATGAACCGGATCTGCCTCTGGTCGAGTGTCATGACCAGAGAAGAGGTTCGCGTGCCGTCGCCGAAAAATCGCACGCCGCGCAGCAGGCTGCCGTCGGTGACGCCGGTGCAGGCGAAAATAATCTTCTTGCCCGGAGCGAGGTCGGCGGTATCGTAAATTTTCTTGGCGTCCTTCACGCCCATCGCCGCCAGGCGTTCTTCATGCTCAGGGCTCTTCACCACGAGCCGGGCGATGATTTGGCCGTTCAAGCAGCGCAGAGCCGCGGCCGTCAGAACACCTTCGGGCGCGCCGCCCGTGCCCATCACTACGTGAACTCCCGAGCCCATGAGTGCGGTGCTGATGCCGGCCGAGAGATCCCCGTCCGAGATCAGCCGGATTCGCGCACCCGTCTTGCGGATGTCGCGAATGATCTTCTCGTGGCGAGGACGATCCAGGACCATGACGACCAAGTCTTCCACGTCGCGCTCGAGCCGCTTGGCCACCAGCCGAAGATTGTGTTCGACCGGTGCGTCGAGCTCGACTGCGCCGCGACAGCTTGGGCCGACAATGATCTTTTCCATATACAGATCGGGCGCATGTAGCAGCCCATCGGATTCGCTCGCCGCCAGCACGGTAATCGAGTTCGGCGCGCCCGTGGCGCACAGGTTGGTTCCCTCGAGCGGATCGACGGCGATATCGACAAACGGAAAAGCGGGGTTTTGGGCCTTGTTTCCCGCCCCGACCTTCTCGCCGATGTAAAGCATGGGCGCCTCATCGCGCTCGCCTTCGCCGATCACGATGGTGCCGTTCATGTTGACCGTTTCCATCTCGGAACGCATCGATTCGACGGCCGCCTGGTCAGCCTTGTGGCCGTCGCCCAGACCCATTGTGCGGGCCGATGCAATCGCCGCCGATTCCACCACGCGCAGAAACTCCAGACTCAACGCACGTTCCATACATCCCCCTGAGAGTGAGCTTGAACTTGGGGCAAGACCCGCGCCTGTTTGCTAATGATAGTCCAAACGCCCAGCCGCAGCGCCCATTTTCCGATCGCCTTGTGCCGGGGGTTAGATGAAGGCCGAAATACCGGTGATACGTTCGCCAATTACGAGCTTGTGGATATCGTGCGTACCTTCGTAGGTGTAGACGGATTCGAGGTTGTTCATGTGACGCATGATCACGTAGTCGTCCACGATGCCATTCGCGCCCAGGATTTCCCGCGCCAGGCGGGCCGTTTCGCGTGCCATCCAGACGTTGTTCATTTTGAGCATGGAGATGTGCGATGGATGCACCCGGCCCTGGTCCTTCAGCCGCCCCACTTGCAGTGCCAGAAACTGCGCCTTCGTGATCTCGGTGATCATCCAGACCAGCTTTTCCTGAACCAGTTGGTGCGATGCAATGGGCCTGTCGTTGAATTGTTTTCGCTGCTTCGCGTAGCCGAGGGCCGTGTCGTAGCAAGCCATCGCCGCGCCGATGGCGCCCCAGCCGATCCCGTAGCGGGCCTGATCCAGACACGATAGCGGGCCGCGCAGTCCCTGCGCGCCGGGCAGCAGATTCGCGGCCGGGATTCTGCAATCGGTCATCGCAAGGCCGCTGGTAACGGACGCGCGCAGCGACTGCTTGCCGTGGATCGCCCAGGCTTTGAATCCCGGGGTTCCTTTTTCGACCAGGAAACCGCGAATTTTCTCATCCTCGCCCTTCGCCCACACCACGGCGACGTCGGCGATCGACCCGTTGGTGATCCACATTTTTTCGCCGTTCAGGACGTAGCCATCGCCGGTCTTCACCGCACGCGTCAGCATCCCCCCGGGATTAGAGCCGAACTGCGGCTCTGTGAGCCCGAAGCAGCCAATCGCTTGGCCTTCGTGCAGCGCCGGGAGCCATTTGTTCTTCTGCGCGTCCGATCCGAACGCATAAATCGGATACATCACCAGCGCCGACTGCACAGAGGCAAAGCTGCGCAGACCGGAATCGCCACGCTCCAACTCCTGCGTCACCAGCCCGTACTCCACATTCGACATTTCCGCGCAACCGTAGCCCTTCAGGTTCGCGCCGAACAGCCCAAGCTTCGCCATTGCCGGGACCAGGTTCATCGGGAATGTGCCTTCGCGGTCGTGCTGCGCGATGATGGGCAAAACCTCCTCGTCCACGAACCGCCGCACCGATTTTCGGGCCAGTTTTTCTTCGTCGCTCAACAGGGAATCGAAGTCCAGAAAATCGACTCCGGAAAATGAAGGCATCAGGTATCTCCCGCGGCATTCTACCGGACTTGCGCCGCCCCGCGCCACCGGTCACCGTCGTGCCGATATCGACCCGTCCGCCGACGACAGGTACAGTGATCGGTCTGCAGCATCCACCGTATTAACCGATCGTGACACGGGTGCGGGGAAGAGGGTCAATCCCCCCGCGATGGGTTAAGATGATGTTCCAGCCCACGATGGCTTCGGGTAGAACCCTCGGTTGTCGTTTATTCGCGGACTTTCGGCTGGAGGAGCTGGATGTCGGCTGCAATCGCCGGGACAACAAAACGCGCCGGTGCTGCTGAACCGGGCTCGGCACGGGATGGTTGGCTTCTCCTGCTGCTGCTTCTCCTCTTCGTCCCGCCACTGATGGGCAGCGCCTACTGGATGTATCTTCAGGCGGCCAAAGAAATCGAACAAAGGGAACTTGCCGGCGACCTGGTCCGCGCCCGTACGCTTGCCGCGATGGTCGACAAGGACCTGTCCTCCGCGGAGAATATCCTCACGTCGATTGCAGGCCGCGAAACGCTTCGCCACGATTGGCAGCATCGCAACCTGCCCTCCATCGAACGCGACCTCCAGGAGGCTCGCGCCTTTGAGCCGGCTTTCCTCTTCGCCAGCGTGTATGAGCCTGACGGCACCCTGCGGGTGATCGTCCCCTCGGACCCGATCGTCGGCCGCAACTTTGCGTATCGCGAGTGGTTCAAGGGCCTGACCGCGCAGAGGCAGCCATACGTCTCCAATGTCTATCGCACCGCCGCAGGCTCCAAACCTCTGGTCGTGGCGGTAGCGGTCCCGATTCTCGACGACCAGGGAAATGAGGCCGGAGTATTGATGGCCACCTACAGCGTCGACAGCCTCGCCGCGAAGTTCAGCATGCTTGAGAAGGGCGGCTGGCCGGGCTTCGCCATCGTCGACGGGAACGGGGTGGTCGCCGCCTCCCCGAAAGTCGGTGCGCAAAGCGCGCCCGTGAACATCTCGCTTTCAGGCTTGGTCGGACGCGCGCTGCAGGGATCGGAGGGCGCCGGCAAGGTCAGCGTCGACGGCGAAAGCAACTTCGTGGGCTTCGCTCCCATTCCGCGGCTCGGCTGGGCGGCTCTGTATGAGCAGCCTGAAAGCCAAGCGCTGGCGACGGCGGTGCGCCTGAAACGCCAGTTCCGCTCCATGAGCCTGTACCTGGTCTTGATTTATCTGATAACCGCGGCATTTACGGCCTTTCTGATGCGCAGGGAAATGCGTCTCGCCGCCGCCAACCAGGCGCTGAATCGCGAGCTTGGGAAACAGATTGCCGAGACGCACCGCTCCCGCCAGGAAGTTGACAATTATTTCATGCTCTCACTCGACCCGCTTTGCATCGCAGGCTTCGACGGCTATTTCAAGCGTGTCAATCCGGCCTGGGAAAAAGTGCTTGGCTGGACGACCCAGGACATGGTCTCGCGCCCGTTCACCACCTTCGTACACCCTGACGATCGCGAGCGCACCGCGGAAGTGGCCGCTCGCCTGGCGAAGGGGGAGGACGTGGTCCAGTTCGAGAATCGTTACCTTTGCAAGGACGGTTCGTTCCGCTGGTTTATGTGGAATGCCACTACCTCGCTCGAGGACAAAGTGATCTTCGCCACCGCGCGCGACGTAACCGAGCTGAAGCAGACGCAGGAGCAGCTGGTCGCCGCCAAAATCGCCGCCGAGCGCTCGAATAAATTCAAGGACCAGTTCCTCTCAACCATGAGCCACGAGCTGCGCACGCCGTTGAATGCCGTACTCGGTTTTTCCGACCTGCTCGGCGAGCCCCGCTACGGCGCGCTCACCGAAAAGCAGCAGCGCTACGTCAGCCATATTTCCAATGGCGGTCGCCACCTCCTACGACTGATTAACGACATTCTCGATCTTTCTCGCATCGAAGCCGGGCGGCTCCAGCTTCACGTTGAAACGGTCTTGCTGGAAACATCCTTCAGTGAAGCCTGCGACACGCTGCAGCCGCTGGTGAGCAGGAAAAATCAGACGCTTCTACGACGCCCTACGGCTGGCCTCAGCGTAAAAGCCGATCCCACGCGCTTGAAGCAGATCCTGATGAATTTAATCGCCAACGCCGTCAAGTTCACTCCCGAAGGCGGAAAAATCGATCTCTCCGCCCAACGCATTGAAGATACGGTACGAATTGACGTTCGCGATACCGGTCCCGGGATCCCGCCCGATGAGCAGCAACGGATTTTCGAAGCCTTCTACCGTCTCAGCCACAGCGCCAAAGCGCCCGAGGGCACCGGTCTCGGCCTCGCGATCACCCAGCGCTTGGTCGAACTGCACGGCGGCTCGCTCGGCCTGGAAAGCGAGGTCGGCAAAGGCAGCTGTTTCTATTTCACGTTGCCATGCGTGCCCCAAGTTTTGCCGGCCATCGAGCATAAAACGGAGAACAAGACACACGTTGCTCCCGCGTCGCGGATTCTGGTGGTCGAAGACGACAAAACCGCGGCCGCCCTGCTCGAAGCTCAACTGGTTTCAGCCGGCTATCGAGTGACCTTGTGCACTGACCCGGAAAAGGCGGTCGAGCTCGCCGTCGAGATTCAGCCAGCAGCGGTCACCATGGATATCGTGATGAAGCCGATTGACGGATGGCAGATTCTGACGTCACTCAAGAGCGACCGCCGCACCGCGCACATTCCGGTCATCGTAGTGACCATCGTCGATCAGCCTTCTACGGGTGCTCTGCTCGGCGCCGACGAGTACATCGTGAAGCCTGTCGAGAAGCTTGTGCTGCTGGCTTCCGTCGACCGCGCCTTGAGCCGCACCGCTCGCTCCGGACCGCGCTCGATCCTGATCGTCGAGGACCATCCACCCACGCGCGAGTTCATCGCCGAATCGCTGATACACCGCGGCTACCTGGTAGATCTCGCCGGGGACGGCGCTGCGGCTCGAACGCAAGTCGCGAAACAACCCCCGGAGCTCGTGATCCTCGATTTGATTCTGCCCGACGTGAGCGGCCTCGATCTGCTGGCAGAGTGGCGCGGAAATCCCGCCACCGCCGACCTACCCGTTTTCGTGCTGACGAGCAAGGACCTCACGCAGTCGGAAAAGCAATTTCTCGAATCCCACAGTGCCGCCCTGCTACGCAAGTCGGAGCGCTGGCAGGATGCTCTGTTCCGGCAGTTGAAGCTGGTGGTTCCGCCGGACGTGATGACACATTCCTGAGCCACCGGGCGGTTCCCGAGGCCCTGCGCCGAACCCCACCGGGGCCCGCAAACCCTTCTGCCCTTAAAGACTCCCGGCGACGGCCTGTTACTTGTTTGTGTCACGAGGGAACACAAAACCTGTCGTTTGCTATCTGTTCCCCTAGAATTGAGGTTCGCCAACGTTCCTCGGGGAATTCTCGGAATCACCTAGCAGTTTGGACCTGGCGCAGCTCGAAATGAGCCTTTCCTCATATTCGAATCAGCCGGACGTCGCATCCATTGGCGTCCCGCCTCTGCGGGTCCCATTTTGGCTCGCCAGAGGTGCGTTCGGTCTGATACTTCTGGCGGTCTGCGCTGGTGCGATCCGCAGAGCCGACGCAGATGAGGGCCCCGGTGGCCAGACCCCTTCCGACGACCTCAAGCAGTTGAGTTTGGAGCAACTCGGAGCAGTCGAGGTCACCACCACGTCAAAAGAACCCGAGGAAGTCTGGAACACTCCTGCGGCGATCTATGTGATCACCCAGGACGACATCCGCCGCTCCGGAGCCACCAGCGTGCCCGAAATCCTGCGGATGGTGCCGGGTGTGGAAGTGGCCCGCATCGACTCGGACCACTGGTCCGTAGGCATACGCGGCTTCGGCAGCGAGTTCTCGAAGTCCGTGCTCGTGCTCATTGACGGCCGCAGCGTCTACACGCCTTTGTTTGCTGGCGTCTACTGGGAGCTTCAGAACGTCTTGTTGGAGGATGTCGAGCGAATCGAGGTGATTCGCGGGCCCGGTGGCACGATCTGGGGAGCCAACGCTGTCAACGGCGTCATCAACATCATCACCAAAAGCACCAAAGATACTCATGGCACTCTCACGTCCGCCAGCGGCGGGAATGTTGATCAGGGCGTCGGCGAATTCCGCTACGGAGCCGGGAACGGAAACGGCCTCGATTTTCGCGTGTATGGCCTGGGATTCGGCCGCGCCGCGGAGTTTCATCCGGATCACTCATCTTTCGACGATTGGCAGACGGGGCAGGGTGGTTTCCGAACCGACTGGCAGCTGAACCCCCGCGATTCGCTCACGTTGCAGGGGGACATGTACAAGGGGTACGACGGGGAGCGCGTGGATATCGCGCTTTATTCGCCCCCTTCCACGAAGCAATTCGACGAGCCTCACAACAATACCGGCGAAAATCTCCTGGGGCGATGGCGCCGCCAAGTCAATACGGACTCCGACTTTCAGCTGCAAGTCTATTACGATCGCACATCTCAACTCAGTCCGCAGCTCGACGAGACCCGGAACACAGTCGATGTTGATTTGCTGTACCACCTCAACCTAAACGACCGGCAAAATCTGCTGTTTGGGGCGGGAGCGCGGTGGAGTCCCGACAGCATCACGCAGAAATTCGACACGCTGGATTTCGAGCCACATGAGGAAACAGACAGCATCTACAGCTGGTTTGCTCAGGATCAGATATCGGTCATTCCCGAGAAATTGTCAGTGATCGTCGGCTCCAAGTTCGAGCACAACAACTACAGCGGGTTCGAAATCCAGCCGAACGTCCGCGCGATTTGGACGCCGACAGCTCATCAATCCCTCTGGGCGGCCGTGACGAGGGCCGTCCGCACACCTTCGCGGCTGGATACGGACTTGCAACTCACGGATTTTCTGGGGCAAGCGGCGGGGAGCCCGCCCTTGTATCTTCAGGTCGTCGGTAACAAGAACTTCAAATCGGAACAACTGCTCGGAACCGAGCTTGGCTATCGGACGCTCCTGACTAAAAAGCTATACGTCGACATCGCCTATTTCTACAACGACTACAACGACCTCTATGGCTACGGTCCCACATCCATACTCGTCGACACGACGCCTCCTCCGGTCCACGTCGTCGCCCAGGTGCCCCTAGCGAACGCGACAAACGGCGACACGACCGGAGTTGAAATCGCGCCCGACTGGAAACCCTTCGGCTGGTGGGAGCTGAAGGGTTCCTATTCGTTCCTTCACTTATTTGTGGACGGCAATTCGCGCGCGGGGTCCTTCAACGCACTGATCACGGCTTCTGACAATGGTTCGAGTCCTCACCATCAAGTCGAAATGCAATCACTTTTCAATCTGCCGAAGCACTTTGAGTTCGATACCACCTATCGGTATGTTTCGGCCTTGCCGGCGCAGACATCGATGCCGGCAGGACCCATCGTGGGTGACTATTCGAGTTTTGACACGCGTGTCGGCTGGCGGCCCAATCACAATCTTGAACTGTCCTTCGTCGGCCAGGACTTGCTTCAGGATCATCACGCTGAATTCGGCGGTGACGATGGCCCGCTGGTAGGTATTCGAAGGAGCTTTTACGGAAAGGTGACGTGGAGATCGGAATCTCCCGTACGGCCATGACGGGCGCCAATAAAACACGCACCTTCCTAGGGGCCTCGGAACATCGTTCTCCGCGGAGACTTCGCGGCACCGGGCTGCTGATTGCGGCGATTTTCGCATGCTCGCTCCTGCGTGTTCCTGGCCTGGGCGCCCAGCAGCCAAAGGCGAGTGAGTTTCAGGTAAAGGCCGCGTACCTCTATAACTTTGGCAGATTTGTGCAATGGCCCGATGAGAGCGGAACGGATCGCAAGGAATCCTTTGAGATCTGTGTATTGGGGACGGATCCGTTCGGCCAAGCTCTCGACGCTACGTTGGCGGGTGGAACGATCGGCGGAAAGAGCGTGGCGGCAAAGCGAATCACCAAACCGCAGGACGTCGACAGCTGCCGCATCCTTTTCATCAGCTCATCGGAAGAAAGCCACCTGAAAGAGGACCTGGCCGCGCTCGACAAGACCCGGGTACTCACGGTCAGCGACATCCCGAAATTCTCCGAGCGTGGCGGCATGATCGGCTTCATCTTGGACGGAAACCGCGTGCGCTTCGACGTGAACCTCGACAGCGCGCAAGGCGCCGGGCTGACTTTGAGTTCCGAATTGCTCAAGGTCGCGACTAGCGTCCGAAAAGTCTCTCGCTCAGGAGGCTTTTAGACGATGCGCCGCTTCGGAGATGCGTCAATCGCCGGAAGGCTGACCTGGATGAATATGCTGGTCAGCGCCGCGGCTCTGGTGTTGGCATGCGCGGCCTTCATCGGTTATGACCTCCTCACCTTCCGGCTGACCATTGTTCGCAATCTTTCCACGCAAGCGCAAATCATTGGCTCCAACAGCGCCTCGGCCCTTCTGTTCAACGACCCCCAGGCCGCGGAAACCACTCTTTCGGCCCTGAAGGCGGCACCCAATATTCTGTCCGCGGTAATCTACATGCCGGACAGCCAGCCCCTGGCCACCTATTCGCGCGACAGGAGTGGCGCCATGTCCCCGCCTCCCTCGATCAGCGCCGGGCAGATCGAAACACATGTGCTGGGCAGCCACGAGATCGAGCTGGTTCGGTCGATCGTGTTCCAGGGAAAGCCGATCGGAACGGTATACATTCGATCCGATCTGCAGGAACTCGATCAACGCATGAACCGCTATTTGGGGATCGCTCTCATCGTTCTTTTCGTTTCGCTCATGGCCGCGCTGCTTGTTTCTTCGGTATTTCGCAGAGCGATTGCGACGCCCATCATCGACCTGGCCCGGATCGCCAGGGCCGTGTCCCACGACAAGAACTACTCCGTGCGGGCAGCCCCGGTTCGCGGCGAGGGAGAGTTGACGATTCTGATCGACGCCTTTAACGAAATGCTCACGCAGATCGGCGAGAGCGAAACCGAGCTGCTCAAAGCTCATGACAGCCTGGAACGGCGCGTACGGGAGCGCACGGCCGAGCTCGAGACGGCCAAAGGCGAGGTGGAGGCGTTTTCCCAATCCGTCGTCAAGGCCAAAGAAGAGCTGGAACGCTCCAGCAAGTTCAAGGACCAGTTTCTTTCCACGATGAGCCACGAATTGCGCACGCCTCTGAACGCCGTGCTGGGCTTTTCCGATCTTCTTGGCGAAGACCGCTATGGACCGCTGAACGAAAAGCAGCGGCGCTACGTGAATCATATCTCCACGGGAGGGAAGCACCTGCTTCGGCTGATCAATGACATTCTGGATCTGTCCCGCATCGAGGCGGGGCGCCTGCAGTTGACGATTGAAACCGTGCGGGTCGACACCAGCTTGTCGGAAGCGTGCGACACCCTGCAGCCGCTGGCCAGCAAGAAAAATCATAACCTGATCAAGCATCCTGCGCCGGGATTGAGCGTTCGCGCCGACGGCACGCGCCTGAAGCAGATTCTGATGAACCTGATCGGCAACGCAGTCAAGTTCACGCCCGACGGGGGAACGATTGAACTGGCGGCCAAGAAAATTGACGACCACGTCCGCCTGGAGGTTCGCGATTCCGGCCCGGGCATTCCTCCCGACGAGCAGAAGCGCATCTTCGAAGCGTTTTATCGGCTGACTCAGAATGCGAAGGCTGCCGAAGGCTCAGGCCTGGGACTCGCCATCACCCAGCGACTGGTTGAACTGCATGGCGGCAAGCTCGGCCTGGAGAGCGAGCCGGGCAGGGGCAGCTGCTTCTTCTTCACGTTGCCGCTGGTTCCCTCCGTCGAGCCCCGCATGGAAATCGAAACCGCGGATGAGCACGTGCGCCGGTCGGTTGCAAAAGTCCTGGTGGTTGAAGACGACCGGACCGCTGCCATGCTTCTGGAAACCCAACTCCTTTCCGCAGGCTACCAGGTCATTCTGTGCACGGAGCCCGCCCGGGCTGTCGAAATGGCCGCCGAGCTTCAGCCTTCCGCCGTGACCATGGACATCGTGATGAAGCCGATCAACGGCTGGCAGGTATTGACGGCCCTCAAGAGCGATCGCCGGACCGCCCAGATTCCCGTGATCGTGGTGACCATCGTCGATCAGCCGTCCACCGGCGCGCTACTGGGGGCCGACGAATATGTCGTGAAGCCGGTCGAAAAACTGGTGTTGCTGTCTGCTGTCGATCGTTGCTTGAGGCGCTCCTCCCGTTCGGGTCCGCCGTCGATACTGGTGGTCGAGGATCATCCTCCCACCCGCGAATTCATCGCTGAATCGCTGACGCACCGCGGCTATCAGGTGGAAACCGCCGCCGATGGGGCTGCGGCCCGCAGTCGAATCGCGCGGGGACTGCCCGGTCTGGTGATCCTGGATCTGATCCTGCCGGATGTCAGCGGCTTCGACCTGCTGGCGGAGTGGCGGGCGAATCCGTCGACGGCCGAGCTCGCCGTCTTCGTCCTGACAAGCAAAGACCTCACCCGGGCTGAGAAGGAATATCTCGAATCCAATAGCTCTGCGCTGCTTCGCAAATCCAGCAGCTGGCAGGACGTCCTGTTCCAGCAACTGAAGCAAGTGGTGCCGCCGGAGTTGGTGACGAAATCATGAAACGTCGAATTCTCGTTGTCGAAGACAACGCTGCGAACCTGGAGCTGCTGGTCGACTGGCTCGAGTCGGAGGATTTTCAGGTGCAGACCGCAACCACGCTGGACGAAGCGTTCGCTGCCTTCAAAGGCGAACTGCCCGAAACCGTGCTGCTCGACGTGCAACTGGGCGCGCAAGACGGGCTCGCCCTGGCTACCTGGATTCGTGGCGAACCGAACCTTCGCGCGCTCCCGGTGATTGCCGTCACCGCCCACGCCATGCTGACCGATTACGAGCGTGTGATGCGCGCCGGCTGCAGCGCCTGCGTCTCGAAACCCATCGATTTTCGGCAACTTCGCGAACAGCTCGGTCGCTGGCTGGGTGAGCCCGCGAAATCGCAGCCGGGCGGATGAATCCGTGCCGCGGAAGGTTCCACCGGCGTTTTCTGGGAGGTAAAAATGACCACCCGAGCACTGATCGTTGATGACGACGCGGCAAACTGCGAGCTGATCAAGGAAGTTCTCTACTCCGTCGACATCGATTCGCTGGCGCTTACGCACAGCGGCCAAGCGGTCACCTGCCTCGCCCGTGAAAAGTTCGACGCCATCTTTCTCGACGTCAATATGCCCGCCCCCAACGGCATCGAGCTCACCAAGAAAATCCGTTCCGGCGGTCTGAACGTCACCACTCCCATCATGGTAATCACGGGTGAGGATGAGAGGGCCCTTCTGTCGCGCGCCTTCGAGGCGGGAGCCAACTTTTTTCTCTACAAACCGATCGACCGTCACGACATTCTCCGCCTGGTTCGCGCCACCACTGACTCGATCGAGCATGAAAAGCGCCGCTTTCGCCGGGTGAAGGTTTCCTGCGACGTGCTGATCCAGTCAGGCGATACCAAGCTCAAGGGTGCGACGCTCGATGTGAGCTTCGGCGGAATGTTCGTGCAGGCGTCCGGCGTACTTCCGGTCGGCACTCTCGCGCAGGCTACGCTCCAGGTTCCCTCCGGACCGCCGCTTGCCCTGCTTGTGCGCGTTCTGCGCGTCGCGGGGAACGACTCCATGGGAATGCAATTCGAAAATCTCACCCCGCCGCAGAGCAAAAGCCTTCAGGAGTTTCTGCTGCCGCTGATTGCCGCAAAAACGATCTAGTCCTGGGAATCCAGGGGCCAGGCGGCGGATTTTTGCGGACTTCATCGCAGCGCCCGCCTCTGTACCGGCCCCGACGCGCTGTGGTATCCTTGGTCGCTTCACAACGCATTGAAGCGCGACGACGCTCACGCCAAAGACCGCACCTTTCGCGGGCCAAGCAGTCGGGAAACACGGTGGCGGGTCACGTGTCTCCGTCCCAGGGTGGCGCGCGCCAAGCGGAGTGAGAGCTCAGGATGGTTACAAACATGTCGACACCAGCCACGGCCCACGAAACTGTATCCCTCCAGCTTGCCCATTCACCCGACAGCGATGACGCTTTCATGTTCTATGCACTCGCCACGGGCAAAGTTCGCCTGCCCGGCGTGAAATTCAATCACGTTCTTTGCGATATCGAGACGCTCAACCATGCCGCGCATAAGGAAATCTACGACGTGACGGCGGTGAGCTTCTACGGCTATACATTTGTCGCCGATAAGTATGTCCTGCTCGACTGCGGCGCTAGTTTCGGCGAAGGTTATGGGCCGATCGTGGTCGCCTCGCACCCCATTAAGAAAAATGAGCTGGCGGGAAAGAAAATCGCTGTCGCTGGCACACGCACGACGTCCTATCTGGCCCTGAAGATTTTTGAGCCGAACGTCGAAACCGTCACAATGCCGTTCGACAAGATCATGGCTGCCGTGCAGGCGCGCGAAGTGGAAGCCGGGCTGCTGATCCACGAAGGCCAGCTACTTTTTTCCCAGATCGGTCTGCACAAGGTTGTCGACCTTGGCCAGTGGTGGCTGGAGCAGACCAGCCTTCCGCTGCCACTTGGCGCGAACGCCGTGCGCCGCAGCCTCGGACCGGATATGGGTCGCCAAGTGGGACGCATCATTCGCGAAAGCGTGGCCTACGCGCTCGAGCACCGCGAGCCGGCTGTCGAGTACGCGCTGCAATTCGCCCGCGACATGGATCCGATGCTCGCGGACAAATTCATCGGCATGTACGTCAACAATTGGACGCTCGACTATGGCGAGGAGGGCCGCCGCGCCGTCCGCGAGTTGTACAAGCGCGGAATTGCCGCAGGTCTGGTGGCTCCGTCCTTTGAAGTAGATTTCCTATCCGAAGCGGCGTAGCTGGCCGGTTCGGCGGGGTTTGCGCCCGCCGCGCGCTCAGGCAGCTGCCTTCGGCCGCGCCGGGTGCCAGGTTGTACACGCCACAACCATCACCGGCCTCGACGTAGTCGGCCCAAATTGCAATCGGCCTTCTTCACGCGGTTCGGTCAACGTATTTCCCAGCGTCCCTCCCAGAGGGCGCGTCAGCACAGGCGCGAGAACAACTTCAACACGCGACCCCCGCGATCAACACGGCAAACACCAGCGTCCCACGGTGTTGCGGCCTTTCGCACGGCGTCCATGTGGTTCGAGCCGGACGAGGACACTCGGCGGGATCCGGCCGAAGAAATCACACGCTACGACGGATTCGCATGGCACGACTTCCACTGTCCGGGCGAAGTGCCTTCCCATTTGTGGAAAGCGCGGAAAAAAGAGTTGGCGTCCTCATATCCCAGCAGATAAGCGGTTTCGTTCAACTCGAGTGATGAATGCAACAGGTAGTGGTGCGCCAATTCACGGCGCGCCTCTTCCGTCAACATTTGAAAGGTCGCTTTGTCCTCGGCCAGGCGCCGCTGCAACGTGCGGGCACTCATCCGCAGCTCCCGCGCGACATCTTGGATCCCGGGCCGCTGCCCGGCGATCAGTCCTTTGAGAATTCCTTTCACCTGTTCTCGAAGATCTTTCGCGGCCATTTGCTGCGTCAATTCCGCTTCCAGTTGGGGCGCGATGGCGGCCAGCAGATCGGGATTGTAGGTCAGGAAGGGCACGTCCGCGTCCGCCCGGCTGAACACGAGCGCGTTCCGGCCTGCGTTGAATTTGACCGGGCATTCGAAATGTTTTTCGTAGATCGAGCGAAACCGCTCGGCACGCTGGAATTCGACGCGCTTCGGGCGGACCCGGCGGTCCGCGCCGCGCTCGGCAATACTTGCGATCCACGCAAAACAAACGTCGACTAGGACGCCGGGCTCGTCCTGCTCGGCCAGCAGCCAGCTGAAGCGCACGGCGCATTCTGTCCCGCGCTCCGCCAGTTCGATTTTCTCCGGGCAGGTGAGCTGTTTGTAACGGCTCAGCCGCTCAATCGCGCTTCGCAGTGATCGCGTCGATAGTGCGGCGATCTTGATCGGATCGTACAGCTCGACGCGGTTTTCCGTCCCAAGTTTCAGGCCCACCGCCGGGTCACGACTGGCGTCAGCGATTCCTCGATACAAGGCGAAGAATTCCTCCGTCGTCAGAAGGATTTTCTCGCCGTTGAAGAGCCCCAGCGGTAGTCCCGCCTGCGCCAGCACCGCGCCAGGCGAGAGGCCCACGTCCCGGAGCCTGCGTTCCAGCGAACCGGAGACTCGAAATCGGTTGTTCATCTTCGCAGCCTATCGATTAACTTGAAGCATTGTTCCCATCGGCAACGCTCGGTCAGCGGCCGGTCATCTGCTCAAGGTTCTCCGGATACCGTGCGCCCTGCACCGTGATTTTCGATGCGGCGGTGTCGATTTCGCCCAGGTCGCCGGACGTCAGCTCGATCGCAGTCGCGGCGATGTTTTCGTCCAGCCTACCGAGCTTCGTCGTGCCCGGGATGGGAACGATCCAGGGCTTCTGCGCGAGTAGCCATGCGAGGGCGATCTGCGCCGGTGTGGCCTTCTTTCGCGTTGCGATTTTGGCGAGCAGATCGACAATCGCCTGGTTCGCTTTCCGCGCCTCGGGCGCAAAGCGAGGCACCGTGTTGCGGAAATCCGTGCTGTCGAAGATAGTGCTCTCATCGATCTTGCCCGTCAGGAAGCCCTTGCCCAGAGGGCTGTACGCCACCAGGCCAATTCCAAGCTCCTCGAGCGTCGGCAGAACTTCCTCTTCCGGCTTCCGCCACCATAGAGAGTACTCGTTTTGCAGCGCCGTCACAGGCTGCACGGCGTGCGCGCGGCGGATCGATTGGACTCCCGCTTCCGAGAGTCCGTAGTGCATGACCTTTCCTTGCTGGATCAGGCCTTTCACGGCACCCGCCACGTCTTCAATCGGCACGTTCGGGTCCACCCGGTGCTGGTAGAGCAGGTCGATCGTCTCAATCTTGAGGCGTTTGAGCGAGCCTTCCACGGCCTCCCGGATATGCTCCGGCCTACTATTCAGGCCCGCCGCACCCGGCCGATGATCGCTGCCGCTCAGATCAAACCCGAACTTCGTCGCGATCAGGACCTTGTCGCGTACCGGAGCAAGCGCCTCACCTACAAGCTCTTCGTTGGCGAAGGGACCGTACACCTCTGCCGTATCGAAAAACGTCACACCGCGCTCCACCGCGGTGCGGATCAGAGACAGCATCTCTCGCTTGTCTTTCGGCGGGCCGTAGGAAAAGCTCATGCCCATGCAGCCAAGTCCGATCGCCGACACTTCCAGGCTGCTTTTTCCAAGTCGCCGCTTTTCCATTGCTTCTCCTCCTTCGGAGCGCCGATCATCGATCGGCGATCGCGCCACTATTCGGCCTGCTTCAGAGAATCCATGTCGACCACGAAGCGATACTTCACGTCGCTCTTCAGCAGCCGTTCGTAGGCCTCGTTGATCTGCTGAATTTTGATGAGTTCGATGTCGGAGGCGATTCCTTTCTCGCCGCAGAAATCCAGCATCTCCTGCGTCTCGCGAATTCCGCCGATCGCCGACCCCGCCAGGCGGCGGCGTCCCCTGATCAGGTTGAACGAAGCCACCGGGCTTGGCTTCTCCGGCGCGCCCACCAGCGTCAACGTGCCGTCGAGCTTCAGCAGTTGCAGGTACGCGTTCAGGTCGTGCTCAGCTGAAACTGCGTCCAAAAGGAAATCGAACGTCCCGGCGTGGCTTTGCATCGCGGCGGCGTTTGTGGACACAATCACTTCGTCGGCGCCGAACCGCACGGCGTCGGCCGCCTTTCCTGGCGACGTGGTGAACAGCGCCACGCGAGCGCCGAAGGCCTTGGCGAATTTCAGGCCCATGTGGCCCAATCCACCCAATCCGACGATTCCCACCTTCTGGCCCTGGCCCACATTCCAGTGTCGCAGAGGCGAATACGTCGTGATGCCGGCGCAGAGCAGAGGTGCGGCAGCCGCCGGATCAAGCCCGTTGGGAATACGCAGCACGTACGCTTCGTCCGCCACGATACTCTGCGAATACCCGCCGTAGGTCACGCCACCCAAGATCTTGTCCTCGCCGTTGTAGGTCAGCGTCAGCTGGTTCTGGCAGTACTGCTCCTCGCCCGCCAGGCAGTGGGCGCACTCGCGGCACGAATCGACCATGCAACCCACCGCGGCAATGTCCCCTTCCTTGAATTTCGTGACGCTGCTTCCGGTTGCGGTCACTCGCCCGACGATCTCATGACCCGGCACGCAGGGATACGTCGTCGGCATCACCGCCTGCCACTCGTCGCGCACCTGATGGAGATCGGAGTGGCAGACCCCGCAATACAGAATTTCGATTTGCACGTCCTGAGCACGGGGCGCACGCCGCGGAACGCAGAGAGGGGCCAGCCCCGATTTCGCGCTGCTTGCGGCAAACGCCTTCGTTGTGTAGGTCCGTCCGGCCACCGTCGGCCGTTCGTCGATCGTCTGCATGTGAGGAAATCTCCTTTCGCGAGATCCACTGTAGCGAACAAGGGGTTTCGAGGCACTAGCGCAGCGCGCCAATTTACTAGAGCTCATTTCAAAACCCTTCGTAAGGTAATCATGAAACAGGCGATATGAAAGAAAGCTTCGTAAATCGTGATCGAGCGATCGTAGCGGACAACCAGTCGGCGGAAGTTACCGAGCCAGGCGAA
>JBAVUW010000017.1:0-21060 GCA_049696975.1 Candidatus Acidiferrales bacterium | reverse complement strand
GCTGCCGGGTGTCGCCCAGACCGCTCCGCTCGCACGCCCTGAGCGGCCGGAGTCCGTGTCGCGCTTCAGGCGTTTCAAATCCGCGCGCAGCTCGGCCGCCGTCTGGTAGCGCAAGTCGCGATCCTTCTCGAGCGCCTTGCCGATGATCTCTTCGAGTTTCGGCGGTACGTTGGGATTCAACGACGACGGAGCGACCGGCGTGCGATTCAAAATCTCGTCGAAGACAACGGCGGAGGTGTTGCCGTTGAAAGGAGTGCGGCCCGTTGCCATCTCGTAAAGCACCGCGCCCAGGCTGAAAAGGTCGGTTCGCGCGTCGAGCTCCTCGCCGCGGGCCTGCTCCGGCGACATGTAGGTGATCGTTCCCATCGCCGAGCCAGGGCTGGTCAGCAGAAGGTTATCTGTGGTGAGAGCCGTGGTGCTGTTGCCGCCGCCGACGGCCTCCGCGATTCGCCGCGTCGCGCCCTGTTTCGCGAGACCAAAATCCAGGATTTTCGCCTGTCCACGCGTGGTGATGAAAATGTTGGCGGATTTTATGTCGCGGTGAATGATGCCGCGCAGGTGCGCCGCATCGAGCCCGTCTGCGATCTGTGCGCCGAATTCCAGTACGGAATCGATCGGCAGGGGGCGTCCGGCGATCCGTTCGCGCAGTGTCTGGCCTTCGAGCACCTCCATCACGAGGTAGGGCCGGCCGTTTTGCTCGCCGAGGTCGTAGATCGTCGAGATGTTTGGATGGTTGAGCGCCGAAGCGGAGCGCGCCTCGCGTTGGAAACGTTCGAGGGCGGCCGGATCGCGGGCCAGATCGGGCGAGAGGAACTTGATCGCCACCTGGCGGCCCAGACGCGTGTCTTCGGCCCGAAAGACCTGCCCCATGCCTCCGCTCCCGAGCAGCTCCAGGATGCGGTAGTGAGAAATCGTCTCGCCGATCATTCGAATTCCGCACGCCATCGTAAACAACTGCACCCACCAGCGCAAGGCGCTGAAGAAGCGGCGCGATCGGACCTGAGCCTGTCGCGTGCGCCGGCCTCAGTGCACATTCACGTGAACGGACGCCAGAAGTGCGCTCGCTCCGTTCCACAAAATCTGGACGCCGATGCACACCAGCAAGAACGAGGCGAGCTGCATGATCACGGTCATCGCCGTCGGTCCGAGCATCCGAGCGATACGGTCCGCGGAGCCATAACAGAGAACAATGCTTAGCGCGATCACGAGAGAGCCGACGATGGCCACGCCGATGGCCATCAAATTCAAGCCGTGATGGTGCACGGCGTTCGCACCCAGAGTGACTGCCACGGAAATTGACCCGGGCCCGACCGTGAGCGGCAGAGTGAACGGATAGAACGCATGCTTCAGGGGGTCTTCTTGCCGCAGGTTCCGCCGGGTCGCTTTATGCTCGTCGTCTTGGCGCTGCTTCAGCATCGCCCATCCGCTCGATATCACGATCAGCCCGCCGCCGACCTGCACCACCGGTAGGGAGATACCGAAAAAATCCAGAATGTAGGTTCCGACGAGATAGGAGCCCACCAGGAGGAAGAAGCTGTTTACGGCGACCTGTCGGGAAAGCGCCCGGCGACCCTCCGATCCGTACTCGCGCGTCAGAGCCAGGAAAATCGGCGCGCCGCCGAGTGGGTCCACGATCGGAAACAGGGCGCTCACGATCAGAAACACGTTTTTCAAAGCTTCCAGCATGACCCTCCTCCACGGCGCGTAGTATATGCGACGTGCTGGTGTGGAACCCTCAAGTTCTCCGCTAACTAGCCGGCATCGGCGAGTCCCGAGCTGAATCCGGCCGTGCCGCGTAGGCATCCAACTTGTTATCCATCGCTGGATGCGGTTCGGCGACGGATTTGTTATTCTCATACGATACAACATCGATGAAATCGTCTAACGCCCTTTGGAAAGAACAACTCGCGGCCAAGGTTCCGGGAAATCTGGCTGGCGAAATTGACGGATACGAGACCGACATCGCCCTGCGCAAACAGGGGAAGATGGACGAGCGCGTATTCGCCGAAACGCGACTGCGCCGTGGTACGTATGGCCAGCGTTACGACAACGGCCAGCGCTACGATGGCTCGAAATTTCAGGAAATGAACTATCCCTCCGGCGAGCTTACGAAGGGCCCCGGCACGATGTGGGATGCGCCGGGAATGCAGCGCATTAAGATTCCGGGCGGTGGACTGAATGCCAGCCAGCTGGAAACGATGGCCGAGCTGGCTGAGGAATATTCCGACGACATTGCCCACGTGACCACGCGCCAGGATTTTCAGCTCCACTACATCCACATCGACGACACGCCGACCCTGATGCGTCGCCTGGCTGCGACGGGAATCACCACCCGGGAGGCTTGCGGAAATTCGGTGCGCAATGTCACGGCATGCCCCTACGCAGGCGTTTGCCAGGACGAAGTATTCGATGTCACTCCCTATTCCCGCGCCCTGGCGCAATTTCTGCTCGGTCATCCCGATTGCCAGAGTTTCGGACGCAAGTTCAAGCCGGCATTCAGCGGTTGCGCGCAGCATGCCTGCGGGTTGACCAGCCTGCACGACATCGGATTCATCGCCGTAACGCGCAATGAAAACGGCATCGAAAAGCGCGGTTTTCAGACGTTTGTGGGCGGCGGCCTCGGTGCGGTGCCGTACATGGCGAAGCTGTTCGACGATTTCGTTCCGGTCGAGGAAATTCTGCCGCTGACGCAATCTGTGGCGCGCGTCTTTGCGCGACTGGGTGAGAAGAAAAATCGCAGCCGGGCGCGGATCAAGTTTCTGGTGCAGGATCTGGGCATCGAAAAATTCAAGGAGCTGGTGCAGCAAGAGCGCAAAACGCTGACACCCGATCCGCGCTGGACGGATTTCGTCGACGCCGCCAGCAGATTCGAAGAAGCTCCGCTGAAGCCGGGTAGCGATTCAGGGTCGAGCGGATCTGATGAAGGCTTCGCGCGCTGGTTAAAGACAAACACGCGGCCGCAGAAGCAGCCCGGCTACGTCACGGTCACGGTCGCGCTCCCGTTGGGCGACATCACTGCGAATCAGTTACGCGCGCTCGCGGACATCGTGCGCCGCTTCACGAAGGAAACGATTCGGACCACGGTGGAGCAGAATTTCGCAGTTCGCTGGGTCAGCCGGCGCGATTTGCCTGCCATGTATGAAGCACTCGAAGCCGTGGGACTGGGTGATCCGGGAGCGGGCGCGATCGTTGACATCGTCACGTGCCCGGGCACGGATACCTGCAAGCTGGGCATTTCTTCGTCGCGCGGTTTAGCCGGCGAACTGCATAAGCGTCTGGCTGAGAAAAGTTTTGAGCTCGACGAGTCGGTGCAGCATCTGCACATCAAGATCAGCGGTTGCTTCAATAGCTGTGGTCAGCACCACGTCGCCGATTTGGGTTTCTACGGCGTCAGCCGAAAAGTGGCTGGCTTCGCGGTACCGCATTTCCAGGTCGTGCTGGGCGGCGAATGGGAGCACAACGGAGGATCGTACGGGCTGCCAGTCGCCGCGATCCCGTCGAAGAATATTCCGCAGGTGGTCACGCGCCTGACGGAGCGCTACGTCGCCGGCCGCAGGGACGGCGAGACGTTCAAGGACTTCGTCAAGCGCGTCGGTAAAGTCGAATTGAAGAAGGCGCTCGAGGATCTGGCGAAACCGCCGACCGACCCTCAGGACCGATCGTTGTTCAGCGACTGGGGCGACCCGCGCGAATACACGCTGGGCGACATGGGCGTAGGCGAGTGCGCGGGCGAAGTCGTGTCTTCGGTCGAGTTCGACCTGGTGGGCGCCGAAAGGGAAGTGTTCGACGCGCAGGTTGCGCTGGAGGCCGGGCAGGTCCAAAAAGCCGGACGGATGGCCTATCAATCGATGGTCCACGCGGCGAAAGCGCTGGTGAAGATCAACCGCCAGTCGATCTCCGACAATTCCGACGAGATTATCGGCGAGTTCCGTACGCAATACTACGACACGCAGAAATTCTGGGACCCCTACGCGGGGGGCAAATTCGCGAATTATCTGTTCGAGGCGCAGCAGAAGTCGAGCCAGCCCTACACAGCCGATTCCAGCCGCTACCTGATCGATGAAGCGCAGCTGTTCATCGATGCGGCGCACGCCTGCTACAACAAAATCGGAACGGCCGTCGGCGCCTGATCCCTCGAATGTCCTCTCCGATCCAATTGCAGCATGTCAACGTTAAATTTTTTGCGAGCGATCAGGCCCGTGTCGACCTTGAGCCGCTGATTCCGATTTTTCACGGATGGATACGCGAACGCGTGTTCGAAGAGATGTTGCTGGATGTCGCCGATTACCGGCACGTCCACGAGGGTCCGGGTGTGATGGTGATCGGTCACCAGGCGAACTACAGCGTGGACAACACGAGCGGCCGCCTGGGCGTGCGGTATAACCGCAAAGCAGCGCTCGACGGCACGAACCAGGATCGCCTGAAGCAAGCGGCTCGCGCGGCCCTGGCGGCTTTTCAGCTTCTGGAATCGGAAGATTCCATGAAAGGCACGCTGCGCTTCGGCGGCCGCGAGATGGAGCTGTTGATCAACGATCGCGCACTGGCACCGAACACGGATGCTACGCGCATTGCTGCGCAGCCAGAACTTCAGGCCTTTTTCGGTAAGCTGTTCCACGGCGCCGATTACGCGCTAACGCATGAAACGGAACCGCGCCGGCTGTTCACGGTGCGCGCACTGGCGGACAAGGCTTTTTCCGTCACTGAACTGCTGGCCAATCTTGGATCTTGAAATCGAAGGGAGCAGTCAACGGAATCTTGTCGGTGTGGCCTCCGTGCCGATCAGCGTTCATCCGTGGTGAAGCGGGCCCTAAAATCCGCCGATCGCGGCCATCGGCGCTTGCAAATTCCACGCTATAATTAAGAGCCTTGATCTCACTCAATAACATCACGATGCGTTTCGGTCCTCGAATCCTGTTCGAGGACGTCAACTGCACCTTTTTCGCCGGCCGCCGCTACGCCATCAGCGGCCCCAATGGCGCGGGCAAGACCACGCTCATGAAAATCCTCACGGGCGATATCGAGCCGACCAAAGGCGACGTCACACGCCCGAAAAAGTTCGGCATCCTGCGCCAGGATCAATTCGCGTTCGACGAATTCCGCGTGGTCGACACCGTCATGATGGGCAACGCGCGCCTCTGGAAGACGCTGGTGGAGCGCGACGCTCTGTACGCGAAGCCGCACGAACAGCTTACCGACAAAGATGGCATGCGGCTGGCCGAGCTCGAGGGCATCGTCGGCGAAGAGAACGGCTACACCGCCGAATCCGACGCGGCCGTCCTGCTTGACGGATTGGGAATCGAGGAATCGCTTCACGAGCGCAAGATGAGCGAGTTGCAGGGCGGCCAGAAAGTCCGTGTGCTGCTCGCGCAAGCGCTTTTCGGCAGCCCTCCGGCACTGCTGCTCGATGAGCCGACGAACCACCTGGACCTCGATTCGGTCCACTGGCTCCAGGACTATCTGGTCGAATACGAGGGCGTGCTGATCGTGATTTCGCACGACCGCCATTTTCTGAACAGCGTTTGCACGCACACCGCCGACATCGACTACCAAACCGTGATCATGTACAACGGTGGCTACGACGACATGGTGGTCGCCAAGACGTCGATCCGCTCGCGCATCGAATCGGAAAACGCCCAGCGGGAACGGAAAATCGCGCAGCTCAACGAATTCATCGCGCGGTTTTCCGCCGGCACGCGGTCCGCGCAAGCCACTTCGCGCAAGAAGGAAGTCGAGCGGCTGCAAACGGCGGAGCTGGCGCGCTCCAACATCGCCCGTCCGTTCATCCGTTTCCAGATGGACCAGCATTCGGGCAAACATCCGATTGAAATCCGCAGCATCATGAAGTCATACGACGGCGCAAAAGTGATCCAGCCTTTTTCCGCCAAAGTCGATCGCGGAGAAAAGATCGCCTTGATGGGCCGCAACGGCTCGGGAAAAACCACGCTGCTGAAATCGCTGGTACGCAATGCCACGGGCTTCATTGACGATTCCGACCGGGACTTCCCAGTCGACGGCGGCACCGTCGTCTGGGGCCACAACGTCGCCGTGGGATATTTCGCGCAGGATCATTCCGACACGATCGTGAAGGGCACGACCGTGATCGACTGGCTCCACGAATTCAAGCCGCAGGCGCCGCAGGAAGAGCTGCGCGGCCTGCTCGGCCAGATGCTGTTCAGCGGTGAAGACGCGCTGAAGCAGACCGGCGCACTTTCGGGAGGCGAATCCGCACGGCTGATTTTCTGCCGTCTGATGATGCAGAAACCCAACGTGCTGATACTGGATGAGCCGACCAATCACCTCGATCTTGAATCGATCAACGCCCTGAATATCTCGCTTCAAAAGTATGTGGGGACGGTCCTGCTGGTGACGCACGACCACGATATGATCGACGAAGTCGCCACTCGAATCTGGCATTTTGAGAACCACCGCGTGGAAGACTTTCAAGGCCCGTACGCCGACTATCTGGCGGCCACGCAGGATAAAACGAAAACGAATCTGGCCGGCGCAGGCAAGAATAAATCGTAGTTGTTCTGCGCTCCTTGCGTCTGGGCGGTGAGTCCTATTTCTTCCGAGTGGACCTCGTCCCAACTGCCGGCATGTGCTCCGCCGTCGCCTTGAGATTCGTCAGAAACGCGCCGACCCGTCCATCCCTTCCAGCCGTCGTTTGTCGTTACCCGGAATGACCATCGAGAAGACCGACTCGATGCTTGTGTAATCGTGATATCCCAGCCGGGCAATCGGCCGCACTTTCAGTACGTCAATCCGCCCGTCGGGCGCGATCACTTCGTCCTTGATGTGAACCCCGATCACACGCCCGAATACGACATCCACCGTACCCATGGTTGCGTTTCCCGGCAATCGAATGGTGGTGTGGTATTTACATTCGAAATGGACCGGCGATTCTGCAACGCGAGCCGGTTTCACGGTGTTCGATGGCGCCTTCGTAACTCCGGCAATATCAAACTCATCGACCTCCGGTGCTACCTCTTCGGCTGATTTGTTGACCGCTTCCCGCAATTCATACGTGGCCATGTTCCAGACAAACTCGCCGGTCTGTTCCGCGTTGACGACGGTATCCTTCCGGTGGCCCGTGGTGTTCTGATTGGACGCGAACATGACGTAGGGTGGGTCGAAAGTGAGATTTTGAAACTGACTGAAGGGTGCCAAATTGTGCACGCCCTCGCGGCTAATCGTCGAAATCCATCCGATCGGCCGCGGAATCACGCATGACTTGAAAGGGTCGCGGGGCAGTCCGTGATTCGTGATGCCGGGTTGGTAGTACACGAATAGCGCCTCCTGAAAAGCGATCGATCGTGCCGCAATTATAGTTGGCTCGGTGGCAGGAGGCTAATCCGCCGATTAGGCGCGGCGGATCGGCAGGCGATCGACCGCCGGGGGCGCCCGGACGGTCTCAGATCGGAGAATCCCAAACGGATTGAGAGCTTCGTCTGTCAACGTGCGTTTCGGCGGCTGCACGGCGTCGGGATTCCACCGCCGGGACTCGGCATTGGTAATCTCAATCGAAACGCGCTTGCTCTTGCGGAGCTCTTGCGTCGGTGCACTCTGCGGCAGGAAACCGAATCCCAGCTTGCGCTTGGATGGAACTTCTTCTGGCGTCGGACGTTCGGCCGCCGGGACGATAAAATTATCTTATCGTGCTGATCACTATAATCACTTGGACGGGGCTCCCCCGGTTGTCCTACGATGGGCCGCACTCCGACAAAGGGATGTGAAAAGCTCCCCCAACTTGACTGGTACTGAGCGTCGGTTCAGACGTTACTGTTGGTACCAGTCCTGAAGCGAACAGTCCTATTCGCTTCTTCCCAGCTCGCAAAATATAATTTGCATTCGCCAAGCTTGCGAACGCGGCATGTCCGCACAAGCGACTTACAATCATAGAGTTAAAAGGAGAGCGCACGTGGCAAGCAGCAACGCGAAGCCCTGCAACCTCGAGGAAGAATGGATGAACAATCGCCGCTGGGCCGGAGTCAAACGGCCCTACAGCCAGGCGGATGTCGAGCGCCTGCGGGGCTCCGTGCAGATCGAACACACGCTCGCACGCCTGGGCGCGGAGCGCCTGTGGAACCTTCTCCATTCTGAGCCGTTTACGGCCGCACTGGGCGCTGTAACGGGCAACCAGGCCGTCCAACAGGTCAGTGCCGGCCTGAAAGCCATCTACGTTAGCGGATGGCAGGTTGCGGCGGATGCCAACGATGCCTCCCAGATGTATCCCGACCAGTCGCTCTATCCAGCCGACAGCGTCCCGAACCTCCTGCGCCGGCTGAATGCGTCGCTGCAGCGCGCCGACCAGATTCACCACGCGGAAGGTCGCGGGGAAACACATTGGATGGCGCCGCTGGTCGCTGACGCCGAAGCTGGCTTTGGCGGCAACCTCAACGCGTTTGAGTTGATGAAGGCGATGATTGAGGCGGGCGCGGCCGGAGTTCATTTCGAGGATCAGCTGTCGTCGGCGAAAAAATGCGGACATCTTGGCGGAAAAGTTCTGGTGCCGACGGTCGAGGCGATTCAGAAACTCGTGGCTGCCCGCCTTGCGGCGGATGTGCTTGGCGTGCCCACGGTCTTGATCGCGCGCACGGACGCCGAGGCCTCTTCGCTGCTCACCAACGACATCGACCCGCGCGATCACGAGTTCATCACCGGCGAACGCACGGCCGAAGGTTTCTATCGGGTGCGCAGCGGGACCCGCGCGGCGATCGCGCGCGCTCTTTCCTACGCGCCCTACGTGGACATGATCTGGTGCGAGACTTCGACTCCCGACATTAACGACGCGCGAGAGTTCGCCGACGGCGTTCACGCGAAATTCCCGGGCAAGCTGCTGGCCTACAACTGCTCGCCGTCGTTCAACTGGCGCAAGAATCTCGACGACGCAACGATCGCCAGCTTTCAGCGCGAGCTCGGGCGCCTCGGCTACAAGTTCCAGTTCATCACGCTCGCCGGATTCCACGTGCTCAACCACTCGATGTTCGAGCTGGCCCGCGGCTACAAAGCTGCCGGTATGTCGGCCTACTGCCGCTTGCAGGACGCGGAATTCGAAAGCGAAGAGGCGCACGGCTACGCGGCCGTGAAGCACCAGCAGTTCGTCGGCACCGGCTATTTCGACATGATTCAGGAAATTGTTACCGGCGGCACGGCGTCAACAAAGGCGCTCGAGGGCTCGACCGAAGCGGCGCAGTTCTCCGAAACCGACGAGGAGGACGAGACTCGCGAATCCGCCAAGGCCCGCTGCTAACAACGGGCCTCGGCACGGAAATTACGTCTGCCCGTTCGCCGCTCGCACCAGTTTCGCCGTCGTAATGGCCTGACCCACGTGCCGCTGCGTATGCTCGGCGATATGAACCAGCAATCCTGCAACAGTCGTTGGAAGCTCTTTTCGTCCCACCTGTCGCGCTTCATCGAGTGGAACCCGGGAGAGTGCCTGGATTCTCGCCGCGGCCGCGCCAAGGCCTATCTCGAATTCCGAAAAGAGCTCCTGGGCAGTAGCCACCGCGTCGAGCTCTGATTCGAGAGCACTCCGCTGGGCACTTCGCAGCTGTTGGTCCTCGGCATAGGTGAGCAGCCGATCGACGCTGCGGGCGATATGCCGCAAGTGAAATGCGATGGAAGGGACGCCGCCCGGCCGGGCATGCAGCTGCGCATCGGTCAGACCGCCGCACCAGCGCTCGATGTCTTCCTTCGCCAGTTCCAGCGCATGGAGCACACCGCGATGAACGGGCGCTACGTCCGTCAGCGTGCCGCGCAACCAAGGCTCCGTTAATGGACCATCGACCATGACCGTCTCTGGGAAACCGACGCTTTGACCCTCCGGTAACCACCCGGTCGGGCAAGACTACCACGCAGGCGATGTCCTTGATTCGTTTTCACATTGCGAAACGAATGGGGCGTTCGAACGCCACTGCAAAATCTGCCGCTCGGTTGTTGCTTGACAGTTTTGCGACGGTCCGTATAGCGTAATTCTCCGGGTCGGGGACTTCATGTCTGCCGTTCTTTTGCGCTGCACGCCGATCGCCGCGCATCCCACTGTATGTGTTCGGTTAGAAACTGATTGTATCTCCGGGAGAAACGATCCATGCCGCACAAATTGCAGAACATGCTCGCGAAAGTTCCGAGCGATATCGACATTGCGCAGGCCGCCAAGCCGATCTCCATCGAAAAAATCGCGGCCGAGGTCGGCATACTTCCTAACGAGCTGGAACTCTATGGAAAAAACAAAGCCAAGGTCCATCTTTCGATCCGCGACCGTCTGAAGAACAGCCCCCACGGAAATTACGTCGTGGTCACCGCCATCACGCCCACTCCCCTCGGCGAGGGCAAAACCACCACAACGGTCGGCCTCAGCCAGGCGCTGGGCGCGCATCTCGGCAAGAGGGTTTTCACCTGCGTCCGGCAGCCGAGCCAGGGACCAACATTCGGCATCAAGGGCGGAGCGGCTGGCGGTGGCTACAGCCAGATCATCCCCATGGAAGAATTCAATCTTCATCTGACAGGCGACATTCACGCCATCACCGCCGCCAATAACCTCCTGGCCGCGGCGATTGACACGCGCATGATGCACGAAAGCCAGCAGAAGGACGAAGCTCTGTTCGATCGCCTATGCCCGGCGGCGAAAGACGGCAGCCGTCGGTTTGCGCCGGTCATGCTGCGCAGGTTGAGAAAACTCGGGATCAACAAGACCGATCCGAACACCTTGACTCCGGAAGAGCGCAGCCGCTTCGCGCGTCTCGATATCGACCCGGAAAGCATTACCTGGCGGCGCGTGACGGACACCAACGATCGCATGCTGCGCCAGATTACGATCGGTCAGGGCCCGGAAGAAAAAGGCTTCACGCGCGTGACGGGTTATGACATCGCCGTCGCCAGTGAAATCATGGCGATTCTCGCCCTTACCACCAGCCTCGCTGATATGCGTGAGCGCCTGGGCGCGATGGTGATCGGCACGAGCCGCTCGGGCGAACCGGTGACGGCCGACGATCTCGGAACGGGCGGAGCGCTCACCGTGCTGATGAAGGACGCCATCTACCCGAACCTGATGCAGACGCTCGAGGGCACGCCGGCCTTCGTGCACGCCGGGCCGTTTGCGAATATCGCACACGGAAACTCCTCCATCGTGGCGGACCAAATCGCGCTCAAGCTTGTCGGTAAGGACGGCTACGTGCTCACCGAAGCCGGCTTCGGTGCTGACATCGGCATGGAGAAATTCTGCAACATCAAGTGCCGCTACAGCGGGCTCGAGCCGAATTGCGTGGTGCTCGTCGCCACCATTCGCGCCTTGAAAATGCATGGGGGCGGTCCCAAAGTCGTTGCCGGCCAGCCGTTGTCCCACGACTATCTCGAGGAAAATCTTCCGCTGCTTGAAAAAGGCTGCGCGAACCTGACGAAAATGATTCAGAACGCCCGGCGCTTCGGCATTGACGTTGTCGTGGCTGTGAATAAATTCAAGACCGACACGCCGGATGAAATCGAGCTGGTCCGCAAGCTTGCCATCCAGGCCGGTGCGCACGATGCGGTTCTGTCGGATCATTGGGCCCAAGGTGGCCTCGGCGCGACGGAGCTGGGCAAAGCGGTAATTTCGGCATGCGAGAAGCCGGGCAAATTCCGATTTCTCTACCCGCTTGAAATGGGCATCAAGGAAAAGATCGAAACAATCGTGAAGGAAATTTACGGCGGCGCGGGCGTGGAATACTCGCCGGAGGCCGAAAAGAAGATCGCACTCTACAACCGTCTGGGATTCGACAAGCTCCCGATCTGCATGGCCAAGACGCACCTGAGCTTGAGTCACGATCCGAATCTCAAGGGTGCGCCGACGGGCTTCATCGTCCCGGTGCGCGATATTCGTGCCAGCGTAGGCGCCGGCTTCCTCTACCCGCTGCTCGGCGCGATGAGTACGATGCCGGGACTTTCCACCCGGCCCGGCTACTACGAGATCGATATCGATCTTGAAACCGGGCGCGTGGTGGGTCTCTCCTAGGCCGGCGCAGCGGGATTCTCACCACTTCCTGGTAGCTCTCGGCCAGGCGCTGAGATAAAGTAACCGCCTTTACCGGGGGCCTTCGCAATGCCGTTCGCCGCAGGGAAAGACATTCTCGAAGTTCGCATCCGGCACGCCGATATTCTACGGCGGGTGAAGGCCGTGGCCTCGGAAATCAGCAAAGATTTCAAGGGTGAACGCGTCCACCTGATCGGCGTCCTGAAGGGCGCCTGCTTCTTCCTCGCCGACCTGGCCCGCGAAATCAACCTGGAGTGCTCGCTCGACTTCATCGCCGTAGCCAGCTACGGAAAAACGAAGGAGTCTTCGGGCCAGGTGCGAATGCTGAAGGATCTCGACCAAAATATCGCCGGCCTGAACGTGATTCTTGTCGAAGACATCCTCGACACCGGTCTCACCGCCAGCTACCTGCTTCGGATCATGAAGCAGCGCCGCCCGAAAACCCTGAGAATGGCCGCGCTCCTTGACAAACCATCGCGTCGACTGAAGCCCGTGAAAGGCGATTACATCGGCTTCACCATTCCGAATGAGTTCGTCGTCGGCTACGGGCTCGACTATGCCGAACGTTACCGCAACCTAAAAGACGTTTGCATCCTCCAGCTGCCCGCATCATAAAAATTTCTGAACGCCGTGCAGTAAGCCCGAGGCGGGCGCAATCCGCCTGATATAATGTGCTCGATCGCGCTCGCGCCGCGCCGATTTCGGGGGCTGAAGGCGCGCTTACCGACACAAATGGATCCGAAGATTTCCAATCCGACGCCGGAAATCCCTGCGGAGACGCTCGCCGTCCTCGCCGAGATCAGCCACGAAATCAATTCTTCGCTGAATCTGGACCAGGTGCTGGCGAGCGCTGCGAAGCAGATCAGAAAACTGATCGACTTCGAGATCTTCGCGGTGCTACTGGCCGAGCTCGGAACCAACGATCTCTATGTGCGCTTTGCGATCGGGCATCGCCAGGAAGTCGTCGAGCATTGGCGCATCCCCATGGGCGACGGAATCATCGGCGCCGCCGTCACCTCCGCCCAGGCCGTGCGGGTCAGAGACGTCACGAAAGATCCGCGCTATCTGCCGGCGGTGGACGAAGTGCGCTCCGAACTCGCTGTTCCCCTGATCGTGCGCGGAAGGGTGATCGGTGTATTGGACATCGAGAGCCGGGAGCTCGATTATTTCACGCCGTACCAGCAAATGTTGCTCTCCCTCGTCGCCAGCCGTATCGGCACGGCCGTGGAAAATGCGCGGCTTTTCGAAAGCGCCCAAAAACAGGCCGAAACGCTTCTGCTGCTCAATGAAATCGGCCGCGAAGCCAGCGCGTCGCTGCAGGTGGAGGAGGTGCTGCGCCGTGCGGCGGAGCTGGCCAAGCGCCTGATCGATTATCAGATCTTCAGCATCCTGCTCTACGATGAGACAGCCGCTGTTTTCCGCCATCGCGTGACCGTGAAATTCGGCCAGCGCGTGCAGGAAAAATCCGTGGTGCCCGAGCACGAAGGCATCGTCGGTGCCGCCGCGAAGCAACGCCGTCCCGTCGTGGTTCCCGATGTTTCCCTCGATCCGCGCTACCGCATGGTCAACGCGGAGACCCGCTCGGAGCTGGCCGTACCGATGATTTACAAGACGCGCGTTGTCGGAGTGATGGATCTGGAAAGTCCGCAGCTGAACTACTTCACCGCCGACCATGTGCAAGTACTCTCGATCCTCGCGGCCCATCTGGCCGTCTCGATCGAAAACGCACGACTGTACGAACAGGTGGCGCGCGATGAAAGCCGCATGGAGCGCGACCTGAACGCCGCCCGCAGAATCCAGGGGGCTCTGTTGCCCCGATTGCCCGGGCCGGAATTTGGGCTCGACATTGCCGCCCGCGTCGTTTCGTCGCGCGAGCTGAGCGGTGACCTCTACGACTTCATGCGTTACGGACCGAGCGACCTCGGCATCGCGCTGGGCGACGTCAGCGGGAAGGGAAGCGCCGCGGCTCTTTATGGCGCGGTCGCCGTCGGTACCATGCGCAGCCTGGGCTCTCAAAAGCCGCGTCCTGCGAATATGCTCCGCGCGCTCAACGGATTTCTCGGCGAGCGCCTGATCGAAGGGCGCTTCATGACCCTCTGCTTCGCCACCTGGAATCGCCAGCGCCGCCGTCTCCGCATCGCCAACGCGGGTCAGGAGCAGCCTCTGCTGTGCCACGCTGGCGCCTGCGAAAAAGTTCCGCTCACCGGTTTTCCGCTTGGAATTTTCGCCGAGGCGAGCTATGACGAGCGCACGCTGATTCTCGACAAGGACGACATCATGGTGTTCTATTCCGACGGCATCGGCGACGCGCAGAGCCGCAGCGGTGAATTTTTCGGGGCGGGGCGTGTGGCGAAAATTGTTCGCGAAAGTGCGGAGCTGATGGCCGACGGCCTGGCGGACAAAATTCTCGAAGAAGCCGACTCGTTTTCCGGAGGACAGCATCCCAGTGACGATCGCACCCTGCTGGTTCTGAAAGTGCGTTGACCGCCGGGAAGCGGGGCGGAGAAAACGCCTTTAGCGTTCTCCCCACTTCAATTTGTTGCGCAAGACCTCGAAGTAAGATTTTGATGGCGGGCGCACCAGCGCCACGCGGCTCCTCGATTGTGTGATCGACACGCGGTCCTTCGGTTTCAGCTGAAATCCGATCTGCCCGTCGAGCGTGATGTAGACCGGCTCCTCCGCTGCGGCAAAATCTAGGTCGATCCGCGCCGAACCCGGCACCACCAGCGGCCGATTCGTCAGCATGTGCGGGCAAATGGGGGTGATCACAAAGGCGTCGAGGTCCGGATCGATGATGGGGCCGCCGGCCGCCAGCGAGTACGCGGTTGAGCCCGTGGGGGTCGCGACCACCAGGCCATCGGCCCTGTAGCGCCCCACCGAATCTCCATTCACGAACACATCGAAATCCAACATGCGCGCGATCGCAGCTTTGTTTGCCACGGCATCATTCAGCGCGATCTGGCGCTCCCCTGTTTTACCGTCACGCACAATCTCGGCGTCGAGCATCATGCGTTCACTGGTGCGGTGCTCGCCGGCTAGAATTTGGTCGAGGACGGGATACAGCTCGTCGAGCGTCACGCTCGTCAGAAATCCGAGCCCGCCGAGATTCACCGCGAGAATCGGCACCTTGTGGCTGCCAAGGGCGCGGGAGGCGGAAAGCAGTGTGCCGTCTCCGCCCAGCACGATGAGCAGATCCACTTGCGCGGCAAGTTCTTCACGCGAAAGACACGCCGCGGTGGCCGAGGCGGATGCCGCAGCCTCCCGGGTCTCTTCATCGATGCAGATAGCAATCTTCCGCCCCCGCAGCCAGTCGAGCAGCGGAGGCACAACGGTTGAGAGAAGTTCGCGGTTCGGTTTGGAGATGATGCCGGCGGCTCGAATCATTTCGGTGGATGCTGCATTTTATGCCACCCGCGGCCGGCGCGCGTGCAGAAAAAATTCCTGGTTTCCTTCGGCGCCCGCCACACGGCTCGCGCGCACGGCCTCGATTTCCAGGCCTGCCGCTGCAGCTGCCTGGGTGACCCGGTCAATCGCTTTGTTGTGCAGCGCAGCTTCGCGGACGATGCCGCCCTTGCCCACATCCCGCTTTTCGAGCTCGAATTGCGGTTTTACAAGAACGACGAAATCAGCTTTTGGCGCCGCCAGAGCCACGACGGCCAGCAGTATCTTGCTCACACTGATGAACGACACATCCACGGTTACGAACTCCGCCGGCTCGTCGATATCCTCGGGTTTCAGGTAGCGCGCGTTTTTCTCCAACGTCACCACGCGGGGATCCCGGCGTAATTTCCAATCCAGCTGGTCGATGGTCACGTCGATGGCAATCACCTTGCGCGCACCATTTTGCAGTAGACAATCGGTAAATCCGCCGGTCGAGCTGCCCACGTCCATGCACACGCAATCGAGCGGGCTGAGCGAGAAATCCTCGAGCGCGCCTTCCAGTTTCAGACCCGCCCGGCTGGCATACCGCAGCGGCTCGCCGGCAATTTCGATCCGTGAATCGCAGGAAACCTGCGCGCCCGCTTTGTCGGCCTTGACCCCGTTGACCCGGACCTGGCCCGCCAGCAGGGACGCCTGCGCCCGTTGCCGCGAAGGCGCCAGTCCGCGCTCGACGATCAAAACGTCCAGGCGCTCTTTGCGGGGCTTGGTCTTCTTGGGTGGCGATTCGTTGCTCGAGGGACGTCGCGACATCGTGGCCAGTCTGCCGAAGGGTCAAGAACGCCGTACAACCAGAAACTCACCGAGCTGCCGCAGCTGCGCGCCGCGCTCACCGTAGATATCGAGCTCGCCGAGCGCCTTCGTCTCAAGTTCAGCCGCAATGGCGCGCGATTTCTCCAGTCCGTAGAGCGCCGGATACGTGGCCTTCTGCTGCGCCTGATCTTTTCCGGCGGTCTTGCCCAGGGCCGTTGACGATTCCTCTACGTCCAGCAGATCGTCAACGACCTGAAACGCCCAGCCAATATGCTCGCCGAACGTCTCGACGCGCGCGATGTCGCGCTGGTCGGCTCCCCCCGCGATCGCCCCCGCAACCACGGAGGCGCGAATCAGCGCCGCCGTCTTCGAGCGGTGAATATATTCGAGTCCCGCTCCATCGACGGACTTGCGCTCGGCTTCGATATCCGCCACCTGCCCGCCGATCATGCCACGATCGGTGCCCGCGGCACTCGCGACGGTGGCTAGAATCTTCAGCCGTCGATCCGGCTCGATGGGCGCGGAAGCCAGCGTTTGAAATGCGAGCGTGAGCAGCGCGTCTCCGGCCAGGATGGCGATCGCCTCGCCGAATACCTTGTGATTGGTCGGTTTGCCGCGCCGCAGATCGTCGTTGTCGAGTGCGGGAAGGTCGTCGTGGATCAGCGAGTAGGTATGAATGAATTCCAGCGCGCAACCGACCTGGATCGCGCTGCCAGGATGGTCGGAGAAAATCCGCGCCGTCTCGACGCACAGAACGGGCCGAATTCTTTTTCCACCAGCAAAGACGCTGTAGCGCATCGCGCGATGGATCGAACGAGGCAGGGTATCCTCGGACGGCATCAGCCGGTCCAGCGCAGCGTCAACGGCTTCGAGATCGGCCTGATAGAAATCGGGAAGCTTCATGGGGGCGTCACGCGAGAAGGGATCTGCGGGGTCGCGGCGCCCAAAGTGAACGTACGCCTAGGAGGATTCATCTTCGGCTTCGAAGGGCTCCGCCGCGATCTTGCCGTCTGCTTTCTTCAGCAGGATTTCCACGCGGCCTTCGGCCTCTTCCAGCTGCTTCTGGCACTCGCGAGAAAGCTTCACGCCCTCCTCGAAGAGCTTCATGGCCTCGTCAAGCGAGAGTTCCGTGCTCTCCAGCCGCTTGACGACCTCTTCCAGTCGCACGAGCGACTTTTCGAAGTCGCCTTTGCGCTGCGGGTCAGCCGCCTTATTCGTCGCGGAACTCATTTTGCCTTTTCGCTCGGATCGGGAACGCCGCCACGGGCGGCGCAAACATTCTAGCGCACGTCCCAGAGCCACGCCACCCGGAGGACTTGCACCCCGAGGCCCCGCGGATGCAGAATCCCGGCATGGCGCTTGAATTCACGACGTCTTACCTCGAAGACTCCCGATCGCTCCTGCGCTACTACAAACTGCTTGGCGAACGAGCAATCGCTCAGGTTTCCGATACCGGCCTGCTCGCGTGCTTCGATCCAGAATCGAACTCCATTGCGATCATCGTAAAGCACTTGGCCGGCAACATGGTCTCGCGCTGGACCGACTTCCTGACCGTCGACGGCGAAAAGCCCGGCCGCAACCGCGACTCGGAATTCGAGTCGCCGCCCGAAACGCGCATGGAGTTACTGGCCATGTGGGACGGCGCCTGGGAGGTCGTCTTCGATTCGCTGGCTCCTCTGACCGAGCAAGATATGATCCGCACCATCCGTATCCGTGGCGAAGCCCATTCCGTGATGCAGGCGATCCATCGTCAGGTGGCGCACTACGCCTACCACATCGGCCAGATCGTTTTCATCGCCAAGCATCGAGCGTCGGACAAATGGAAATCCCTGAGCATCCCACGAGGCGAATCGGCCGACTTTAATGCCCGGGTCGCAGGCGGAAAGGCCTCCCAGCGATAACTCCACGCAAAAGCAAGAAAGCCTCCAGCCGGATTTCCCCCGCATCCCAGCCTGTCTTGTTAGAATCGTCTGACTTGGCGAACGCAACGCCATGACGCACATGATGGAATCGACGGACTCGGGGCGATGAGCGCGCTGCACGTCTTCGGCATCGTTTTCCTGATCGGCATGAACGCGTTTTTCTCGGCCGCGGAATTTTCGCTGGTCGCCGTCCGGCTTTCGCGTGTCCGCCAGCTGGTCGAAAAGGGCGATCCTCGCGCCAAAATCGTCGAGCACCTCATCAGCGACCTGAGCCGCGTCGTTTCCGGCGTGCAGGTCGGAATCACCATCGCCAGCCTCTCGCTTGGTTATCTCGGCGAAATCACTCTGGCCGCGATCGTGCGGCCGTTCGTCGAGCGTTTTGCCCGCCCCTGGACCCCGATCCTGGCCCATTCAATCGCCCTGGTCGTCGTGTTCGGCCTGCTGACCGTCATGCAGGTCATCTTCGGCGAGCTCGTGCCGAAAAGCCTCAGCCTGGCACGCGCCGAACGCGTTGCGCTCCTGATCGCGCGCCCCTTTCACTGGTTCATCAATACGTTCCGCTGGGCCATCGACCTGCTCGACGGCATCGCCGAGCGAATCGTCGGTGGTCTCGGCGTGGTCGCCCCGCACAGCCACACGCTGGTTCGCTCCGCCGAAGAGCTGCAGGTCATGGTGCAGCAAGCCCGCGACCGCGGCCTGCTGCCGGAAAAGGAAGCCCTGATCATCCAGAACGCCATGGAGCTCGGCCAGGTGCAGGTCCACGAGCTGATGGTTCCGCGCCCGGACATGCACGCGCTGCCGGTGTCAGCCACACTCGAAGACACGATGCGCATGTTCGCTACCACCCAGCGTTCGCGCCTGCCTGTTTACGACGGGTCTCTCGATCACATCCTCGGTTTCGTGCACATCAAGGACGTTATCTGGGTCCTCATCGATCGTGTCCACGCCGGCGATTCCACATCGGGACAGGACTTTCACATTCGTAGCGTGGTCCGCGACGTCCTGATCGTCCCGGAAACCAAGCCCGCCAGCGAACTGCTCGTCGAGTTCCGTGCGCGACGCACGGGCCTGGCGATGGTGGTCGACGAATTCGGCAGCATCCTCGGTCTGGTCACTCTGGAAGACATCCTCGAGCAAATGGTCGGCGAAATTCACGACGAATTCGACGTGGTCGAGAGCCCGCTCACACTTCCCGATGGCGGAATTATTTTCGACGCGGGCATAAAAGTCCGCGACCTCGAGACGCAGTACAACATCGCGCTCACCGATGACTCCTCGTACGAAACTGTGGGCGGCTTTGTGCTGAGCCGGCTTGGATTCATCCCCCGCGGCGGCGAGAGCTTTGAAGCCGACGGATTCCGCTTCACGGTGATGGAAATGGAGCGCCGCCGGGTTTCCCGCGTAAAGATCAAGGCGATTCCCGCGCCAGCGTCGCGGCCTGCACCTGACGAGCTTCCTGAATCCGTGCCCGCAACGGCTCAATCCACTGCGGAACCCGCACACGAAAAACATGAAAAGCTCGTGCCCGCGGGGCCCACAAAGAGAAGTCGCCGCAAATGATCCGCTACCTTGCCCTGCGGATTCTCTACGCACTCCCGGCGTTGTGGCTGATCGTCACGATGGTTTTTCTTCTTGCGCACATCGTCCCGGGTGATCCGGTTCAGCAGATGCTGGGTGAAGGCGCCCGGGCCGAAGATTTACAGCAGTTGCGTCACACGCTCGGTCTCGACATGCCCATCGGAGCGCAGTATCGCCACTATCTCGCAGGTATCGCGCATGGCGACCTTGGCGAGTCGTTTCGCTTCCAGCAGCCCGTGACGCAGGTGGTCCTCTCGCACTATCCTGCCACGCTCGAGCTTGCCTTCGTCGCGCTGCTCGTGTGCGCCGCTGTCGGCATTCCCGCAGGATTGCTCGCCGCCGAACATCCGGGCACGCTCGCCGACCATGCCGTAAGCGCCTTCACGCTGCTGGGGCTCTCCGTCCCCAACTTCGCGCTAGGGCCTGTGCTGATACTGATTTTCTCGGTAATCCTCGGCTGGCTGCCCGTTTCCGGCCGGGGTGGTCCGTCGCATCTCATCCTTCCGGCGATCACACTCGGCGCCGGCTTAGCCGCCATCCTCACGCGCATGGTGCGCATCTCCGTGATCGAGCAGCTTTCAAGCGACTATGTCCGCACCGCTCGCGCCAAAGGTCTGTCGCCAGCCGCCGTGTTATTCCGCCACGCGTTCCGAAACGCCCTCATTCCTATCTTGACGATCCTCGGGTTGCAATTCGGCACGCTGTTGGCAGGCGCTATTGTCACCGAAACGATTTTCTCCTGGCCGGGCATCGGACGCCTAGCGGTGCAGGCCATCGGCGCACGCGATTATCCGCTGCTGCAGGGTTGCATCCTGTTGATCGCGGTGACCTATGTGCTCGTGAATCTCCTGACGGACGCGGCTTATGCACTGGTCGATCCACGGGTGCGCCTCGGATGAACCAAAGATGAAAGGCCTCCGCGAATTCCTCCGCACCAGCGACGCGGGCCGCATCGGGTTGGTGCTCACCCTGCTGCTCGTGATTCTCGCTCTCGCTGCCCCTTGGCTCTCGCCAGCCGACCCCAACGCGCAGAATCTGCCCGCACGCCTCTCCGGCCCGAATGCCATGCACTGGATGGGAGCCGACGAACTAGGACGCGATATTTTCTCGCGGGTTCTCTATGGAGCGCGCGTCTCGATGCTCGTAGGCGTCTGCGTCGTGATCGGTGCGGGGATTCTAGGACTCGGAATCGGCGCGCTGGCAGGCTACGCCGGCGGGTGGTTTGACGGCATCGTGAATATCGTATTTCTCAACGCGTTTCTCTCGTTTCCCGGCATCCTGCTGGCGATCGCCTACGCCGCTTTTCTGGGCGCGGGACTCGGCAAAGTCATTCTGGCGCTGGTGATTACCGGCTGGGCGGGATAC
>JBAVUW010000016.1:0-7772 GCA_049696975.1 Candidatus Acidiferrales bacterium | reverse complement strand
TCGGACCTAAGGAGAAAGCTCATGCGATACATCCGTCACTACAACAAGTCGCCCCGCACCGTGAAGTGGAAATATGCCGACCCATCACGCCACATCGGTACACAATCAGTCGTTACAGGCCACTAGTTCATGTTGACGCGCTCGGAAGATTGACACTTCGCTGCGCGGCACGCAGAATGTGGATGCGTTGGCTGGCGGGCGTCGTTACACGCCTCGGGGCAGCTTCCCAATCGCAAATTTTATTCGACGGGATTCGTGTGCGCACGAGCTTCGTCCCAGCGAGGATGTTCCGATGATTCGATTTGCGAAATTGACGGCCATGCCGGCCCTGTTGATGATGATGGCTGCCGTGGCTTCCGCGCAGGCCCTGACCACCCCGGAATCCGGCAACGTTCCTTCGAGCGACGCGGTCGCCTCAACCGGCGGCTGCTTCCGCTTCGCGCCCGACGGCGCTGGCGGCACCTCCGCCGCGCAGCCCAACTCGAAAACGGCGACTCACGGCTTCGATCCCGCGGATTTCGATCGCTCCGTAGCTCCATGCGACGATTTCTACCAGTTTACCTCCGGCGGCTGGATGAAGAGGAATCCCATTCCCGCCGATCGCCCCAGCTGGAGCACGTTCGGCAAGCTGCGCGCCGAGAACGAGGACGCGCTGCACGGAATTCTCGAAGAAGCCGCCGCGAATAAGTCCGCCGCGCCCGGCTCGAACCTGCAAAAGATCGGCGATTTCTATGCCAGCTGTATGGACGAAGCGCAGGCTGAAAGCGTCGGCGCGAAGCCACTCGATTCAGAGTTCGAGCGCATCGCAGCCGTCAGCGATCTCGCGGGGCTGCAGGCCGAAATAACCCGCCTTCAGCGCATGGGCGTCGATCTCGCTTTCGGATTCGGCTCTCTGCAGGACTTCAAGGACAGCAC
This sequence comes from Candidatus Acidiferrales bacterium, assembly GCA_049696975.1. GTDB lineage: Bacteria > Acidobacteriota > Terriglobia > Acidiferrales > UBA7541 > Palsa-295. The sequence goes on along the minus strand of JBAVUW010000016.1, from coordinate 6,857 downwards.
GCAGGTGGTTTTCGCCGCGGGGCAGGGCGGTCTCAGCATGCCCGACCGCCAGTATTACCTGGATGACGACGACCGTTCGAAAACGCTGCGCGCAGGCTACCTTCAGCACGTGACGAACATGTTCAAGCTGATTGGCGACAGCGACTCGACCGCGGCTGCCGAAGCCAAAGTCGTCGTCGATATGGAGACCACCTTCGCCAAGGCCGCCACCGAACGCGCCTTGCTCCGCGACCCCGAGCGCAACTATCACATGATGACGCTCGCCCAGCTCTCCGATCTCACCCCACACATTTCGTGGCCGACGTATTTTCAGCAGATTGGCGCGCCGAGCGTCACGCAGGTGGACGTTGCACAGCCCGACGCGATGAAAGCCGTGGACGATTCAATCGCCAAGGTCTCCCTCGACGATTGGAAGATCTACCTGCGTTGGCATTTGATCCACAATGCCGCTCCGACCCTCTCGAAGAAATTTGTCGACGAAAACTTCGATTTCTTCAGCCGGCAGCTCTCCGGTACGACGGAAAATCTGCCGCGCTACCGCCGCTGCGTACAGGCCACTGACGGCGAACTCGGCGAGGCTCTAGGCCAGTTCTATGTGCAGAAGTATTTCCCGCCGGAAGCCAAAGCCCAGGCCATCGCGATCATTCACAACCTGATGGCCGCGCTGCGCGACGATCTGCAGACACTCGACTGGATGAGTCCCGAAACGCGGCAGCAGGCGCTTCACAAGCTCGACAAAATGAACCTGAAGATCGGCTATCCCGACAAATGGCGTGACTATTCCGCGTTCAAGGTCGATCGCGGACCGTACTACGACAACGTTACGCGCGGCGATACATTCGAGGTAGCCCGCGACCTCGCCAAAATCGGCAACCCCGTTGACAAGGCGGAATGGCGGATGACGCCGCCGACGGTCAACGCCTACTACACGCCCCTCCACAACGAAATTGTGTTCCCGGCGGGGATTCTGCAGCCGCCGTTCTTCGATCCGAAAGCCACCGATGCGTTCAATTACGGCAGCATGGGCAGCGTGATCGGTCATGAGATGACCCACGGTTTCGACGATCAGGGCTCGCAGTTCGATGCCGACGGCAACCTGAAAAACTGGTGGACCGCCGATGACCTGAAGAATTTCAAGCAGCGCGGCGATTGCATCGCGAAGGAGTTCGACGCGTTCGAAGTCGAGCCCGGCCTGCGCGGCAACGGCAAACTGGAGGAAGGGGAAAGCATCGCCGATCTCGGCGGCCTCGTGATCGCCTACGCTGCCTACCAGAAATCGCTCCTGGGCAAGCCCGCGCCGCCGCCGGTCAACGGCTTCAACGCCGATCAACAGTTCTTGCTCGGCTTCGCCGCCCATTGGGCCGCCAACTACCGACCCGAATCCGCGCGTCTGCAGGCCAAGACCGATGCGCATCCTCTCGATCAGTTTCGCGTCGACGGGACTCTGCAGAATTTCCCGCCGTTCGCTAAGGCGTGGGGATGCGCCCCGAACTCAAAAATGGTTCGAGCAGGCGACATGCGCTGCCGAATTTGGTGACCCGTTCGGCATGGTGGGTCGCCGGGAGGATGGCATTTTGGCGGTGCTGCCGCCGGACGGGGTGTCAGCGGTAGGCCAGGCCATCGATAAAGCTTCCCCTACGATACAAACGAAGTCTGGTGAGAACGGCTTTCGCCGCCCCGGTTCCCGGGCACGTTTGATCGAGCGCGAATGGTGGCCACGGCTGAAGCCATTCATCCGCCGACTGCTTATGGTTTCTTCTGCTTTCTCTTCTTCGCCGCCAGAATCCGCTCGATCTGTTCGAAATGATTCAGATCGTGCCCGGCCATCATGCGCAAGATCGTCTCGACGCTCTCTGGCCCGCGCTCGTTGTGAATGCCTGCGTGCTTCCACTGCTCGGGCGACAGGCTCTTCAGCAGCGCCAGATTCGCCTCGCGCAGTGCCCGATACTGCTCGTACGATTTCTTTAAGTCGCGCTGACCGTAGTGCAGCGCCGTAACCCACGCATCTTGATCGAATCCGATGATGGCCGTGCCCGGCTGCCCCAAAATCGCGCGGATTCGATAGCCGCTCACGAGTTCGGTATCAGAGATGTGCGCCACGATCTCGGCGATCGACCATTTGTCGGGCGCGGGACGCTTGCGCGCCACGACCGGGCTTACGCCCTTCAGTAATTTCGCCAGCCGTGCTGGGGCTGCGGCTTCCAGCTTCAAAGGGTTCTGCCCTTCGATGTATTTGTACATTCTGTTCCGGTATTGCTCGGCAGTTTCTTGCATCGCGATTCTCCTCGGCATGAATTTAAGGAATTGTAAGCCCTCACCCGTCGCGGCTCGACCGAGGCCAAACGGCTTGGGAGGCCGCTGCGAAGACAAATTGTCTCGCGCCATCGGGCGCCCTCGTCCCGCCGTACAGGTCAAATTCTGGAAACCCCGCTTGCCCCCGGAGGCGGCCCTCCCGTCCTGCATCGTACAATTTACTTGTATTGACGGGCCTCGGCGACGTTTGGGAAGCAATTCGCCCCGCGGCTCGATGCCAGAACTCGCAGAGGCGATGCACGTGAATCTGAAGATAACGGACACGCGTCCGGCGACGCCGGAGGACCAGGAACTCGCGCGCAAGCTCGAAGAGCAGGCGGCACTGGAGATCGACCTGGCTGACTGCGAGCTCCGTTCCGCGAACCTCCGCGCCGAGCTCGCTGCGTTCGAGCGCCAATACCTCCATTTCGTGGGCTCACGCTATGCCGAGCTGGACGAATGGAAGGCCCGGCTCGCCGAGCGCATGGTGAGCGCACAGCCCGGGAACGAGCGCGCGCGGCAGGCCGCTCGCGAAGCCCGAGCCCGCGCCGACGAGACCAAGAATGTCGCGGGAGAAAAATCCGAGCACGAACCGCGTTCGTTCCAGGCTTCGCCCGAATTGAAGCGCCTCTACCGCGACGTCGCCCGCCGCATTCATCCCGATCTCACCAGCGATCGCGACGACCGCGCCCGCCGCCAGGAGCTGATGGCCGATGCGAACCAGGCCTACGAGCTCGGTGACGAAACGCGGCTGGAAAAAATTCTCACGGCCTACGAGCACAGTCCGGAGGCATTTCATGGCGAAGGCCCTGGTGCCGAATTGATCCGCGCCATCCGCCGCGTCAGCCAGGTCCGCGGCCGCCTCGCCGAAATCGAAGCCGAATTACAGGGACTGTTGCGCTCCGATCTCCAACAACTGAAAATGCGCGTTGACGAAGCGGAGAAATCCGGACACAACGTGCTGCAGGATATGATCGCCAAAGTCGACGAGCAGATTGATCTGGCCAAAGAGCGTCTCAACAAGCCGGGGCCGCTGCCGCGATGACCGAAACCTCGGAAAAATCTCCGGCGAGCCAGCTCGCCCGCATTTCGACCCAGACTCTCGCCGTACGTTCCGCGACGCTCGTCACACGCGGCCTGCGCGATCTAGCGCGCGATTCCAATTGGCTCATCAAGAAAGTTTTCACCGGCAGTTCTTCGCAACTCATCGTCTCACCGGCAGGCGAAGTCTGTGCTCTCTCACCGCTTGTCCGCCACGGCACCGAGCACATTGCGCTGTATGACGTCGAGCGCGGAGTTCCCACGCTGGCTCTCGTGGTTCCCGGCGAGCCCGATGTCTGCCCGCTCGGCCTGCCCGCCGCATTCGCGTGGTCACCCACAGCGCGTCATCTGGTGGCCGCGTGGGGCGGTTGGCTGCCCGAGCTGCACGTGTTCGATTTGCACGGAAAGATTTTTCTCGGCGGCTTCGGCGACTTCAAAAGTTTTCCTGCGAATCTCGCTTGGTCGGACAGCGGAAAATACTTTGCGGCCGCCTCGCGCGGGGCAGCGGAATCGCGGCTCCGGCTTTGGCCCGCGGCCCAGCCGCCGACCGCTGCCATACCGTTCGCTGCGGACCCTGCGGTCGAGCTTTGCGCTCCCAGCAGCGCTGAAAACTGGCTCGTGCCCGCCATCGACGAAACCGAATCGGCCAACGAAAGCGGATTCGCCGGATTCGGCCGCCTCGCCTTCAGTCCCGGCGAAACGATCCTCGCCGTCGTCGCCGAAATTGACGGCGACTGGGCCGACGATTCCATCGTGCTGCTGGAAATTCCCGGATTTGGTCGCCGCACCGTGATCCCCGCACAGGGCCGCATCACCGATCTCGCGTGGACGCCGGACAATCGCCAGCTGATTTATTGTTCAGGCGGCCAGGCGTATCGAGTCTCGGCCCAAACGCGCAAGTCCGAGCCGCTCCCGTTCGGCGCGGAGCTGTGCGCGGTCCATCCGCACCTGCCGATGGCCCTCTGCTTCAGCTCGCTGCTGAAAAACTCGGCCAAGGGCCGCCTCTTCCTCGCGGAATTGAATCGCTTCGCGGTATTCGACGAATACGCCGCCGAAGGAGTCGTGAATATCCGCTGGTCGCTCGACGGTTCGAAAGCCTACGCCCTCACCCGCGACGGCCTCGGCTACATCTACGAACCCCCCATTCTCTAACGACTTCCGGCGGCTGCCAGAACGGGTGCGCCCGGTGCCATCTCCCGCAAAATCACGCTCGTGATTCCAGTCTCTCAGAACGGATGCTTCCAGTTGTACCCAAACCAAACCAGCGCGTCGCGGTAATCGATCTTGATGTCCAGCATCCGCAGTACGGTAAATCCAAGCGTCCCGGAAATCTCCGTGCCCGCCCCGTCGCTCATGTTTTTCATATCCACCGAAATCATGTCCTGATTTTCCTGCCGCAAATTTGCGAACGCGAGCGTCAGTTTGTCCGCGCTATAGACGTCTTTCACTTCGCCGCTGATGCCCTTCACACGTATGCTCGGGTCGCTACCTACCTTCGTCACCTCGCGCGCCGCTTCCGGGGCCACCATATTCATCGGCGATCCCGTATCGATTAGGAATAATTTTCCGACGGAACGATTCATTTCCGTCGGAATCAGCAGCATGTGATCGATCCGGAAAATCCGCGTGTAGTTCTCCATCTCCGGGGCGACATAGCGATCGTAAAATCGCGGCGTTTTAGCGGGCGCTTGCACCGAACCCAGCGACGTCTGTGTCGGCTCCTCGTTCGGACGCGCCGGTAGCTGGCTCAGGCGCATTTTGCGGTTCGGCATGTCGAGCTCCACCAAGAAATGCGAGAACTCTACGGCGCCGATCAGGCCGTCGCTGTTGATCACCGAGTTTTGATCGATCACCTGTACGTTACAGTCTTGGAACTCGATATCTCCCACCTGGATTTTGTCGACGTGGCCCACATACGCACCTGCCGAGCCTTTGTCGCCGATTCCCTTGACGCTGGACTCGACCACATGCTGCACGCCTGCCTTTTCGGCTAGTTTCTGGCCGATCAGGATTCCCGCAGCGCCCGTATCGAGCAGCAGGTGTCCGGTGGTCCCGTTGAATTTCACGTCGAGCCCGTAGCCACGTAGGCGCGTGGGGCTGTCCAGAAGCGGCCGCAGGTCGGTGGTCGTCGATTGGATCTGGGACGTGATCCGGCATTGATGAGCCGGAATGGTCGGCGTGTCCTGCAAAGACACCAGCTGGCGCTCCATCGCCATGCGCCCCTCCGCGTCGTCGGTTTCCTGCGCCAGATACTCGTGTAGCGCTCTGATCCGCTCGCCCAGCGTCAGCGTGCTCATCCACATGCGCGTGATGTCGCGATCGTTCGGATCGAGCTCGTGCGCCTTGTCGATCATCGTTTTCATGCGGCGGAAGTACGTGATCGTCTGCGACACGCGCGCCAGCCCGTAATACGCGCGCGCATTTTGGGCGCCGCTATTGATCACCGCGACAAACGCGGTCTCGGCTTCTGGAATCTTGCCCTGCCGAAATAGCGCCTCGCCAATTGCCACCTGCGCCTCGGGCGACTTCGGCGCGAGATCCATGGCTTTGCCTGCCGACGCGTACGCGTCTTGCGGATCTTTTCTCGCGAGATAGACGCTCGTGATGCCCGCATACGCGAGCGCCGCCTGTGGTCCGCTTTCGAGCTGGGAGTACTCCTGGATCGCCGCGTCGAATTTGCCGGAGCGATAGAGATGCTGAGCGTCCTGCAGGGAGGGGCCGTTGCTCGCGGCGGGAGCCGGTGGGGAACCCGGCCGGGGACTCTGCGCGCGCACCAGGCACACGGCGGAGAGTATTGCCAGAGCAGCCGCGAGCCTCCGAGTGAAGCGGCCAATCGCCACGATCATCCGTCTCCCCAGAGCCGGCGTGCAATCGCATTCACTCTGACAGCGGATTCTGAGCCAGTCAATATCGGGGCATCATCGACGGCAGGAAGAGGGCGCGGGTCTCGACTCTCGTCTGCTCGCCCGCGATCCGGTAGGAGTGCGCGCGGGCCTGTTCGGCAACGAAACGGGCCTCTCACAACGTGGAAAGGGCTAGGCGAGAGGCAGGCTTGCTTCGGCGTTCAGCGTCGAATCGGCGAGTTCGCCCGCCAGGAACCGCGCGTGGCCGGCTGCGGCGATCATCGCGGCATTGTCCGTCGAAAGCGCGCGGCTGGGGAAATAGATGTCGGTGCCGCGGCGCTGGCCTTCGGCTTCGAATGCGCGGCGCAACTCGCTGTTCGCCGCAACTCCGCCGGAAACCAGGATCGTCCGCGCGCCATATTTTCCCCCGGCGGCCAGCGTGCGCGACACCAGGTTCTCGACGATCGCTCGCTGGAAACTGGCGATCAGATCGAGGGTCTCGGCGCTCGAAAGAGCCCGCAGCTGATCTGCGCTGCGTTCGCCACGCGCCAACGATCGTCGGCGTGCTTCGATTTCCGGCTCGAGCTGTGGATTGCGGCGAAGATGGTAGAGAACGGCGGTCTTGATTCCGCTGAAACTGAAGTCGAATACGTTGCCGCTCATCTTGGGCTCGTTGAAGCG
>JBAVUW010000015.1:0-15441 GCA_049696975.1 Candidatus Acidiferrales bacterium | reverse complement strand
CCCTAGAGCCTGTCATCACCGCGCATCCGGTAAGTGCAGCGCCGCCGGTCGCCACAAGAATCGCCGCTGCACTTGACCCTGCATGGCGGCGAACGCAGCGACTGATTTCAGCGGCCTCGCGCTGGCTGCGCCAGCCCATGCGTCCGGCCCACGCCCGCCGCAGTTAACGAGGGGCGTTTAGGTAGCAGCCGATTTCAAGCAGGCGCTTTCGATTGCAGGCAGCTCACTCGGCCTCCTAGCGGTGGGGCCGTTCGGCCATTTTGATGTGTGTTTTTCCCGTTCGCCTCAGACCATCATCGCGACTTGGTCCCCAACACCTCACGGTACCAGTCCCAGGTCCGGCGCAACCCTTCCTCAAAATCCACCTGCGGCTCATACCCCAACACCTTCCGTGCCAATGAAATATCGGCCTGCGAATGCAGAATATCCCCGCTCCGCGGCGGCTGATATTTCACCTCGATCTTCCCGCCCGTCACGCGTTCCAGCAGGCTCACCACCCCGTTCAACGCGATCCGCTTCCCCGTCCCGGCATTGAACACCATTCCCGACGCCCCGCCTGCCTCGCAGGCCCGCAGCGTTTCGTCCACCACGTTCTCGACATAGGTGAAATCGCGTGACTGTTCTCCGTCGCCGAAGATCACCAGCGGCTTTCGCTCAATCACCGCCAGCATGAATCGCGAAAGCACGCCCGAATACTGGGAGGTCGGATCCTGCCGCGGCCCGAACACATTGAAGTACCGCAGCGAGGCATTCCCGAGATCATACACACGCCCGAAAACCTGCGCGTACAGCTCACCCACATACTTCGACACGCCGTACGGAGAAATCGGCACTGCTTGCATCGTTTCCGTCTTCGGCAACGTCGGGGTCTCCCCATACGCCGACGAAGAGGCCGCGTACACGAACCTCTTCACCTTTTGATCCCGCGCCGCCACCAGCACGTTCAGTGTCCCGTCGATATTCGTGTGATTGGTTTCGATCGGCTCCTCGACCGACCGCGGTACCGAAGTCCGCGCCGCGAGGTGAATGACATAATCCGCACCCCGTGCCGCCGCCTGCACAGCCGCCAAATCGGTGATGCTGCCCGTACGGAGCTCGATCTTGTCCCGCACCGCCGCAAGATTTTCTTCTTTGCCTGTCGAAAGGTTGTCGAGCACGACGACCTGGTGCCCCCGCCGTACCAACTCATCAACGACATTCGAACCGATAAACCCAGCCCCGCCGGTAACCAAATAACGCAAATTCATCTCCCGTAGCGCCGGCTGGTCCTAGGTAACTCCGATGGACGTCCCGCCGGCTCTTTGACTTGGCTTTTGTCTTTCATTTGCTCGTCGAGCGACGTCGCCGTCATCCTGAGCGGAGCTGAAGGATCTCTCTTCGGCGCTCCCATCAACGACGGCGCCGCCTTGGGAGCAACGCGTTGCCGAGCAACGTGGGATGATTGCGCCGCGCGTTTCTTGTACGCTTGCTCATCGACGTGCGCCCGAACTATAGCCCGTCCGGCCGGCCCGGGCAACATTCCGGGTACCCATCCTAATCTGACTTAAAGATGAACTCGCGCCCAATCCGCACGCTCGCAATCCTTCTCGCACCGCTGACCGCCCTGATCGCCCTAACCGCCAGCGCCGGATATCCGGTGTCGTCGGTGGTAAGAGACCAACCCATGCCGTTCCGTCCCGGTGAGACGCTCGACTACCGCGTTTCCTGGTCCGCCTTCACCACCGCCGCCGCCGTCCAGCTCACGGTCCCGGAGCGCCGCGATCTTTTCGGCTGGCAGACTTGGCACTTCCGCGCCGTCGCCCACACGCAAACCCCCGTCGCCTCGCTGTTTCCCATCGACGATCAATTCGACTCCTACACCGACACCGCATCGCTGGAAAGCCGCCAGTTCGAATCGCATCTCAACGAGTTCGGCAAAATTACCGACCAGGTCCAACATCTGGTCCCCACCGGCCAACAGTCGAAAGCCCCCGGCCCGAGCGTCGTCGTCGAGCCCGGCACACGCGACGCCCTCGGCGCACTGTTCACCATGCGCGGAACCGATTGGGCTCACGTTCCCGAACTGCGCATTCCCGTCTTCACCGGCCGCGACATCTATGAAATGCGCGGCCGCCAGGACAGCGGCCCCCAACCCGTCACCGTCCCCGCCGGCGTCTTCACCGCTTCCCGGGTCTCCATCAGCGTCTATCAACACGAAAAGGAGATACCCGCCATTCACATCGCCATCTGGCTGGCCAACGACGCCGCCCACACCCCGGTCGTACTCCAAGCAACGCTGCCCTTCGGCACTCTCCGCGCCGAACTCAGCGGGCAAAAATAGTTTCCGGGCGAACCAATCCTGTCAAGGGGCGGGTCCGAGACCTGCTTTGCGGCGTTCGATTGAAATCGAAGTGAATACTTCCAAGGAGGGAAAAAGACTAATCTTCGGGTGTAACCCAATCATCGGGCGGAAAATCGATCTGCCAGAACGATCCGCAAGGAGTCAAGAACTCAACTCCGGTCTGCACCTTGCCGCTGGTCGCGTTACCCAGATGCACCACGCGGCATTCCATGGCTTTCCGGGTCGAGCGGTTCGCCACCGTGATCTGTTGGCCCGGCGTCACCTTCGCAGCCAGCGAAATCAGCGCCCCGTGAGCGTTTACCACCAGCGTCCGGGTCTCCTCGTCGATCTCCTGCTGGTCCTTGTCCGTACCGCTCACCTGGATCGGCACGCTCAACAGCACTCGCATGCTCCGCCGACGGCCGGGATCAAGCGTCAGCGCGGGTCGTTCGGTCGAAATCGTGGTGGGGCCGGCCATACGCCCACGGTAGGACCCCAGTACGCTCCCCACAATAGAACTAAAGTCCTATGCACCATTGAAAGTTAACAGCCGTTCCTTACAGGGCCGCCCGTCGTTGCCTATCCCAAACTCACCAACCCCTCGCCATACTTGTCATGGTGGCGCACCCACGCCATGGGGTGCCTCAACCCTTGCTCGTTGCGGCCCAGGGGCGACATGTCGATAAAATTGTACGCGCCCACTAAAATATCCAGCCCACGCGCATAGGTCGAGTAGGTGTGAAAAATCTCCCCACCATCCTTGTGGAACGCGCTCAGCCCCGGACGCTCCTCGGCCGGAAACACCTGCATCTCATAGTTATAGAGGACCTTCTCATCCGCCGCTGTTCCCGGCGTTGCCGATGCCTGATAGTCAAAATTGAAATCGGTGCCGTCAGACGACACCCACGGGAACTTCCACTCCATGCGCTTCTGGAACGCCTCAATCTCCGGCCACGGTGCCCGCGACACGACCGCCAGATGGATATCGCGCGCCGCCAGATGCACCCGCATGCCGTCAAAATGATCGGCGATATATGAGCACGACGGGCAGCCCTCCTTCCATCCCGGTCCCAGCATGAAGTGGTAGATCATCAGCTGGCTGCGCCCTTCGAACAGATCCGCGAGCGTCTGTTTCCCCTTCGACCCCTGGAACACATATTTTTTCTCGATTTTCTCCCAGGGCAGTTCGAGCCGCTGTCGCGAAATCTCATCCCGCAGATGCGTCAGCTCCTTTTCTTTCTTCAACAACTCCTTCCGTGCCGCCAGCCACTGGGCCGCACCAACGACCGGATGCCGCTGGGACTTCCCCGCCGCCGTAGCCATCGCTCGCCTCCTTGATGTTGTCTTGAGCGGCACAGACGCTTTTGTCCGTGCCTTTTGCGAACACCTGCGTCTGCCGGAAAACGCCGGTCCCGGAACGCACTCTCCCTGGAGCGCTTATTTCTGGGTGATCTTTCTCCGCCGCCGTAAAATCCGCATCGCCATCGCACTCAAGCCGCCCGTCGACGCACTGACTCCAGCGACAGCCATTGCCGCATTTGCCACACACACCGGACAGATCATCGCCGCACCTCCCAGCAAAATTTCGGACCGCTACTTCCCTTTCTTCTCGGCCCGATCCTTCGCCCGCTGGTTGATCATCTTCCAGCCTTCGCCGAAACCTCTCCGGAAATCCGCCGGTACGAACCCCAGCGCGTAATGATGGAACGTGACGAGCGTCCCTCCGGCCTCTTCCTTCAAGCGGTACTGAATATTCGACGCCACCGCCAGCGACATCATCAGCGGCCCGGCAAACTCGAGCAGCGTCGGCCGCTTGATCGCCTGCACGTGCGCCCACAGATGCCCGTTCCCGTCGCCCAGATCGCGCCACCAGCGTCCGCCCGGCCAGGCCTCGATTTTCATCGGCATTGGTTTGTCCTCCGCCGCGGTCATGCCCTCGGTGAGCTGCTCAATCAGGGCATCGAAGGTCGCCTGAAGCGGCGCCTTCACGTGAATTTCCTCGTTGATGGTGACCGCCAGATCCTCCACTTTCTGTGCCAGTGCTGCCGAGCTCATCGTTTCTCCTCCTGGGATCGCCGATCTGCCGATCGGCGAATTTGAATTTGTCTTTCGCTCTGGAATTTCCTCTGAACTCTCGCCTTATGCCGAATTCCCCTTCTGCAAAAATGCCGGCGCCTCATCCGCACTCGGCCCCCACGTCGACGGCACGGCCACATTCAGCATCCGCAGATACACGCTGAACTGCCCGCGATGCTGATACCAGTGGCTCAGCATAACGTCCCGCAACAGCTGCACGCGCGGCTGCGCGTAGAACTCCTGATCGCCCGCCTGGAATCGCCAGCGCTCGTTCATCGCCTGGTCGTCGAATTTCGGCAGGACGCTGCGCACGGTCGCAATGCTCTCGTCATATTTCTGCAAAATCTCCGCCCGTGTTTTCGGCTCGGCGAAAGTGAACGCATCCGGTCCCGGCATCGGCGCCGGATTCGTCTCCGCGATCCGAACTACCCCGCCCGGCACGCTCGCCAGATGCAGCGCCAGCTGCCCCGCCGTCATCGACTTCTGATGCGGCCTCCATCCAAGCTTGTCTTCCGGCAGCCGCTCCAGAAACTTCCGCGTCAAAGGAGCCTGCGCCTCAAATTCCGCCAACATCGTTTCCGCAATCGACATCGCCATCCTCCTGTGTGTCTTCTCTGTCTCCCTCTTACCGGGCTCGAGCGGCTGCCTCCACCCGCTCCTTCATGCGCGCGTGCGTGTAAGCCCAGCCCTGGCCGATCCCCGCCCGGTGATCGTCCTGGATCAGGCCGAACGCCGAGTGCCGGAATTTGATGAGCGTTCCCCCGGGTTCCTCACTCAAGCGGTACTGCAGGTTGGATGTCGCCGCGTACGACATGATCAACGGCCCACAGAATTCCAGCAGCGTCGGTCGCTTGATCGCCTGCACGTGCCCCCAGAAGTGCCCGTTCTCCGAGCCCAGGTCCCGCGTCCATTTCCCGCCCGGCCAGGCTTCGAGCTTCATGGGCATCGCGTAGTTCGGCGCCGGCTCATTCAGCGGCCCCAGCTGCTCGATGAGCGCCGCGAACGTCACTTCGATCGGCGCCTTCACGTGAATCTCTTCGTGGATTTCCATGGTCAGATCGTTACTCGTCATCGCCGCCTCCCTCGTGATTCCCTCCTGCAGCCGGAGGCGTCTTGACAGCCTGCGCCATCTTCGCCTCGGCCCGTTCTTTCACCTTCGCCAACTGATGCTGCCAGAACCGTTCGAACTCCCCGGTCCACTCATGCATCGGACGCAGCCCCGCCGCGTTCGTCCGGTACAGCTTACGCCGTCCGTCCCGCCGCATCCGCACCAAGCCCACGTCCCGCAGCACCCGCAGATGCTTGGACACCGATGGCTGCTCGAACGCCAGCGCGACCACAATCGCCGTTACGGGCTGCTCCCGGTCCGCCAGGAACGCCAGAATCGCCCGCCGCCGCGGCTCCGCCACTGCATTGAACGCATCGGAAGTTGTCGCTGCCCTTGCCATACCCAGACCATACATTCCTATATGAGAATATGTCAAGAGACAATTTTCGAGTCCGAAATCTTCGAATCTAAATTAGATGTATATGCATCTTATTCAATATGCCCCCGACAACGACTCTCGTTCTCCCCTGTCTCTGCGGCACGCTTCGCCGCTCCGCACGCGCGCTCACCCAACGCTACGAGGAGTTCCTGCGCCCACTCGGATTGCGCTCGAGCCAGTTCACGATCCTGCAGGTTCTCTGGCGCGTCGGGGAAACATCGCAGGGCCAGCTCGGCGAGATCCTCGCCATCGACAGCACCAGCCTCACGCGCACGCTCGCCGTCATGCGCCGCCGCCGCTGGATCGCCGAGCGCCGCGGCGACGATCGCCGCGAACGCTGGCTCCGCCTGGCCAAGTCCGGCGAAGCGCTTCTGAATCGCGCCGTGCCTCTCTGGCAGCTGGCGCAAGACCGCCTGCGCGCCGATCTCGGCGACGAAACCTGGCAAAACCTTTTCCAAATTACGAATCAGCTAACCGAAACAGCCGCCACGCGGCAAGGAGTTTCGAAATGAAGAACTACGCAAAGCTCGTCCTTGGATTGATCTTCGGATGGTTCATTCTTTCGCTCACGCTTTCGGGGCTTGATGTTTTCCTCAACCCCGCAAATGGCGTAGGAGTCTCGGTCGCCATCGCGGCCGTTGGACCCATCGTCATCTTTTCTGTGTGGCGCACCGCTTCTCCGGGCTTTCGGCGCTTCACCCTGTCGCTCAATCCGCGCGCGCTCGCGTTTCTGCAAACCGGGCGCGTCCTGGGCGTCGTCTTCCTGATTCTCGCGGCCCGTGGGGTTCTCCCGGCGCTCTTTGCGTGGCCCGCCGGCTACGGCGACGTCTTCGTCGGCGTCACGGCGCCGCTCGTGGCGCTCTGGCTGGCCGTTCCGCGCCATCGCCTCAACCTCATTGCCTGGCAAATTCTCGGTATCACCGACCTGGTCGTCGCGGTCGGCCTCGGTACCACCGCGCGCCTGATCAACCCCGCCAGCACGCCGATGCTCGCCCTCACGGTCCTGCCGCTCAGCCTGATTCCCACGTTTCTCGTGCCTCTTTTTCTGATCATTCACATGATTTCGATCTCGCAGGCTCGCGCGTGGCAACCCGCGTCCACTGACTCGCTCCCCGCGCCAGTCGCCTCGCGCAATTAGTACAATCGGGAAAACAAACGGGCGACGGAGCCCCGCCGCCCGTTTCAGTGGCACAGACAATCGTGTCTGTGCTCTTCGCTGTTTTGTTCGTTGTTGTTTGCGCTCCGGTTACAGATTTAACTCAAAATGCAGCACGTCGTGAATCCGCCAGCCGGAATCCACCAGGACCACATGGTCCCCGAGCACCACGTACCGATATCCCGGAGGGCACGGTCCCAACCGCACCAGCAAGTCATGCGGCACTGGCCGGTACCCTCGGCGCATTTCCGGCGTCAGGACGAACCCTTCGTGGATGTTCGGCTCCCACGAGCTGTGCCAGTAGCGCCCTTCATCATGATGGAACGCTTCGTGATGGTCCTTGTACCAATCGCGCGCCTGGGCGCGATCGTGATCGTCGAAATGATCGTGGTCGTGATGCTCCTGCGCCCGCGCCACCGTGGTGCCCATGCCAATCCCCAGCAGCAAACTCAATCCAACACCCAGCCAACTTCGGCTCTTCATGCCCATCCTCCTGAAGCGAACTCAAGATTGAAAACCTGCACTCCGGCCTGCAAAAGTCTGCAGCCGATGGCGCCAAGATCGCAATACGAAAAAATACTTAGCACCTTTGGTTGCCTGGACGACCCGCTGTAGGGCCCACGGCACCTTTTCGACCCCCACGCCTATTCCGAGGTTTCATGGGTTACAATCCAGCCATTAGCGCGAAGCGCTGCACGGGAGGACATTGCATGAAGCATCTAACTGCGGTTCTCGCATTGTGCTTTCTCTCAGCCACCGGATGCGTCGCGCAGCAATCCGACGCGGACCAGCCCGCCACCAAAGCCGACATCGAGCGCTACTACGACACCATGCACATTCGCGACATGATGAAGAACATGATGGCGGCCATGTCGCAGCAGATGCAAAAAATGATGCGCGAACAGCTGCAAAGAACTCCCAACCTCCCAGCCAACGCGCAAGAGAAGATCGAAAAAACTGTGGACGATTCCCTTGCGAATATGCCGATCGACGAGCTCCTCGACGCCATGGAGCCCGTCTACGCCAAGCACTTCACCAAGGGTGACATCGACGCTCTGGCTGCGTTCTACTCCACTCCCACCGGCAAGAAGATGCTCACGGAGTTGCCCGCCATGACCGCCGAAGCCATGCAGGCCTCCCAAAGCGTCATGGCGAAGTATATCCAGCATGTGCAGGAGCAGGTCCAGGATCAAATCGCGCAGATGCAAAAAGATGCGCAGCCTGACGCGAAAAAAGCTACCACCAGCAACTGACGCAGAACATTTAGTGGATGAAATCATTCCTTGCGATGCGCGTAAGGCAACTCTGCGGTGGGTCGGCCGATGTCGATAACATCGTACGTTTGAGACGTCGTACGACGTATGACGATAACGCCCATGTTTACAGGGTCTTAAGTTATTCAAGGCCGCTCTCCAGTCAGGCGTCTCTAGCAATTGTGGTTAAACTACCTCGGAGGGACACGCGTTGTCATCCTGCTGGCGCTGGGATATTCTCGATCAACGATGGTCGACATTCATTGCCACATACTGCCTGGGATTGACGATGGCGCGCCGTCGCTCGAGGTTTCCTGCGCGATGGCCGAGATGGCGATTGCGGACGGCGTGACGCACGTGATCGGGACGCCACATGCGAGCCCGGATCATACCTTCAGCCTGGCGCGCAACCGCGAGCTGCGCGACGAGCTGCAGGCGAAATTCGCGGGGCAGATCACGCTGGCCACGGGCTGCGATTTCCACCTGAGCTATGACAACCTGCAGGACATCCGGCACGACGGGTCTCGCTACACGCTGAACCAGAAAAGCTACCTGCTGGTGGAGTTCGCGGATTATTCGATTCCGCCGTCGATGGACCAGGCGCTGCACGAACTGCAGCTCGCGGGGCTGCATCCCATCGTGACGCATCCGGAGCGCAACCCGCTGATCCGCGCGCAGCCCGAGCGGCTCTACCGCTGGCTGCGGCAGGGCTGCTACGCGCAGGTGACAGCGCAATCGCTGCTGGGGCGGTGGGGCGAATCGGCCGAGGCGGCGGCGAATGATTGGCTGGACGCCGGGGCGATCCATTTCGTCGCCAGCGACGCGCACAATACGACGTCGCGTCCGCTGAAGCTGAAGGAAACCTACGAGCTGATTGCGAAGGCGCGCGGCGAGGATGTGGCGCGGGCCCTGCTGGTGGACAATCCGCTGGCGGCGTTTGAGGACCGGCCGATTCCGTGGGTGCCGGAACTGGCGGACGATCTGGGCTGGGGGGATTCCGCCGCCGCCCAGCCGCGGAAGAAGAATCGCTTCTGGTTTTTTTAGTCGCCTCACCGCGCGCCACGCGGAAGGCTCGGGCGCTCCCTGGAAAACCCAGATGAGCGGCGTGAACACTGGATGACCGCAACGCGCTAGGTGTGTTTCTTGGCTTGGGAGGCGTGGTCAAGTGCGTCGGCGAGTTCGCGCCACGAGAATGATTTATCGACGCGCGTGCCGGGAAGACTCGCGGCGATCTCATTCACCAGCGCATCCTGGCGGTCGGCGATGGCTTCGGCCATCCGCGGATCGATGCCGACATCGCGAACGGCCTGCGCGACCTCGCGCATCTCTTCGGCGCGGCGCCTGCCGTGTTCCGCTACCCGGCTGATAAGGTAATCAGGCAGCTCTTCCTGCCAGCCCATGTCGGGGAACGTGGCAGCAAGCGATTTCAGGACGGCATCCTCGGCTCCATAGCGGCGGGCGGCGAGCATCGATTCGACCGCGATCGCTTCCAGACCCTTGATGACCACGCTGCGGCACATTTTCACGGCGGAGGCGACGCCGATGCGCTCGCTGGCCACGCTGACGTGAAGCCCGATTGCGGCGAGGTGCGGCGCATCGCCGGCCGCATGCGAACCACCGAGCAGGATCGGGGCTTTCAGCCGCTGCGGCGGGAAGGCCGCCATCACCGCCGCTTCGATGAAATGCGCAGGCGATTTCGCGAAGTGGTCCGCCATTTTCTGTTTGGTAGCGGGCGAGACGGAATTGATGTCGAGAAACACTTGACCGCTGCCGAGAAGCTGCGCCAGGTCGACGGCTACGCCCAGTGCGGAGGATGCGGTGACAGCCGAAATCACGAGCTGCGCGTCGCGTGTGGCGTCGGCGAGATTCTCGGCGGCCCGCACGGTCGAGCCGCGAGCCTTTAAGAGCAGCGCTTCGCGCGAGGCGGGTGCGTCGAACAATAGATCGTAGGTTGAAACCTCCAGGCCGCGCGCGGCGAGATCGTGCCCGAGAATTCCGCCGGCTTCTCCGAAGCCGATGAGGGCGATGCGCGTGATGGGTTCGTTCGACATTGTTCAACCGAGGTCGCGACGTTACGTGTGAAATGTGACTCCGCCTACGCGCGCGGCGAAGCGCCAGCCCTCTTTCGTGCGGACATAGCGGTCCTGATAGGTGCCCATCAGCTGCTTGGGTGCGGCGTGGCGGCCCTCGGGAGTTTCAGGCTCCGACACCTCGGAGGTATAGAGCAGCACGCGGCAGGAGCCGCTGGCGGTGTCGTTCGTTTCCATGCGCACGCGGAAATTGCTGATCAGATGATTCGTGATGCGGTCCGGCGGAAACGATTGAAACCAGGCGATTATTCTGGCCGAGCCGTGAATCACTTCCTTGGGCGGCACGGGCTTGGTGAACGTGGCGTCCTCGGCGAACAGCTCGGCGAGGCGCGGCCATTCGCGGGCATCCACGATTTCGGCGTACTCGACGCAGAGCGCGTAGCACGCGGCTTCGGTGTTGCGCATTTCGGCCTGGCTGAATTCGGTCATCCGGCATCCCTCCGCCCGAATCTATCACGGAGGGAACGGCGCGACGCAAGAGGCGAATCAGCCGAGGCTCGCGATCGAGGTGAATCGCCGTCATCACGCCGAGAGTTCGTGCCGGGCAGGACCGATCGCGCCGCCGGCGACTCCTGGTGCTGTGCTCGGGTTGAAACTACTGCATGGGCGGCAGCACCGGATGGTGATTCGTGTAAGGCGGCGTTTTGTATTCCGGCAGCGGGTGATCCTTCAGCTGCTGCATCGCTTCGGCGACGGCGCGCTCGAGTTGCGGGTCGTGGCCTTCGCGCACAAGCTTCGGGTCCTGAATCACTTCGATATCGGGCGCGATGCCGTGGCCTTCGACTTCCCAGTCGCCGTTGAGGTTGGAAATGGCCAAGCGCGGTGCGGTGACGGTGCCCCCATCGAGCAACACGGGATAGCCACCGATGCCGACGAGACCACCCCAGGTGCGCACGCCGACCAGCGTGCCGATTTTCGCCTTGCGGAAAAACCAGGGCATGGCGTCCCCACCGGAACCGGCGAATTGATTGATGATCATCACCTTCGGACCGTAGATTCCCATTGCGGGATCGAGAATATGGTTACCTTCGCGCGTGGTGACCAGGTCCATCGGCTCGCGGCGAAGATAGTCGATGATGTAATCGGCGAGCTGGCCGCCGTGATTGAAGCGCTCATCGAGGATGGCGCCCTGCTTGCCGACCTGCGCGAAGAAATAGCGGTTGAAGTTCGTGTAGCCGGCCCCGGCGGTGTCCGGCAGATAGACGTAGGCGAGTTTTCCGCCGCTCATCTCGTCCACTTTGCGGCGATTGGATTCGATCCAGTCGAGATTGCGCAGCCGGTCTTCGCTGGGAATGGGGATGACCGTGACGTCGCGGGAGCCCGAGCCGTCCGGATTCGGACCGACCTTGAGGACCACCTGCTTGCCGGCGGTTTCCTGGAACGGCTTGTAGATTTCCTCCGAGTCGGTAAGGTTCTGGCCGTCGACGGCCAGCAGATATTCGCCCGGCTTGACGTTGACGCCGGGCTGGGTGAGCGGCGCCTGAAGGTGCGGGTTCCAGTTTTCGCCACTGTAGATTTTCTGGAAGCGGTAGCGGCCATTTTCGATGGTGTAATCGGCGCCGAGCAGGCCGACGCTGACGTGGGGCGTTTCCGGTTGGGCGCCCCCACGCACGAACATGTGGCCGACGGAAATGTAGCTGAGCATTTCGCGGAAGAGGTAGCTCAAATCCGCGCGGCTGGCGATGCCCGGCAGGTAGGCGGAAAACTCCTTTTCCGCGGCGGGCAGATCGAGCCCGTGATAGTGGGGATCGTAGAAGAAATCACGCTCGATGCGCCACACCTCGCGATACATCTGGCTCCACTCCTCGTGTGGCACCACACGCACTTCCATTTGGTCGATCTTTAGCATTCCCTTTCCGGGTTCGGGCGGCTTGGCCGCGTCATTGATGAACCAGTTGTCGCCCTGCTTGTAAAGCATCTTCCCGCCGTTCGCCGAGAGTGCGAAAACCGTAACGCCGGCGATGATTTTATCGGTCTTGCGGGTTTTCAAATCGAATTTGGAAACCGTCAGGGGTGGCGGACCATCTTCATCGAGCGAGACAACGGGACCGTCCACGACGAAAAGCTCGCCTTCCTTGCCCGCCCAGAGGCTGAAGTAGTTGGCCGCCGGGATCGGGAGGGCCAGAACCCGCTGGAGAATGTTTTCGAAGTCGATGGTGACCTTCGGGGGCTCCTTGGGCTTTTCAGCCTTCTCGTCGGATTTGGAGGCGGATTGATCGTCCGGTTTAGTGGCGGATTTACCGGCCGATTTATCGGCAGCTTTGTCGGCGGACTTGTCCGGGGACTTGCCGCTTGCACCGGAACTCGCGGCCTCGGGCGATTTTTCGTCGTCACTCTCCGGAAGAAGCGGCGAGGGTAGATCCTTACTCAGCACGACGAGGTAGACGTTGCTGGTCACGGGGTGCTGGTCACCGGACATGTCGACACCCGCAGCGGACAAACCGGTGTTCGTGCTGGCTGAGAAATAGAGGTATTTTCCGCCCTTGTCGAAGCGGGGAGACTGGCAGTCGCTCATCCCGTCGGTGATCTGGGTGGCTTTGGCGGAGTCCAGGGAGTAGACGAAAATCGCGTGCAGAAAATTGGGCAGGACCCTGGTGTACACGATCCACTCGCTGTCCGGAGACCATTCCTGCGCGAAGTCGTTTTCGGCTTCAAGCAAATTGGTATCGACCTTGACCGGGGTGCGCTTGTCGATATCGACGTACCAGAGATGGAGTTGCTTGTCGGAAAAGGCGATCTTCTTGCTGTCGGGCGACCAGATCGGCGAGTAGTAGAAACTTGCCGGGTCGCCAAGGCTGATGACTTTGGCCGGCTCGAGTCCTTTTTGATCGCGGAGGTGGAGGGCGTATTCGCCAGAGGCGTCGGAGAAGTAGGCGATCCATTTCCCGTCGGGAGACCAGGAAGGATCGCGCTCGGCCACACCGGGCGTAGCGGTGATGTCGCGCACATCGCCTTTTTCGGCGGGCACGGTGAAAATATCGCCGTGGGCCTCGAAAACAGCCCGGGCGCCGGTCGGTGAAATATTCGAGTTCAGGATGCGCTTGCTGACCTTCGCCCAGTGCGGCAGCAGCTGCGGCATATCGCCGGGAACGGTGACGGAAACTTCCTGATCCTTGTGCGTGGCCGGATCGAAGACGTGAAGCGCGCCGAACTGTGAGTAGACGATCTCGCCTGCGCCGGCCGACGCGGAGCCGATATCGAAACCATTCTTGTTTTCGATTTCGCGGCTCACTTTCTGGGTGTCCGTGTCGTAGGCGAAAAGCGTGACCGGCCCTTCGCGATCGGAGAGGAAGTAAACCGTCTTGCCGATCCAGACCGGATTGCGATCGTTCGATTCCTCGCGCGGAACTTTGACGATGCTGGAATCGGCGAGATGGGCGATCCAGATCGGGGTGGTCTGGCCTCCGCGATAGAGCTTCCAATCCGGCTCCCACTGGAAAATCGGAACGTAGGCCAGGTCGGAGCCATCGGGTGAATAGGCTCCCGTTTCGGCCATGCCGAGAGGAAGCTCGGCCGGCAACCCGCCCGAGAGCGGAACGGTGAAGAGCTTGTTTGCGTCGTTGGTGCTGTCGCGGTGCGAACGGAACAGGACGCTTTTGCCGTCGGGCGTCCAGCCGATGGCGATGTCGGGCCCGGGATGATAGGTGAGCCGCTTCGGATCACCGCCCGTGGACGGCACGACATAGACATCGATGTTGCCGTCGTAATCTCCGCTGTAGGCCACCATCGAGCCGTCGGCCGAAAAAATCGGGCCGGTTTCAAGGTCCGTGCCGGTCACCAGGCGCCTGGCTTCCCCGCCCTGGCGGCCGACGATCCAGATGTCGCCGCCGTAGACGAAGGCGATTTGCGTGGAGCTGATGGTCGGCGTCTGCAGCAGCAGCGGAGTTTTCAACTGAGCCGATGCGGTGAGGGTCATCGTGAAAACCGCCGCGAGTATCAGCGCGAAACGCGCCGGGGTGAGTTTCGTCAAAGGTGCCTCCGAGGCTGAAGATCCGAGTTCGAGTCGATGTCGGCAAGGGAGGCGCGTTTCGCGACGCTTTCGCTCATAAGCGATCTCTCGCCACGGTGCCCGACGGAAACCGACGCCCACACGCCCACACGCCCACGCCCACGCCCCCTTTGGACGCAGCACGCGGGCGGAAGGTTAGCCCGGCTTGGGGCGCATTTACCGGTATTCCAGGCCGAGTTCCTTGAGCTTCGTGCGCAGGCTGTAGATGTCGAGGCCGAGCTCGCCTTTTGCGAGACGGGCCCGAACGGCGTCTTCTTTTTCGACCCGTGCTTTCGACGCGGCGGCCACGGCTAGGGCTTCCTCGCGCTTCACAACGCAGACACCGTCATCATCGGCGATGATGACATCGCCGGGATGGATATGTGCGCCCGCGCACACGATCGGAACGTTTACCGAGCCAAGCGTGGCCTTCACGGTGCCCTGCGAGCTGACGGCGCGGCTCCAGACGGGCCATTTCATTTCGGTGATGGGGGCCACGTCGCGGACGCCCGCTTCGATGATGAGCCCTTTTACGCCGTGGGCTTTCAGAGACGTGGCCAGCAGCTCGCCGAAATATCCGTCGGTGCAGGGCGAGGTGGGCGCAACGACCAGGATGCTGCCCGGGGTGCAGACTTCGACGGCCACGTGGATCATCAGATTGTCACCGGGGGGGAGCGAAACGGTGACGGCGTGGCCCGCGATCGCCGCGCCGGGATAGATCGGGCGCATGTAGGAAGCAAGCAGGCCCGTGCGGCCTTGGGCTTCGTGGGCCGTCGAGACACCGTATTTTTCGAGCGCGGCGACGGCGTCGGCTTGCGGGAGATCGACTTTGCGGACGACTACGGGCTTGCTGCTCATGACAGCTCCTCGGTGACGTGCGGGCTTACCTGCTGGCAGGCTCCCCGGTGCTCGATTTTCTTGACCACGCTTGCCGTTCTCGTCGGATGGGCCACAAAGGTTTTCGTTAACGCGCGGCTTGGATCCAGCGGCCCGCGCGCGGATACACGCGCCTCGCATTGTCGGCGTAGACCCGGGCCTTGTCGCCGGCGTTCAGTTTCGAGTCGTCCACAT
>JBAVUW010000014.1:0-5896 GCA_049696975.1 Candidatus Acidiferrales bacterium | reverse complement strand
ATTGGGTTGATAGCCATTGTCAGCGGCGGTTACCCAGATGGCGTTGAATCCCCGGCTGGACCTGTCGTTTAGGTACGTCGCAACCTGAGCGCTGTTGAGCATGACGGCGAGGTCAAAGGCATCGTCCCCCACCACAAACACGGGCTTCCCGGTAAACGAGTTGATCAGATATCTTCCGTTTGCACTCAGAGTGAGCAATTGACCCTGCGCCACGCCACCGCCGCTGACGGTCAGGATAAGGGTGGCGGGGCCGGTGCCGCCGGCGTTGGTGGCGCTCAGACTGATCGTTGATGTCCCCGCTGCCGTGGGCGTGCCTGAGACCAGTCCCGTTCCGGTATTCACCGACAACCCTGCCGGCAATCCCGTGGCGCCGTAACTGGTGGGAGAGTTGGTGGCCGTAATCTGATAAGAGAATGTGATTCCGACGGTTCCGCTCGTCGTTGTCGCGCTCGTAATCACGGGAGCCAGTGCCGCGTTGACGGTCAGGGTAAGAGTGGCGGGGCCGGTGCCGCCGGCGTTGGTGGCGCTGAGACTGATCGTTGATGTCCCCGCTCCCGTGGGCGTGCCTGAGATCAGTCCCGTTCCGGCGTTCACCGACAACCCTGCCGGCAATCCCGTGGCGCCGTAACTGGTGGGAGAGTTGGTGGCAGTGATCTGATAAGAGAATGCGGTTCCGAGGCTTCCGCTCGCTGTCGTCGCGCTGGTAATCGCGGGAGCCGCCACCCCGACCCCAGATGATGCGGGCTTCAGCGCCGCCATCTGCATCGTCCAACCCTTGTTTGCTGTTCCGGTCGCTGCGTAGCTGCTCGCATTCCCCGCCAGCTCGTTCTCCACAAGGTTCCCGTTGAAATTTGAGTGAGCAGAAAAACCGGAACCCGCCGTGCAGTTCCAATCGCCCATACAGAAACCGTAAATGGCGTCACCAGCCATGGTGGTCGTGGCGTTGCCGCTCGAAACTGCGCCGGCCGTGCCCGAAGAACCGGCTTGGGCATCGATAGGATTCGTCTGATTCACGCCGGTGTATTCCGTGAGATACAGTTCCAGCCAGGCCGAGGTGCCAGACAGAGTGATCTTGACGGTATCGGCGCCACCCTTGATGTTCATCGCATAATACACGCGGCTGCGGGTCCCGCCGGGAGAGGCTAGCTGGTTTCCAATCGGAGTGAATAGGTTACCCTGGGAATCGGTCACGGAAGACGGAACGGAATTCGTATCATAATCGAATGCAACAAGAATGACGTCGCCCGCGATTGTATTTGCGAGGAAGGGAAGTGAGAAAGAGCTCGTGGAACCGGAAGCAGCGTTGGCGGCGACTTGCACGGGCGAGACTTTACCGCTGCTCGAGATCGTCAGCGTGAGAATCGCGCTGCCGTTGCCGGCGGAGTTGGAGGCCGTCAGTGTCACGGTTGAGGTTCCTGCCGTCGAGGGAGCTCCCGAGATCAAACCGCTGCTGGTGTTGACCGATAGTCCTGAGGGCAATCCCGTGGCGCCGAAACTCGTGGGAGAGTTGGTGGCGGCGATTTGATAGGAGAAGGCGTTCCCGACGGTGCCGCTTGCGGTCGTTGCGCCGGTGATAACGGGAGCCGCTGCACTGATACTCAGCGTGAGGGACGCGCTGCCGGTTCCGCTGGCATTGGTGGCAGCCACGGTCGCCGTTGAAGTGCCTGCTGACGTGGGAGTTCCCGAGATCAAACCGCTGGTGGTGTTGACCGAGAGCCCGGATGGCAAACCCGACGCCGAGTAACTGGTGGGAGAGTTGGTGGCGGTGATGTGATAGGAAAAGCCGGCTCCCACAGTGCCGGTTGCCGTCGTTGCGCTGGTGATCGTGGGGGCTGTCACGGTTATGGTCAAGGCGAGCGAAGCATTACCCGTACCGGTGTTGTTGGTGGCAGACAGAGTAATCGTGGACGTGCCTGCTGTTGTGGGGGTTCCCGAGATGAGCCCGGTGCCGGTGTTCACCGAGAGGCCGGCGGGCAATCCTTTGGCAGCATAGCTAGCGGGGGTGTTGGTCGCGGTGATCTGATAGGAGAAGGCGATACCCACGGTGCCGCTGGCGGTCGCTAGACTGGTAATGACGGGAGCAGCCAAGTTGACGGTGAAGGTGAGCGAGGCGCTGCCCGTGCCAGTCGCATTGGAGGCAGACAGAGTCACCGTAGAAGTGCCCGCCGTTGTAGGAGTCCCCGAGATCAAACCGCTGGTGGTATTTATGGAGAGGCCGGCGGGCAAACCCGTAGCGCCATACTTGGTGGGCGAGTTGCTGGCAGTGATCTGATAGGAAGACGCAATTCCAACCGTTCCGCTTGCCGTCGTTGCACTCGTAATCGCGGGAGCCGCCCCGGCCGTCGAAGTAGCCGGTTTGAGCGCCACCATCTGGATCGTCCAGCCATTGTTGGCCGTTCCAGTCGCTGCATAGCCGCCGGCATTTCCTGCCAATTCGTCCTCAATAAGATTCGCATTGAAAGTGGAGCGGGCATTAAAGCCAGAACCCGTCTTGCAGTTCCAATCGCCCATACAGAAAGCGTAGATCGTGTCACCGGCCATGGTGGTCGTGGCGGTGCCGCTCGAAACTGCGCCGGCCGCGCCCGAAGCACCGGCCTGGGCGTCGATGGGATTTGTCAGATTCACGCCGGTATATTCCGTGAGATACAGTTCAAGGTACGCCGAGGTGCCAGACAGAGTGATCTTGACGGTATCGGCGCCACCCTTGATGTTCATCGCGTAATAGACGCGGCTGCGGGTCCCGCCAGAAGAGGTTAGCTGGTTTCCAATCGGAGTGAAAAGATTACCCTGGGAATCGGTCACGGAAGACGGGACGGAATTCGTATCATAATCGAATGCAACAAGAATGAGGTCGCCTGCGGCGGTGTTCGCGGGGAAGGAAAGTGAGAAAGAGCTCACCGAGCCCGTAGCCGCGTTCGCGACTGACTGCGCAAACATTGGGTTTGCGACTTGAGCGTCAGCTGCCGGCCAGAAGAACAGTGAAAGCGGAAAAACCCACAACAATCTAAGCGCCAGGAGTCGCATGAGCCTCCACCACGTGCACTAGGAGAATGAACTTGTGTCGAGGTGCTGCGTCTGCTGGGACCCTTAAGTTACAACACGAGAAAAAACAATTCCAGGGAATTGTCGTATTTGGAGTCCTAAATGACACGAAAGAGAGTTCCAGAATGGTACTAGGTCACCTAAACCTGCCGCACGGGGGCGAACTGGTCGACCTTATGGTTACGCCTGAACGTGCCTCGAGACTTCAGGCTGAATCGCGAGATTGGCCATCATGGGAGCTGAGCCGCCGGCAGCTGAGCGATCTCGAGCTTTTATTAAATGGCGGTTTTTCACCTCTGTGCGGCTTCATGTCGCGCGCAGATTATGAAGGCGTCTGTGCGCGTATGCGCCTCGCCGATGGCACGTTGTGGCCCATTCCCATCGTCCTTGATGTGCCCGAGAAATTCGCAAAGTCCCTAGGTCCGGGCACTCCGATCGCACTGCGGGATCCAGAAGGTGTGATGCTCGCGGCGCTTCATGTCGGAGACGTCTGGCAAGCGGACCGTCTTGCGGAGGCCGAGGCAGTTTACGGGACAGCCAGCTGCCATCACCCTGGCGTCGAGTACCTCTTAAAGCAGACACACCCTTGGTTCATCGGAGGCAAATTAGAAGGCATCCATTTGCCCAGCCATTATGATTTTAGACCTCTGCGTTTGAAGCCCACGGAGTTGAGGGCGGAATTCGCCAGGCTGGGCTGGCGCCGGATCGTAGCTTTTCAGCCCCACAATCCAATGCATCGTGCGGATCATGAACTGACCCTGCGGGCGGCTCGGAAGCTGGAGGCAAATCTCTTGATACATCCTTCCGTGGGGATGACAAAACCTGACGACGTGGAACATTACGTTCGCATCCGCTGCTATGAAGCACTGTTCTCCAAGTATCCGAAAGATACGGTTCGACTTTCTCTGCTGCCAACGGCCACGCGTATGGGAGGACCGCGCGAAACAGTTTGGCACGCCATCATTCATAAGAATTTCGGCTGCAGTCATTTTATTGTCGGCCCGGATCATGCGGGCCCCGGAAGCGATGAAAGCGGAAAGCCCTTCTACGCCCACGATCGTGCCCAAGAGTTGCTCGCGACACACCAAAACGAAATTGGCATCACGATGGTGCCTTTCCAAAGCATGGTGTATCTGGAGGACAAAGACGTCTTCGTGCCGGAAGATCAGGTGCCCAATGGTTCGCGCGTTCTGAACATCTCGAGACCAGAACTGCGCGCGCGGCTCTCGGGAGGGCGCGAAATTCCTTCTTGGTTTACGTTTCCAGAGGTAGCGCGAGAACTCCGGCGCAATTATCCACCCCGGCGGAGTCAGGGATTTACGATATTTTTCACCGGCCTGTCCGGTTCTGGCAAATCTACGGTAGCGAAAATCTTGCTCACTAAGTTTCTTGAACTGGGAGGCCGGCCCGTCACTTTATTGGACGGCGACATTGTTCGTAAGCATCTGTCATCGGAGCTGGGTTTTTCGCGCGAGCACCGGGACATTAACATTAGACGGATTGGGTTCGTTGCCTCCGAGATCACCAGAAACGGAGGAATCGCCATTTGCGCACCTATCGCGCCGTATGACAATGTGCGCAAGCAGGTTCGGGATATGATCCAACCTCATGGTGGATTCATTTTGGTGCATCTCGCGACGGCGCTCGAGGTTTGTGAGCAAAGGGATCGTAAAGGACTCTATGCCAAGGCCCGGGCCGGTATCGTTCAACAATTCACGGGAATTTCGGACCCCTATGAGACCCCCAAGGATGCGGATGTGATTTTGGACACCAACGACCTGACGCCCGATGAATCCGCTCAGGAGATATTCTTGCATCTGCAACACGAGGGGTTCATTGCCGCAAATGGCAGTGATGCCGGGGCGTGACCTCGAAGGATTCTGGACGCCGCGACCCTATGACTCAGGATTCGCACTTTTCTATTCTAGGCCGGATTGAAGACGCCCTAAACGCAGCCAGGCGCGCGATTTCACCGTTCCTGCTCGCGACACCCAAGGTCGAGTTCAAATCCGGAAACGATCCCGTCACAGAAGCCGACCGAATCGTCAACCAGGTTCTTCGCGAGGTTCTGCTTCAGCACGGTGAGGGCTGGCTGTCGGAAGAGAGCGCTGACGACCTGAGCCGTATTGAAAACGATCGCGTGTGGGTCGTAGATCCGATCGACGGAACCCGTGAATTCATATCGAAGATACCTGAATGGTGCATCTCGGTAGGTTATGTCGAAACCGGGCGCGCCGTTGCAGGCGGCATCTGCAATCCAGCGACCGGTGAGGTTTTTCTCGGTGCGCTCGGTGAGGGTGTCAGACTCAATGGCGATTCAGTTAGCGTAAGCAGGCGCGAGAGCATGAAAGGAGCAGTGGTTCTCGCGAGCCGGAGCGAAGTGGCGCGAGGGGAGTGGGAATGCTTTCGAAAGGCGCCCTTTGTCACACGCCCGATGGGCTCGGTTGCCTATAAGTTGGCGCTCGTCGCCTCCGGCCGAGCCGATGCCACATGGACCGCCTGTCCGAAGAATGAATGGGATGTCGCAGCTGGGGCAGCCTTGGTGCAGGCCGCGGGAGGATTTGTTCGCAATTTGAATGGCTCCGAACTCCGCTTCAATAACCCCTCGCCGCTTCTGCCCGGCCTGGTGGCCGGGGGCCGCGAGCTAGATCTCAAACTCAATTCCTGGCTTCGCGAACGAACCGAACGGGCTGGACCTTCGGTGGGGAGGGCCGGTTGATCGCTTACGGAGTGCTAGTTCCCGGAGCAGGCAGGCCGACGCTGGCATCGTCGAGGACGAGCACCCAGTCGTTGGAATCGGGCGGGGTGAAGGTTTGCGTTCCGCTGCTCGGGAACGTTCCGATGTTGGTTGTGG
>JBAVUW010000013.1:0-10198 GCA_049696975.1 Candidatus Acidiferrales bacterium | reverse complement strand
CTTCGACAACGCAGTTATGCCCGAGAAAGCGGCCTTTTTCCATCTCCAATTACGATTCTTTCCCTACTCGTTGTGAGATATGCGGGCTAGGTGGATGAGTCAAAATCCATCGACGCTCGAGCCTACTATAGTGACTTTGAGGAATGTTACCGCCAAATGGTTTAAGGCTGCCAGCTCGCTGCAGCCATTCCGGGAAGTTTTCTTGTACAATCGCGTCTCGCCGCACTCATGAGATCACGGGTCCAGAAAGTGCTACTTCGACCATACATTCTGTTCTCCCTCGTACTTGTCTTCGCAACTCTTGCCGATGCAAGCGAATGGGCAACCGTCTCCCTGTTAGAGATGCATTCGAACATGTCGCCGCCCGGGCCGCGGAACTGAGCACCCAGCCGGCAAACACGATCATTCCGGTGATGCGGATCGCTTTGAAAATCATGCTGCTCTCCTCGTGCTTGTTTTTTGCGTGCAGATCTTCAGGAGCTCGTCGTTCCGACCAGAGTCAAGAGCCCCGTGCCAGAATCGATGCTGTACACCGAGATATCGTTCGATCCGGAATTCGTTACGTAGACGAAACCTCCGGAGGGATGGACAGCTACCGAGGTGGGATATGTCCCGGCAGCAATCGTCCCCAAGGGCGTCAGGGACCCCTCAGGGCCGACGGTGTACATCGAGACGTCGTTCGAGGTGAAATTCACCACATACGCGAACTTGCCCGCGGGATCGACGGCCACGGACACAGGCTCGTTTCCCGTGGCAACGGTTCCGATAGACGTCAGGGCCCCGCTCGTGGCGTCGATGCTGTACATCGAAACGCTGTTCGAGCCCTGATTCGTCACATAGGCGAACTTGCCTGCGGGATCAACGGCCACTGAAGCCGGGTCTTGTCCCGTGGCGATTGGTCCGACAGACGTCAGGGCCCCGCTCGTCGCGTTGATGGTGTACACCGAGACGTCGTTCGAGCTGAAATTCGCCACATAGGCGAACTTGCCGCCAGAATCGATGGCCACGGAATTAGGGTCGTCTCCCGTGGCTACGGTCCCGATCGAAGTTAGGGCTCCGCTAGTGGAGTCTATGGTGAACTCCGACACGAGGTTTAAGCCGCCCGTATTCATTCCCCCGTTCGTCATGTAAGCGAATCTGCCTGACGGATCCACAGCTACCGAATTGAAACAGCAAGCGCCGCCCGGATACACGCCGGTGATGGTTCCCGCGGATGCTAAGGCCCCGGTGGCGGAATTGATGGAATACATCGCGGCGGTGCCGTCCGATTCGCTGCCATAGTCAAACAGATCACCCGGATTGGTGACGTAGGCGAACTTCCCAAGCGGATCAACGGCGATAGAAGTAGCTCCATAATAAACGCCGTACCCATTCGCTGAGACCGGCGGTCCCACCGACGTCAGAACCCCCGTAGTGGGGTTGATCGTGTACATCGACACGTACGCGCCAATTCCGCCTTCGCAGCCCCCGTCCACGACGTAGGCGAATTTTCCGGCGGCATCCAAAGCGATCGACTGAGGCGCACCCGCTCCTGGCGTCGCGGTATACGTCACGGAGTTCGACACGCCGCCACCGGGTGCCGGATTGAAGACTGTGACCGTAGCTGTCCCGGCGGTGGCGATATCGCTAGCCGATATCTGGGCGACGAGTCCGTTAATGCTGCCGTTACCGCTGGTCGGCCGGTCGCTGCCGTTCCAGAGCACCACGGAATTCGCGACAAAACCATTGCCAACCACGGTCAACAGATTGTCCGAGCCGTCAACGAATTCTTCGCCGGCGGGGCCGCAGCTCGGATATATGACACTGATGGTCGGGACGGGGTTCGGGCCGCTCGACCCGCCGGCGCTCGTGATCGCGAAGTCAATCGCATTGGAGACTCCGCCGCCGGCCGCGGGATTGGTCACCGTCACCGCCACGTTGCCGCGTAAGGCGATACTGGCGGCGGGGATAGCCGCGGTCAATTGCGTCGCGCTGACGAACGTCGTGACGGCCGCCGACCCATTGAACGTCACCGCCGAAGCCGCAACGAAATTCGTCCCGTTCACCGTCAGCGTGAAACCCGCGCCACCCGCAGCGCTGCTATCCGGCGAGATACTGCTGATCGTCGGAGTCGTTTGAGATCCGTTGGAAGGAGGCGGATTGGATGACTCCGCCGCGCCGCCCCCGCATCCCGTGAAAAGCAGGGCTACGACTGCAAGCACCAGGGTTTGGGCTATGCGAGAGTTCGTCATCGTGTCTGCTCCTCGGTTGACATCCCAATTCTCCGAAGGGTCGTAGCGCGCGACAATCCTCCGAAATGGGTTCGAGGACAATGGCTGGCGTATGGTCGACGCATGATTTTGATCTGACCGTGAAACTCACTGAATTCAGACAAGTTGCAGCAGGCCACCTGACCGTCAGGCGCAGATTTTTCCATGACCGGAACCAAGCAGTGGTAAAGTATCGGCCCAATCGACAGGCTGCGATGCAAGTCACGACGCGAACCCGGTGGGCCCGCTTCGGCGCATTCGAGACGGACTTGCGCTCGGGCGAACTGCGCAAGTATGGCATCCGCCTCAAGCTCCAGCACCAACCCTTTCAGGTTCTCGCGCTTTTGATTGAACACCCGGGCGAGGTGGTTACGCGCGAGGAATTCCGGCAGAAACTGTGGCCTGCGGACACCTTTGTCGACTTCGACACCGGTCTGAACAGCGCCATCAAGAAGCTGCGCGACGCGCTGTCCGATTCAGCCGAGGAACCTCGTTACATCGAGACGCTCCCGCGCCGTGGCTATCGTTTCGTCGCACAGGTTGAAAAGGGCGAGCCGTCCGGCTCCGCTGCCGAAGAAATCCCAGCGCCACATCCGTCGCCGGCGCTCACGTCCAAAATTTGGAACAAGCACCTCATTTTGGTCGGGGCAAGCGTCGCCGCCTTGCTCGCCGTCGCAGCGTTCGCTTCCTGGAGACTTTTCTTCGCTCGACCTGCGCTCACCGGCACGGATGTAATTCTCCTCGCAAGATTCGTCAACAGGACGGGCGATCCGATATTCGACGACTCCCTCGACAAAGCCTTGGAAGTAAAGCTGACCGAGTCGCCTTTCTTGAGTATTTTTCCGGACTCCGACGTCCGCGAGACCATGCGTACCATGCGTCACGATCCGAACGAACGTGTGACGCAGGAGATGGGCATCGAAATTTGCAGACGCCGCGGACTCAAAGCAGTCGTGGTTCCCGAGATCGCCGTCGTCGGCAGCAAATACCTGATTACCCTGGACGCGATCGACGCACGGAATCGAAGGTCGATCGCACGGCGCCAGGAAGAAGCGCCAACCAAGGATGACGTCGTCGCCGCGCTGGGCAAGGCCGGCTCGCGATTGCGAAGGCAGCTGGGGGAAAGTCTCAGCTCGCTTCAAAACTACGATGTGCCTCTCGAACTCGCGACCACAAGTTCTCTCGAGGCGCTCGAGGCGTACAGCATGGGTCGCACGCTCTATCGTTCGGGAGAGCGGCGCGAGTCTATCGCCCTGTATCAGCGCGCCACCGAACTCGACCCGCAGTTCTGCTCGGCGTACAGCGCGCTGGGCAGCGCGTATCACAGCACTGGTGACGGCGAGGCCTCGCGGACGAACTTCGCCAAGGCACTCGAGCTCAAGGATCGCCGCCTCACCCAGCAGGAAAATTTTGAGACCACCGCCCTGTATCACTCGGCAATCACGGGCAACTTGGAGAAGGAAACTGCCGTGCTGGTCCTGTACGAGCGCGCCTATCCGCGCAGCGTGGATGCGCTCAACCTGCTCGGAATTGCCTATGCACAGATGGGCCGGACAGAGGAGGCTCTCCAGCAATTTTATTCTGCGATTGATCGCTCCCCGACGCCCTCCGCTCAGCACTACTCGAACGCGGCTCAGGCGCTGATGATTCTGGGACGCTTCGATGAAGCGAAAAATCTGCTCGACCAGTGGCAACAGCACGGAGCGCTGACCCCGTTTCAAAAAGTGATGCGATACCGAATCGCTTTCATCGCGAACGACGTTGCTGGGATGGAACGAATCGCCACCGGCATTCCGGCCGACGATGCGCCCTGGCTCCGTTTTCAAACCGAACTCGCGTTCCTGCGCGGCGACTTCGTCAAAGTGCGCTCGCTGACCGGCGCGGTGGTTGACCAGCAGATGCGAGCGAAACGGGTCGAAAATGCCGCCGAGGACCTGTCTGTGCAAGCCGCGGACGAATCCGCCATTGGCAACTTTTCGCTGGCGCGCCAACTCTGCCGCCGGGCGAGTGTGCCGGTCATTCGCACGGCCCGGGAACTCATGAAATGTTCGGAGGCGTTAGCTGACGCCGGCGATGTGGCTCAGGCCGAATCGCTGGCGACCCAATATGACCGCCAGTTTCCTGAGGACACCTATCAGCAGGATGTTCTACTGCCGGTTCTTCGGTCGAATATCGAACGCAGGCGCGGCAACGTCGCCCAAGCCGTGAATTTGCTCGCGTCCGTCACGCCGTACCCCAATGTTCTCGTGTTTTACTATCGTGGGGAAGCGTACTTAGCGGCGGGCGACTACGCCAAGGCAGTAGCCGATTTCGAAACGGTGATCACCAACCGCGGCTGGCCCGACTGGGAAAAGTATTCGCCCCTGGCCCAATTGGGTCTCGCTCGAGCCTATGCCCGTCAAGGGGACACGGAAGACAGTCGAAAGGCATACGGCGATTTCTTCACTACTTGGAAAAACGCGGACCCGGACATCCCGTTACTCCGTCAAGCCAAAGCCGAATTCGCCTTGACCAGAACCAACCGCTAGCAGAACAAACAGTCTTACTCACGACTCTTCGATAAGCCTCGATTGACGCTCTTACGAGACGTGTAACCACCGGTTCCCATGAGTCTTTTTCGTTGGTCCCCCCGTATAGCTAGTATCCAAGGCATGTCTCACATAGCGGCACGCACGGCTTTACGAGGAGAATAACCAAACGAAGTAAAACCTCTTGCTAACCATCACGTCTCGGCTTTCGATTCTCTTCATGTCGTTTCACCTGGCCGACGACATCGTTCGCGGGTTCGAAAAGGGAGGAGCCTCCGACCTGATTGCAGTTCCGGTCTTTGTCATTTGGCTTTACGGTGCGCTGGTGCTCGCCGAGCGGCGATCGGGGCACATCATGATGCTCCTCGGGTCTCTCCTCGGGTTGCTCGTCCCCGTCCTCCGCATGAAGGGCAAGGGTGTCGGCGGAGAAATCGCTGAGTCCAACGGTGCCTTCTTCTTCATCTGGACAATGATTGCGCTCGGCGCCACAGCGCTTCTCTCCTTCATCCATTCGGTCCGCGGACTGTGGACGCTGCGACGGACAACTCCTGATTAACGCCCTAACCGGACATCTCTAACAACGTCGGCTCTGGCAAGCTTTTTGTGAGCGGACTTCTCCATTCACGTGGAAGAGTGTCTTCATTCGTCGTGTTCTTTGGCCCAGCGTCGATGACCACGGCTCGTCTGTAATCTTTCGGTCGGCTTCAGTCCGACCCAAACATCTCTCCGATCACAACATCGACCATGATTACTTCTTCAAACTCCCTCTTGCGAGGGACCGGGATGCCCAATCATATGGACGACGTTCTAGTTCACGCCATGTCCGCTTCCGAGCTGTCCCGCGTTCGAACCGAATTTGACCCACTGCGCATACTCCCAACCGTTTCGCCACATCCAGTACAGCCGAATGGCAAGTCTTCGGGCCATGGCCACTTGGCAATGTTTCTTTGCCGACGCATCGCCAGGTGCATGTACCGTCGCCTCCAGTCGCCATCACAACGTGCTGCGGCTTGTGCTGCTTCTGCCAGCAGGAAGCGCATTAAAGAGCCGCCTTGCTTGGTCATGTGACCCAGTCGTTGATGGCCCGCACTGGAGTCCTCCGACGGGATCAGTCCGACATAGCTGCCGATCTGCTTTCCGCACTTGAACCGTTCCGGAGTTCCGATGATCAGCACGAAGGCGAGCGCCGTCAGTGGCCCTACGCCAGGGTGGCTCATCAGTCGCAGCACTGCCGGCCGTTTCTTCGCTTCCTGCTCGATCACCCCGCTTAACTCTCCGACGGTCGGATTCATGCGATCCAGCAACTCGAGCAGATCTTGCCGGCGCCTGGACGCCCATGGTGCAAGTGGAAGCTTTTCCAACTGTGCGCGTCCTACTCCGCTCCACAGCTTCTTCTTCCTTCTCTGGCCTTCGTTCATTGCCAGTGCCTGCAGCTGATTCATGATCCGCGTCCGCATCTGCACCATGCGATGCCGATGCCACAACAGTTGGCGAAAATCACGGTTCTCGGGACTCGGTACCCAGATGCGAGGAAAGGCATCCTCCAGTAGCAGTTTCAGCAGAAGTTGAGCATCGTTGCGGTCGGTCTTCTGCTTGCGCACTCGCTTCGCCCTGATCTCCGCCGCATCACCGATCCATATCTCGATCCCCAGCTCTGCCAGTAACCGCTCGAACCAGCGTGAGTAGCCCGTGGCCTCCATCCCCACCCGCACGCTGACTCCTCGGGCCGCCAGTTCCCGGTAGAACCTCTCGGCTTCTCTTTCACTGTGGTTCAATCGCCGTTCGCCGTGCTCCCCAGTCTCTGTATCTACAAACGCCACGCACTGATCGCTCGGGTGGTAATCCACGCCTATAATCACCATGTTCGGCTCCTTTCTCCCGAGCCTCTGGTCTTCGACAAGCCAAAATCTACCCGGGTCGAGAGGAGCCGACATTGTTATGGAATCATCTGGGTTCCAGTACCCAGTTCTCCGGTTAGGGCGTTGATCAGAAGTTGAGCTGACTTCGTGGCAGCCATCACTTCCTTTTGGTTCTGAATCTGTATAATGCCCTCAAACAATGGCCCTTTCCGTTGGCACAAATCTGGGTCCCTATGAAATCCTCGCTGCCATTGGTGCGGGCGGAATGGGGGAAGTGTATCGCGCACGGGATGCGAAGCTCGGGCGTGACGTGGCGTTAAAAGTCCTGCCGGAAGCATTCGCACGTGACGCCGAGCGCATGGCGCGTTTCCAGCGCGAAGCGAAAGTCCTGGCCTCACTGAATCACGCGAATATTGCCTCGATCTACGGACTCGAAGATTCCGGCGCCACGCATGCGCTCGTGATGGAGTTGGTCGAAGGGCCGACGCTCGCTGACCGCATCAAGCGGGGCCCAATTCCAATTCGCGAAACAGTGGCTATCGCCAGGCAGATCTGCGAGGCGCTTGAATACGCACACGAGCGCGGTATTGTGCATCGAGATCTGAAACCCGCGAATGTGAAGGTAACGAGCGACGACGCGGTGAAAGTTCTCGACTTCGGCCTAGCAAAAGCCATTGAAGGCGACGCGGCCTCGATTGACATTGCCACTTCGCCCACGATGAGCCGGATGGCGACATTGGCGGGAGTTCTGCTGGGGACGGCAGCCTACATGTCGCCGGAGCAGGCAAAAGCCAAGCCCGTGGACCGACGTGCGGACATTTGGGCATTTGGCTGCGTGCTGTATGAAATGCTGGCGGGAAAGATGACCTTCAGTGGTGAAACGGTGACCGACACGCTCGCGGCAGTGATCATGAAAGATCCAGATTGGTCGCAGCTGCCTGCCGCCACACCGATCCGTGTTCGTGTTCTGTTGCAGCGCTGTCTGCAAAAAGACCCGAAGCAGCGGTTGCGCGACATTGGCGACGCCCGCATTGCGCTAGAAGAAGTGCTTGCCGGTGCTCCCGAAGCATCGCCCGCTGCAACCAGTCCCGTCTGGCTCCGCCCGCTGCCTTGGGTCGTGGCAGTTGCGCTCGCCATTGCTCTAGCCGTCCTTGCATGGGTGCATTTGCGCGCCAATAACGCTACTGCAGGAATTTCGGAGGTAGTGCGCTTCCAGATCCTGCCGGATGCAAAACTGCCCGCCGGAGGCCCTTTCGCAGTGTCGCCCGACGGCCGGCAGTTGGCCTTCACGGTGGTGGGCCCCGATGGCACCACGAGTCTGTGGGTACGTGCCCTAGACTCGCTCGAAGCGCGTCCCCTGCCCACCTCGGAATCGGCCGTAATCGGCCCGTTTTTTTGGTCGCCGGATAGCCGTTACATCGCGTTTGGCGATGGGCCAAAGCTCAAGAAGATTGACGTCACCGATGGCAGCGTTGAGACTCTGTGCGACGTACTAGGTGTGCTGGCACTCGGCGGCTCATGGAATCGCGACGGCGAAATTGTCTTCGGACAAGCTAGCGGCCCCATCATGCGGGTCTCCGCGAACGGCGGGTCCGCGTCCCCTTTGACCGTTCGTGATCCGTCGCATGCCGAAATCTCTCAAGCATTTCCGTCATTCCTTCCCGACGGACGGCACTTTGTCTACTCGCGTTATGCGGACAAATCGGAGGGAACCGGACTCTACCTTGGCTCTCTTGATGCCAAGCCCGAGGAGCAGAGTTCGAAGCCTTTGCTGGCAGCAGACAGCGGAGGGATCTACGTGCCGTCGTCCGGTCAGGATTCGGGGCAATTGCTGTTTATCCGAGGAGGGGTGCTTCTCGCACAGTCGTTCGATGTTCGCCGCCTGGAACTCGTCGGCGAACCCGTAACCGTTGCCGACCGCATAGGGATTTTCCGGAATTACGGCCTATTTTCTGTTTCGGCGAACCGCGTGCTGATTCTCAGGTCATACGGAGGTGGCGGCAATTTTCAGCTCACTTGGCTGGATCCGCAAGGAAAGGCGGTCGGCACGGCTGGGGAATCTAGTGCACAATTTCCTTCTGTGTCCATTTCTCCGGACGGAGCGCGAGTCGTTGTGAGTCGGTTCGATCAGGTTCCAGTTCTCTGGTTGACGGATTTCTCGCGAGGCACGAGCACGCGGTTCACATTCGGCTCTTCATATGCACTCGGCGGCGCGTGGTCCCCTGACGGTAGTCGAATCATCTTCACTTCGAACCGCGATGGGAAGTACGACCTGTATCAGAAGCCAGCGAACGGGCTGAAAGACGAGGAGCTTGTGCTTCGGTCCTCGAGCGATCGCGAACTCCCGACGGATTGGTCGCGCGATGGACGATTCTTGATCTACAACGTGGTGAGCCCGCAAACGAAGAGCGACGTATGGGTGCTCCCCCTTGAAAGCGACAAGAGGCCGTTCCCGTTTCTGCAAACGGAGTCTAATGAGCAGGATGGTCGCTTCTCTCCCGACGGTCATTGGATGGCCTACGTTTCTGATGAATCCGGCCGCGATGAGATCTACGTCCGGACATTCAGGCCGGACGCACCTGGAGGAACGTCGGACGCCGGGGGAAAGTGGCTGATTTCCATGGGAGGCGGAACCCAGCCTCGCTGGCGCAGAGATGGCAAGTTGCTGTACTACCTAGCCACTGATGGAAAATTGATGGCAGTAGATGTGGCGACTGCCACAGGCTTCCAATCAGGAGCGCCCAAAGCTCTCTTCCACATACCTTCACCCCAGAACGGATCCGTGGGCCAATCGTGGGACGTAGCGCCTGACGGCAAACGTTTTCTGTTTCCGGTTCCGACCTCAGGGGAGGACACCGCGCCATTCACGGTTGTGCTGAACTGGCAGGCGGGATTGAAGAAATAACGACTGCAGCGAGGGATGGAGGTCGGGACGTACTGGTTTGTCGGGTTGGTCTGCACCGGCGTGTTAACTCCTGATGAGTTCTATAAAAGGAGTCAAGCAAAAAAACTTCTCCCGTGGCCGGAGTTTTTCTTGACGTCCAGCCCGGCCCATTGAGCAGGGTTGTTCCGTTCCGTTAGCTCGGGACGCTACGACATTCGTGTCGAGTAACTTGGGTACCGGGACCCACCTGTCCGGTTAGGGCGTTAATCAGGAGTTGAGAATTTGTTCCTTCGGCCAATTCAAGTGGTACATCGTCAGCAATTACTAGCCGGTATTGCTGTCGGCGGTTACTCTATGCGGCCAAACAACGTCAAAGTGCTGGTATCCATTGGAGATTTGCAGGATTAAAGGCCGCCAAATCGATTGTGCCCCGGCGATTCTCATCAATGGATCATCGCTGCCAGTCCCCCTTGTGAGTGTAATCGCCTGTCTACAACATTTCGCGGTAAGAAGAAAACCAAACCGTCCTATGATTTATACTCGCGCGCGTCCCCCTGTCGAGCCATTTAAGAATGTAACCGTAGCGATGGTCATCGAGACATTTGCAATGTAACCGTAGATTCGCCGTCGCCGCCGTGGCTGTGGGAAAGTGGAAATCGCTTTCTGATTTCCAAGCTC
>JBAVUW010000012.1:0-22022 GCA_049696975.1 Candidatus Acidiferrales bacterium | reverse complement strand
GCGCCGCCCGCCGCCTGCTGCGCTTTGTACATCGCTTCGCCGATCCGGCTCAGCGCTTTGGTCAAAGCGTCGGACGCTGCGTTCAGCTTTTCGGTGCCGCCTTCCTTCAAGGCCGACTTGGCCTGCTCGATTGCGGCTTCGGCGGCTTTCACGTCCGCTTCGGCCAGCTTGTCGCGGTTCTCATTGACCAGCTTCTCGCCCTGATAGGTCAGGCTGTCGAGCTTGTTGCGAGCTTCCACTTCCGAGAGGCGCGACTTGTCTTCCGAGGCGTGCTCGTCGGCTTCCTTCTTCATCCGTTCGGCCTCTTCCTTGCTCAAGCCGGTTGACGCGGTGATGGTGATCTTCTGTTCTTTCTTCGTAGCCATGTCTTTGGCGGCTACGTTGAGGATGCCGTTGGCGTCGATGTCGAAAGTGACCTCGATTTGAGGCACGCCTCGCGGAGCAGGAGCGATACCCACGAGGTTGAACTTGCCGAGCGAGCGGTTGCCGCTCGCCACGGGGCGTTCACCCTGCAGAACGTGGATGGCCACCTCCGGTTGATTGTCCGACGCGGTGGAGAAGGTTTCCGACTTGCGGGTCGGAATCGTGGTGTTCCGCGGGATCAGCACGGTCATCACTTCTCCGAGCGTTTCGACGCCCAGCGAGAGCGGAGTGACGTCGAGCAGAAGGATGTCCTTCACCTCGCCGCCCAGCACGCCGCCTTGAATCGCCGCGCCGACCGCGACGACTTCGTCCGGATTCACGCCCTTGTGGGGCTCTTTCCCGTTGAAGAGGTTCTTCACGATTTCGACGACGCGGGGAATACGAGTGGAGCCTCCGACCAGCACCACTTCGTCGATCTTGTCCGGAGTGAGCTGTGCGTCCGCGAGCGCCTGCTTCACCGGGCCGACCGTGCGCTGGAGCAGGTCTTCCATCAACTGCTCGAGTTTGGCGCGCGTCAGCCTGGTCTGCATGTGCTTTGGACCGGAAGCGTCCGCGGTCAGGAAGGGGAGATTGATCTCCGTTTCCTGGAGCTGCGAAAGCTCGATCTTGGCTTTCTCCGCAGCTTCCTTCAGTCGCTGAATGGCCATGCGATCCTTGCCGACGTCGATGCCCTGATCGCGCTTGAATTCCGAAATCATCCACTCGACGACGCGCTGATCGATGTCGTCACCGCCCAGGTGCGTGTCGCCATTGGTGGATTTCACTTCGACCACGCCCTCGCCGACTTCAAGATCCGAAATATCGAACGTGCCGCCCCCGAGGTCGTATACCGCGATGGTCTCTTCCTTTTTCTTGTCGAGCCCATAGGCCAGCGCCGCAGCCGTCGGCTCGTTGATAATGCGCAGCACTTCGAGGCCTGCGATTTCGCCCGCCTGCTTGGTCGCCTGCCGCTGGCTGTCGTTGAAATACGCGGGGACCGTGATGACCGCCTTGCTCACTTTTTCGCCGAGAAAATCTTCCGCGGCGGCCTTCAGCTTCTGGAGGATCATCGCCGACACTTCCGGCGGGCTGTAGGACTTGCCGGAAATTTCGACGCGCGCGTCGTCGTGCGGCCCCTTCACCACCTTGTAGGGAACCCGTTTGGCTTCTTCCTGTACTTCGTCGTAGCGCCGGCCCATAAATCGCTTGATCGAATACACCGTGTTTTCGGGGTTCGTGATCGCCTGCCGCTTCGCCACCTGCCCGACCAGTCTTTCGCCGGACTTCGTGATGGCCACCACCGAAGGCGTCGTGCGCGCCCCTTCTTGGTTGGGAATGACTACAGGCTCACCGCCCTGCATGACGGCAACGACCGAGTTCGTCGTGCCCAAATCAATGCCGATAATCTTGCTCATGGAGTCTGCTCCTGTTCGCGTCCGCCCGGCTCAGGGCCGGTTGAAACACGGCAATAATACACGTTGAGCCGATCATTGTCAAGTTTCCTATGCGTCTGTATTCCAATGTAAAAGTGAGACTTACAAGCGCTTTGTGACGAATATATGCTATAGCCCCCCCACGTGGCGGCATGCGGGTTTTCAGCGTCTCCTCGGTTGCCTCTTCACGGCGAACCATGTTCGGGGCCTGCGCATCCTACCTAATTGGCATCGCCG
The DNA here is from genome assembly GCA_049696975.1 of Candidatus Acidiferrales bacterium. Taxonomy (GTDB): domain Bacteria; phylum Acidobacteriota; class Terriglobia; order Acidiferrales; family UBA7541; genus Palsa-295. The sequence goes on along the minus strand of JBAVUW010000012.1, from coordinate 19,950 downwards.
GAACCAGTGCGGGCGGGGAACAGGCGGCTGCCGCTGAGCGAATTCGCGTTACAATGGGGCAGCGATTTTCGATCCGAGCGTGGGGAGGCGGAATTGGCTCATCGATCATGTGAATTCGGCGCAAACGACGCAGCTGCCGGGAAGCGGAATCTGCGCCGGTTTCTGCCGGCGCTGGTGGCCGCCCTGATGGCTGCCGGATTCGGTGCGAGCAGGACGGCTGGCCGACAGCCCTCGGCCGGGCCAGCGCAGTCCACTACGGCGCCGGCAACATCGGGCACGAAATCGGCCACGCCGGCCAAGCCGGCGACTTCTACGGCCAAACCGATCGCGCGACCGGCGCAGGTGCTTGGCGCGCCGGTGAAAACGTATGGAACGAACAGCGCGCCGATCACCATGGAAGTCTTCACGGACTATGAATGTCCCACCTGCAAGCGGTTGTTTGAAGAGACGCTGCGCCCGATGATTTCCGACTACGTGGCGGCCGGCAAGGTCTACCTCATTCATCACGATTTCCCGCTGCCCATGCACAAGTACGGATATGAAGCGGCGCGGTGGCTGAACGCGTCGGCCCGAGTGGGCCAGTTCTCTAACGTGGAGGCGGCGCTGTATGACCATCAGGAATCCTGGGCGGCCGACGGCGACATCGGTAAGTATGTGGCCGGAGCAATGTCCCCGACCGAGTTCAAGAAGGTTGAAGCGCAAATGCGCGGCTGCGGGCTTACCGCGCCTGCAGGAGTAAAATCGGCGAGCTTCGCGTTGGGGAGCCAAGCGGGGTCAGGCGATGGCTGTGCGGTCGATTCCTATATCGAGGCGGATCGAGCGCTCGGCAATCAGATTCCTGTCAACGGCACGCCGACGTACGTGATCAGCTACAAGGGCCACCGGTTGCCGGCCGGCTCCGGAGTTGTCAGCTGGCCGATCCTGAAACAGTTTTTCGATTCGCTGCTGAGTCAGTAGCTCGGTGGGGCCAATCTCTCAAATGAACAGGGATACACGACAGAGACTCGGACGAATTGTGCTGATCGCTGCGCGCGTGGCGCTGGCGGCGATTTTTCTGTTCGCGGCGTACGCGAAAATGAAGCCCGAGCCTGGAATGCCCTGGACGCCGGGTTCGGTCCGCACGTCGCTTTCGATGTTCGCGATCGGCGTGGATTCCTATGAGATGCTGCCGCCGTGGGCGGTGAGCCCGTTTGCGCATTTCCTGCCGCCCTTTGAACTGTTTCTGGGGCTGTGGCTGCTGAGCGGATATGGCATGCGATTTTCCGGATTGCTGTCGACAGCACTGATCTGCGCATTCATTCTGGCGATGTATTCGGCGTACCGGCGCGGGCTGACGATCAGCTGCGGATGTTTCGGCCAGGGCGCTCAAATCGGAATCATGGAGTTGATTCGAGACGGTCTGATATTCCTGCCGCTCGCGCTGATTGTCACAGTCGGTGGTTTCGTGAGCAAGCGCAAGCGAACCGGCTCGAGCTTGCCGCAATCCTCCGCCTCCGTCAGCCACGCGGATTAATTTTTTGTTTCTTCCGACGGGATTCCTCGCAGAAATTCCCCCAGGTGGCGGCTGAACTCCTGCGCGCCTGCGTAGGTGAGATGCAGAGGATCCTCGAAGGAATTTTCGTCGGGCATCCAATGGCTGGCGTCAACGTAATGGGCGCCGATCCCGCCGAGCATTTGTCGGAGATGCGCGCGATATCCCGCCGACCATTGCGGCTGGTCATAAAACATGCGCACATGATCGGGCGGCATGGGCATTTCGACAAAATAGACATTCGCGCCGGCCGCTTCTGCTTGCAGCGCGATTTCGCCCACCGACGGAATCAGCGGGTTGCGGCTGGCGCGCCCGCATTCGGCGACGAACTCCGACGCGCTGGGATATTCGAGCATCGCGAAATCGACCGAGCGGCCCATCGAATTGGATTTCTCCGGAGGCATGCCCTGCCGTGCCAGCGCCCGGCGAAAGAGTTCGACGCGCTCCCAGACGGTGCCGCGGTCCTCGAACAGTTCAAAACGGCGCATGATTTCGAATTCCGCGCGATCGTGCGCTGAAAGATGATAGTAGCGGCGTGCATACTCTGGCTCCAGGTAATAGAGCATGGCGCGATTCCCGATCAGGTCGCGCGTCGAGTATTCGAGCGGATGAGTGAGCGTGAAATCGAAGAATCCGAAGATGACTGTGCGCGGGTGCAGTCCCTGCCCCAGGGCATAACGCAGCATCAGCAGCTGCTCGACCGCGCTTGATCCTCCCATCGCGACGTTGATCGAACCCTGCGGCCGTCCGACGCCCATGCCCGCGTCAAACGACCTCTCGTTGAAACCCACGCCGATCAGGGAATTGCCAAGCGCGATGGTTTGCGCGCCCCTGGACTGGCGCACTCGTTCCATCGTCCAGCGGGGAATCGTGTTCCACGACAGCCGCGCGACCTCGCGATCGAGCGCGGCCAGCATCAACACGATCCCCGCAAGAGCAAGAATGAAAATGCGCTTGGGTGCGTCCAACATTCCAGCCTTTGGGCCGAAGGCCCCTTTTCCTTTTCAGAAATCGATGTAGATGAACTTTGAGCTTTGGCCTGAGAACGCATAGATCGCGAGCGCCAATGCCGCCCACCAGATGGCCCAAAACCACCAATGGTCCACGCGAACCGGAACACCGGGAGGCGGGTTGTCCTGCACGCCGCCCAGGTAGTCGAAAGCATGCTTCAGCCAGTCGAGAATGGTCCTCGCGTTACCCAATCAACAGTCTCCGGAAAAAATAGACCGCGGTATGCACGTCCATACAGAAAAAGGCCCACGCGAAGTTTACGGCCACATAGGTGAGGAACCACGAGCCAAGCTGCGACCACAGGGGCGGCCGTGCGTCCTCCGCCAGAGGGCGAATCTGCCGCCACATGCGCCGCAGGACGAGCATCACACCGTGCAGCAGTCCCCACACAATGAAATTGACGCCCGCGCCGTGCCAGATGCCGCTGACCAGCATCGTCACCAGAATATTTGCGTATACCTGGCCGGCGGCGCGCTGCGATCCGCCGAGCGGGATATAGATGTAATCGATCAGCCAGCGGGTGAGCGACATGTGCCAGTGCCGCCAGAACTCCGTGATGTTGGTTCGCAGATACGGCCAGTCGAAATTTTCCGGCACACGAATGCCGAACAGGCGTGCCGAACCGATGGCGATGTCGGAGTAGGCCGAAAAATCAGCGTAGATTTTGATCCCGTAAGCGAAAAGCCAGAGCAGCAGGATCGGCCGATAGGCGCGGCCGATGTCCGCTGCGTTCAGGTGGTTGGTGTAAGCGGTGAGGACGTCGGCGACCGCGAATTTTTTGGCCAGGCCGGTGAGAATGCGCGTGACACCGCGCTGCCAGTCGATCACCCAGGCGCGGGAAATGGCGCGGAGCTTCGGCAGGAAGTCCTGGTAGCGCTTGATGGGGCCGGCGACCATGGTGGGAAAAAACAAAATGAACGCGAGGTACTCGGTGAGGGTACCTTCCTCGGTTTTATTCTTGTATCGATCCACCGCGTAGTGAACGAACTCGAAGGTGAAAAACGAAATCCCCAGCGGCAGGAATGCGTTTCGCCAGTAGAGAGGGTTGTGCGCCGCATCCTGCCAGACGAGCCCGGAAAGAAAGTTTCGGTACTTGAAAAGGACCAGAAACACCACCGTCTGTGTGACTCCGAACCAGCACACCCACGACGCCGGCTTGTAGAACCGGCTGACGAAGGATTCCCACAGGAAAATAGCGAGGCAGGCGGCACCGGCGATGCCTCCGAATTGCGTGTACGAGAAATACGTGAAGAAGAGGCCACCACTCAGGAAAATCACCCACGGCCGGCGTTCCGGGCTTGCCCCGCGGCAAAGGATGGCGCTCGGGATCAGGAAAAGGAGGTAGTAGTCCCAGCTGTTGAAGATCATGCGTCGCCGGTGAAGAGGAATCGACTCTAGCTGACAATCGAGGTCAATACAATCAGGGGAGATCGGTAGGTGTTCACAGCTGAAAAAGCAAAGCACCGGATCGAGAAGGCGCAGACTCGGAGCAGAAATCGCGAAGCAAGCAAGATCGACGGACCAAGCCAAGAAAGCCGCGTGAGAATTAGTCGCCGTTTACGGCGGGGGCCGCAGCGCTGGCTACTTTGTCGGCGGGAGTGGGATGAGCGTTCCGCAGGTAGCGCCAGGGATTCACCGGCGTATTGTAGATACGGACTTCGTAGTGAACGTGCGGCCCGGTCGCGCGGCCGCTGTTGCCTTCGTAGCCGATCACATCGCCCGACTTTACATGCATGCCGCTCTGCACGTTGAAACCGGAAAGATGTCCGTACCAGGTGGTTACGCCAAATCCGTGGTCAATCACAATAAGGCGGCCATAACCGGCGCGCTCGTCAACTTCCTCGATCACACCGTCGGCGGTGGCGCGTACCGCGTCGCCGTAGTGCGAAGCTATATCCAGACCGGCGTGGAACGCACCTTCACCTGAGAACGGATCAAGCCGCTCGCCAAAATGACCGGTAATCTGCCCAACCACGGGCCAGAGCGAAGGAATAATCCCAAGCGTGCTCAGTTGCGCCGCGGGAAGCAGCCGCATGCCGCTGCCGGACATGGATACGGCCGTGACGTTTTTCTGCAAATAGCTGAACTCGTCGACCGAATTCTGGAAGGCGGCGCCGTCGTCAGCGACGGGAGCCGAGTCGGTCAAGCCGAAGGGAGTCTGCCGGAAACGGTTGATGCCGTAGGCCATGGCAACTTCGCCGGCCAGCGACTGCAGCGAATTCAGGCGCTGATTGGTGTCCTTCACCTGCGTCTGCAGTTGCACGTACTGCTGCTTGAGGCTGTCCTGTTCGCGGCGCAGAGAATTGTAACTCGTGGCTTTCCAGAGCATGCGGGAGTAGGATCCCATGCCCGCGGCGACGGTGATGCCGCCGACAACTGCAAGCACGGCCACCACATGCAGGACGTACCAGGGCAGACGCACCCGTCGCATCCCGCCGGTGGTGTTGGACGCAATAAAAAACGTGTAAGAAGGCTTACCCTTCATCGTTTTTCTTCCGCTTGGTGCTTACTTACTTCGGCCGTCCAACCGCCCGCCCCTTGCAACGATTGGCCGTATTCCTCAGAATTTTGCGATCATGAGTCTGAACCGAGAGCCCTGGTCCGAAACCCGCCCGATTGTAGCCACCGAGGTCGGTGGCGTCAACCGTTGATCCGACGTTTTCCACAGGCTGCCCGGTTTGGGGTTCTGGCCGAACGCTCTGGACTACGAGCCGCCTAACGATTACTTTACCCTATCGGCGGAAGGCCTCACAACTGTACGGAAGGACAGGTTTGAATCAGGAAGCCCAATTGATCGAAAGGATTGCGAAGGCCGTGCCGTCCCTACGAGGCACGCGCGGCGGTGCCGAGGCTCGAAGAGGATTGCGGCTAGGGATCGGCGACGATGCCGCTCTACTCGCGGCGGGCGGAGGTGGTGACTGGGTGTTGAGCTGCGACGCACTCGTCGACGGGATCCATTTCCGTGCCGAGAGCTATCCGCCCGATTCGGTGGGGTACAAGGCGCTGGCCCGCGCCACGAGCGATCTGGCGGCCATGGGTGCCGAGGCCCGGTTTTTCCTGCTGACGCTCGCACTGCCCACCGGGCTCCGGGGGGCATGGCTCGACCGTTTCTTGCGCGGGATGCGCCGCGCAGCGCGGGAGCTGGGCATGCGGCTAGCCGGCGGTGATACCACTCGGAGCGACAAGGTCTCAATCAGCATCACCGTGATCGGTGAGATTGGCCGAAAACTCGCTGTACGGCGATCGGGAGCTCGGTCCGGCGACCTGATCTACGTCAGCGGGCGGCTGGGACGGGCGGCGCTGGGGCTCGCGCTGATGGAAGCGCGCGGGCGCGCCGGCGGGCTGCTTGGGGCACTGCTCAAGCCGCATCTATACCCGCAGATTCGGATCGAGCTGGGCCATTGTCTCGCGCGACGTTGCGTGGTTTCGGCAATGATAGATATTTCCGACGGGCTTTCGACCGATCTTGCGCATGTATGCCGGGCAAGCGGTGTCGGCGCACAGCTGGCCGCCGAGCGGATTCCGCGCGTCAGAATTCCTCCTGCGGCGACACGAGCGCTGCGCGGCCGGCGGCTCAACCCGCTGCGCATGGCGCTTCACGGCGGAGAGGATTACGAACTGCTGTTCACCGTGCCGCGAAGGAACTTGACGCGGCTTCGGAGCGTGCGGGAAATCAGGAATTGCACCGCGATCGGAGAAATCGTGCGCGGCGGCGGGATCACGCTCATCGATGAGAAAGGACGCGCGACGCCACTCGAACCGCTCGGCTGGGATCCGTTCTCCTAGCGCCAGCATTCTTCGGGCGCTCCACACTACTGCGGGGGGTTCGCCGGCGACGGCGGAGCCGGAGCGGGAGCGGCTGAAGGGGCCAGGCCTTGTTCGGCGGCATCCGCGGGAGGCGCAGTGTCGGGCGTATCGACCTGCACGGGATGCTCGCCGGCCTGTTTTTCGAGCGGCACCACATTTTGAAATTGCTCGACCGGCACGCCCTGCATGGCCTGCTGCATGAACTCGATCCAGATCGGCAGCGCCGCGCGGGCCCCGGTTTCTTTCTTGCCGAGTGAAACGTGCGCGTCATTGCCCACCCAGACGCCGCAGGTGATCTGCGGAGTGAAGCCAATGTACCAGGCGTCGGTAAAATCGTTGGTCGTGCCTGTCTTGCCGCCCGATGGTCGCCCAATTTCCTTCGCGCGCACGCCGGTGCCGAACTGCACCACCTCTTCGAGCATCGCCACCATCGTGCGTGCCACTTCGGGAGGAATCACGTCCGTTACGGTCGGGCGCTGATCCTCCATCACGACTCCGTCATACGACGTGACGCGGCGCAGAGTGTGCGGCTCGATGTGAATTCCGTCGTCTGGGAAGACCGTGAACCCCGATGTGTGTTCGAGCAGCGTCAGGTCCGCGGCGCCGAGCGCGAGCGGCAAGACCGGCGGCAGCGGGCTCTGCAGCCCGAATTTCCGCGCCAGCTCGATCGTATTCTCGATGCCGACTTTGTCGAGCAGGCGCACCGCCGGCACGTTGCGTGAATCGGCCAGCGCGCGGCGCAACGTGATGCGGCCTTCGAATTTTTCGTCGTAGTTGTGAGGCGAATAATCCTGGCTGCCGGTGTGAAACGTGACGGGCTCGTCGAGCACGGTGTCAAACGGCGAGGCGCCCTGGGCCAACGCTTCGGCGTACACGTACACCTTGAACGAACTGCCGGTTTGCCGCATGGCCTGCGTGGCGCGGTCGAACTTGGAATCCTCGAAATCGTAGCCGCCGACCAGGGCTTTGATTCCCCCGGTGGCGTTGTCGATCGCGACGAGTCCCGCCTGCGCGATGGGAACCTGCTCGAGCTCAACCTCGGCAGCGGTTCCGTTGAGCTCCTTAATCTCGACGCTGACCACATCGCCGGTTTGCAAAATCTCGGCGGCGGTTTTGTGTCCGGTCCAGGCGAAATCCTGCGGTGTCAGTAGCGCCCGGTATGGGCCGATTCTGATGTAGGCGAAGGTCGGTTGCACGGAGGTCACCAGCCCGGTGACGTAATCGCCTTTCTGAATCGGCCCCTTCCAGTCGTCATTCTGATAAGTGTCCAGCGTGCCCAGATTGTCGCGCAGGATATTCGGCAGATTGCCGCGCCAGCCGTGGCGCCGATCGTAGGCGTGCAGCCCGTCGCGAACCGCGCGGTCGGCAGCCTTTTGCATGTTCACGTTGAGTGTAGTGTAGGCGCGCAGGCCCTGCTCGTGAACGGCGGCCGTACCGTAGGTGTGCTCGAGATACTGGCGAATCTCTTCCACGAAATAGGGAGCCAGATCGTTGCGCAGCGATTCCACGTGCAGGCCGAGCGGCAGCTTTTCGGCGGCATCGGCCGCGGCTTGTGAAACCTTGCCGTCATGGGCCATCAGCGACAGAACCAGGTTGCGGCGGCTGCGGGCACGGTCGGGATGGATGATGGGCGAATAGACGGGGCCGCGAATGATCGCGGCGAGCGTGGCAGCTTCGGAGAGCGTCAGCTGGCCCACGGACTTGCTGAAATAGTATTCCGAGGCAGCTTCGAATCCGTAGTTGCCGGAGCCGAGGTAGATCTGATTGCAGTACATCGTGAAAATCTGTTCTTTGGTGTAGTGCCGCTCGATTTGCAGCGCGAGCATGGTTTCCTGCAGCTTGCGGTGCATGCTGCGGTCGCTGCGATTCAGGAACAGGCCGCCGGCCAGCTGCATGGTCAGCGTGCTGGCGCCTTCGGCAACGCGGTGGCTCACGATATCGCGCCAGGCCGCTTCGAGCACTCGCGGGAAATCCACGCCCCAGTGCTGCTCGAAATGCTGGTCTTCCGTGGTGATGATTGCGTCGCGCAGCACGGGCGGTATCTGATTGTAAGTGAGCAGGATGCGGCGCTGCAGGGCGAAGGTGCCGACGGATTGCCCGTCGTCGGCGTACAGCTCCGTGACGATTACGGGGCGATAATTTTCCAGGGCGTGGATTTCCGGCAGGTCGCTTGAATAGACGAACAGCAGGCCGACCGCTGCGCCGAATGCGATCGCACAGATCAGCAGGAACGCAAACGCCAATCGGCCCAGCGTGCTGCCGCCGCCGATCTTCATCGTTGCGCGATAAAATCTTTCATCCACGGTGTTGCCATTCTATCGCAGCGGAGAGGCAAGCGCGGGGAGCGGAGTTCGTGGCGTGTATCCAGAAGTGCGAAGCGCGCTCGACGTGCCCGGCCCGCATCAGTGGCGGAGAATCGTCGAGACGTGCCCGGAGTTGTCGATCGGATTGCGGTTGTTTTCCTCGCAGATGTATTCGAGCTGATCGAGATCACGGTGGCGCGTGTAACTGCGCACCACGTGCCAGGGCTTGGCCAGCACGTCGGGATCGGTGAGCGTCATTTCGTCTTCCATTTTGTCGGGTGTGGTCAGATGGATGCGCTCCACCACGTGCAGATTCGGGCCGTGGTTCAGGCGATTGAAGCCGAGCGGAAGCTTGTGGCCGAGGCCCACGGTGTCGACCAGGAGCGTATCGCCCTCCCAGTGGCCGATGGAATGGCCGTTGAACGTGGGGTCGACGTCAGCGGGATGGCTGCGGCCGTCAGTGAAGACGCGTCGCACCTGCATGTAGGCTTCCTGAATGATTGTCACGCGGCCGGGTGTGAACAGAAATTCGATGTCATACGGCTGCGACATGATCGTGGGCATGCCCGGCGGAACGCAGTTCGCGCTTTCCGTGGGGGGTTCTTCGTTTTTCGCCTCTTCGTCCATCAGCGTTTTCAATTCCGCGGCCGCCGCGGGCGTGAGCGACGGTTGCTCGGGCGTCACACCCGGCGGCGGACCGAAATCGAAGGTCCAAATTCCGGACCAGTCGGGCAGCGCTTTCAACGATTCGATGTTCGCATAGCGTCCCACCTTCCCATCGCCGGACGGGTTCGGCGGCGTGTTTTGTCCATGGCAGTCGGCGCTAAGACAAAGCCATGCTGCGAATGCAAGGCTCGATCCCGCAAGGAATTTCATGCTTCCCCCATTTCGAAACGGAGCGCCCGCGAAAATAAGAGGAAGTCCTCCGACGCACGCCCGTCTACACTTCGGCATGAAACAAATTCTTAAATTCCGGCCGGCATTATAGTACTTTATGCAGCAGCGTGGGCGGCGCCGCGCGGGATAGAGGAATTCGCGCCGCGGCCGTGGATTTAGGAATCGGTTTCGGGGGTGGGGCAGTGAGAAAACTTCAATGCGCGTGCCTCTCCGCGGTTTTCTTCCTGCTGGCCGGCCCCGCGCGCGCCCACCACTCGTTCGCCATGTTCGATCGCAACAAGGAAACCACCCTGGTGGGCACGGTCGAGGATTTTCAATGGACGAATCCACACAGCTGGATCGAGCTGGACGTGGCGAATGAAAACGGCAGCGTCGACAAGTGGAGCATCGAGCTGAACAGCCCCAATAATCTTGCGCGCCAGGGATGGCACTCCAACAGTGTCAAGCCCGGCGATAAGATTTCCGTGATCATCTGGCCACTGCGCAGTGGAGATAAAGGCGGCCTCTTCATTTCGCTCACGCTGCCCAACGGCCAGGTCCTCGACGAACTGGCCTTCCGCAACCGCAAACAGCAGCAGTAGGTATCCGGCGCCGTGCAGGCAATTCCGCTCGTCGGCAGCGGCACGTGGGCAGAGCGGCGATCGCGGCGCGGCAGTGAAAATCTTCCGGCGTCTTATTGGTTGGCTGCGGCCTTCGCCGGTGCGCAGAATTGGTCGAAGGCGCGGGTTAGGACGGCGGCGATGGTGAACGGATCGCTGCTTTCGATGTCGCGGCGCTCCATCATGAAAGCGAGCTTGCCGTCGCGCAGCAGCGCGATGGAGGGAGACGACGGAGGATAGGGCAGGAAATATTTCCGCGCCTGCGCCGTGGCTTCCGGATCCTGTCCGGCGAAGACGGTCGTGAGGACTTCCGGGCGATTCTTGTTCGCAATGGCGCGGGCGATCGCCGGGCGCGCCTTGCCCGCGGCGCATCCGCAAACGGAGTTCACGACGACCAGCACAGTGTGTTTTTCGTCCTTCAGCGCGCCATCCACGTCGTCGGGCGTCCGAAGTTCCTGGAAGCCAACCCGCGTCAGTTCGTCGCGCATGCCCTGCACCATAATGTCTGGAAACATCGCCGCTCCTTTGTCGCGGGTCCGTGAGCCCCGCTTCGTGCCTGATGAGAACTATATCACTTACTGCGAATCGGATGCACCCACCGAGGGTCGCGCTTCACCGGTTGATCATGAAAGTCGCCATCTGTTCGAGAAACGCCCGGAGGTATTGCTCGGCTTCGGTCGGCAGCGCGGCCTCCGCAAAGGCATTGTTCATCAGCCGTATCCAATTGTCGCGCGCTGCCCGATCGATCTGAAATGGCATGTGCCGTGCCCGCAGACGCGGGTGGCCGCGCTCTTCGATATACCTTTGCGGCCCTCCGAACCGGTAAATCAAGAAATCGCGCAGCCGTTTCTCCGCCTCCGCAAGCTCATCGGGCGGATACATTTTCCCCAGAATCGCGTCATCCGGCACTTGCCGGTAGAAGGCCGCTACCAGGCGGATGAAACCGTCCTCGCCGATCATTGAATAGATTGTGGTCTCGTCCATACGCGTGGGGCCAGTTTACCATTTGCGCGGCCGCGGGAACTTGACCGACCTGTGCGCCGGACATAAGCTCTGTCGAGGCGGCAAGCGTCCCAGGCACGTGTGCGGGACATTTTCGAGGAGGTTGACATGACAGAATTGCGTCGGGCGGAGTTTTTGAGCTATTTTCTGGTGGGGGTATTCGCCGTCATGATGGTCGCAAGCGCCTATGCGGCGCCGAAAAGTATTTACGATTTCACGCTTCCGCTGCTCAACGGCAAGGACGCTCCGCTGGCCGACTACAAGGGCAAAGTCGTGTTGGTGGTCAACGTCGCGAGCCGCTGTGGGTTCACCCCGCAATACTCCGCGCTTGAATCGATCTACGAAAAATACAAGGACCGGGGCTTCGTGATCATCGGTTTTCCGGCGAACAATTTCGCGGGGCAGGAGCCGGGCACGAACGAAGAGATCGCGACATTCTGCAGCGGAAAATACAACGTGACGTTCCCGGTCTACGGAAAACTTTCCGTGAAGGGTGACGATCAAGCCCCCCTATACAGCTTCCTCACGAAGGACGCGAATCCTACGCTTGCGGGCGACATCAAGTGGAATTTCACGAAGTTTCTAGTAGACCGCAACGGCAATGTCGTCGAACGGTTCGAGCCGCCGGTCACGCCGGATTCTCCCGAGGTCGTTTCAGCCATCGAGGCGCAGCTGAAAAAGTAGTGGGACCGGGCAGGCTATTCGGATGGTCGTTTTTGCCTTGCAGCACGTGGCCGGAGCCGAAGACGCGCCGGAATTCATGTTCGGCTGCGCGCGACTCGTCTTTTACTTGATTCCGAGCAGCGCGCAGGAATTCTTGTAGTAAATCTTCTCGCGGTCTTCGTTCGAAATATCGAGCGCGTCAATCACTTTGATCGTTTCGCGGATGTACATGGGGCCGCCTTCGGGGTCGAAGGGCGCGTCGGATGCGAAGATCACGTGATCGACACCGTAGAAATCGAGTGCGCAGACCAGCGCCGATTTCGAGCCGAACGTTGCCGTGTCCGCGTAGAACATTTTGAAATACTCGAGCGGGCGCTTCTTCAGCTCCTTCAGCAGTGGCTTGTAATCCACGTTCGAAGTGCGTGCGCCGAGCTGGTCCCAGCCAGCACCCACCCGGCCGTCGAAAAACGGGACCATCCCCCCGGCATGATGGATGATGATTTTGAGATTCGGCATCTCGTCGAGCATTTTCGAAAATACGATTCGCGCCATCGCCGCGCTGGATTCGTAGGGCCAGCCGAACGTCCACCAAATTTCGTAGAGCGATTCCGGCTCGGTCTGATAATCCGAAAATTTTGCGGTGCGCGCGGGATGAATCCAGATCGGTTTGCCGAGCTGCTGCATTTCGGCGAACACGGGACGGAATTCCGGCGCGTCGAGCGCTATTCCGGCCACGTTGGAATAAATCTGAATTCCGCATGCGCCGAGTTCCTTCACCGCGCGGCGCGCTTCTTCCACCGCGCCTTCCGGATCGCGCATGGCGACCGACGCGATGAAGCTTGGAAAGCGGTCCGGATATTTGTGACAGAGCTCGGCCATACCGTCGCTGCCGATGCGGGATAGCTCGCGCCACACAGCTCTGTCGCCGGCGGCATCCGGCGGAGGCGACGCCAGCGAAAGAACCTGCTGATAGTCCTCGAACATGTCCATCACTTCGAATCGACGGTCGAGATTCGTCATCATCGGCACGGCTTCGCTGCGGCGGTGCATGTCTTTCATTTGGCCCGTCGTTTTCAGTAGTGCCTCGTGAAAGTTCTTCGGCCAGATGTGCGTGAAGATGTCGAGCTTTCTCATGATTTCATCCCCCTGAACCTACGGATTCGTTCGTGGCGGCTTCGGCGGCGGCTGTTTCAGTAGCTCGTCGGGATCGTCGGTGCGGTCGATGTAGCGTCCGGAAAGCGCGGCGTAGCGACCCGACGCGAGCCCGACGCAACGGTCGGTGCACCACTGCATCCCCTCCTGCGGTCCCACCTTGCCTTTCATCTGATTCAGCCGCTCGACCATTTTCGGCACCCAGCGTTGCGCGTCCGGATTGCTCATGGTTTCGTCGGCCATCTCAGTCATGATCGAGCCGGGATCGAGTGCGAAGACCGTCACGCCTGTTTCTTTCACCTCGTGGGAGGCCAATTCTGCCAAGCGATTTGCGGCCGCTTTGCCGAGACTGTAGGCGGAAAGGCTCGGCGTGTTCATGTGGCAGCGCGGCGAGGAAATATTGATGATGGTGCCGGCTTGGCGCGCCGTCATACCGGGCAGCACGGCGGTCATGAAGAGCAGCGGCGCGCGCACATGGACCTCCTGCGCGGCCCACCATTGGTCCGGGTCGACGATGCCGATGGGGCCGTAGGGTCCGGCGATGCCGGCGTTGTTGACGAGCAGCGAGATCGGGCCGAACTTTTCCGTTGCGGTTTCGACGACGTGTTCGACGTCGCTGCGTTTGGTCACGTCGCCCGCGATGGCAAGCGCCCGGCCTCCGGCCGATTCGATTTCGCCCGCGACCTGATCGAGCTGGGCTTTATTGCGCGAGGTGAGGGCGACAGCGGCTCCTTCGGCGGCGAAGCGCAGGGCGATGCCTTTGCCAATACCGCGGCCCGCGCCGGTAATTAAGGCGATGTGTCCTGCGAGCGATCCACCCATTTTGTTCGCGCCTTCCGCGATGAATGAAGATACAGGCGGAGACAGACAGCGGCAAGGGATTCGGTACGTGAATCACAGAGGACCCTTGTAGGGCGCGCGGATCGGAAACATGCCGCGGTTACATCGGCGCACCGGAAAGCGTTTCGCGCCGGCGGTTTTCCGTTGAAGCGAAAGTTCCGACCCGCTGACCGGCATCAGGTCTGTGCGGCGGCGGCCAGCAGAGGCGCGGCGCGTTTGTGGGCCGGTTTCATGATCAGGAGAGCTAAGGCTGACACCAGAGAGAGAGCGGCTACGAAGTAGAAGACCGGCGAGTAACTGTGGAAATGGTCGAAGACCAGTCCGGCCAGCGTAGCGCCGACCGCTCCGGCGGTGGTGCCGATAACCATCATAAGGGAGATGACGGGAGGATAGCCCTTCACGCCGTAATAGTTTGCCGGGAGCACCATCATGGCGGAGAAACAGACGCCGAACGACGTACCGAGCAGGATGGCGTAAAGATAGAGACCAAAACCACCGCTGGCGCGCATAGCGAGCAGCATTCCGGCCGCGAAAACGATCGAGCCTGCCGCCCAAACGAGACGGGGTTCGATGCGATCAGCGACGGCAGCGAAGAACAGGGTACCGAAAAGCGCAGACAGCAGCATGATCGAGATCGAGGACGCAGCCTGCGCGGGCGTGTAGCCCAGGTCGCGCAGATGGGCGTTGCCGTGCGCGATGTAGAGCGGGTAGCCCGCGCTGAATCCGAGCAGCGAAATCAGAATCAACCAGATCGCCGGTGTGCGAAGCGCGTCCATGAGCGTCCAATCCTCATTCGTTTTGTGCACGCGTTCCTTCGCGGCGCGCTCGGACGAAAGAGCCGCTGCCTCCGTGGCTCCGTCCGGAAACTGCCCAAGATCGGCGGGGCGCTCTCGCACGAACACCAGCGCGAGCAGAGTGCAGATCGCGCTGTTTGCAGCGATCAGCCACCATCCCGCGCGCCAATTGTCGCCCCAGACATGAATCACTTTGTCGAGTGAGCGCGCGGCGACGAATCCGCCGAACGTGCCGCCCGTGTGGACCAAGGTGATGGCGAGTCCTTTGTAGCGGTTGAACCACCGATTGATGGCGGTTTGCGAGACGAGCACGCCTCCGGTCATCGCGCCGAGGCCGATCATCACGCCGTACACCAGGTCGGTCTGCAAGCTCGTGCGGACGACCGACGACATCAGCAGCGCGCCGGCCGCCACCACGCTGCAGCCAAGCGCGGCGGTGAATCGCACCCCCTTTCTCACGATGAGGATGGCGATCAGCGGAGCCGGAACTCCGATCATCAGCTGGTAGATGGCGTAGGCGAGGCCCAGCTGCGTGCGGTCCCAGTGCAGCGCCTCCGCCATGTAGGTGTTGACAACACTGGCGCCGTAGAGAGGGAACGCGAAATTCGCGAACAGGATAACCCAGAAAACCGCCAGCAGCTTCCAGCCGTAGAAGTCGGACTGTCGCGTCATCGCCCTCACCGTGCGTGCGCGTGCATGTGTCGCTCTTGAATTTATGGAAGCTCTTCGGCCGTGACCCAGTTGCCGTGGACCTGGTTGCGCAAGCGGAGCGGCAGGTGCGCCGTGGCGATCGGGCCTTCGTCGAGGTGTTCGGCTTCAAAGACGAGCAGGTCGGAAAGTTGCGTATCGTGCAGATCCGCGATGAGTGCGAGATAGCCTTCATGACCCGGCGTGCGCGACGGAATGTGAACTTCTTCCTGGATCGTCACCGGGCGCGTGGGGTGCCACGATTTCAGCTTGCCGCTCTTGATTTCGAGCCGGCTCAACGTATTAAAACCCGCGCCCACGGGTCCTGCGACGATCGGCGCGCCGACCGCGGGGTCGAAGCGCTCGTAGTAGCCGATGGAGTAGTCCTTCATGTGGTCCTTGTTGGCGATGCGCGGGAAATCGCCGGCGGGCGCGAGCTTGTATTCCTCGAATTTTTCGCCCGGTTTGGACATGTCGAAACTCCAGCGAACCACTTTGCCGTAGGCAAAGTCCTCGGCGGTGGGATGAATGTGGGAAGCCTGCTGGATGAACGGGAACGGAGCGTACTTGCCGATGCCGAAATCGAGGTGGACAAATTTCCCCTCGGTGTGCGCGTTCATGAAATGAAACGCGGAGCATGCGGGATGCCTGAACCAGCGCATCTGATCGACGTGACCGTCGCGCGGCATGATGCCGACGAAGGCGTCGAGCGAGGGATCGTTCACCCAGTGAACGCCGCCCGCTTTCATGCGGTCGAGGTCAGCGGTGGTAGGGAAGACGGGGAAGACCACGTGTTCCTTCGAGACCGCGAAGTCGTGCATCAGCGAGACGTAAGGAACCTGGAACCACTCCTCTTTGACGAGCTGGCCTTCTTTGTCGGCGACGCAGTAAGAAACGTCGCGCGTCGCGAGGCCGCTCGCTTCGTAGCCGAAAAAGTGCAGCTCCTGCGTGTCGTCATCGAGGCGCGTGTGCGCGGTCATGGTCTGGCTCTTCAGCTTCCCGCCGTAATTGAATACGCCGATGGTCTCGAGCGTTTCCGGATGAACTTCGACGGCGTGGCCGTCTTCTTTGAGCGTTAGCAACCTGCCGCCATGGAAAATCGGGGTCGTATTGTTCACGCAGCGGTTGATGCCCCTTACACTGGGATCGTCGGTGTAAGGATTGCGGTAGAGGCCGAAAAGTCCGCGGCGGGCCTTGCGGTCGGCCTTCAGGCGGTCGGTCATGATGTACTTCATCTTGAAATCGATGTGGCCGTTCTCGAATTTGAAGGCGCTGATCATGCCGTCGCCGCTCAGGTAGGTGTCGTGGCCGAGCATCGGGGGATATTGCGGGTCGGGGATCGTGCGATACCAGCTGCCATTGATTTCGGCCGGCAGATTTCCTTCGATCACCAGGTCATAGATGTCGCATTCCGTGCGCATCGGCGCGTTAAAGCCGGTGTAATCGAATGAGTCCGGGAACTTCGTGGTCATGATGACTTCGCCCCCCAAGAGAATCGGTGCCGTAGGAACCTTTCTTCTTCTTCTCGTATCACCTTCGCGACGAGGCTGTCAATCGGTCGCTCGCGACGTCCTGGCACAGCATGCGGACCTCCGCCGTTACGATGACGAACGATCGTGCCGCTGGGCGTTCCGCGGCCGGCGGGCCGGTGCTACCATACGCGTCACCTTAGAATCCCAAAGCCTCTGCCATGGCCGCGACCTCCGAGCAACAAAACGATGTGCCGTCGATCGCCGGCCGTTTGCCAAGCTACATCGTCCGCCAGCTCGATGACATCCGCAGCGGAACGAGCACGGCGCTGATAAAGCCCACCGCCGCGAAATTGACGCTCGACGATATCGTGTCCATCGCCGCATACACGTCATCGCTTCCTCCCTGATTCACTGCTGCCGAGTGCGTTCCGGCTCGCGCGGCATCAAGGCGGAGCCGGGCTTGGGCGGCGGCTCGAGGAGCAGCTGGTCGAAATCGTCGCCCGGGAGCAGGAAGCGTCCTGAGAGCGCCGAGTATCGGCCGGACGCGAGCTGGACGCACATTTCGGCACACCGCGCGAGGCCAGGGGCAGGGTCGGCGGTCGCCTTCAAATCTTTCAGGTATTGCACCATATGCGGCACCCACTTTTGCGCGTCGGGCGATTGAATCGTGAACTCGGTCATATCCGTGTACACCGTGCCGGGCTCGATGGAGAAAACGCTGACGCCGAATTCCTTCGCTTCCGCTGCGGCGTGTTCGGAAAGCCGAATCTGGCTCGATTTCGCTACGGCGTAGCCTGTGAGTTTCGGAGCGAACCATTGGCCGCCGAGCGCGGATACGCTCACGACCGTGCCCTTGTGTCCCGCGACCATTCCCGGCATCACCGCGCGCATGAAAAGCAGCGTGCCGCGGACGATCACGGCTTGCGCCCCCCACCACTCCTCGGGATCGTTCGTCCAGACGGGCCCGAACGGACCGGTGACGCCGGCGTTGTTCACGAGAATCGTGGTCGGGCCAAATTGTTCCTCGGCCGCCTCGACCACGCGGGTCACCTCTGCGCGATTCGTTACGTCGCCAGCCGCGGCGAACGCGCGACCACCCGCCCGTTCCATCAACGCTACGGTTTCATCGAGCTGATTCCTGGAACGCGCCGTGACGGTGACAGCGGCGCCCGCTGCGGCGAGTCCCTGCGCGATGGCGCGCCCGAATCCGCGGCCGCCACCGGTGACGATCGCGGACTCGCCCACGAGCGAAATCGGATGGCTGCCGCCGGCCACCTTCGCCGCGCTCACTGAATCGGTTTCCCCGTCACGGGATGGAGGTAGTGATAGGCGACGACTTCATTTTCGGGCCAGAAACTCGCGCGCCGCGCAATCAGCTCGTCGGGACCGTTGGGATCTTCGGGAAATGTTTTTGAAAATGGGGGGACGGCGTAGCCGGGCTTCACTTTGCCCCACCCCTGATCGTACGGCGCATAGAAAAGCACATTGTAGTTCAGCACGCCGATTTTCCAGACGCCGTCTTCCTTCCGATACGTGTTCTCGTAAACGCCCGCTTCCCAGAACGCGGGGAAAATCTGGGGCACGCTTTCATGGCTTCCCCCCTGCATGAAACAGCGGTAACGCGCCTGGGCGGACCGGCGATCCGGCGCAATCGTGATCACGTCCTGCAGCAGAAGATGATCGAGCAGCAGCCCATGCACGGGACCGTTTTTCCCGGAGGCGAATCTTGTGCCGAGCCGTCCGCAATACAACCGGCGCACGCCAGTCTTGCCCCTGAAAACGCCGCCGAGAAAATAGGTCTCCCCTTGTTCGGAGAACAGGTCCACGACTTCCTCATACTTGCATTTGTCCATGAAATAGCCGTAAGCGTGCTGGAGCCGGCGGATCGCAAGCTCATCTTCGGTGCGGCCGAGGCGGCTTTCGAGTTCGCCGATGCGCTTCTCGAGCGCCTTCATTTTTTCGTCGGTCACGGGTCTCCGCTTCGGGACATCGTCAACGCCGGACGGTGGTCTTCTTGTCTGCGCGCAGAACCCAGTTACCGCGGGGAATGCGGTCCATCTGAAAGAGGTCCGAAGTGCGCGCGTACCACCCGGTGCCGTGCATGCGCCCGATCAGCTTGAGGCGAGGCGTGTCAATGTAATGCTTCGCCGGATCGATCACCAGATCATCGCGAACGTGCATCGCCAGCACTTTACCCAACACCAGGCCGTTGTCCGGTCCGAGCTCCACGATCTGCATCAGCGCGCATTCCATCGATACCGGACTTGCGGCAATCCGTGGCGGCTTGACATGAACGGAGGGAATGGTTTCCAGTTCCGCTTCGATGGTCTCGTTGATTTCGGGCTCAAACTCGATCGCCGTGATGTTCATGGCTTCGGCCATGTCTTCTGAAACGAGATTCACCACGAACTCTCTCGTCTTCCGAATATTTCGCCGGGTATCTTTCGCGCGGCCCGGTTCATGGCTCCCGATGCCGACTCCGACCACCGGCGGATCGCCTGCGAAAACGTTGAAAAACGAAAAGGGAGCCGCGTTCAGTTGGCCGTCCGGATTTAGGCTGGAGATCCACGCGATCGGGCGGGGTGTTACGGTTGAAACCAGGAGTTTGTAGCCCTCCCGGGGAGGGATTTTGCCGAAATCAAACAGCATTCATGTCTCCTGTGGAAGATCCCTGCCGCTTTTTATGCTTCGCTGATGAACTTTGTCACCAGGCACGCCTCGAGGCCCTCGATGCCTTCTTCCGAGCCGTGGCCGCTTTCCTTCACACCGCCGAACGGCGATTCCGGCACGGAAATCGCGAATGTATTCACGCCGACCATGCCGGCTTCGAGTTGTTCGCCCACCAGCTTCGCGCGATGCGCGGAATTGGTGAACGCAAAAGCCGCCAGCCCGTACGGCAGACGATTGGCCTGCTGGATCACCGCGTCGTAATCGGAAAACGAATTGATCACTGCGACCGGTCCGAAGGGTTCCTCGTTCATGATACGCGCCGTGTTCGGGACGTCGGACAAGACCGTGGGCGCGTAAAAATATCCGGGGCTTTTCAGCCGGGCGCCGCCCGCTTGCAGCTTCGCGCCGGATTTTCTCGCGTCGTCGACGAGCGCCTCGATCGCCGCAAGCCGCCGCGCGTGAACCAGCGGGCCCATTTTGTACTTTTCCTCGATGCCGTCGCCGACAGGCAGTGCCTTGGCA
>JBAVUW010000011.1:0-2064 GCA_049696975.1 Candidatus Acidiferrales bacterium | reverse complement strand
GGCCTGGAGAATTCTTTTTCAACCGCCCCTCGCCTCTTCCCTCTGGCAGGCCGGCTCTGGTCGATAATGATGCGTCGCTAGGCCTCGGCTCCAGTCCGTACATTCCCGCCGGAGGTGACCCACACGGTCTACCCGGGTTATTTTCCAGCGGGACGCGACCGATCTTGCCTGCGGCTCCGCCGCCGGTTGTCGCTCACCCGCTTCGTCTCTCTCACATCAGCGAAGGAAATCTAATCCGCAAAGTTCAGCCCACCTACCCTGCCTTGGCTCGCAGCGCCCGAATCCAAGGGACCGTGGTGCTTCAAGCCATCATCAGCAAGCAAGGGACGATCGAAAACCTTACCCTTGTTACCGGGCATCCGATGTTGGCGCCCGCCGCCATCGATGCGGTACGCCAGTGGCGCTACCGCCCCTACATTCTGAATAACGAGCCGGTCGAAGTCGAAACTCAGATCACGGTGAACTTCTCCCTCGCTGGAAACTGATCGCGGGAAAACCGGCAGGGTAACGGAGACCAAGCGGGAGTAGCCCAAGCGTAACCTGAGGCCGCGGGAGGCTCCCGCTATAATCGACTTCGTGGCGAGCACTGTAGAAATTCCGAGCCGCGTGGCCACCCGTCCTACATGGGCCGAGGTTTCCCTGGCCACTCTTCGGCAAAACTTTTGCACCGTTGTAAAGCATGCTGGCCCCGGCGTCACGGTATGCGCCGTCGTAAAGGCCGATGCCTACGGTCATGGCGCGGTCGAGTGCTCCCGCGCGCTGCAGTCCGAAGGAGCGAAGTGGCTCGGCGTCACCTCTCTCGACGAGGCCATCCCCTTGCGCGATGCCGATATCGAATCGCGCATCTTATTGATGACCGGCTTCTGGCGCGGCGAAGAAACCGAGATTGTTCGCCAGCGCCTCACTCCCACAGTCTGGGAGCCTTGGCACATCGAGTCTCTGGAAACCGCCGCCGCGCGCGCGAACGTGCGCCACGCCGTGCACTTGAAGGTGGACACCGGCATGGGCCGGCTCGGCGTATCGCTCGAGGAACTTCCCGCTGTGCTGGAAGCCCTCAATGCTGCGCCACACTTGGTGCTCGAGGGCCTCTCCACCCATCTCGCCTCTTCCGAAATTATGGACGCGCCTTCCGTGGCCGAACAGTCGCGTCGTTTCGAAGAAGCGCAGCGCATGGTCCGCGCCGCTGGCTTTGATCCCGAACTCGTCCATATGGCCAACACCAGCGCATTGATCTCGCGCCGTGAGACCTGGAACAAGATGGTCCGTCCCGGCATCGCGCTCTATGGGTATTACTTGCCATTCCAGCGTGCCGGCCGGGAGGTAAGTGGTGGCACGCTGCGGCTCGCCGTGAAGCCGGTTCTCACCTGGAAAACAAAAATTCTCTCCATGCGGAACTTCGCCTCAAATCAAGCTCTGGGTTACGGCGGGACGTATGTCACGAAAGCTCCGGCGCACGTTGCCGTTCTCCCCGTAGGTTACGCTGACGGATACAACCGCCAGCTATCGAATCGCGGCCGCGTCATCGTTCGCGACCACTACGCCCCCATCGTCGGCAGCATTTCGATGGATCTCACGCTAGTGGATGTCACGGGCATTCCCGGAATTGCCGTGGGCGACGAAGTGATCCTGCTCGGAACCAGCGATGGTTTGAGTATCGACGCCCTCGAACATGCACGCCTCGCCAACAGCTCACCCTACGAAATTCTCTGCAACATTTCCAAACGTGTGCCGCGGCGGTACGGAAGTTGAAACAGCCGGCTAGGCTCTCTGGTGTTCTTTTTGGGCTTCCATATACTTGCGCAGGACGGCGTTGATCGTCGTCTGATAGCCGCGGCCATGCTTGCGGAAGAATGTCAGCACGTCGGGATCAACCCGCAAAGTGATCTGCTTTTTCGGCCCAGGCCAGATGATTGCGTTCGCAAAAAATTCTGGCCCCAGCTTTGGAATGTCGGAAAAGTCAATGTCCTCGTCGCGGAGCGCGTCAACGCGCTGCCAATCCGTCCTTGAGCGCATTTTCGTATTCTTGCCGCTCTTCATACGTTGCCTTTCTCAGAGAAGTTACGC
>JBAVUW010000010.1:0-22022 GCA_049696975.1 Candidatus Acidiferrales bacterium | reverse complement strand
GCCGTGCAATGACAAAGCGCCCCTGGGAACGCCGATCATGCACATCGGCGGCTTCGTCCGCGGCAAGGGCCGCTTTATGATTACGGAGTTCATTCCCACAGACGAACGCGTCAACGCCCGCTTTCCGTTGATCCTCACCACCGGCCGAATTCTTTCGCAATATAACGTCGGCGCGCAAACTCGCCGCACGGACAACAATCGCTGGCACGATATGGACGTCCTGGAAATTCATCCGTCCGACGCCGAGGATCGCGGCATCAACGAAGGTGATCTCGTTTCGCTCGCCAGCCGCTCAGGAGACATCACTCTCCCCGCGCGCATTTCCGAGCGCATGCAGCCGGGCGTCGTCTACACCACGTTCCACCACGCCATGACCGGCGCGAACGTCGTCACCACGGAGTTTTCCGACTGGGCCACGAACTGCCCCGAGTACAAAGTCACGGCAGTGCAAGTGCAGCTCGCGCGCCACATGTCGGAATGGCAGGAGAACTACCTCGAAACGCGCCGTCTCACCACGAAAATCGAGAAGGAATCGACGGCCAACGACTGAGTCCGCCCCCCGGCCTGCGACTGAACATGGAAGCGGAATACATGGTCCACATGGCGAATCAAATCGCCCTGTTTTTTGCCAGCTACCCGCACGACGAAGCCGTCGCTGGCGTTACCGATCACCTCAAATCGTTCTGGGAACCCCGCATGCGCAAACAAATCATCGACTACGTAGCCGCAGGCGGACACGGCCTCCACGCACTCGCCCTCGAAGCCGTCAAGCGCCTCGGGTCCTAGCGCCGGCTTCCAGTCGGCGTTTCTCGGAAAGTTCGCCGGGCAAGGTCGCACCCCATGGCTCGGGAACTCCGAGTTCCCTCTGCTCTCGGCAAAACTCCACGACCCGCGCCTCCGACCAAAACCTCTCTTCCCCATGCTCGGCGGAAATAAACCCGCAGTGCCCTCCATGCTCCGGTGCCACCAGCCGGATAAACGGATTACTTCGCATCGCTTCGTGCGAAAAAGTGGAAAACGGCACGAACGGATCGTCCTGCGCCGCTAGAATCAGCGTCGGCACCTGGATGGCCCCCAGCACGTGCATCGCGCTCGACCGGGCGTAGTAGTCATTCGCGTTTTGGAAGCCGCAGTACCGCGCCGTGATCAGGCCGTCGAAGTTCCGCACGGTATGCACGCCGGGCAGCTGGTCGAGCGAATAGATCCCGCCAAACAGCTGCGCCTTCCGGCGCATCCGGCGTTTCAGCTTCCGCACGAAATGCCGGCTGTAGACGAAATTCCGCGCCTCACCCAGCGCATCCACGCAGGCCGCCAGGTCGAAACACGGATTTACCGCTGCGATTCCGCGCAGTTCCTCCGGCGCCTTCGATCCAAACTCGCCCGCCATCTTCAGCACCAGGTTTCCGCCCATCGACCAGCCCACAAAAAAAATCTCGCCCAACCCGTCGCGCTCGACGAGCTCCGCCAGCACCGCCCGCAAATCGGCGCTCCGCCCCGAATGATAGAGCGTCGGTGTCAGATGCTCGGTGCCGCCGCAGTTCCGCTGGTTCATCCGAACCACGTTGAATCCCGCGGCAAAGGCCTTTTCCGCGCAGCCGCGCATGTAACCTGAATCGCTCGAGCCCTCAAGCCCATGCAGCAGCACGAGCGTGGAACGCGCGCGCCGGTCCTGCTGCCAGTTGCAGTCCCCGCGAACCCGGGTTCCCTGCTCCACTTCAAATAGTCGATTGGTCGCGGCGGGCAATCGGGGAAACGCGCGTGGCCAGAAAGCCGACGCAACGGTCATCCAATGTCCGTTGCGCAACCTCGGATGCGGGTGGAACTCTCTCACTGCGCACCTATGTTAGTCACTCCGGCGGGTTCTGGCAAACCTGCCCCGTGGCAGCGAAAATGCGGATCGAGCCCCCGAGGCAGGACGGCTAGTCGATGTGTTTGCCCGTCAGCGGGCAGGGATCGGAATGGGAAGCCGCGATCGCGCCGATCGCATCCCGCCACTGTTCGTCATCGTACTGCTCGATCCCGTTCACCTGGTCCAGGCAGAACGCCGGCGCCTCCGCCGGATTCCCCGCGCTTCGCGGAACAGAAATGATCAGATACATCGGCGGCAGGAGCAGCGTCCCGGGAGCCGCCCCGGGAACCAACCCGCAGCGAAAGAATTTCGTATCGTAGTCGGATTCGCGGAACAGCGTGTTCAGCGCCGTGTCGCCACCCGGATCGAATCCCACTTGGTACATCTGGCAGGCATAGCCTTCCGCGGGGTGCTCGGCGATATATTGTGTCTCCTTCGCGCGAATCAGCTGCAGCGCCTGAATCGCCGCCTGCTCGTGGCGCGCGCTTTTCGCCGGCGTCACCTCGTTCGGATCGCCGTGCGCGATCCGCTCGAGCAGCGCCGCGCGTGTGTTCGGATCCGCGTTGTTGATGTGACGTCGAATATCCTGCACGAACCCCAGAAATCCCAGCAGGATCACGCCGAAAACAGTCAGCTGTCCATATCCCAGTATCAATCCTGCAAACGCGATCCCGCTCCCCTTCTCGCGCCCGCCGCTTCTGGCAATCTGTCCCCGCGACAAGTGCCCGAACACAACCGCCGCCAGTCCGAACGGGATCATCAGCGCGAGAAATCCGCAAACCAGGCTCGCCACGGCCAACGTATTGAGCTTGGGATCGGCCGCCACGGGCACAGATATCAGACCCGGCGCAGCCGGTGCCGCAGGGACGCGCGCCGTTGCCGGCGCCGTCTCAGGCACCAGCGCCTTGGCGCAGGCGCGGCAGTATTTCCTTCCCTCGGGATTGTCGTGAGCGCAGTTCGGGCAGATCATGCGGCCCTCCACGGGAAGTGCCTTGAGGCGTTGTAGGAATTCTAGCATCCGCCGCCGAAACACACCGCCAGGGCCGGGTCAACTGACCATCAATGGTAACTAAGGAGACTGCGAGACTCGTCGGCGTGCTTCAGCAGGCCTCGGGACATCCTTCGCTCGCCAGATAATCCTGCGGAGGATCTTTCTTGGACGGGGCCAGAGCGGGAAACAGCCGGCGGATCGCCGTCATCACCCGTTCCGGCATGTGCTCTTTGTAGAGATAGAAATCCGCGCCCGGCTCGGCGCACTCCGATTCCGTAAACGGCGCATTCAAATCAGTGAACACGATAAACCTCGTCTGCGGCATCAGCTCCCGCAACCGCAACGTGCATTCGATCCCGCTCAGCCGGGGCATGTGCAGAGCGGTGATGATCAGTTCCGGCCGCAGAGCCTCCGCGATGCTCATCAGCTCCACGCCATTGTTGGCTGTCCCGGCAATTTCAATACCTTCCTGTTTCCTCAGGAAACTACACAGGGCATTCAGGTCCTTTGGTGAGTCATCCACCACCACCACCCGAATGGTCTTTCCACTTGTCAACCTACCCTCCCTCGTGTCGTTTGAACTCAAGCAAGATACAGTGAGGGTTTTCGACGCTTGCGTAAATTCGGCTGAATACGTAAGGGTAAAACTCTAGTACTCCGCACCCGGCGGTCAGGCCTCAGGACTGCACGATATCGTTGCGGATCGCATAGTGCACCAGCTCGGTCACCGAATGAAGATTCAGCTTGAGCATGATATTCGCGCGATGAGCCTCCACCGTTTTGACGCTGATACCCAGAGTCGCCGCCACTTCCTTGTTGCTCTGGCCCTCGGCCAGCAGCTGAATGGTCTCCCGCTGGCGCGGCGTCAGAATGTCGCGCGAAGCCTTCCCACGCGCGCCCCGCTCATCTCGCGCGACCCACGTCGCGATCTTCGGAGAATAGAACGCCGCGTGCTTCCGCAGTGCGCCGATCGCTTCCAGCAAGTTGACATCGGCATCCTCTTTCAGCAAGTATCCCCGCGCGCCCGCATCGAGCAGCTCCCTCGCCAGCTTTTCAGAACCGTGTGCGCTCAAAATCAGCACTTCGGTCTGGGGAGAGACTTTTCGAATTTGCCGCGTCGCCTCGATTCCGCCCAGCCCCGGCATCCCGATATCCACGATCGCCACGTCCGGCTTCGCCGCCCGCGCCTTCGCGATGGCTTCGCGACCGTTGGCCGCCTCCGCACAGACCCGCCAGCCCCGCCTGCTTTCAACCAGCGCCCGCAGTCCCTTGCGCACCACCGGATGGTCGTCCACAATCAAAATGCTAACCGGCATGCGCAGCTTTCGCGCGCAGCGGCAGGTCCGCCCGGATGGTCGTACCGGAGCGGTCGGAGCGAATTTCCAGCCTCCCGCCCAGCTGTCGGATCCTCTCGCGCATTCCCAGAATTCCGACCCCCAGCGAGTTCGCCGCCGAAGGTTCGTTCGTCAAATTTCCACCCGGAAATCCACGCCCTCGGTCGCTCACTTCCAGCGCCAGATTCGAGGCTTCCCTTTTCAATTCGATCTTCGCGCTGCCGCTGCCCGAATGCCGTTGAATATTTCCCAGACTCTCCTGGATGATCCGGAAAAACGCAATTTCCACGTCCTGTGGGAGCCGTCCGATTCCAGCGGAAATCGCGACGTCGACTCGAATGCCGGTCCGCTCGCTGAATCCGCTTGCGTATTCCCCGATTGCCGATCGCAATCCAAGCTCATCCAGCGCGGGCGGATGCAGTAAATAGGACATTGACCGGATTTCGCGCGCGAGCCCTTTCAGGATTTTGTGAGCGTCTGCCAGCACGGCGCGTCCGCGCCTGTTCAGCGTTCCGCCCGACTTGCTCAATTCCCCGAGATTCAGATTGGCTGCCAACAGCCCCTGCGCCACGCTGTCGTGCAGGTCGCGCGCGATTCGCCGCCGCTCCTCGTCCTGCAGTTGCAGCAAACGCGACGACAGCTGGTGCAGCTCCTCCTCCCGCCGCTTGCGTTCGGTCACGTTCCGCACCGTCACGATCGCGCCGACGATCTCGCCTTTGTCATCCCGCAGCGGCGCGAAGTCGCCGTCGCACCATCCCTCTTTCCCGGTCTGCGGCACTCTATAGGGCAGATCGAGGGCGGAGCAAACCTCCCCCTGTAGCGCTCTCTCGATCAAGCCGATCGCACCCGATTCGCCCAGAAATGGCAACATTTCAAGCGGATGCTTCCCCACGACCTCGGCGCTCGGGAGGCCCGTCATGCGCTCCATGAACGGATTCCACATCTCATAGCGCATGTCGCGCGCGTGGACCACAATCCCCTCTTGCACGCTGCGCAAAATCTCGCGATTCAGCTCGTGCGCGCTCTCGAGCGCCGCCTCCGCGCTTTTGCGATCGGTCACGTCGGTCATCGTGGCGATGATCCGCCTGATCGAACCGTCGCTTGCGAACTGCGGCACCGCGCTTCCGTACACCCAGAGGATCGCGTCGCTCCCGGGACGTTTGAACCCGATCACCTCACTGCGAATCGCCTTGCCCGTTGCCGCCAGCGGACCGGGACGCAACGGCAGGGGGATTTCGTTCAATTCCTCGTCGACGGGCACAAGGCCGATCTCGACTCCCGTCTTCCCCAGCACCTCGCCGGCCGTAAAGCCCCACATGTCGAGCGCCGCCTGGTTCGCGTACTCAACATGCGTGCCCGGACCGAGAATCATTACGCCGACGTGCAGGTCTTCCAGCAGCATCCGGAAGCGGTCCTCGCTCGAGGGAGGGGTATCTGCGGGCACACGCGCGACGCGTTTCAGCCGTTTCCGCGACGACCTCGCCGCTGGCTTCTTTCGCATCGAACCATCAAACCTTTTCGAGTTCGAGCCGCTGCCGGCTGGAAACTCGCGCCAATCCGCGTATTCAACCACCGGGATATCGCAAAAGCAAGGAAACGAGGACATATGCAATTCCGGTTTTTCAGCGGCGCTCGGAAGACTCTGGCGACGGCGCTCTTTCCTCACTCTGTGGGGGAGAACGGTCCCCTGCGGCGACCTGTGGAGGGTGCCTTGAATCGAAATCAGGGGAATGGACAGATGACCGGTTCTTCTTGACTGTCGAGCAAACGCTGGCATATTGCCCGCGCCGTTGATCAAAAACCCGCAGCGCCAAAATGAAAACCCTCCTTCGCGCGTTGATCGAAATCGGATTTATCGTCTTCCTGTTTTATTCCAATCTCTTGATGGGGGAATTCGAACGCTCCGGCGAGGGACGCCAGAGAGGCTTGCTCTGGGCGGTATCCGATATCTGTGACGCCCACAATTCCGAAATCGCGATCGTCGCCGCTCTAATCGGCTACGTTCTGGTCGAGCTTCTGCGCAAACGCCTGCAATAGCGCTGCGGTTCTAACCGAAAACCTTCATCCACGCCCATTCGATGAGCGTGACGCCGGCGTATCCGGCAGCAAAATACAGGGCCAGACAACAAATCAGAAACGCTCCGGCACGAATGGAATCTTTCATGGAGAGCCGCCTGATGGGCCCTTCCCAGCGAGGTTGAACGGGACCGCGTGAAAGCGCGGTGATCGGCGACAGCAGAACTCCGGCCTGAGATGCAACTCCAGCGGGTTCGTTCATGCCGTGAGTCTAAGGCCGGCCGTTCCGGCAATCCAATTCAACCTTCCGCTTGAAGGAATAGCTTTCCCCTATGGATCATCGAGGGCAAGACGTTGCGCCGGCCGGCCTTGCCGACAGCCCCGCGCATCCGCAGGGCTGGCACGCACCAGACCGACTGACACGCAGTGCAAACTGATTTCGAGCCTAACCCATTGAAAGCACGCGATCGCACACCTGCGAAGTGCCCCCCCACTCGTTGTGAGCCACCTGAAAACCCGCGCCGATTTCCGCGTCTGAGATCGCTCGTGACCGGACACGTGGCGGGCCGCCAACTTGCTTTCATCTCGCGATGCCACTACAATGAATCGATTGATGAAGTCCGTCCTCTACAAGGGAACTTTTTCACGCCCAGCGCACCTCGCTGGGCTTTCGTGTTTATGGGGAGCAATTTTGTGAGAGGCGTCTTTATGAGGAAATTGAAACATGGCTAGAGAAACGTTGTTTGTCGCGACCAAGGAAGAGATCTCCGGCGAGCGCCATTTCGACTACCTCATCCCGGAGGGGTTGACGTTCGACGATGTGCTGCTGGTCCCGGGAAAATCCGACGTGCTGCCCGCAGACGCCGATACCCGCACGTTCCTTTCGCGCCGCATCGCGCTGAATATCCCCATCGTCGCGGCCGCCATGGACACCGTCACCGACGCACGCCTGGCCATCGCCATCGCGCGTCAGGGCGGCATTGGATTCGTGCATCGCAATATGTCGATTGACAGGCAGGCTGAGGAAATCGATCGCGTGAAACGTTCGGAAAGCGGCATGATCGTCGACCCCGTCACCATCGGCCCGGAAATGTCGGTGCGTCAGGCGCTCGAGTTCATGAACAAATACAAAGTCTCGGGACTGCCGGTCACCCGCGGGCATCGGTTGATTGGAATTCTGACGAATCGCGACCTCCGGTTCGAGCGCAACCTCGACCAGCCCGTCAGCAATATCATGACCAAGGAAAATCTCGTTACGGTGCCCGTCGGCACGACACTCGAAGAAGCCGAAAGAATCCTGCAGCGCCACCGCATCGAAAAACTTCTCGTCGTGGATAAGGAATACAACCTCAAAGGCCTGATTACCGTAAAGGACATCCAGAAAAAACTCGAGTTCCCGCACGCCACCAAGGACGACCAGGGGCGCCTGCGAGTGGGCGCGGCCATCGGCGCCACCGGCGATTTTCTGGAGCGCGCGCAGGAAATGGCCCGCGAAAAAGCGGATGTGCTGGCGATCGACACCGCGCACGGCCACACCACGCGCGTAATGGATGCGATTCGCGCCGTGAAAGCGAAGCTGCCGGAGATGGAACTGCTGGCGGGCAACGTAGCCACGGCCGAAGGCACGCGCGACCTGATCTCGCTCGGCGTGGATGGCCTGAAGATCGGCATCGGGCCCGGGTCGATTTGCACGACGCGCATCGTCACCGGCGCCGGAGTGCCTCAGATCACCGCCGTCGCGGAATGTGCGCGCGCGGCGCAAGGCAGCGGCGTGCCGGTCATCGCCGATGGCGGTATCAAGTTTTCCGGCGACATTACCAAGGCCATCGCCGCCGGTGCATCCGCGGTGATGATCGGCAGCCTGTTTGCCGGCACCGAAGAATCTCCGGGCGAGACGATTCTCTACCAGGGCCGCACCTTCAAGTCCTACCGCGGCATGGGATCGCTCGGCGCGATGGAAGCCGGATCGGCCGATCGCTACGCGCAAGAGACCGCCGAGCGCGGCAAGTCCGTTCCCGAGGGAATCGAAGGCCAGGTACCCTACAAGGGTCCGCTCGCGGGCCTTGTCGAGCAGCTCGTCGGCGGGCTTCGCAGCGGCATGGGCTACTGCGGCACTCGAAATCTGAAGGAACTTCAGGAAAACAGCCGCTTCATCCGCATCTCGTCGGCCGGCCTGCGCGAAAGCCACGTCCACGACGTGATCATCACCCGCGAAGCCCCGAACTACCGGCTCGAGTAATGCCAAATCACGCCGCCGGGGAATACTAGAGTGCCATGGCTGAAGCAGTGGTGGCCGGCGCTGGCCTGGGCCTTGGCGATTTCGCTTTTCTCAACCGGCGCCTTCACCGCAGAGAACACCAGCCGGATCATCATTCCGATCCTGCACTGGCTCTTTCCACACGCTGCGAACGCGACCCTTTTTGAAATGCACCACTACATCCGCAAGTGCGCACATTTCACTGAATATTTTGTTTTGAGCCTGCTGGTGCTGCGCGCGATTCGCGCGGGCCGGCCGGGCACGCGCTTCGCCTGGGCGCTGCTCGTGGTCGCGATCGTCCTCTGCTACGCCTCGCTCGATGAATTTCATCAGCGATTCGTTCCGGGGAGAACCGCGGCCGTTGGCGATGTGCTGATCGACGCCAGCGGCGGCATCGCGGCGCAGCTGATCGTCGCGCTGGTGATCTTGCTCGGCCACGTCCGCGAAAAACGCATAAACGAGCCGGAACGAAAAGCGGGCTGAAAAATAAAAGTCCCGGGTTTGGGCCCGGGACTTTCGATGAAACGCAGCCGTCGATCGAGCGGCAGGCTATTTTGCGGCTACGGCTTCCTTCTCTTCTTTTTCTTCCGGTGCGTTTTCCTCCGCGCGCTTGCGGGGCTTCTTGTCCTTCTTTTTCAGCTCCGAGCCGATGAATTCCAGAATGGCGAGCTCGGCGCCGTCACCGATGCGCCAACCGGTGCGGATGATCCGCGTGTAACCGCCGGGACGCTCCGCGAAGCGCGGCGCGAGATCCGTGAAAAGTTTCTGTGTCGCGCCCGGAGTCATCAAGAATGCGGCTGCCTGGCGCCGAGCATGGAGCGAATCCCGCTTTCCCAGTGTAATCATCTTCTCGGCGATCGGGCGAGCGGCCTTCGCGCGCAGGATCGTCGTGTGGATACGCTCTTTCTCCACGAGATTCGTCACCAGATTGCGCAGCACGGCGCGTCGATGCGCCGGCTGCTTGCCGAGCTTGGAGCCTGATCGAAGGTGTCTCATGATTCGGCCGCGGCTTAGATCGCCGAAGCGTCTCCTTCCGGCGGAGGCGGCGCCGTCTGGCTCGGAAGCGGAGGCCAGATCACGCGGCCGTGATCGTCGAACTTCATGCCGAGACTCAGACCCATCTTGTGCAGGATGTCCTTGATCTCGTTGAGCGACTTGCGTCCGAAATTCTTGGTCTTCAGCATTTCGGATTCGGTCTTCTGCACGAGCTCGCGCAGGTTCTGGATGTTGGCATTCTTCAGGCAATTGTAGGAGCGGACAGAAAGCTCGAGCTCCTCGACCGAGCGATCGAGAAATTCCAGGCGGGGATCGGCGTAATTCTCGACCGCCTCCTCCGGCAGCTCGGGCTGCTCTTCGAAATTGATGAAGATGCTCATGTGATCTTTGATCAGTTTCGACGCGAGGCCGATGGAATCCTGCGGCGTGATCGCGGCGTTGGTCCAGACTTCCAGCGTCAGCTTTTCGTAGTCGGTCATTTGACCGAGGCGAGCGGCTTCGACAGCGTAGTTGACCTTGCGAACCGGCGAGTGGACCGAGTCGATCGGAATGTAGCCGATGGGCAGGTCTTCGTCGAAGTTGCGGTCGGCGGCGACGTAGCCGCGGCCGTTCTTGACGCGCAGCTCGAGTTCAAGCTTGCCGCCTTCGCTGACCGTGGCGATGTAAACATTCTTGTCGAGCACGGCGATATCCGCGTCTTCCTCGATCTTCGCGGAGGTCACCGGGCCGGGCACGTCGACGGTAAGCGTGATGGTCTTCGACTGATCGGTATTGAGCTTGAGGGGAACCTGCTTCAGGTTGAGGATGATGTCCGTCGCGTCCTCGACCACGCCGGGAATGGGTGAGAATTCGTGCAACACACCTTCGATCTTCACCGCGGTGATGGCCGCGCCCTCGATCGAGCTCAGCAGCGCTCGCCGTAGAGCGTTTCCGACTGTGGTGCCCCAACCGCGCTCAAACGGCTGCGCGGAGAATTTTCCATACTTGTCGGTCAGCGACTCGGGTTCGGCCGCCAACCGCTTTGGTTTCTGAAAGCCCTTCCACATTTTTGCTTCCTCCTGGCCCGCAAAAAGCGAGCCCGCTGACAATTCGCGTAAATAACAGAACTATTTCGAGTACAACTCGACGATGAGCTGTTCGTTCATCGGCGGCGTTTGCACGTCTTCGCGGCGCGGCATGGCGACGACCCTGGCCTTGAAATTGGCGCGGTCGATATCGAGCCACGGAGCGAGGCCCTGGCTCTGAGCCAGGTTGCGCGCTTCGAGCACCATCGCGTTTTCGTGCATATCGGCCTTCAGCGCGACATCATCGCCCACCTGCACGAGGTAGCTCGGAATGTTCACCTTGCGGTCCTTCACGCGGATGTGGCCGTGCAGCACGAGCTGCCGCGCCTGCGCGCGCGAACCGGCAAGGCCGGCGCGATAGACGACGTTGTCGAGACGCCGCTCGAGCATGACCATCAGGTTCGAACCCGTGGGGCCCTTGGTGCGCTCCGCTTTCTCGAAATACGTGCGGAACTGCCGCTCGAGCAAACCGTAGGTGCGCTTCACCTTCTGCTTCTCGCGCAGCTGGATGCCGTAGCCGACCATTTTCGGACGGCGCGCCTGGCCGTGCTGGCCCGGGACGAAGTTGCGCTTTTCGATGGCGCATTTTTCCGTAAAACACCGGAGGCCTTTCAAGAAGAGCTTCTGCCCTTCGCGGCGGCACAGCCGGCAAACTGCTTCACGATGTCTTGCCAAGTTACTGTCTCCTTCAAAATGCCGGGTTAAGGTCCCCGGCGCTGCATTCAAGACGAAAACCCCAAATCTAGACGCGGCGGCGCTTGGGTGGGCGACAGCCGTTGTGCGGAACCGGTGTTACGTCCTTGATCGCGTTGATGTGCAGGCCCGACGACGCCAGAGCGCGGACCGCGGATTCGCGGCCTGCGCCAGGGCCTTTCACCCGCACCTCAACCGATTTCATTCCGTACTGATCCCGCGCGACTCCGGCAGCCGTCATCGCCGCCTGTTGCGCGGCGTAGGGAGTGCCCTTGCGCGAGCCCTTGAAACCGGACGAACCGGCCGAGGCCCAGCTGACCACGCGGCCCTCGGGATCGGTCAGCGTGATGATCGTATTGTTGAACGTGGCCTGGATACAGACCAGTCCGTGCGGCACGATCCGCTTTTCCTTCTTCTTGCGGAATTCTTTTTTGCGCTTGGCCGGTTTTGCTCCTGCTGCCGGAGCGGCGGCTGCGTCTTTGGGTTCTTTTGCCATGTCGTCGTGTCGAACCTTTCAAGATGCCGGGCTGAAGACCCCGGCGCTACATTCGAATCTGACCTCAAAACCGGATCGAAATGCCTCCGCTCCCGACAACGGAGCGGAGCTGCACAAACCCTACTTGCGCGCCATCGTTTTCTTCTTGGCGGCGACGGCGCCCTTGCGCGGACCTTTGCGGGTACGCGCATTCGTATGCGTGCGCTGGCCGCGCACCGGAAGATTCCGGCGATGGCGCAGTCCGCGGTAGCACTGTATTTCAATCAGCCGGCGGATGTTCATCTGCATCTCCTTGCGGAGATCGCCTTCGACCTGGCCTTCGGCTTCAATTGCGGCGCGCAAACGGGTCACTTCCTCTTCGGTAAGATCCTTGATCTTCTTCGTCGGATCCACGTTCGACTTTGCTGCGAGCGAACGCGCGCGCTGCTGCCCGATGCCGTAGATAGCCGTGAGGCCAACCCACAGACGCTTGTTCGGCGGCAGATCCACACCTGCGATACGTGCCATTTTCCCCTCCCTAACCCTGGCGCTGGCGGTGTTTCGGGTTCTGGCAAATCACCCGAACCACGCCGCGCCGATGAACGATCTTGCACTTCATGCAGATTTTCTTGACCGATGCCCGCACTTTCATTTCTTTGACTCCGTTCCCCGCGGGAACATCAGGGGAGCAATCCCCTTCCCGAAAAACTTCACCGACCGCTGCCGGACCCAAGGCCCCGGCGCTGCACAGAACCCTTGGACCTACTTGTAGCGATACACGATGCGCCCGCGCGTCAGGTCATAGGGCGACAGCTCCACCGCCACGCGGTCGCCGGCCAGGATGCGGATGAAATTCTTCCTCATCTTGCCCGAGATGTGCGCCAGCACCTGATGCTTGTTCTCCAGCTCGACGCGAAACATGGCGTTGGGAAGCGGTTCGATCACCGTGGCCATCACTTCGATGGCGTCTTCCTTGCCGCTTTCGCCCGGTTTTTTGTCCTGCTCGGGTTTTCTCGCCATGCGCTCCTGATTTCCGCCTGCCGCAAAACCTGCCGGGCTAAAGACTCCGGCACGACACTCAAACCTGAAACCCTACCAGCACGGACCCGTGACTTCTTTCGGCCTGGTCAGTATCCACGGACCGTTGCTGGTTACGGCCACGGTGTGCTCGAAATGGGCCGAGTCGCTGCCGTCGGCCGTTACGGCGGTCCAATCGTCGTCGAGCACCCGCACCGCCGGGCCGCCGCAATTCACCATCGGCTCGATGGCCAGGACCATGCCCTCCTGCAGCTTGGGGCCCTGGCCCGCCGCGCCGTAATTCGGCACTTGCGGCTCCTCGTGCATCTTCGTGCCGATCCCGTGGCCCACGAACTCGCGAACCACCGAAAACCCGTTCGTTTCCACCCACTGCTGCACCGCGGCCGAAACGTCGCCCAAGCGGTTGCCCGGCCGGACCTTATCAATCGCCTGGTCCAGCGATTCCCGGGTGACCCGCAGCAGCTTTTCCCGCCCGGGCGCAATCTTGCCCACCGGAACGGTCAAAGCAGCATCGCCGAAGTACCCGTCCAGCTCCACGCCGAAGTCCATCGAGAGGATGTCGCCCTCTTTGATTCGGCGGGAGGCCGACGGGATTCCGTGCACCACCTCCTGGTTAATCGAGGTGCACACCGAACCCGGATACCCCCGGTACCCCTTGAATGCCGGGCGGGCGCGATGTTCCGCCGTGTAGGCCTCGGCAAACTGATCGAGCTCGATCGTCGTGATGCCCGGGCGGATCATGGCGCGCATCTTCTCCAGCGCGCCCCATACGATCAAACCCGCTCGATGCATCTTTTCGAGCTCGGCCGGCGATTTACAGATAACCATCAGCGCCCTTCCGCACGCTTCACAATCTCGCCGAGCGCACGGCTTACCTCATCCACGCTCACCGAAGCGTCCACTTCCTCCAAGACGCCCTGGTGGCGGTAGTAATCCGCAAGCGGCCGGGTCTGCCGGTGATAGGCGGTGAGCCGCTGGTTCACGACTTGCGCCGTATCGTCGGCGCGCTGAACGAGCGTGCCGCCGTCGTTATCGCAGACGCCCTCTACCTTGGAAGGCGCGTCGTAGACGTTGTAAATCTCGCCGCCGACACTGCAGGTTCGCCGGCCGGTCAAACGCCGCAGCAACTTATCGTCGCTTACGGCGAGGTCGATCACCACCGGCTTGCCGAAACCGCCGCGCTCGAGGATCTTGTCCAGGCCCTCGGCCTGCGGCAGGGTCCTCGGAAACCCATCGAAGAGGCACCCGGCTTCGCAATCCGGCTGCTTCAGCCTCTCGTCGACCATCTTCATCACCAGATCGTCCGACACCAGCTGGCCGGCCTGCATAATCGGCCCGAAGATTCGTCCCAGCTCCGTGCCGCGGGCCACGGCGTCGCGCATCATGTCGCCGGTCGACAGGTGCGGCACGCCGAGCTGCTTGGCGATGCGCTTCGCCTGCGTGCCCTTACCCGCACCCGGCGGACCCAGAAAAATAAACGCGCGTTTGCCAGCCATCGCTGCTCCCGAACCGAGCGATTAACCGCGCCGACTGCGCACGCGTCCCCGTTTCACGAAGCCGTCGTAATTGCGCATCACCAGCTGCGCCTCCAGCTGCTGCACCGTGTCCATGGCCACGCCGACGACGATCAGCAGCGAGGTACCGCCGAAATAAAACTGCACGTTCAGGCCGTTCAGAATGAAGCGCGATAAATGCGCATCAAACCAGTTGCCGCCCAAGAACCACGGCAGGTGATTCAGGTGAATGCCCTGAATCATCCACTCCGGCAGCAGGCAGACCATGGCGAGATAGACGCCGCCAACCAGCGTGAGCCGCGACAGGATGCGGTTGATGTATTCCGACGTGTTTCGCCCGGGACGAATGCCCGGGACGAATCCGCCGTTCTTGCGCATATTGTCGGCCAGCTCCGTGGGATTGAAAATGATGCCCACGTAAAAGAACGCGAAAAAGATGATCAGCGCGACGTACAGCACGGTGTAAAGCGGCTCGCCCCAGGCGATCATCTTGCCGAATTTCTGAATGTAGGCCGAGCGGCTGCCGAAAATCAGAGCGAACGTGGCCGGCGCGGTCAGCAGTGAGCTCGCGAAAATCGGCGGAATCACCCCGCCGGAATTGACGCGCAGCGGCAGATAGGTCATTTGCCCGCCCATGACCTTGCGCCCCATCACCCGCTTGGCGTACTGCACCGGGATGCGTCTCTGCCCGCCCTCGACCAGGACGATGAACGCCACGACGGCGAGCATCAATACCAGAAGCATCAGAACGATGATGGGCGTCAGCGCTCCCCACTCCTCGGTGCGAATCTTGTCCCACAAGCCGGCGACGGCTTGCGGCAAACCGACTATGATGCCGGTGAAGATGATCAGCGACATGCCGTTGCCGATGCCGCGGTCGCTGATCTGCTCGCCGAGCCACATGATGAATGCCGAGCCGGTGGTGAGCGTCAGCATGGTCATCAGGATGAAGCGAACGCCCGGGTGATAGACCAGCGCCTGGCCGCCCAGAACCTGTCCGGGCGCTTCCAGAGTGCGCGCGATGGCGAAGGACTGAAACGCGCTCAGGATGATGGTGAGGTAGCGCGTGTACTGCGTGATCTTGCGGCGGCCGAGCTCGCCTTCCTTCTGCAGACGCTCGAGATACGGCCAGACCACCACGAGCAGCTGCAGCACAATCGAGGAGGTGATGTACGGCATGATGCCGAGCGCGAAAATCGTAAGGCGGCGGAGATTGCCGCCGCTGAACAGATTGAAAATGCCCAGGGCCGAGCCCTGATACTGCTTGAAGATCTGCTCCAGCGCTTCCGTATTCACGCCGGGCGTGGGAATGTAGCTGCCGAGCCGATACACCAACAGCATGGCCAGCGCAAAGATCACGCGTTTGCGCAAGTCGGGCGTGCTGAAGATGTTTCGAAACGCTTCGAGCAGCTTTCTCATTTCAGGACTTCTGTTTTCCCCCCGGCCTGCGCGATTTTCTCCAGCGCCGATTTGCTGAAGGCGTGCGCTTTGACCGTCAGTGCAATCTTGAGTTCCCCGTCACCGAGGACTTTCACGTCGCCCTTGCTGCGGACGATGCCATGCTGCGCGAGCAAATCCGGGGTGACCGTGTCGCCGGCGGCGAACGCATTGAGGCTTTCGACGTTGACGACTGAGAACGATTTCGAAAACGGCGCAGAGAATCCGCGCTTGGGCAGGCGCCGGTGCAGCGGCATCTGGCCGCCCTCAAATCCCGGGCGGCGGGAATAGCCGCGGCGGGATTGCTGTCCCTTGTTCCCCGCGCCGGCGGTTTTTCCGAGCTTCGAGCCCATTCCGCGCCCCACGCGGACTTTGCGGTGACGCGACCCGCGCGGCGGTTTCAGATTCGACAATGTGGGTAGATTCGCCATGTCTTACGCTTCCTCGATTTTGACCAGATGGTGGACTTTTGCGATCATGCCGCGGACGGCGGGCGTGTCCGGATGCTCGATCACCTGCTGCATCCGGCGGAAGCCCAGACCGCGAATCGTCTGGCGCATGTCGCGCGGGCAGCCGATAAAGCTGACCACCCATTTGATTTTCAGCGTGCCGCTCGATTTCTTCTTCGTGGTTGCCATAATTTGTCCGAATCTTTTTCCCGCAGCTTACGCGCCGACCGGTTCGTCCGTTCCCCGGCCGCGCGATTCCGCCACGCGCTGCGCGTCTTTCAGGTGCAACAGCGCGTCGAACGTGGCCTTGATGACATTGTGCGGGTTGCTGGTGCCGAGCGATTTGGTCAGCACGTTCTGGATTCCCGCAACTTCCATCACCGCCCGCACCGGGCCGCCGGCGATCACGCCGGTTCCTTCCGGCGCGGGCTTCAGCAGGACCGAGCCCGAGCCGTAGGATCCCAAAACCTGATGAGGGATCGACGTGCCCTTCAGGTTCAGCTTGACCATGTTCTTTTTGGCCTGCTCGATCGCCTTGCGGATGGCCATGGGGACTTCGCGCGCCTTGCCCATGCCGAATCCCGCGTGGCCGCCCTGATCGCCCACGACGACCAGCGCTGAGAAGCTGAGATTTTTTCCGCCCTTCACGACTTTCGTGACGCGGTTAATCGACACAACCTGGTCTTTCAGATTTGCCTGATTCGCCTGCACGGGGCGGCGAATCGACAGCGTATCTTTGAGCTCTTGTTTCGGCATAAGTGTTAGAACTTCAAGCCCGCCTCCCGGGCCGCTTCCGCCAGCGCTTGCACGCGGCCGTGATATTGATATCCGCCGCGATCGAACACCACGAGCTCCACGCCCTTGGCGCGGGCGCGTTCGGCGATGGCCTTGCCGACCACCTTCGAGGCGGCGATGTTGCCGCCGCCCTTGATCGTGGCGCGCACTTCTTTGTCGAGCGAGCTGGCCGACACAATGGTGCGGCCGGTGCCGTCGTCGATCACCTGCGCGCGAATGTGCTTCGACGAGCGGTGCACGGCCAACCGCGGCCGCTCGGTGGTGCCGGAAATTCTCTTGCGCATGCGCACGTGAATGCGCCGGCGATGAGCCTCGCGCGATAGTCTTCGAACCGGTGCTGCCACGTTCTTTCTCCTTGTGCCCGCCTGCGGCGGGCGCTCCTGGCGCAAAATTCCGTTGTCTTAGGCCGCTGCCGTCTTGGCGCCGGCCTTTCCGGCTTTCTTCTTCAGGCGCTCGCCGGTGATGCGCACGCCCTTCTGTTTGTACGGATCGGGCGGACGCAGCGAGCGAAGGTTCGCGGCGACCTGGCCGACCTGATTCTTGTCCGCGCCGGTCACGGTCATGTGCGTCTGCTTTTCCACCGCGATCTGAATTCCTTCCGGAATCGGAAACTCGATCGGATGCGAATAGCCGAGCGCCAGGACCACGTTCTTGCCCTTCACCTCGGCGCGATAGCCGACGCCGACGATGTCGAGGTCCTTCTTGAATCCGGTGGTGACGCCGGTGACGGCGTTGGCGACCAGCGCGCGGGCCAGGCCGTGCAGCGCGCGGTACTCGTCGGCTTCACGCCGGGCGGTGAGAATTCCGTCCTTCAGCTCGAACGATATTCCGCGCGGCAGCTTGACCGACATCTTGCCCTTGGGACCCTGGACTTCGACGTTTCCGTCCTGGATCTGAACCTTCACGCCCGAGGGAACGGGGATAATTTTGTTTCCAATTCTCGACATGGCTCTCTCAGTGCCCCTTCGTCTCAGTGACTCAATTACGCTTACCAAACTTCACAAAGCAGCTCGCCGCCGACGCCTTCCTTGCGCGCCGACGTGCCGGTCATCAGCCCGCGCGGCGTGGAAACGATGGCGATACCCATGCCGCCGACAACGGGCTTGATTCCGAACTTCCCGACGTAGCGGCGCGAGCCGGGCCGGGAGATGCGCTTGAGGTCGGTGATCACGCTGCGGCGGTCGGGCGTGTAACGCAGGAACACGCGCAGCGTCTTCTTGCCCTTTTCCTCGACGACTTTATAGTTCGCGAGGTAGCCCTCTTCCTTCAGGATGCGCGCAATTTCAATCTTCATTTTGGACGAAGGCATCTCGACGCGAGGATGCTTTGCGAGCGCCCCGTTGCGGATGCGCGTCAGAAAATCGGCGATGGGATCGGTGGTCATTTTCTCTTCCTTACCAGCTGGCCTTCACCACGCCGGGAATTTCTCCCTTGAGCGCGAGGCCGCGGAAACAGATACGGCACATCTGGAACTTGCGGAGCGTGCCCCGTGCGCGGCCGCAGATCCGGCAGCGGTTGCGCTGGCGGATCTTGTACTTCAACTTGCGCTTGGTCTTCGCGATCTGACTGGTTCGAGCCATCCTCTTTGATTCTCCTTAGCCTTACGCGGCGCCTTGCGCGCGGAAGGGCACGCCGAGCAGCTTCAGAAGCTCGCGGCCTTCTTCATCGCTGCGGGCCGTGGTCGTAATCGTGATGTTCATGCCCTTGATCTTGTCGACGCGCGTGTAGTCGATTTCCGGGAACACCAACTGGTCCTTCAGCCCCAGCGTGTAGTTGCCCCGGCCGTCGAACGAATTCGGTGGCAGCCCCTTGAAATCGCGCACGCGCGGGAAGACGATGGCCGAGAGCCGGTCGAGAAACTCGTACATGCGTTCGCCACGGAGCGTGACCATGCAGCCGATGGGCATGCCTTTGCGAATTTTGAAATTCGCGATCGACTTCTTGGCGCGCGTGATGACGGGCTTTTGCCCGGCGATCTGGCCGAGCTCGACCGCCGCTGTATCGAGCAGCTTGACGTTGGCGCTTGCTTCCCCGAGACCGATGTTTAGCGTTACTTTCGCAACGCGCGGCACAGCCATCGTGTTCTTGTAACCGAAGCGCTTCGCCAGCGCCGGTACGGCTTCCTTGCGGTACTTTTCGTGTAGTCGGCTTGCCATCTCTCGTTTGCCTCGACTCCTAATTCTCAAATGTGGTGTTGCAGCGCCGGCAGACGCGAACGCGGGTGCCGTCGGGAAGCTTCGTGTGGCCCACGCGCGTGTGCTTGTCGCAGCCCGGGCAAATCAACATCACGCTCGAGATGTGGATCGGACCTTCCTTGTCCACAATGCCGCCGCGCACGTTCTTCGAAGGGTTCGGGCGCGTGTGGCGCTTGATGATGTTGGCGTGCTCGACGGTGACCCGGCCCTTTTCGCGGTTGACCGTGAGAACTTTGCCGGTCTTGCCCTTCGAGCGGCCGGCCATTACCTTCACCATGTCACCCCGGCGAATGCCCATGAACACTTCCGGATTCTGTTTAGGAACACCCATCGCTACCAGACCTCCGGAGCGAGCGACACGATCTTGGTGAACTTCTTGTCGCGCAGCTCGCGCGCCACCGGCCCGAACACGCGCGTCCCGATCGGCTCGTTTGCGTCATTGATCAAAACCGCCGCATTGTCGTCAAACCGGATGTAGGTGCCGTCCTTCCGGCGCTGTTCTTTTCGTGTGCGCACGACAACCGCGCGCACCACCACGCCCTTCTTCACCTGGCCGTCGGGCGTCGCTTCCTTCACGGCCGCCGTGATGACGTCGCCCAGACCGGCCTTCAGTCCCGCGTCGCCCCCCAGCGGCAGAATGCACGTGATCTGGCGCGCGCCGGAATTGTCGGCGACCGTCAGCCATGTCCGCATCTGAACCATGATCTTGCTCCCTTGTCTCTGTCCGCGGCGCTTAGCGCGCCCGTTTCGCGGGCCTTTTCCAGGACCGCTGCCGCTCGGCTAGGCGACGCGATTAGAACGCTGAATCACTTCCTTGAGTCTCCAGCGCTTCAGTTTCGAAAGCGGGCGCGTGGAAACAATCCGTACCGTGTCGCCGACTTTCGCATCGCCGGTTTCATCATGCGCGTAGTATTTCTTCGCCGACCGTATCACCCGGTGATAGAGCGGATGCTGCGTGGTGCGCCGCACGCGGACCACGATCGTCTTCTGCATTTTCGAGCTGGTCACCACGCCGACGAGTTCCTGCCGGGTGCCGCGCCCGCTGGAGATTCGAGCAGCCGCTTGCGTTTCGTTCGCCATTACTTTTTCTTCCTCAGTTCAGTTTCGCGGAGCAAAGTTTTCACCCGCGCGAGATCCTTGCGCGCCTCGCGCATTTTCTTCAAACCCTCGGCCTGACCGGACGCGATCTGAAAGCGCAGGCGGAACACCTGTTCGGAAAGCTCGCGCTGCTGATTCTCGAGCTCTCCTGCATTCATCTCACGGAATTTTTCCACTCGCCGCGCCATTAGAGCTCCTCCGCGCGCGTGACGAACTTCGTCCTGATCGGCAGCTTATTCGCCGCCAGCTCCATCGCTTCGGTCGCCGCCGCGAGGTCCACGCCGGCCATTTCAAACATGATGCGTCCCGGCTTTACCACCGCGACCCAATGCTCCGGAGGACCTTTGCCCTTGCCCATGCGCGTTTCGGCCGGCTTCTTGGTGAATGGCTTGTCCGGAAAAATCCGGATCCATAGCTTTCCGCCGCGCTTAATGAACCGCGTGATCGCGACGCGCGACGCCTCGATCTGCCGATCGGTAATCCAGGCCGGCTCGAGCGCCTTCAGTCCATAATCCCCGAAAGCGAACCCGCTGCCCCGCCACGCCTTGCCCCGGCGCCGGCCGCGCTGCTGCTTGCGGTACTTCACTTTTTTCGGCATCAACATGATGTCTGGTCCGTTTCCTTATACTTCCGAATTCGCCGCGACGGCGGCTGCTTTTCCGCGCGCCGGCACTTTTTCGCCCTGATAAACCCAGCATTTCACGCCGATCAGCCCGTAGGTCGTATGCGCCTCGGCGGTACCGAAGTCGATATCCGCGCGCAGCGTCTGCAGCGGCAAACGCCCCTGCAGGTACCACTCCTTGCGCGCGATTTCGGCGCCGTTCAAACGTCCCGCGACCCTAACTTTAATTCCCTTGCAACCGAAGCGGAGCGCCGAGTCCACGGCCTTGCGCATCGCGCGCCGGAACGCCACGCGCTTTTCAAGCTGCAGCGCGATCGATTCGGCCACCAGCGTGGCATCGAGCTCGGGGCGGTGCACTTCCTGGATGTCGATGTGCACCTCGCGCTTCGTGCGCTTCTGGACTTCGCCCTTGAGCTTGTCGATTTCCGAACCCTTGCGACCGATGATGATGCCCGGACGCGCGGTGTAAATCCGCACGACCAGTTTGTTCGCCGCGCGCTCGATATCGATGCCGCTGATACCGGCCGATTTCAGCCGGTCCTTCAGCTGCTTGCGCAGGATGACGTCCTCGTGCAACAGGTCGGCGTATTCCTTCTTCGCGAACCAGCGTGACTTCCAACCCTTGTTGTAGCCCAGCCGAAAACCGTACGGATGTGTTTTCTGACCCAAAACCGCCTCCTACTTCTTCTGCGCTTCCTTCGCGCGCTTCTGGATTGCCTTGCGGGCTTTTCGGACCGCGCCCTTCACGCCCTTCGAGGCAGCTTCTTCGGCCGCCGCTTCCCTGGCGCGGCTTTGTGCGGCGCGTACGTGCTCGGCCACATTCACCACGATGTGGCTGGTCCGCTTCTGATACCGGAAGCCGCGGCCCATCGGCGCCGGACG
Source organism: Candidatus Acidiferrales bacterium (assembly GCA_049696975.1). Classification (GTDB taxonomy): domain Bacteria; phylum Acidobacteriota; class Terriglobia; order Acidiferrales; family UBA7541; genus Palsa-295. Next base: position 317 of record JBAVUW010000010.1, on the reverse strand, counting down.
CATGCGCTTCCACCGCGGCCCTTCGTTCACAAAACAGCTGGTCACGAACAGCTGATCGACGTCGAGCGACGTGCCGGCATCGTCCGCCTTGCGCTCCGCATTGGCGATCGCGCTGCGCAGCGTCTTCTCGATTTCCTTCGCCACGCGCTTCTTGGTGAAACGCAGCGTCTGCAGCGCATCTTCGGCGCGCTGGCCGCGGATCAGGTCGATCACCAGTCGCGCTTTCTGCGGCGAGACGCGGATAAATCGCGCGTTCGCCATGCCCTGAATCTGCCCTGAAAGTTCGGTTGCCGTCGCCATAGTCGCCTAGCCTGAGC
>JBAVUW010000009.1:0-72658 GCA_049696975.1 Candidatus Acidiferrales bacterium | reverse complement strand
GCGGGCGGCGGCGCGGCGGCGGGTCCGGCAGAAGAGAAGACGGAGTTTTCCGTCGTTCTCACGGAAGTCGGCGCGAACAAGATCAATGTGATCAAGGCGGTCCGCGAGGTCACCAGCCTGGGCTTGAAGGAAGCCAAGGATCTGGTGGACGGCGCGCCCAAGACGGTGAAAGAGGGCGTGAACAAGGACGAGGCGGCGACGATCAAGAAGAAGTTCGAAGACGCCGGAGCCAAGGTCGATATCAAGTAACGGCAGCCTGTAAACGGCCAATGTGCCGGGCTGCAAAGGAACTCGCGTACGCACGCGCTCCTTTATATTTCTGAACTTCCAAGAATGTCCTTCCCGGACGGGCGGGGCGGGTGTCTCTCCGCTCTACCAGTCTCGGCGTAACCCTGAAGAGGATGGTCCATGAGTCATCGTAACGGTAATCGCGTGATGCGGGAACGGGAACGCCTGGACTTCGCGAAAATCAAGACCACGGTCCAGATTCCGAACCTGATCGACGTACAGAAGAAGTCCTACCAGCGCTTCCTGCAGATGGATCTGCTGCCGAGCGAGCGGGAAGACACGGGCTTGCAGTCGGTGTTTTCCTCCGTTTTCCCGATCCAGGACTTTCGCGGGTTGTCGCAGCTGGATTTTGTCGACTACGCGATCGGAAACTGGGAGTGCAAGTGCGGGCACCTGCGCGGACTGCACCACCTGCGCGCGACGTGCCGGAACTGCGGCGCGTCCGTGGTCACGAACCCCTACAAGACGGGTGACGTGCTGTGCGCGAAGTGCGGAACGTTCAACAAGAACACGCCGACTTTCTGCAACAAGTGCGGCGATCCGGTGACTTTGCAGCTGAAGTATGACGTGAACGAATGCCAGGAACGCGGCATGACGTATTCGGCGCCGCTCAAGGTGACCATCCGGCTGACGATTTACGACAAGGACCCGGACACCGGCGCGAAGTCGATCCGCGACATCAAAGAGCAGGAAGTTTTCTTCGGCGACATTCCGCTGATGACGGAGAACGGGACGTTCATCATCAACGGGACCGAGCGCGTCATCGTAAGCCAGTTGCACCGCTCACCCGGCGTGTTTTTCGAGACGGCCAACAACCGCAGCTACTTCCTGGGCAAGATCATTCCCTACCGCGGATCGTGGGTCGAGTTCGAGTACGACACCAAGAACATTCTCTACGTGCGCATCGATCGCAAGCGCAAGTTTCTGGGCTCGATCTTCCTGCGCGCGCTGGGCATCAAGTCGAATGAGGATGTGCTGCGCACCTTCTTCCAGGTCGAGCGCATCAATCTGCGGGGCGGCGATCTTTTCTGGAACGTGTCGGAAGGGCTGATCGACCGCAAGCTCCAGCGCGAGATCAAGCACCCCAAGTCGGGCGACGTGCTGGTCGGCGCGCACAAGCGCATCAGCGACGCGCTTCACAAGGAGATGGTCAAGGCGCGGGTCACGCAGGTGGAAGTGGTCGCCGCGGACCTGGAGGGCGCAGTGACGGTCGGCGAGCTCGTGAACCGCCAGACCGGCGAAGTGCTGCTCGAGGCCAACAAGCCGCTGACGCCGGAAATGTGGGCGACGATTGCCGAAGCGGGCATCACGGAAGTGGACGTGTGCTTCCCGGACCGCGACGACGTGGGCATCATCGTGTCGCGCACGCTGGAGAAGGACACCATTCACACGCCGAAGGAAGCGCTGATTGAAATCTACCGCAAGCTGCGTCCGGGCGATCCGCCCACGCTTGAAACGGCGACGGCGCTGTTCAACGGGATGTTTTTCGATGCGCGCAAGTACGATTTCAGCAAAGTGGGCCGGCTGAAATTCAACATCAAGCTCGGTCTGGAGACCCCGCTTGAGAAGCGCACGCTCGATCCGAGCGATTTCGTGGCCGCCATCAAGTACCTGTTGAAGCTGCGCAAGAACATCGGATCGGTCGACGACATTGATCATCTCGGCAATCGCCGCGTCCGTGCGGTGGGCGAACTGCTCGAGAATCAGTTCCGCATCGGCTTGGTCCGCATGGAGCGGGCGATCAAGGAAAAGATGTCGGTCTACCAGGAAATGTCGACGGCCATGCCGCACGACCTGGTGAACGCGAAGCCGGTGATGGCGGCGATCCGGGAATTCTTCGGCAGCTCGCAGCTGTCCCAGTTCATGGATCAGACCAACCCGCTGAGCGAGATCACGCACAAGCGGCGGCTTTCGGCTCTGGGGCCGGGCGGTTTGTCGCGCGAGCGCGCCGGATTTGAAGTCCGCGACGTTCACCCCACGCACTACGGCCGCATCTGCCCGATCGAAACGCCGGAAGGCCCGAACATCGGGTTGATCAGCTCGCTTTCCTGCTACGCGCGGATCAACGAGTTCGGGTTCATCGAATCGCCCTACCGCAAGGTCAAGGGCGGCCGCGTGATCGATTTCGTGCAGGTGGTGAATTCCGGCGACAGCGAATTCAAGGCCGGCGAAATCGTCGAAAAGGACAAGGTCGAGGAGACGAACGAAGAGCTGAAGCGCAAGCGGATCGTGGTCGAGCCGCACTGCTTCTATCTCTCGGCGTGGGAAGAGGATCGCTACGTGGTCGCGCAGGCCAACGCGTCGCTTGACGAGAAGCTGCGCATCACGACCGACCTCGTGAACTGCCGGCAGGCGGGCAACTTCGTGCTCAAGTCGCGCGAGGAAGTCGATTACATCGACGTGTCGCCGAAGCAGCTGGTGTCGGTGGCCGCGTCGCTGATTCCGTTCCTTGAAAACGACGACGCCAACCGCGCTTTGATGGGTTCGAACATGCAGCGCCAGGCCGTGCCGCTAATCAAGGGCGAAGCGCCGCTGGTCGGAACGGGCATGGAACGCGTCACCGCGCGGGATTCGGGCGCGGTCATCGTCTGCCGCCGCGACGGCATCGTCGACCAGGTCGATTCCGAGCGCGTCATCGTGCGCGTGGAGTCGGATCAGTCGGGCGTGCTGAGCCGCGAAGTGGGGTCCGACATTTACCTGCTGACGAAGTTCAAGCGGTCAAACCAGAACACCTGCATCAGCCAGAAGCCGCTGGTGCGCGCGGGCGACCGCGTGAAGCAGGGGCAGGTGCTGGCCGACGGGCCGTGCACCGATCGCGGCGAGCTGGCCCTGGGGCGGAACGTCCTGGTGGCCTTCGTGCCGTGGCGCGGCTACAACTTCGAGGACGCCATCCTGGTCAGCGAGAAGCTGGTCAAGGAGGATTACTACACCTCGATTCACATCGAGGAGTATGAAATCGAGGCGCGCGACACGAAGCTGGGTCCGGAGGAAATCACCCGCGATATTCCCAACATCAACGAGAGCTTTCTGCGAAATCTCGACGAAAGCGGCGTGATCCGCATCGGCGCGACGGTGAAGCCGGGCGACATCCTGGTCGGCAAAGTGACGCCGAAGGGTGAGACCACGCTGACACCGGAAGAAAAACTTCTTCGCGCGATCTTCGGCGAAAAGGCCGGAGACGTTCGCGACGCTTCTCTCTACTGTCCCCCGGGCATTGAGGGAACCATCGTCGACGTGAAGATTTTCTGCCGCAAGGGAGCGGAGAAGGACGAGCGCCACAAGGCCATCGAAGCGGCGCACGTCGCGAAGCTTGAAAAGAACCTCGCCGACGAGATTCGCATTCTGACCGACGAGCGGCTGAAGCGGTTGAACGACCTGCTCGGCGGACAGAAACTGGTCGCCGACCTACACGACGAACGCACCAACAAGCGCCTGCTGACCAAGGGCACTGAGTTGACGCGCGATATCCTGGAAAAAATCTCCACCCGCAACCTGAAGAGGCTGCGCCTGAACGACAAGGACCCTCTGCTCATCGAGAAGATCGACGAGGTCGAGGAAATGACCTCGCGGCAGATCGACGTCCTGCGGAAAATCACCGACGAGCGCATCGCCAAGCTGAAGAAGGGCGACGAACTGCCGCCGGGCGTGATCAAGCTGGTGAAGGCCTACATCGCCATGAAGCGCAAGCTTTCCGTGGGCGACAAAATGGCCGGTCGGCACGGCAACAAGGGCGTGATCGCGCGGATCATCCCGCAGGAAGACATGCCCTACATGCCGGACGGCACGCCGGTCGAAATCGTGCTGAATCCGCTGGGCGTTCCTTCGCGTATGAACGTCGGTCAGATTCTCGAAACGCACCTCGGCTGGGCCTCCAGAGAGCTCGGCGAGCACATCGGGAAGATGCTCGACGACGAAGCGCGGGTGGAACAGGTGCGCAAGTACTTCAAGGATGCGTTCGGACCGACCTCGGTCTGGAAGACCATGGCCGATCTGGATGATGACGCGATCCTCGACCTGGCGCAGAGCTTCCGCGAAGGCGTTCCGTTCGCCACGCCGGTATTTGACGGCGCGCGCGAAGGCGACATCCGCCACCTGCTGCAATTCACCGAGCTGCCCGAGAGCGGCAAGATCCCGCTGTTTGACGGCATGACCGGCGACGAATTCGCTCAGAACGTCACGGTCGGCTACATCTACATGCTCAAGCTATCGCACCTGGTCGACGACAAGATTCACGCTCGCTCGATCGGACCCTACTCCCTGATCACCCAGCAGCCGCTCGGCGGAAAGGCCCAGTTCGGGGGCCAGCGCTTCGGCGAAATGGAAGTCTGGGCTCTCGAGGCGTACGGTGCGGCGCACATCCTGCAGGAACTGCTGACGGCGAAATCCGACGACGTCTACGGCCGGGCGAAGATTTACGAGGCCATCGTCAAGGGCGAGCCGGGTATCGAGCCGGGCGTGCCCGAGTCGTTCAACGTGCTGGTTCGCGAGCTTCAATCGCTCTGCCTGGACGTTGAATTGATGAAGCGTCAGAAACCTCAGCTTGAGAAAGCTGAAGCGGCGGATTGATAGCGCGCCCCGGGTCGAGCCGACCGGGGCGCGTCTGAACATTGTCTATTAACGGATTTTGTCCCGGGAAGAGCCGGGACGGGAGGATCATCCCTTGTATCGATCGAGCCCTTATGACCGTGCCAGTCAGATTGCAGATTTTGATTCCATTCGTATCAGCCTTGCGAGCCCGGAAAAGATCCGCTCCTGGTCGCACGGCGAAGTAACCAAGCCGGAGACCATCAACTACCGCACCTTCAAGCCGGAGCGGGACGGGCTGTTCTGCGCCAAGATTTTCGGCCCCGTCACGGACTGGGAGTGCCTCTGCGGCAAGTACAAGCGCATGAAGCACCGCGGAGTGATCTGCGACAAGTGCGGCGTGGAAGTGACCTTGAGCAAGGTCCGCCGCGAGCGGCTGGGACATATCGAGCTGGCCTCACCCTGCTCACACGTGTGGTTCTTCAAGGGACTGCCGAGCCGCATCGGCTACCTGCTCGACATCACCATGCGCGACCTCGAGCACATTCTCTATTTCGAGACCTTCGTGTGCGTCGATCCGGGCGAAGTGCCGGGAATCAAGGAAAAGGACATCCTGCCCGAGGATAAATTCCGCGAGCTGCAGCGGGAATTTCCGGGCAAGTTCGACGTGCGCATGGGCGCCGAAGCGATCAAGGAGCTTCTGCGCCGCGTCGATGTGGACAAGCTCTCAACCGAGCTGCGCGAGAAGATGAAGATCGATCCGAGCCTGCAGAAGCGGATCAAATACGCGAAGCGCCTGAAGGTTCTCGAAGCATTCCGCAAGAGCGGCAATAAGCCGGAGTGGATGATTCTGGACGTGATTCCGGTTCTTCCGCCCGAGCTGCGTCCGCTCGTGCCGCTCGACGGCGGCCGCTTCGCGACCTCCGATCTGAACGACCTCTACCGCCGCGTGATCAACCGCAACAACCGGTTGAAGAAGCTCATGGAGCTGCACGCGCCCGACGTCATCGTGCGCAACGAAAAGCGCATGCTGCAGGAAGCCGTCGACGCGCTGTTTGACAACGGCCGTCGCGGCCGGGTGCTGCGCGGGACGAACAACCGTCCTTTGAAGTCGCTGTCGGACACGCTCAAGGGCAAACAGGGCCGTTTCCGGCAGAACCTGCTCGGCAAGCGCGTGGACTACTCCGGCCGGTCGGTCATCGTCGTTGGCCCGGAACTGAAGCTTCACCAGTGCGGTCTGCCGAAGAAGATGGCGCTCGAGCTCTTCAAGCCGTTCATTTATCACCGGCTGGAAGCAGCAGGACACTGCACCACGATCAAGCAGGCGAAGGAGCTCGTCGAGGCGCAGGAAGCCACGGTCTGGGACATTCTCGAGGACGTGATCCGCGAGCATCCCGTGCTGCTGAACCGCGCTCCCACGCTGCACCGGCTGGGCATTCAGGCATTCGAACCCGTGCTGGTCGAAGGAAAGGCGATCCGCATCCATCCGCTGGTCTGCACCGCGTTCAATGCGGACTTTGACGGCGACCAGATGGCCGTGCACATCCCGCTTTCACCGGAAGCGCAGGTGGAAGCGTCCGTGCTGATGCTCAGCTCGCACAACATCCTGTCTCCGGCGAACGGCTATCCACTGGCCGTCCCGACGCAGGACATGGTGCTCGGCATCTACTACATGACCAAGGCCAAGCCGAAGGCCAAGGGCGAAGGCCGCGCGTTCGGTTCGGCCGAAGAAGTGGTGATGGCGCTTGAAGCCAACGAAGTGGAATTACTCACTCCGATTCGCATGCGCTACACGGGCGAGGTGATCGACCTGACCAACGCCTACGACGATCAGGACGTTTCTCACACCGAGCCGGTGAACCTGTCAAAGCAGTTCCTGCAGACCACCGTAGGCCGCGTGATTTTCAACGATCACCTGCCTTCCGACATGCCGTTCATCAACGGCCTGCTGAAGAAAAAGGGCGTACAGGCGCTGGTGCTTTACTCCTACCTGCGCTTCGGCCTGGAAAAGACCGTGATCATGCTGGACCGGCTGAAAGAGCTGGGCTTCCTCTACGCGACGAAGTCCGGCATTTCGATCGGCATCAGCGACATGCTGATCCCCAGCGTGAAATTCAAGCTGGTGGACGCCGCCGAGCACGAAGTCGTGAAGGTCCAGCAGCAGTATCTGGACGGCGCGATCACCAACGGCGAGCGCTACAACAAGGTCATCGCCATCTGGAGCGACATCACCGAAAAAGTGGCCGATGAGATGTTCAAGGCGCTCGAGGAACAGGACAAACAGGGCGCGATCAACCCGGTCTACGTGATGGCCGATTCCGGCGCGCGCGGATCGAAACAGCAGATTCGGCAGCTTTCCGGAATGCGCGGATTGATGGCCAAGCCGTCGGGCGAAGTCATCGAAACGCCTATCACCTCCAACTTCCGCGAAGGCCTTACCGTGCTGCAGTACTTCATTTCCACGCACGGCGCCCGCAAGGGTCTCGCCGATACGGCGCTCAAGACGGCCGATTCGGGCTACCTGACGCGGCGGCTGGTGGACGTGGCGCAGGACGTGATCATCAACGAGTTCGATTGCGGCACGGCCGACGGAATTTACGTCGAACCGATTCTGGAAGCCGGCGTCGAAGTCGAGCCGTTGCGCGATCGCGTGATCGGCCGCGTGTCACTTGAGAAGATCAAGGACTACGAAGGCAACGTGATCGTCGAGATCAACCAGGAAATCACCGAAGAACTGGCCAACGCGATCCAGGCCGCCGGCATCGAGCGGGTGAACATTCGCTCCGTGCTCACGTGCGAATCCCGGCGCGGCGTGTGTGCGCGCTGCTACGGCCGCAACCTGGCCACCGGGCGCTTCGTCGAAATGGGCGAAGCGGTCGGCGTGATCGCGGCGCAGTCGATTGGCGAACCGGGCACGCAGCTGACCATGCGGACATTCCACATCGGCGGCACGGCCACGCGCGTCACCGAGCAGTCCAAGGTCGAGGCCCGCAACAGCGGATTTGTGAAGTACATCGACCTCAAGGTGGTCGAGGGCCGCGGCAAGACCCTGATCGCCATGAACCGCTCGGGCCTGATCGCCGTGGTCGACGAGAAGGGACGCGAGAAGGAGCGCCACCATGTTGTGTACGGCGCGCGGTTCAAGGTCGAAGACGGACAGCCGGTCACGCTCGGCCAGACCATGGTCGAATGGGATCCCTACACGTTTTCGATCCTCACCGAAACGGGCGGCACAATCGAATTCAAGGATCTGCAGCCCGGCATCACCATCGAAGAGCAGGTCGACGAAGTCACCGGTCTTTCGCAGCTGGTGGTCACGCTTCCGCCGGGTGATGAAAAGCACCAGCCGACGATTCTGGTTCGCGATTCCGCCGGCCGCGCCAAGAAAAAGTACCTCATGCCGTCCCGGGCTCACTTGATGGTCGTGGATGGCGACGAGGTGCAACCGGGAGACGTGCTGGCGAAGATCCCGCGCGAGACCACCAAGACGAAAGACATCACCGGAGGTTTGCCGCGCGTCGTCGAACTGTTCGAAACGCGCAAGCCCCGCGACCCCGCGGTCATCAGCGAAATCGACGGTATTGTGAAATACGGCGAAATCGCGAAGGGACAGCGGAAGACCTACGTCGAAAGCGAAGATGGAAAGACGGTGAAGGAATACTCCATCCCGCGCGGCGTGCACATCAACGTGCAGGAAGGCGAGCATGTGCGCGCCGGCGAGCCGTTGATCGACGGTCCGCTCAACCCGCATGACCTGCTGGCCGTGCTCGGCGAAAAGTACACGCAGGCGTACCTGGTGAACTCGGTGCAGGAGGTTTACCGGCTCCAGGGCGTGAACATCAACGACAAGCACATCGAGACGATCGTCCGGCAGATGATGCGCTGGGTGAAGGTCGAGGACGTGGGCGACACAACGTTCCTCCTTGAGGAGCAGGTGGACAAGTTCCGCTTCCGCGAGGAGAACGATCGGGTGATCAGCGATGGAGGACGTCCGGCAACCGGGCGCCCGCTGCTGCTGGGAATCACGAAGGCCTCGCTCTCAACCGATTCGTTCATCTCCGCGGCGAGCTTTCAAGAAACAACGCGCGTCCTTACCGAAGCCGCGATTTCCGGAAAGGTCGATTACCTGCGCGGCCTGAAGGAAAACGTGATCATGGGCCGGTTGATTCCCGCCGGTACGGGCCTCGAGCGTTACCGCAACATCCAGCTCCTCACCCAGCTGCCGCCTCCGGAGGAGACGGACGGAATGGGCTCTGGATTCCCGGCGGCCCCGGACCTTTCGCCGGAGGAGGCTGCGGCGCTCGATTTCCTGCGCAAGGATACGGACACGATTGCGGAAGGCTAAATCGCAGCGTGGCGTGGAGCCCTTGCGTAACGTCAACACATAACCTCGAAAAAGGCCAACTCGCCAGCGGGCGGGTTGGCCTTTTTTTTTCGCACCACGACCGGAGGCGGGGAGTGATCATGAACCGAATGCTCATGTTTCTTGCGCTGTCGCTGCTTCTATTCGCTCCGGCGAGTGGGGCGCAGAAGCGCGCGTTTACGATCGAGGATCTCTACCGCGTGAAGCACGTCGACAGCATGCATGTATCGCCCGACGGCCGCGAGATCGTCTTCACGCTGGTAAGCCAGGATTTCGCCAGGGCGAAAGAGGCGAGCCACATCTGGCTGATGGACGCCGACGGAGGGAATGCCCGCCAGTTCACGTTCGCCGACCAGAGCGACATGTCTCCGATTTTTTCGCCTGACGGAAAGTGGCTGGCATTCGTTCGCGAGGTCGCAGGCGACGACCAGATTTTCGTGATGCCGCTCGGCGGCGGGGGCGCGCGCCAGGTGACGCATCTTTCGACCGGTATCGACGATCCCCTGTGGTCGCCCGACGGCAAGTCGATCGCGTTTACAAGCGACGTCTATCCCGAGTGCGGCGCGGATGACGACTGCAACAAGAAAATCGCGACGCGCTGGGCAAAAGGACCGCTGCATGCGCATATGGCCGACGAGCTTCTCTACCGGCATTGGACCAGCTGGAAGGACGGGCAGCGATCGCATGTCCTGCTGGCGGATGTGGCCAGCGGCTCGGTGCGGGATTTGACGCCGGGCGACTTTGATTCGCCGCGATTTCAACTGAGCGGCCCGCTACAGTACGATTTTTCTCCCGACGGCAAGGAACTGGTAGTCGACTCCGATCACGGCAAGCATCCGGAATCATCGACGAACAGCGATTTGTGGGCCGTGGCTGTCGATGGTTCACAGCCGGCGCGGAATTTGACCTCCTCGAATCCGGCCTTCGACGGCAACCCCCGATATTCGCCGGATGGAAAATATATCGCCTACCTCATGCAGAAACAGCCGGGGTATGAATCCGATCTTTTCCGGCTGGCGATTTATGATCGCGCGACAGGCACCTCACGCGACATGACCGAGTCGTTTCGAAACTGGGCTCAGGATTTCCAGTGGGCGTCGGATTCAAAGTCGATCTTTTTCACCGCGCCAGTCGAAGGAGACAACCCGATCTTCCAGCTCGACATGGGGACGGGGGCGATCCGGAAGGTGCTGACCGACAAATCGATTGCGAGCTTCGAGGTGCCCGCCGGCAACCGGCGGATGATTTATGTGGGGCGCGCGGTCGGCGCACCGCCCGAGCTTTTCGCGGTGGACCTGGGCGGGGACGGCGCAAACGCCGGCGCACCCCAGCGGCTGTCGCATTTCAATGATGCTCTGGCGAACGAGGTCGATATCCGTCCGGCCGAACGAATGTGGGTGAGCGGCGCGGGCGGCGCCAAAATCGAAGTGTTTATCGTGAAGCCGCACGGTTTCGATCCTTCGAAAAAGTATCCCCTCATCCTCAACGTGCACGGCGGTCCGCAGGATCAATGGCAGGATGCCTTCCGCGGCGACTGGCAGATGTACCCCGGCGCGGGATACGTGGTCGCGTTCGCGAATCCGCATGGGTCCACCGGCTACGGCCAGGATTTCACGGCGGAGATTTCGGGCGATTGGGGCGGTGAACCGTTCGAAGACCTGATGAAAGTTACCGACGAGCTGGCCAAGCTCCCCTACGTCGACGCCGACCGCATGGGCGCGATGGGATGGTCCTTCGGCGGATATATGATGGATTGGTTTGAAGGCCACACCACGCGGTTCAAGGCGATCGCCTCGATGATGGGCGTCTTCGATCTGCGCTCGATGTTCGGCGCGACCGAGGAGTTGTGGTTTCCCGAGTGGGAAATGAAGGGTGAGCCGTGGAACTCGGCGCTCTATGATAAGTTCTCGCCGTCCTCCTACGTGCCGAACTTCAAAACTCCGTGTCTCGTGATTTCCGGCGAGCGCGATTATCGCGTGCCCTATACACAGTCGCTTGAGTTCTACACCTCCCTGCAGAAGATGAACGTCCCGTCGCGGCTCATCATTTATTCGAACGCAGGCCACTGGCCCAGCTGGTATGAGATGGGTCTCTACTACACGGCGCATCTTGAATGGTTTCATCAGTATCTGGGGGGTGTCGCACCTCCCTGGACTACGGAGCAATTCCTCCGCAACGACGTTTTTGACCCCTCGACCGGCAAACGCGTGGCGACCCCCTGAGGTGGCCAAGGCCTCGCCCGCATGTGCCATTGGCTTTGCCTAGTGAGAAACTTGGAATAGCCGGCCGCTTTCTTTTCCCGCAGACTGGCCGGCGTCTGTAGAATTTTAGACGAGCACCCGAAGTGTCATCCGGCCCCCGCTTCTCGAGAAGAGAGCCAGGACGAACTCGTTCATGTCCACCGATCCATCGCAGAGCGGTCCTCCGGCATCGGCCTCCGCAACGGTCTCGGACTCGCAGGTCGACAAGCTGACCGAGGCCATTGTCCGCTCGCAGCACAACTACCGGGAACTGATCGACAATCTCGATCAAGCTCTTTTCACGCTATCACTCGAGGGAGAGGTTCGCGTTGCCAACCTGCGCCTGGCGGAGATTCTGGGAGTCACGTTTCAGGACTTGATTGGGAGATCCTTGAGCGACTTCGTCGACTCGCCCACCCTGGCGGACGCCCAGCGGGGGATGCCCGAATTCCTGAAGGCCGGCGTATGGTCAGGAATCATTCCCGTCTGGCTCAAGAAAGACCGAACGCTGCGGTATTTTGACTGCTGGCTTCAAACTTCTGTGGAAGACGGCAAAACGTCCGCCACCGGCTGGGCCCGCGACGTCACCAAGCAGCATGAATCCGAGATTCGTTTCCGGGAACTGTTTGAGACTTTCAGCCAGGGAATCCTGTTCGTGACGCCTGCCGGGCAGTTGCTCGACGCAAATCCGGCGCTGGTCCGAATACTGGGCTTCAACACCAAAGAGGAAATGCAGGCCTTCAACTTCCGCGATCTCTACGCGGACCCCGCCGCGCGCGAGGCGATTATTCGTGACGTCGAAGCGAAAGGCTCGATCCACGAACGCGAAATCATCATGCGCCGAAAGGACGGCAAGCTGATCCACTGCCTGACGTCCGGATCGGCGATGCGCGACGCTTCCGGACACGCTGTCCGCCTGCAGGGAACTCTGATCGATATCACCCAGAGGCGCGAGATGGAGAGGCGCCTGGAGGAAGAACAGAGCTTTACGCGGCGCCTCGTGGCGGGATTCCCGGATCTCGTGGCGGTTCTCGACCGCGAAGGCCGCTTCATTTACATCAGCGATCAGGTCGAGAAAGTTCTGGGCTGGAAGGCTGTGGACTACGTAGGGCGGCTGTTCGGCACACGCGCGAATGAGGAGGACAAACACAAGCTCCACACCATGTTCCAGCGCGTCGTCGAGGGCACGGACACCGTGGGTCAGGTCGAGTTCCGCTCCCCTCATGCGGATGGTACCTATCGGGATCTCCTGCTGACCGCCGGGCCGTTCTTTGACGAGGACGGAAAAATCGGAGGCCTGGTCACCGCGGCCCGCGACATCAGCGAACGCAAACGGATGGAACAGGCGCTGCGGGATAGTGAGGAGAGAGTCCGGTTGATGATCGAGGGGGTGAGCGACTACGCCATTTTCATGCTCGATGAAAACGGCCACGTCGCCAGCTGGAATCGCGGAGCGGAAAGGATCGAGGGATATCAGTCGAACGAAATCATCGGAAAGCACTTTTCGGTTTTCTATCCGTCCGAGGACGTACAGAACGGCAAGCCGGAACAATTGCTGAAGACAGCGGCTGCAACCGGCCAGGTGTCGGATGAGGGTTGGCGCGTGCGGCGGGATGGCACACACTTCCGCGCCAACGTGGTCATCACGGCTGTGCGCGACCACGACGGCGTCCTCCGGGGTTTTTCAAAAATCAGCCGCGATGTGACCCAACGTTACGAAATCGAGAAAAAACTGCATCAGGAGCAGCAGTTCGTCAAAAGTCTGGTCGAATGTTTTCCGGACTTGATCGTCGTCCTCAACAAGAAAGGCGAGTTTGAATTCGTCAGCGACCGCATCAAAGACATCCTCGGCGTCACCCCCGCCGAATATATCGGCCAGCCCGTAGGCCGGCGAATTGAACAGGAGGACCGCGGGAAACTCGGCACCATGTTCCGGGCGGCTTTGTCGGGGCAGAAGGATATCGAGCAGATCGAGATTCATGCCCGGCACATCAATGGCACCATCAAAACGGTCCGGGTGACGGCCAACGCCCTCTACGACGAGAAGGGCAATATCGTCGGGATGGTTTCTTCCGGGCGCGACGTTACCGAATCGAAGCAGCTCGAACAGCAGCTGGCGGACAAGGAGAAATTCGCGTCCATGGGCCAGATGATGGCCGGCGCGGCGCACGAGTTGAACAATCCGCTTACGGCAATTCTGGGGGTCAGTGACCTGCTGCGGGAACGTGCGACCGATGAAGCGAGCAAGCGGCAGGTCGAGCTGATTCATCAGCAGGCACGGCGCGCGGCTACCATCGTTCAGAATCTGCTGGCCTTCTCGCGGCCTGTGGCTCGCGGCCGGACGACTCTGCGTCTGGACGAAATCGTGAAAGAGGCCGTCTCGATCGAGCGCGCCAACCTGGAGAAGAGAAACATACAGGTAAGCCTTTCGGCGCCGGACGGTGCCTGGAACGTGGATGGCGATCACAAGCTTTTGCTTCAGGTTTTCCTCAACATCATTACCAACGCCGAACAATCCATCTCCTCCGCGCACGAGCAAGGAGTCCTGAAAATTTCGCTCGCTCCCGAAGGCGACAAATTCGGCATCACATTCGCCGATGACGGGCCGGGCGTTCCCGCCGATATCATCGGAAAAATCTTCGATCCGTTTTTCACGACCAAGCGACCGGGCGGGGGAAGCGGCCTGGGTCTCACCATCTCACGGGCCGTGATCAAGGAGCACCGTGGCACGATTGACGTTGAATCAAAACCCGGCGAAGGGGCCCTGGTCCATGTGGTCCTACCGGCGGCGGCCGCCCGAGAGGCTTTTCAGGCGCCTGTCGTCCCGGCTGCGGCTACGGCAACGGAGGCGGGTGCGTTGCGTGACCATTCCGTTTTGATCGTGGACGATGAAGAAGGCATTCGGGAAATCGTGCAGGAAGGACTCGTAGGCCGAGGTATGAAGGTCCACTGTCTGGGCAGTGCGGAGGAAGCGCTCGCGTGGCTGGCAAGCGACGGCGCTGAGATCGTCGTCTGCGATTTCAATCTGCCGGGAATGAATGGCGAGAAGCTGTTTGAGGAGTTGCGCCGCCGGCTGGGCGCGCGGTTGCCTCAATTCGTGTTTATGACCGGAGAACTCGTATCGTCGTCCGTTGCCGAACGTTTTCAGCAGATGGGCGCTCGCGTTGTGCAAAAGCCCTTCCCGCTATCGGCGCTGGCTGCCCTGCTGACCGAACTCCTGCAGCATGAATCTTCTTCGGCGACCCCCTAGCGGCCGCCGCATTCCGGGACGTTTATTTCGAGAGGGATGTGGAAGCGGCCGCATCCACCCCAAAATCCCATACATACAGGCCGGCGCCTTCGTCCCGCACCATCTCCGCAATGGCATATTCCCCGGGCGCGAGTGTCTGACCCAGCGTATACCGGAAAACGCCCTTCGCGATGTCCCAGCGCTGCATCGGCACGGACTCGCGTTTTTCACTCGACATGTCGAATATCTGATCGAGATTCTCCACGTGGCGAGCGTCCTTCTGCGGTTTGGCCCGGATCAGGACGAGCTCCGGCTGGGTGCGGTCGGCCACGCGAATGTAGAATTCCGGATGGCCCTCACTGATGCGAAGCTTGGCGTGTGCTCCCTGGATCGAAATGGAATGCCGCGTCGGAACCACCGGAATCGGCACCATCACCTGCGCGATCAAGCGGCCTTTGGAGATCCGGGAGTCCGTCACGGCCTGCGGAAGCACGATCAGAGAGCTCTTGCCGTCATAAACGAAGAGATTTTCACCAGGGGGCAGAAACACGCCGGGAGCTACTTCGAGGCTCGCGTCGATATCAAGAGGGGTGGCGGCATGAGCTACCTCGGATTTGTGCACCTTCGCGAGCAGAGCGGCGTCCCGCTGGGCATCTTCGGCCGCCACTTTCTTGGTCGCATCCCAATCGATCATCGACGCGGGGATTTCTTCCCACTGGGAACTGTCAAGGCTGTAATAGCGCACCCTGTCGCCATTGATCTGATATTCCCGCACGAGCTGGTAGCTGCCGTCGGTGAGCATCAGTTTCTTCCCGCGGGGAAGCGCGGGCTTGGAATCGGTCGGAGCCGATTGGTCGCTCCCGGCACCTGCCCGAGCCGCATGGTCACCGTTCTGTGCCTGCCCAAAGGCGGGACCGGCGAACCAGAAACCGACGAGGATCGCCAGCACAGCAAACGCACGGGAGGAGACAGTCATTCGAGCGTTCGATGGGCTTCGATGGTCCGAGAAAGCCATGGCGATGCTCGTCCCCCTTCGCGTATGTAGGATGCCCGGTCGGAGAGTTCGGTTGAATGGATTTCGATCGGGCTGAGGCGAGGATACGCCGGCGAAACGGCAGGCGGCAAGGACAGTTCGGGAATCGCTCTGAAGGAGGTCTTAGTGCTGGCAGCGGGGCTGCAGCAGGTTCACGATCATCAGATCGGACTGGCTGAAGAGCAGTTTGCTGGCTCCGGCCGCGAGCGTACCCAGATGCTTGTTCTGGGCCAGCCCGCGCAGGTGCTCGGTGCAGATGCCCGTCAGCGTGGTGACTTCTTCCTCGGTGAAAACCTTCTGGCTCGATTTGACCCGGACCATTTGGGTGGCCTCCGATCCATTTCGATGCTGGAACGAGAATAATCGCCGCCAAACCTCTCAGCAATAGTCGTTCCGTACTAATGAGCTAGGACTTCGCGCCTGGAACCGCCGCAAATCCTTTCAATCCGACACTTGGATGCAAAAGCAGGAAAGTGCGTTTCATCAAGAGGCGCAATTTCCTGCGCCGAAGTGGAAACGAAGTCCAAGTTCGGAAGATTTCTACAGGATTTCGTATTTGTTTTGCTCCGCCCGTCGGCGGAAACAGGCTAGCTCGCGGAGCTGCGGGCCCGCTCGAATGCTTGCGCGATTTGAAGGACCAGGCCCTCCCGGAAATGCGGGCCGAAGATTTGCATGCCGACTGGGAGCCCGGCCTTCGTCGTTCCGCAGGGAACGGAAATTCCCGGAACACCGGCAAGCGACCCGGTAACGGTGTAGATATCAGCGAGATACATCGTCAGTGGATCGGAAGTCTTTTCACCCAGGCGAAATGCCGGAGTCGGAGCCGTGGGCGTGATAATTGCGTCGACTTTTTGAAACGCATCGGCAAAATCGCGTGCAATCAGTGTGCGGACACATTGGGCGCGCAGGTAGTACGCATCGTAGTAGCCGGTCGAAAGAGCATAGGTCCCGAGCATGATCCGGCACTTCACCTCCGGGCCGAAGCCGCGCGCGCGGGTCTGGCGATACATCTCGGTCAGCGTGGCGCCGGGCACCCGCAGGCCGTAGCGAACCCCGTCGTAACGTGCGAGGTTCGAGCTCGCCTCCGCCGTAGCTAGAATGTAATAAGTCGCAATCGCGTAATCCGTGTGGGG
The DNA here is from genome assembly GCA_049696975.1 of Candidatus Acidiferrales bacterium. Lineage (GTDB taxonomy): Bacteria > Acidobacteriota > Terriglobia > Acidiferrales > UBA7541 > Palsa-295. Next base: position 55,848 of record JBAVUW010000009.1, on the reverse strand, counting down.
CATGCGCAGCGGGACGCGTTTGCAGCCGAGGCGCTCAAGCTGCGCGATCGCAGATTCGACGCTTTCCCTTACTTCCGGGTCGAGGCCTTCGCCGAAATAGTCTTCTGGCACGCCGATTCGCAACCCCTGGACCGGTTTGGCCGCTTCCGCCACATACTCTGCGACGGGAACCGGAGCCGATGTCGAATCGTTCGCGTCGTGGCCGGCGATGACGGACAACACGGCGGCTGCGTCGGCTACAGTAGTCGCGAAAGGACCTATTTTGTCGAGAGACGACGCGAAGGCGACCAGCCCGTAGCGCGAGACGCGCCCGTAAGTAGGCATCAACCCGGGTACACCGCAAAACGAAGCGGGCTGACGGATCGAGCCGCCCGTGTCGGTTCCCAGAGCAGCAACCGCCAGACCGGCTGCCACGGCTGCCGCCGATCCACCGCTCGAACCCCCTGGAACCCGATCAGGGGCGAGGGGATTACGCACTGGCCCGTAGGCTGAATTCTCGTTCGATCCGCCCATCGCAAATTCATCGCAATTCGTTTTGCCGAGAAAAACGGCTCCGGCTGCGTCCAGCCTTTCGACCGCGGTTGCGTCGTAGGGCGGGACGTAGGTTTCCAGCATCTTCGACGCGCACGTGGTGCGGATTCCCAGCGTGCTGATCACGTCCTTGATCGCGATCGGAACTCCGGCGAGCAGCGGCAGCTCGTCGCCGCGCGCAACGGCCGCGTCCACGCGATCGGCTTGCGCGAAGGCGCGTTCGGGCGAAAGGGTGAGGAAGGCGTTCAGCTCGGGGTTACGGCGGTCAATCCGGCCGTAGAATTCGGAGGTGAGCTCGCGAGCCGAAATTTTCCTGGCCTTGAGGGCGCTGCGTATTGCCGGAATCGTCCAACTCACCGCCTCGCTCACCGGTCGATCACCTTGGGAACCCGGAAGAACGGCTTCGCGGCGTCGGGGGCGCTGGCCAGCAAAGGTTCAGCGACATTGCACGGCAGCAAAACGTCTTCCCGCAGTTCAGGATGTGTCCGAGCGGCGTCGGGAGCCGCGGCCGAATACGTCACCTGAGCCATCGGTTCTACGTTTGAAATGTCGAGCTCATTCAGCTTGTCGATATAGGACAAAATCCGGTCGAGCTGATTTCGGTAAGTCTCAACCTCGTCCGGTGAGAGCCCGAGGTGAGCCAGAGCGGCGACTTTCAATACTTCTTCGTGGCTGATTTTCATGGCTGGTACGAACTCTCTGCGGCGCGAACGACGAGATTGCTTGGCGCAGATCGCGCCACGTGTTTCCTGCGAACTAGGCTCGACGGCGGCGGATAAACGGCGTGTGTGCGTTATCGGCCTCGTGACTCACGTATTTGGGGCCGGGCTTGAGCGCGAGAAATTCCACGTCGCGCACCAGATTCCCGCCCCACGCACGATTCACGCGGTCGCGCAACTCCCGCTTCATGCCTTCGATCTGCTGCTGCCAGGCTTTTGCGTCCGCAGCAACTTCGAGCAAGCCGCTGTCGCAGCGGGTCGGTTTCGTGTGTGCCGCGAGTGCCGATCCGGCAATTGCCGGCCACGCGCCCGTCAGCCAGGCGAGTGTAGCTTCGGGCCGATCGAATCTGCGGATGACTTTGCCTAGAAAATCGCCTGCTCGTTCCATGGAAACGAGATTTTAGCATAAACGGTGTACAAACTTGAGGGCCGCATGTTGATCTTTCACCGGAATGCTGACGATCTCTATACCCTTTAACACTTCGAGTTCCTCCACACGCTGAACTGCGAGCAAGATAAAATTTGCGCCTAAGAAATGCAATCAGCTAGTTGTTGCTATATGATTTGCAGGTACAGATGGTTCGCTTCGACGATTACGTCCTCGACACGCTTATGCGTGACCTCGTGGGTCATGATCGCCGTTTCGCGTCTTTCCTAGTTTATGTTTGGCTGGTCGGCGAGGAGCAAAGACGGAAGGCGGCGGTCTCCATTAGCTACAGCGAACTTTCGGAAAACATCGGTATATCGAAGAGTTCGGCGCAAGCTGCTGTTGGCTGGTTGCTTCGACGCAAATTGATATCAGCGCGCAGAGCCAGCGCGACCGCCACGCCTGCCTACACGACCCAAACCCCTTGGAAGATCGACTACCGGCGCGGTACGCACTGACAAGGTCGCCGAGGTCCACTTCGCCAACATTCCCAAATCACGCGAACGGGAGTTCCGGAGAGGGAGCCTCATACCTCGGCTTTAGAACCCGCTTGTCCGGATAGCGCTTTTATCAATTGCTGGGCAGTTTGCTGTACCACTCTTACGTCCATTCTCATCTTAGGAAGGAGGGTTGGAGAAACACAAGGATCGTAACGGAGGTTACGAAGATGAAACCAGCCAGTCTCATCAGCACGGGAGTTCTGCTTCTTTTCCTCGGAGCGTTTAGGCCTACGTACCCGCAGGAACAACACGATCAAGACGCCAAGCCAGAGAAACAGGAAGACGCTAAACCGGCGAAGCAAGACGCAGCCAAGCCACCCAATCAGGCGAAGACTGATAAACAGACACCCGAAGCGAAGCCGACGAAGCAAGAGGAAGCGGCGAAGCCGCGAAAGACCGAGAAGCAGGCCCCCCCGGAAAGCAAGCAAGAGGGGGCGAAACCGACACAACAAGAGAAGGAAACCAACACTGAGAAAGAAGCGCCTCAGGCCGAGTCCCCGAAGCAAGGAAAAGGTCAGCAAGCACAAGGGCAATGGGCCCACAACGGCCAGAAAGATAGTCGCGGCCACGAATACAACGAAAGCAGGTTTGGTCGTGATCATCATGCCCGCTTTGAACAGAACGGTGGTCGCTCATACAACGGGCATCGTGAGTACTCCTACGGTGGATACTGGTTCTATGCCGCGGCCTATCCGCCGTGGTTTTACCAGCACGAGGTGTACTTCATTATGGGGGCGGACGGGCTTTGGTATGCCGTCGCATATGACGACCCTTCTTTGACTTTCCAAGTCGATATCGAGTAGCGAAAAGTGCGGGTGTCGCGTAACCGGCAGTCGCTGGAATTTGCGGGTCTTCGTGCGTAGGGGGCACTACCTAAACGCACTTTGTTTGCATTGTTGCCGTAGCCGCACCTATCATGCGTCAATTCGGCTCAGAAAATGCAATTCCTTGCCGTGAAATCGGACCAGCCACTGCCCCGCGAGTTTCGGAACAGGTATGTAGAGACTTTAGAAATCGAGTGTATCCAATGCGCACAAGTCCGATACCACCTATACGTGCCGACTTCGGGAGCTGACCCTGACCAAATACAGGCGCACGGAATATGGCTCGACGAGCACCTTCCAACGGTCTGCCCGAATCATCTCGATTGGTTTTTGACTCCGGACGAGCCGAACGCTCCTGGCCATCTCTTGCCATGACCCACTTTACGGGTTGGCGCGTTCATCAAGCTCAGTTATTGAGTGACAACCGAGCTTCCCCATGCTATTCGCGCGGTGGGAGCGGTCCACTCTTTTCTTTGTCAGGCTTCGCGTGGGCGCGAACTAGTCTTCATTGAACGCCGAAGAGATGTATTTGCACGACGCCGAGCACCCAACTCGGACTGCAGCAAACAAAGGACTTGGGCTAGCAGTTCCAGCGGGGATTCTGGCACGTCTCTATCATCGCTTTTTCTCCTGAAACTAAGAGTAGACTGTCGGCTAGTGGAGGCAAGAATGTCGACTGCGCCCAAGTTTATCGCGCCGAAGAACGGACAGCATGTGACAAGTAGCCTGCACGAAGGGGTTTATGAGATTGTCTATGTAAACGCACTCACGCAGACAGCAAATATCAGATTGGTCGACGGAAGCGGGCATGTTGTGCCAAATGTCCCGTGGACCGCATTGAAAGCTCTGGACAAGAAGTGAATCGGTCGCGCGATTAGCTCGCCGACGCTCTTCCGTCGATATTATTCGTCCGGTTAAGTTCTTCAGCAGCTGGCGGTTTGGGCACCGCAAACACCATCAGGTAGACTCCGGTGATGACATCTGCCAGCAGCATCGGCGGAAAACAGATTTCCTGAAACAGATCGTGATATTCCGGGAAGATCAAATTGGCGAAATACAGGATTGTCCAGACAGCCGAGGCGAAGACACCTAACGCCGCTAGCACCCGAGGGACATATCTCGACTTAAAGAATAGATAGTAAAAAAGAAGCGAGCCTATTCCGAAGCAAATGCCTCCGAGGTTTTCCGTAACGCCTGCGATACTGCGTAACAGTTCCGCGGATGACTGCGCCGCCGTCGCTGCTGCAGGGCTAGTTTGCGCAGAGACGTCGAGGTGCAGCCTGACGAATCCGCTCATGCGCACCAGCAAGGCCAGAAATGAATCGCTCAGACTAAAGATCAACGCAAGCTGGGCCAACAAACTATTGACCCATCGCAACGTGGCATATAGTGAGAAGGCGAGCAAGGCGCTGCTCAAAGTCGCAATCACGACAGTCGCAAGCCCCAGTCGATACAAGCGCTCCGACGCCGCGATTCTCTTTGCTGTTTCGGCGAACGTTCCACTCCCAGCGATATGGGAGAGGACGAGGCCGGCGCCGAGAGCAATCACAATCACCCCGACGAATAGAAGTCCGGCAAGCCTCGCGTAGTGTCGTTGCGTTTCGGCCCTCTCGGCGTTCGCGATTTCTGGTCCCATACGATCCTCCTTACGAAGCGAGCCATCCACCCGGCGCCGCCACGGAACCCATCCTTCGTTACAAAATGGAGTCTAACGTCATGGTACGTTGAAACGGGTGGAGAAGTTCGAGTTGGGCGGCCGCCACAAAGAATCGTGAAAAGAAGCAGAGACCGAGTGGAAGTGCGCGCAAGCTCGCGCCGTTACGCGCGAGCGGCTGAGGCTCGTGGCGGGAGCCGGCCTTTAGCTTCTTCGTCAAACGGATTGAAGCTCAGCAACCCAAGCGCGTGATGAAATAAGCCCCCTCGGCGGGCTGGAGCCACGAATTGCTGGCCGACTGCTTTCAACCTCAAGTAACTGGAACGACGGGCAAATTGAGATAGCTCTTCGTCGATGAGAGCAGAATTACCTCGAAATATCGCTGATCTTCTTCGAGTGCCGGTTCGCCAGTGACGCGAGTCCGAGATAGTCGTCGCTCTACATCGAAAACCTGATGGTGGCACCCGTTCCTGTCATTACGTGGCTAATACGAAATCGCCTCCAGCAATCGCCACTTCAATCGCCCGAACCGGCTTCTGCGCCACTTGGGATTTCGCGACGTATGCACAGGCACCAATGTTCTTGGCTTCCTCGATGAGACGCTTATCGGCATTGAGCGACAGTATGACTATCGCTGATTGGGGCAGTTTCGTTTTGATTTCGCGCGCCGCTTCCAGTCCGTTCCAGACTGGCAAATACGTCAGCTGTTACCTCCGCAACGCCTTAGACATCTTAAATAGCCCAAGGGGGTCGCAACATGTCGAGTACACCTCAGAACTTGCCGCAACATTTCCGCATCAACTGGTTCGGTCTCGGCCTTGACGGGCGAACATTCACATCCCAACAGGACGCGCAGAAAGCCGCCTCGTTTCTCGTTGGGCCTCATGAGCCCTTCACCGTCGAGCAGTTCGACCACACTTGTCCCGTCTGCGAGCAGCTCGAATCAAGTTCCTCAAGCCCGAATACCTAAAGATGGCCCGCGTTCGAATCACAACCCCACTGTAGGAAACCCGACAGACCGTCGCGACCGATAAAATATCCAGATAGATATCGTTCGACCAACCTGACGACCTCTGCGGAGAGTCATATTAGATGCGCGTCCAATGCCCTCGGTGTGACGCAACGATTCACCTCGAAGATCCCCAAGACGCCCCGCAAGTCGTTAAATGCTGGACGTGCACCTCTACGATCAACAGACCGCCCTCCGATCCGGGACCGAAGACAGTCAGGGCACCTTCCTCCGATTGCCGCGAGGATGTCGGTCCCATCGGGCTCGGGATAAATTCGAGGGCGGAAGCCGCAGACGCGAAACTTCCGACCGCCGAGCGTATACGGCTTGAGATCGTGTTCGGGCTCGCACAAGGAACGGAATTCGAGATAACGAAATCGCTCACCACGATTGGGCGTAACGGAGGGGGCGCCGACATCGAAATTGACGATGCCGAAGTTTCCCGTTCACATTGCGCCGTTGAGGTGAGACGCGACGGCGTCCTGCTGCACGACTTGCGTTCGACAAATGGAACTTATCTTCGCGGTTCTCCCGTCACAGTTGTGCGACTCCCGCCAATGTCGATTTTTCGCGTCGGGACGTCGCATTTGCGCCTTAAGAGTAGCGCGTGACCCCTCTTCGGTTCCGACGTTCTAGGCTGTCAGGCTAAAGCGGAATGATTGCGAGCGAGAGCCGTAGTCGAACGTGCCCACAAAACCTCATGCGGGCGTGTCGAGTAGCGTAATGTCGGCAAGCGATCGCCGAAAGCCGTGGGCGATATTCCGAGACAGCTGGCAACAGAGGATCAAGCGCCCCTAGCGGGCAAGGCGTCGGATCGCAATTCCGCGCACCTCGAATTCAAACGAGGTGTGCGAGATGTTGAGTAATAAATCCGGCAAAACCGAATTAATTCTTTCCACCCTCTTTTGTCCGTTCCGAGTCCTTATATGACTGTCCCTGAAGCAGCGGTATACCTGCGCACTACCGAGTGGTTTATTGCAGAGAAGATCCGGACAGGCGATTTGCCGAAAGGCAAAATGGGAAAGAAGTTCGTCGTTTCGACCCGAGATCTCGATGAACTGTTCGAGAAAATGAAGAATGTTGCCTGAAGCTTTTATAGCGATACCGGGATTCGAACCCGGATTTCGACCTTGAGAGGGTCGCGTCCTAACCCTTAGACCATATCGCCGTGGCCGAATTATATCATCGCTTGGCGGCTTGACGCTTTTTCACGAATTTGCCGGCGCGCTCTATCGCCGCTTTGAGCCGCTTGGGATTCGACACGTTGTAACGGTCCATCATTTCCCGCGTCTTCCATCCCCCAATCTTCAGTACAAGCCGCTCGTCCACCCCGCTGTCCAGCAAATTGATAGCGGCTGACACTCTGCAATCGTGCATCCGCACGCCCGTCCTCGTTTGAGTCTCGGCGTCCCACGTACCAAGCTTCGCTTTCGCGACGGCCTTCGACCATTCCTTGCGGTAGTTCGCGAAATCAAATACCGGCCTCGATTCATCCCGAACCATAATTTGAAGAACGGCCTTCACCGTCTCGAGTTGCGGACCGGCAAGCATTACGATCAGCGGTTGCTTGTTCTTCACATTCGCGACCGGTATCGTGATTTGGTTGCAATCCGTGTCAATCATCCTCCACGTGATGCTTTGGGCGGCGCCTAGTCTGCATCCCGTCGCGTATAAGAACTCAAAGAACGGATGAAGAGTGTGCGCCGACAGACCCGCAGGGAATGTTCACGGTCCAGTTCTTCGAAGGCAAGGTCAAGGGGTATCCGCTACCGGACGTTACCCGCTATCAAGACGCGGTGCGTGCTATGGACCGATTCGAGAGTCAACGCGACACGCTACAAGTGGCGAAGGCCGCTGGCCTCGAAGTAGTAGGGGATGACAAAGAGAAACACACGTGGCGTGCCTGCGCCCTTGGACCAAGGCCGAAGTGACCGGCGTGATGACGAAAAAGTCTGGCGAACTGAAACTCATCGCTCGTAAGATCTGAGCGAGGCGGAACGGTGCCTGTCCGTGGGCAGGATTCCCGAAAAAGTAGTCTCACTCTGGTTGCGTCGGGTGCGCAGGCTGTAACTCGAAATCCGTTGAGAGGCTGAGTTCTTTCCACTTTCGTGCTTCTTCTAGGCGAGCGAGGTCATTCTTCTCCGCCCCGTCATATGCATCGCTGCCGAGCAAGAGTCGCAAGGGAGGTTTCTGTTCCTGCGTCAGCCGCACGATCGCTTTAGCGGCTTTCTTCGGGTCGCCGGGCTGCTTACCGTTGTAGCCCCGCTGAAACCTAGCGGTCGCTCCAACCGTCGAGTCGTAATCGGGATGTCCTTCGCTCAGCTTGGTGGAACTGCCGGCAAAGTCCGTGCGAAACCCCCCCGGCTCTACAATCGTGACCTTGATTCCCAACGGTGCGACTTCGCGCGACAACACTTCTGAGAAACCTTCGATACCCCATTTCGCAGCCGAATAGGGCCCACGCCCTGGAGGCCCGATCCTTCCGCCCATCGACGAAAACTGAACAAAATGACCGGCTTTCCTTTCGCGAAAGTGCGGAAGAGCGGCCTTCGTTACGATTATCGTCCCGAAGAGATTCGTTTCGATCTGTGCGCGAAAATCCGACATCGGCGTGTCTTCGACGGACGAGAGATTGCCGTATCCTGCGTTGTTGATAACAACCTCTAGCGAGCCATAGGCATCGATCGCTGCCTTCACTGCGCTTGCTGCCGCGGACTCGTCGGTCACGTCCAGGGCGAAGAGCTGGATCTGGTCGCCGTAGCGCTCCGATAGGTCATGTAGAGGCTCGACGTCCCTAGCTGTCGCCAACACTTTATTACCCGCCGCGAGGCCCGCTTCGACAATCGCGCGACCCAGACCGCGAGAACTGCCCGTCACTAACCAAACTTGCGCCATTCATCCCCCTATTATTCGCAATCGGTTACTCAGGATATAAAAACTCATTGCGAAGTCGTAGCTCTGTTAAATCGCAGGTGCCGCGCCCCGCGCAACCAGCATGCAAGTTGCGATCAGATAATGTCAAAACACTTGGCCTTCCTGCGCCATGGAGAGGCTTCCTAGGAGAGCTGGACACGCTCTTAGATGAACCCATTCAGCTGCACTGCATCGGTGGCTTCGCGGTTGTGGCAGGATATCGCCTCCGGCGCGCCACGAACGATTTGGACTACCGCACGTTGATTCCCTACGATCGCATCAATGATTTGCAGAGGCTAGCAATACACGCACGAAATGATTCTTGCGAAAGCCGGCATCGTTAGAGATAACGCGGTATGTCAGTAATGGAACGAGAGTTGCTACGTAATGCAGTTCATCGGGAGCTAGTCCAAAGACAATTTATTTCTTCTTCTGCGTCTCTTTTTCCAGCGCATCGAGCTCACGGGCCAGTTGTTCGGCCTGATCGCGAAGATGGCTAAGCCGCTCAGCAAGCGCGGCGGCATCTTGGGCCGCGGACAGCGGAGCCGGAGCAGCGGCCGACGCAGTCGCGGGAAGGGCGGGGCTGGGAGCGGATGGACTGCCGGTCAGCTCGTTTAGGGCCTCGGCGAACGTATCCCGGTAGATGAGCCGGTCACCCATGGCCAGCACAACCTTTTTGATCTGCGGCATGCGGGCTTCGCCGGCCTGGATATAGATGGACTCAACGTAGAGAAAACCGGCCGTCACCGGCAGAGCGATAATGTTTCCGCGCAGAACGTGCGAGCCCTGCTGGTTCCACAACGTGAGATCCTTGGAGATGTTCTGGTCCTGGTCAATGCGCGATTCAATCTGCATCGGGCCATACATCAATTGCTGTTTCGAGAGTTGAAAGTAGACCAGGTCCCCTAATCGATCTCCGTCGCAACGCGCAGCCATCCACCCGATCAGATTGTCTTTACCCCGTGGCGTGAAAGGCAGGATCAGCAGGAACTCCGGTTCCTTCTCTCCAGGCAGGGTGGCCACCACGTAGGTAGGCTGCATGGATTCGGGGGCCCCGGACTGACCGGATAGCGTATGGGCGATCTCCCAGATGTCTTCCTTGTTGTAGAAGACTTGCGGATCGCGCATGTGAAAAATGCGATACGCCTCGGCTTGTGCGCGGAAAAGAACCTCAGGGTAGCGGGCATGCCGGCGTAGGTCCGGGGGCATCTCCGAGGCGGGCCGGAACAGTTTCGGGAATAAATTCTCGTAGACCTGAATAATGGGGTCGCTCGGATCGAATACGTACAAAGACACTTTCCCGGTATAGGCGTCGACGGTGGCCTTCACCGCATTGCGGATGTAGTTGGCACCTTCATCCACCCCGGTCACGGGGAGTGTCGCCGAGTAGGGATGGGAGAGAGACGTCGTGTAGCCGTCCACCATCCATACCAACCTGCCGTCATCGGTGATTACCAGGTACGGGTCGGGGTCCCAGTTCAAGAACGGCGCCAGATGTGCCAGTCTTGTCTGCACCTTGCGGTAAATCATCATGCGGCTCTGCCCGGTGAGATAGCCGGTGAAGATCATGTTGGGCTCGCCCTGGGATATCGCCGCTGCGGCCTTTAGCAGGAAAGAGCCGATCGGAAAGCCCCCCGTTCCCTGGTAGGTTGAATACTTGTTCTGATCGCCGGAAGGATAATCAAACTCCTCGCGTGCGGTATGAACGAACACCGGATCCTGAGTGCTCTCACCGTAGTAGATCTCCGGCCGAGTGAGCTGAAAGCCAGGCGCTTTTATTTCCGGCGGCGCATTTTCGATGAGCAAGACAGGCAAGCCATCAGGCGTAATTTTGTTGACTTCCGATAGGACCACGCCAAAGCCGTGAGTATAAATGAACCGAGGATTCACCCAGCTCTGACTGGCCTCGGTAGACAACTGATTCACGTCAAGCTCGCGCGGAGACAACATCACCTGCTCGATGCGGCCGCTGGGGAAGTAGCGGTCTACGTCAGTATTCGGGAAGATATAGTACGGACGCAATGCCTGGATCTGGGTGATCGTTGCGCTGTAGGCGCGCAGGTCCCACAGGCGAATGTTTTCGAGCAGCGTGGCGTCTTGTATGGCGTTGACCGTTTCTTGCCCGCTCGTGACAAAAGGGCGCTCGGTGGCGTTTCGATCCAGGCCGAAGGCTGCCGCAGTGGCCTGAATATGGCGCTCGATGTACGGCCGTTCGATCGAAATCTCATTCGGTCGTACGTACACCGCGCTGATGATCGTCGGAAGAGCCAATTGGAGAATGAAAAAGGTTCCTAACAGAATCGCGGCCTTCTTGTATCTCGACGTCCACGCAAGCGGGAGAGTCGCCAAAACAGCAACAATGAGGAGCCAGCGCAGGGGGAGCGTAATCTTGGCGTCTACATAATCTGCGCCCGTCATGAAGGCGTGCGAGTTGAACAGAAGGTCGTAGTTGCCAAGGTAAAACAAGCCAGCGAGACCGAGTAGCAAAAGGGTAACGGCGATGCGGACGAAAACGGTGCGGCTAGCGCCCGGTAGCAGGAGCACTAAGGGCCCCCGATCGAAAGCCCCCACGTCCCTGCCCCTCATCCACAACTGCCATCCCCGGGCCGTGGCCCAGAAGATCAGGACGCAAAGGATCCCGAGCGAAATCACAAACCAGAGTATTTCTGAATAGAAAGGCAGATCGAAGAAGTAAAAGGAAAGCGGGCGGGAAAAAACGGGGTCCCTCCAAGCGTCGGGCGGCAGCGCAAGCCCATGCGACCCGAAAAAGCGCATGACCGTCCAGTAATCAATGGAGGCCGAGGCGAAGATTATTGCCACGATGGCCAGGCCGACCGTAACCAGCAGGGAGTACAAAGGGAAATCCCGTTGACGGATGCCGGCCAAACGCAGCCCCTGCAGATGAGCCGTCCACAGCGCCAGGAAGGCCAAAACAGTGCCTGCCGCAAAGGGGGCAATGGTGTACCACAGCATGCTGATCCAGGTACCCACTTGCCCGACTTCTTTCCACCAGTTGTACTCGATTGTTAAATTGGCAGCGCCAGTGATCGCCCAAAAGCTGAGCGTCAACAGCACCGCCAGCATGAGCAGGTTCCGAATCTTTGAAGGACGCATAAGAGATTGTCGGACCTTGTACAGCCGAGCCGACTCGAAGCAGAGAAAGGTTCGCTGGATTTACAGGTCGATCGCGATCCTAGCACAGCCTCCGTGTTACGTGTGAGGTTAGCGGTCGGTGACCGTCCGTGACTGCCCGCCTCCAGGGCTTCGAACCCGAGGAATCTTGCGTGCACTAGGCGCACCGCCGTCAATTGACGGGCACCCATAAATATGGGAGCATAGCAGAATGAAAACGACTCTGGAAATCCCCGACAGCATTTTTCGTCGCGCTAAATCGGTTGCCGCCGAACGCGGTATTCCTTTTCGAGCGTTGGTATCGGAAGCCTTAGCGGACAAACTGCGTATCCGGGAAAGCAAACCTTGGATGAAAACATTTGGCAAGCTCCGCCATCTGCGGAAGGAAACGGCTAAGATTAACCGCATCATTGAGGAAGAATTCGGTCAGATCGATAGCGAGGATTGGCAGTGATCCTCGACACGAGCGGATTGTCTGCTGTCGCAGACGGTGATAGTTCCCTAGGACCCATCCTTCGCGAGGCGTCTGAGGTCGCCGTGCCAGTCATTGTCCTGGGAGAGTACATCTACGGCATTCGGCAGTCGCGCCATCGGAAACGTTACGAAGGATGGCTTCAGGAATCGCTTCCCAATTACCGCGTACTGCGCGTCGATGAAGAAACAGCCCCCTCTTATGCGGCGCTTCGGAGTGAACTGAAAAAAGCCGGCACTCCCATTCCTTCTAACGACATTTGGATTGCGGCGCTCTCCCGTCAGTATGGTCTTGCCGTCCTGAGCAAAGACCGTCATTTCGATCACGTGCCGGGATTGCATCGGGTCGATTGGGGATAGTCCGGTCTGGCGACGGATTTCCCAAGGCATCTGAGAAATGAGCCACACTTCGCCTTTGAAGCCGTTTCCCAACGCGATCGAATCGTCTCGCACGCTCAGTCCGGCCGGCAACTCCCGCTGTGTCACGGCAACCACGAAATCATTCAGGAAAGTTCTAAAATCGCCTCCTTGGGCGCGCTCGCAACCACTTGGACCTCATGAACGAAAGTGTCTAGAAGAGCCCAAATTATTCGTCCTATCGGATGTCACCGACTTGCTTGGGCGAAGGAAGGTGCCCCGGATCACGGTAACGGAGGTGGTAGAGCAATATTTTAGCGACAAATCGGCGGAGCAAGGATCACAAGACCGTCGCAGCATCGACCAATTCGTTGAATCGTGCTCAAAAAAGCATATCGACAAAATCGGAAAACAGGGCGTCAAAAAAGTCATGGGCTGGCTCTGGCTGCATCCGGTTTCACAGTGCCGGAACTCGAACTTCGGACAGATCTACGCAGTTTTATGGCCCTCAATCCGTGGATGGAAATATCGGCGACACGACTTTTGGTGAAGTCGTAGGTGCCGCCTCTCCAGGGCTGATTCAGATCGTGGGGAAGATATATTTCTAAGGGAGGCCCGCCGTACGTGGCGCGTCTGTCTCCACTAGCACGAATTGCAGGGCTGCCTCCCGGGCCATTCAATCGCGGAAGCTGCGCAAACCTATTGACCACCTACAAGCTTGAACTTCTGTACCCTGCGTCCCCATTCCTCTTCCGCGACGTACATGTTGCCCTTGGAATCGAGCGCAATGGTATGGGGATGTACGAACTCACCCACCTGATGACCCGGACGGCCGAAACTAGAAAGCAGCTGGCCGCTGGCGTGATCGAAAATATCAATTGTGTCGTAGTGTTCGTCGGCAACGAACATGTATTTCTGGGCCGAGTCGGAGGAAAATGCGATCCACAACACGGTGCCGTGATAATCCGGGCGGACGATGTTGTTGCTTCTGACCCAGATATTTTTCTTGAAGTTGCCCATCTTATCAAATACCTGTATGCGATCGCCCTGCCGATCGCATACGTAGAGCAAGCCATCGTTACCGAGCATCGCACCGTGGAGCATCCCCATAAATGCGCCGCCCACACCTGCATCAGCTTCGGCCTTCGTACCTTGACGCCCCCACTGGCGAAGAAACTTTCCCGTGCGATCAAACACGATGATGCGGCGGTTGCCGTTGCCGTCGGCGACGTAAAGGTCACCGTTGGCCGGATCGACAGCGACACTGGCGGGCTTATTCAAGGTGGTGGTGCTTGAATTCATGGCGACACCTTTGCCGGTGCCATCCGATGTATCCAAAACGCCCTTCAGCCCTATCTGTAGCAAGAGTTTTCCGTCGTGAGTGTACTTTTGAATATCGCCATCCTGGTCGCCAGCAAGCCAAATGTTATTTTCCTTGTCGAATGTACAGCCGTGCGACCTCAGGGGAACAACACTGGGATCGCCCCAGCTATTTACGACCTTACCGTCCTGATCAAACTCAATTATCAGAGGCGACGGAATCCCGCCGGCTTCCTTGTCGTTATCCGTCAAATCAGTGATGGAGCGAGTAGCGATAAATACATGGTCATTGGCATCGACACAGACTCCGCCAATGTTTCCAGTGACCCAAGTGTCCGGCAGAGGCTTCGGCCAAGACGGATCGACCTCGTATTTGGGTGTCGTGACCTGCGCCTGCGAAAGCTGTGCGCAACAAATCGCGAAAACAGTTACTAGCAGTGCGCGCCCAGAAGCGGCAATCAGAGAACTAGGCTTCACGTTTGTGCCCCTTTTTCCTGAAGATTCAAACCTGCGGTTCGACGAACGTTCCCGACCCGTAGATCGCGATCTCGTAATTTGTGTCCAAGGACTTCGATAAAACCGAGGCAGTCCGGACTGCCGCGATAATAGTAGCTTCCCGTACCTGAACGGAGTCTGAGTCTCGCCCGCACCCGCCAGCAAGCTTCTCGATTCCGATGCCTGAACCGAGACGCATCCCCTCGTCGACACCGAAGAACTGCATATATCCCACGCACCCCGCGCGGTGTCAAGTCAAAAGAGTGAATCGGCTATTCGCAGCACGTTTCTCCATCCTCGCGAGGGATACAGGATTGCTTTTGTCGAACCGACAGTAGAAATCGGAGATACGGAAAAGATATGTCAGGGCGGGTTGAAACCATCGTGCTCACGCGCAGACGTGGCCCATTGTTTGAATCCGAGCCCGAACAGGGAAACTCAAGGGCATTCACGGAGGCCCGATCACTAGAAAATCATCCGCGATCTGCTTAACGCACGTTCTCCTGAATCCAGGCCATCATAAACTTCGAAATGCCGGCACTGTTCCTTTCCGACATCATTTGATGGCCATTGCCGGTCAGTCCGACGTCTTCCAGGTTGACGTACTTGGTCTTTACGCCCGCCTGATTGAGCCACTTGGCAATGCAATGAGCGTACGGGCGGTGATAGCTCGCTTCCCCGGAGAAATTCAAGACCGGTATCGTTTCGAAATTCACAAGTTTGTGCGCGGGCTCGCTCTGAACAAAGCAAGGAATGAGCCCCGGGCCGTCCGCCTTGTCCTGGCGGACGGGCTTCAATTCGGACGCTTCCCGAACGGGAGGATCATAGTGAATGGGCAAGTTTGTGATGCCCCAAAGACGCGCCGGTCCCGTGTTCCCTCTTTCCGCTTGCTCGATCGGAGGGGCGACGGGTTCGATCGCGACGATTCCTTTGACGAGTTTCGGCCGGGAGTCTATGGCGAGCCATCCGGCGCCCGCAGCTCCCGAGTGCAATATCATGATGACCGGTTGCCCGATCACATCGAGCAATTGCGCGATAGCTTCAGCGTTGTGCATCTCCATATCCGGGGTTGGCACCAGGGCCTGCGTTTCAGTCTTTGCGAAATAATCAAATACAGGATCGCCCATTTGTCCTTTGTTCGGAGAGTCGCTTGGCCATTGAGAATACTTCTTGTACTGCGGCCAACTCGTCGCCTCACTTGCAGGTGGGCGTCCGCCTGTCCAGATTTCCTCCATGAGCGGGCCTGAACGAGGGGCGTTCAACTTGCCGTCGAGGTCGGGATTGTAGGCCGAGCGTCCCTGATCTGGATAATCCATCATATAAATGGTGTAGCCCTGCCTGACGAAATCGTAAGCCCAGCCGGGGCGCCCGTCTGGAGTCTGTATCAAACTGTACGCGCCCTGCCCGGTTGATCCGACCACGAAGACCACCGGAAACAGATGACGGATCTTCTTCGGTGCCCACGCCTCGACGTACATGGCGCCATCCATGGTTTCCTTGCCGGCGGGGCCGGCCCAATGTCCGCCCACGTAGAAATGAGCTTGGCGCCCGATGTCGTCCGTGGAAAACATCGGAATCGATGCTCCCGGCGCAGCGTCGGCGTCGTTTCGAGCATTCGCTCCGAGCGAACCGCTGAGAGCAACCAGGGTCAGTGCCGAGAGTAGCGCCGTCGCTAATTTCGAATTCATGAGATCTCCTCTTAAGGGAATGCTTTTCCATCACTCCTATTTGTTGTCCGGCAACTCGAAGACATACAACGCGTTCCCGTTCTTTGGGTAGTGAAGTTCAGACAGTAAGGTGTCGGGGGCGTTTCTGGGGCTGCCGCCACCCACTCCGGTAGTGACCGCAACATATTGTTTGCCGTCGATGCCGAACGAAACCGGGAATCCTTGGACCGACGTGCCAAGTCTCGTTTGCCAGAGAACCTTGCCGGTCTTGACGTCAACCGCCTGAAATTTGCGATCGATATCCCCCACGAACGCCAAGCCGCCACCGGTCGAGAGCACCGCGGACATGAATGGAGAACGCTGCTCGAGATTCCAACTTTCTTTCATTGTCTTCACGTCATACGCGGCGAGCTTGCCCAGCTTTCCGTCCGTGCCCGGCATTTCAAAAAAGCGGCGGTCGGCCGCCGTTCCCCCTGATCCGTCCTTCGCTTCAACTTTTCTTCCAGAGATCTCATTACAACTCTGGCTCAGCGGGATGATCAAGCGTCCGGTTCCTGGGTCATAGCTCATCGCCTGCCAGTTGTGGCCTCCCTCGGAGCTTGGGCAAAACTGAATCCATTCTCCGATTCGCTGCGCGAGAATGTCGTCACGGTATGTGACCTTCCCGGTGTTCGAATCGACGTGCGAGAAAACGTTCTGGAATAGCGTTTCTTTGACGCCGAGAAATTTGCCGGTCTGGCGGTCGAGCTTCCACAGCAGGCCGTGCTTGCCGATCGACAGAGCCAGCTTCTGGTCACCGTTGTCGATGAGAACGCGCTCATACACTTCATCGAGATCGAGGCTTTCTCCCGGAACATGCTGGAAGTACCACGCCAACGTACCGTCATCGGGCCGGATGGCGAGAGTCGAACTGGTATAGAGTGCGCTACCGTTGGTTCCGCGGCTGGCTCGCATCCAGGGCTTCGCTTGCGCGACGCCCCAGTAGGTGAGATTCAGCTCCGGATCGTAGCTGCCGGTGATCCACGCATCACCTCCGGCTCGTAACATATTCGGAAGATTGCCCCAGGTATCGCCGCCGGGCTCTCCCGCACGTGCAATCGTGTTGAACTTCCACAGCACCTTACCGGTATCCGCAGCAAGCGCAACGATGAAGCATCCTTGCTCGGCATCTTTCGCCCTATAGCGGTCGCAACCGCTCATTCCCTGCAAAACCTTGCCCCCAATCACGATGGGTCCGCTCGAATTGTAATAACCCTTCGAGCTATCGGCGATGGCGGTTTCCCAAAGCGTCTTACCTGTGCGTGCATCAAGAGCCGCTACACGCGCGTCGGTCGCCGAGAAGAATATTTTGTCCTGATAAATGGCAAGGGTGCGGCCGTTCCTGCCATCATTCCCACCGCCCTGCAGGCCGGATGGCCTGACGTGGTTTTCCCAAATGAGTTCGCCCGTGCGGGCGTCGAGCGCCTGCACGGTGTTGTCGGTGTTCGGGAGATAGATGATGCCGTTGTGCACCAGCGGAGTCGGTTCATTTGCTCCGCCGCCCTCATTCATCGCCCAGACCCAGGCCAGCCGAAGACTATGCACATTGTCTCTTGTGATCTGGGTGAGGGGGCTGTGGCTCCACGCTTGATAGTTTCCGCGGATGGTCAGCCAGTCATTTGGGTTGGGATGTCGCAGCATTTCGTCGGTGACCGGCACGTAATTCTTTACTTCACCGGTCACCGTGAGGCCGATGACGCCTTCGGATGCGGCTCCAGATGCCGTTCCCGTCAACACGGTAGGCTGCCCAGACACGTCACCTGTAGCTACGTCTCCGATCGGCACAGTCGTGGACGGGGTAAGTGCCCGAATTCCGGGTCGAGCGCCATTGAATTGAAGAATATAGGCAACGATGCTGGCTGTGTCCTGATTACTGAGCGAGGCTGGATGGCCGAGCGGCATCGCAGTCTGGATGAGATCGAATAGCTCCTTGGTCGTGCGACTGCCCCAGACGTTCATGAAATTGGCTCCCGCCAATGGAGGCGCCTCGAACGCACCACGGAGATTAGGGAGATGGCAACTGGCACATTTCGCCTGATACAAGGCGCGACCTGCGCTCGCTTGTTCCGCGGTGTAAAGTCCGGTCGTCTCGGACTGTTGCGCAGCGGCTATCGAAATGCCGAGGACAGCGACTGCCGTTGCCGCCAGAAATCGATCTGCTTTCCGTCCTACAATCATGAATTCTCCCTAGCGCAAGAGCCAGCCCCACAGATTGCCTTCTGGAGCGGGGGCGCGCTCAGAGTTAATCTGCACGTAGAATCGGCCGTTCTCGAGATCGTCGACCTCGGCAGGCGTAAGTTCGACCGAGCCGCTGATGCTGCCACTCGTGTTTTTCGAAACGATGAGATCGAAAATTGCGGGCCCGCGAATACCTTTCGGTGCGCGGTGGATGTGAATATCCGTGGCGGCCGACTGCATCCCGTCGAATGTTCCCGTGACGATGAGTCTGTTTCCCGCCAATACTGCCGTCAGCGAACCCGAGCCGGTGATCGTGTTCTTGGATACCGCGTCGATCGGGGTGGGAGAGAGCCGAGCCTTAAAACTTTCACCACTGTAAGCGGGTGCAGAAGACGAAAAGAAAAATAATGAGACCAGAGGCAGGATAAGAATCAGGTCCGAGCGTATTTTCACAACTACCCTCCTCGTGCCCCGACAGCAGTCGGAATCCCTACTTGAAAAGCGGGATGTTCTTGATATCAACCGGACGCGGCACCGCTTTCAAATACGCGTATATATCCGCCACGTCCTGGTCCGAGACAAGCTTGGCTGTATACGGCGGCATGTTGCCTGTGGGTTTGCGGATGTAATTCATGATGGCCTGCATCGGAATCGGGTCGGGGCCCAACCGCGGCCCGTAATTGTTCGAGCCTTGTCCCTGCATGCCATGGCATTCGTAGCACCCATCTCGCATGAAGAGCTGCTTTCCATTCTCGGCATTGCCGGGCGGTGAGGAGTCGGACTTCTTTGCGGGCGCTTTTTGAGAACGCGCCGCTGGTTGGGCACGAAGCGCTACGAGCGCGATTAGAGGGAGCAACGCGGACGTACCAAACGCGAACATAAGCTTTCGTAAGCGCCGCGATCGTGTCCGCTCCGAGTCGGTAACTCTGCGAAAGCGATATGAAGGATTCTTGTTCACAGGAGTGTCCTCAACGCGGCTGCGTGACGATATCTACGATTGCCGGCTCGCCTCGTTTTACGACTGTGATTGCGCGCCTGAGCGCTGGACCAACTTCGTTGGGATCCACGATCGGGCCTTCCGCGTACAATCCCAGACTTCGCCCAAGCCCCGCGTAATCGATGTTCGGGTCATCAATCTTGGTTCCAATCCCCACGCGACTATAGTCAACTCCGCGATTGTGCCGACTGGCCATGCGTTGCAGATGCATAACCTCTTGGTGATAGGCGCGATTGTTGTGCACTACATGCAGGATCGGAATGCGGTGATGCGCTGCCGTCCACAAGACGCCGGGGGCATACATTAAGTCGCCATCGCCCTGAATGTTGATACTTAGGCGGCCGTGCTTCTTGTTTGCAAGGGCAGCGCCCGTCGCGGCTGGAGCGTTGTAGCCCATACCCTGGCCGCCGGTATTACCGTTGAACTGATAGTGCTTTTCGATGGGCCACGTTCGCAGCGGCCACCAACTGAAGTGCATAAGGTACGAGACCATCGACCAATCCTCGCCCTTGATGGCCTCCCACAATTCGGCGGAAACGCGAGCCGTGCTGACCGGGCTTGCGTCCCATGCGTAGGTCGCCTCGACGCGCGCTTGTTCGAGCGTATTCTGCTGTGTCGCAGCCAACTTGGCGCCACGCGCCTGGGCGGCCACCTTGAGATCGGAAGTTAGATTGAGCTTGATGGCTTCGATGAGAGGCGGAATCGTCGTTTCCGCGTCTGCCGCCATCGCCAAATCGACTTCGGTATAGCGCCCCGTGTCTTGGTAATTGGATTTCGACAAAAGATCGTCGGCGCAAATGCTGATTAGCGTTGCGCCATCCTTCTTAATCGACCGGGAGGTGGAAACCAACTGGTCCGTGGTGGAGTGGACCGTGCCATAGAGTGACGAGAGTTCAAGACCCAGGATCACGTCCGCACTGGCAACCAACCCGCGGCGGGCGAAGGATTGATTCAAGGGATGACGAGTGGGGAAATTCATCCGACCGAACTCATCGATTACCGGCGCCTGAAGCAACTCGGCAAGCTCGACAAGATGTTCCATTCCAGCCTGGGTCCGCGCGTACTTGTCAACTACGATTACGGGATTATCAGCCCGCGCTAGGAGACGCGCTGCTTCTGCGATCGAGCCCACATCACCCTGCGGCGGCTCGGCCACCGTCAGCTTCGGTATGCGGGGCTCCGGGCCCGGCGGCATTGGGTTTTCCTGCATCTCGCTATCTGCCACGAGCACCACCGGCATCATGGGCGGGGTCATCGCCATTTTGTAGGCACGCATGGCCGACTCGGCGAAGCGATGCATCGAAATGGGCGTGTCGTCCCATTTCGTGAAATCGCGAACCAGAACCGCGGCGTCCTGCACGCTATGGTTTCCTGGAATGTCCAGCGAATTGCCGAGAATGATGTACACCGGCACGCGATCACAGTAGGCGTTGTAGACCGCCATGGCAGCATGTTGCAGGCCGACTGCGCCGTGGGCGATCACGCACAACGGCTTGCCTTCCATCTTCGCGTAACCATGGCCCATGCCTACGGCTGACTCTTCATGCAAACAGGTAATCCATTCGGGATTCTTATTCCCGCCGTAGGGTCCGGTGAGAGATTCCTGCAGGGATCTAAACTTGTCGCCCGGATTGGCGCAGATATATTCGAACGGCAAGGCCTTAATCACATCTGCCATGAAGTCGCTCCCAGGGCGATCGGTCGTCAACATGACGCCGACGTTCGCGGGAGGATCGACTTCCGGTGGTGGAGACGGCATCGGCACGGGCCGGGCTGCCGGTGTTTCGGACTGTTGTGCCGAGAGGAGACCCGACGTGGTAGCCAATGTCGCGGCGCCGACCACGGCGCCCCTCAAGAAATTGCGACGGTCAACCGAAGGCTTCTCGGATCCTGCGATTAAGATTTTGGATTTCTTCATTGACCGCTCACAATCCTGACCTTCTCTAGCCAATCGCCTGCTGCCACCTACAGATCATTGAGCTGCCAGCTTGCGAATGGCTTGATTGTCGCCGCCGGCGCCCTGCACAACGCCGACGCTCATCCGGCCTGCGCGTTCGACTTCAATGGTAA
The DNA here is from genome assembly GCA_049696975.1 of Candidatus Acidiferrales bacterium. Lineage (GTDB taxonomy): Bacteria > Acidobacteriota > Terriglobia > Acidiferrales > UBA7541 > Palsa-295. Next base: position 34,545 of record JBAVUW010000009.1, on the reverse strand, counting down.
CCGTGTCGCCTACCTTGATCGGTCCGACTCCTGCTGGCGTTCCCGACGCGATGACATCACCTGGATAAAGCGTGGCAACGGAAGACGCCATCGAGACCATGTTGGGCACGTCGAGGATAATATCTCGCATATTTGCTTGTTGGCGAAGCTCATCGTTCACCCACAATCTCAGGTCGAGTGAGCTCGGATCTCCTACCTCGTCGGCTGTGACGATGGCCGGGCCGACAGGACAGAAAGTATCGTAGGACTTGCGCATTACGCGGTCCTCCTTGCCGCGCACCGTAACGTCGATCAGGCAGGCGTATCCGAATACGCAGCCGAGCGCGTCTGATACGCTGATATGGCGCGCGGTCTTGCCGATGATGATCGCGAGTTCGCATTCGTGATGGATTTCGCGGTCTGGCAGGTCTGGCAGAACGATGGGGTCCTGAGGGCCACTCAATGAGGAATTGGCCTTAAGGAAGAACCCATTGACGTCGGCTCGAAGGGTCACATTCCTTTCTTTGCCATGCTCAACAAAGTTCACGGGATATGCGATCAGTTTATTGGGCCAGACGATGGGCGCATCGAGATGTGCGTTCCCCAAAGGAATACCCGGAGGTTTCAAAACTGCCTCAAGTTTTGGACGCAGAGCGCTGAAGTTCTTTATGAGCTGGGTCATTCCAACGGGAGGCCATGCTGCCGGATCGAGACCGATTGCGGCGGATGCATCGTAGATAAAGTCGTCCTTCAAGACGCCAATTCGGCCTCCGTTAAACCGAACGAGTTTCATCGATCCTCCCAGGGGCCCAAGACGATTCCGTGCCACTGCGATCAGTGCAACAGATTCTGCTCGACGTGGTACTTGACCAGCGCGAGGGACCTATATAGAAAATGCACGAATTTTCCGTACGGGGCAGTGACGAACATGGCGGCAACCAAGCCCAAGTGGACGGTCAGCATGCTCCCCATCGCCGGCGTGCTGCGAAATGCGAGCGTCAACATGCCGGTTAGCGAAACTAGTCCCAGAATTCCAAGAAATATGTAATCCAAGCTGCTCCCTCGGGTCGGAGCGGGTGCGAGATCACTCCTGGTTTTGAACCAGAGGAGACCTATAGTTCCAATAATCATTGCGCCGCCGCCAACACTTCCCAGGATTACGGGCCCACTTCTGAGCGAGTAGGGCGGAAGCCAACCGAACCAATCCTGATAGATGGCAGCGAGCGAAGTGGACAGGAAAGCAGACAGAAATCCCCAGGAGACAAAATAGTGGTAAATGCGGCGGACCGAAGAAGGCTTCTCTTCGGGATACGAACATCCGGGGCCGCCACCCTTGAGATTCCGCAAACCCAGGGCGTCGCCTACCGCTGCGGCAAGTCCCTTGATATTTAATGGCCTGCGCGGCTGGGCTCCCGCTTCTAGCCAAAAACGAACACTGCCGAGGAGCCAAATGGAGATCGCGCTAAAAAACAATGTCCCTCCCGCGATCACGATCACGAGATAAGGAATGACGTCGTAGAAGCTTCCAGGGCCGCGGTGGCTGGCAAACATTTTCGCCGGATTGACCAGCGCGCCCGATAGAATTACCACCAATGCGACGGTAGAAATCGCCAGCGCAATGCCCGCCCAGCGATTCGCAAAAGATCGAGCGAGCAAGTCCGGCCAGCTCCAGCGTCGGTAACTCGCCACCCGCACATCGGCCATCATTTTCGGGATGTTGATTGCAAATTCGTGGGGTGGAGAATACATGCAGGCGTAATAACAAGCGCGGCAGTCGTGGCAAAGATTCGCTAGATAGAGGACGTCTCCTTTTTCAAAATCTCGGCGCAGCTCAATCGCGGGAAAAACCGCGCAATACCCTTCGCAGTAGCGGCAGGCATTGCAAATCGTCAGCTGGCGGTCGGCCTCTTTGAAAAGGTCAAGTTCGGGCATGAGAACCAGCCTCGCTACCTGCCAGTCGGCCAAACACACTTCCGATCGTCAGCCCGAACCCGGCGAGATAGCCTTTCGTAAGAATATTTCCGGACATAATTTCACCAGCTGCATAAACGTTCTCGAAGGGCCGTTCGTTTCGATCGAGAACCTGCGCTTTTTCGTTCACGGTGACGCCCATATAAGTGAAAGTGATGCCGGGACGAAGGGGTAGCCCGTAGAAGGGCGCGCGATCAATGGGCAATGCCCAATTGCTCTTGCGCGGCTGAATGCCGTTGGTGCAGGCTCGGTCCAAAATGTCCATACGGAGATTGGTGTTCCCGGATGTCGCCCGATTGTAGGCTCCCATCGTTTCCGTAAATACTTCGGGATCGAGCTGGAGGGCGCGAGCTAAACCATCAAGCGTATCCGATTGAAACGGTTTGTACACGGGAGGGAGAAAGCGGCGGATAGTTTTCGAATCGACGATGCAATAGGCGATTTGCCCCGGCTGCGTCGCTATGAGACCTCCCCAAATAGCGTAACGCTTGGGCCAAATATTTTCCCCTTCATCGTAAAATCGACGGGCATCGCGATTGACTACGACTCCAAACGGAATCGCGTCCAGCCGCGTCACGATGCCACCGTCGTACTTCGGCGCCCGGGCATCGACGGCGATCGCATGAAAGCCCTTGGGATCTCCTATGGGTTTCGCACCTTTCTCGAGTAGGTTTGCCAGCATCGTGCCGTCGTTGTAGGGCGTGCCGCGTACAATAAAGTTGTCTGCTGCTTCACCCCAAAACTGCTTCAGCCATTCGAGGTTGGCTTCAAAGCCGCCGGCGGCGATAACCACGGCGCGGGCCTTTACCAATTCCTGCGCCTCGCCCTTTAGCGCTGCCGCCTTGAAGCTGCCACCGTCAATAAGAAGGTCTTCGACCGAAGTGTTGTAGCGAATGTCGATTCCCATACGGATGGCTGTACGGTAGTAGGCGTTGATGAGCGCTTTCCCCCCGCCGAGAAACCAACGATTCGTGCGTCCGAGGTGAAGTGTCCCGGCAAGAGGTTGCTGCCAACTCACGCCGTGATCGGCCATCCATCCCGGCAGCGTCCGCGATTCGCGGATGGCGAACTTGGCCAATTCCAAGTTAGCCGGGCCACCGGTCACTCCAATAAGATCGTCGAGAAACTCTTCGTCCGCATACGGTCCGGAGAAAAAATCGTCTCCCGCTTCATGACCACAGCGGATGTTCCGTGTGTGTCTGGTATTCCCACCGCGCATGTGTTCGGGGGCGCGCTCGAGCACGAGCACCCGCGGAACATGACGTCGAGCCACCATCGCAGCGCACATCGCGGCGTTGCCACCGCCGATCACCAGTACGTCGTACTCGCTCAACTTTGCTCCGTTCAGAGAGACTCAACAACTCATCCGGATGAACGAGTTCATCGAGCCGAACTGTTTTTACTGATCCTACGCCGGTCAACTGGCTGCATGCCAACCGCCGTCGACAAACAATGTATGACCAGTGACAAAATCCGAGGCAGGGCTTGCCAGGAAAATCGCGGCTCCGACGAGATCAGTGATTTCGCCGAACCGCCCAATTTTTATGCGCTTGAGTAAGCGCTGGGCGCGCTCTGGATTTTCCCTTACATGGCGCTTGGTATTCTCGCTGAGCGTTATCGTAGGGGCGATGGCATTGACGCGCACTCCTAAGGGCGCCCACTCGGTCGATAAAGCCGCCGTCAAGTGCGACACAGCCGCTTTAGCCAGGCCGTAGGTGCTTTTGCCCATATCCGTGCTCTTGGACCACGTTGAGCTCAAATTAATAATCTTTCCGTAGCCGCGGTCGATCATTAGCCGACCGATGTACTGTGAACAAAAAAAAGTTCCTTTAACGTGCAGATCCAAGACACGGTCCCAGTCCTCTTCGGTCACATCGAGCGCGGGCTTCGTAAAGGCAAATCCGGCGTTGTTGAGGAGAATTAACCTCTGCTCTGTACCCTCAACAATTCTGGAGACACTTGCCGCAAGAGAAGTGATGTCGCCGATCCTGGCCAGGTCCGCGCAAACCACGTGAGCCTTGCGTCCGGCCGCTTCCACCTCGTGTTGCACTTCCAGGAGCTTTTCCCGGCGCCGAGCAACAAGGATTACTTCCGCTCCGGCGCGGGCGAAAGCGAGAGCGAAGGAACGACCGATACCTTCGCTCGCACCGGTAATTACCGCGATGCAGCCGTCCAACTGGAACGAGGGGAGCCGCTCTCCTCCGGATTCGCCGGTCATTGTCTACGCTTTAGCGCGTCCTTGCCGTGGTGGCGTCGAGCGGGTGCGGATTGATCACCAGCCGTTCGTCGAACGGATACGTCGTGTAGATTTCCACGCCGTCCTTGGTCACGATATGGTTGTTCTCAAGCCGGATGCCGCCAACGCCGACCTTCCCAACATAGGGCTCGAAGTTGAACACCATTCCTTCTTTGAGCGTCACCGGTGCATCCTTCGACGCGTAGCTGAAATGCGGACTTTCCCAGGGGCACAAACCAGCCGCGTGGCCCAGGTTGTCGAGAACATGCGGCACGGAAGCCTCGAATACTTCCGCATTCGTCGCACCGGGACGCACCTTGCTCGCCGCGTTGAACAGAGCATCGTAGGTCTTCTGATGCATGTCGCGCATTTCCGCGGTCGGCTTGACGTTGCCGCAGACCCAGGTGCGGGTCAAGTCTCCCCAGTAGCCATTATAGCCAGCGCCGATGTCGATGATCACCAGGTCACCGTTGCGTATGATTCGGTCCGATGTAAACCGCCGGTAAGGAGCGGTATTCGGACCCGAAGTAATGATATTCGAGCACTGCGTCCATTCGCTACCGAGCGCCGTCATGGTCTGCCAGGCGATCGCCAGCAGTTCGCACTCTTTGATTCCGGGGCGCAACGCTTCAATCGCACGATCCAGCGCCGCCTCTGTAAATGCGTTTGCCATCTTCAGGCATAGGATCTCGTCCTGGGTCTTGATCTCCTTCGCGCGCATCAGTACGTTCTGATAACCGTCGGCGAATGTGGTCTTGGGCAGGGCCTCGCGAATCGAGGCTTCCAGGCTGAAATCCCAGATATCAATACCCACTTTCTTTCCTGCAAATGATCCAAAGAATCCCTCGGCCTGATCCACCCACTTCTTCGCGCCACCTCGCTCACGGAAATTCGCCCGGGGCTGGAACTGCTCCTTGTCGAACCACGGCATTCGATACCGGCACTGCTCGAAATCCATCGTCCAGAGCACGGGTTCCCTGTCTCGAGCCAGCACGACGACCGCATTTCCCACGATAATCGCCGGCCCGAGATGATGCCGATAACCCGTGAGATAACGCGCATCTTCCGGACGGAAGATAAACAGCGCATCCAGGTCCGAGTTCTTCAGCGCGTCCTTCGCCCGCTGAAGCCGCTCCCGTCTCATCCGTCCTGGGTCCAGCCGCGCTTCCCAATCGACTGCCATCAGTCCTATATCGGACATTCTCTGCTCCTTTGATTACGACCTCTTCGAATTTTCTACCAATGCTCGGCAGCCTGCCCCGGCAGATCGTCCATTCCGAGAAAAAGACGCTGGATACACCTCGAAAGTTCTTCAGTGGATTCTTGGTCAGGCAATGCGCTCGCACCTACAGCGTGGCGCGGAGGATGTGCTTGTTGAGGTAGCCCAGGGCGATTGGCCCAAACTGCTCCCCACGTAATCCCGCCTTGCTGATTAGCCAAGCGCCGACTGTTACACGCACTCCCTAAATATCCCAGTCACTCCGCACTTGTCAAGAATAAATGAATTGTGTATTCGCAGATGTACCAGACCGTTGTTACAGTTCATCTTTCAATTCGCAAACCGCAGGTCGCGGAATGAGCGGATTACTTCGGGCCGCGGCACGTGAGACCCGTTTTGGCTTAATGATGCTCCCCGGGGGCATTCGCTTCCGCCTTCGGGCCGTCGTTATTCGCTTGCCCGCGACAGGCGAGCGGTAACGGCACACAGGGGTTCTACCTCATTACCGGGATGATGACGTTTGTTGTCGTGCTGCCTATTCCTGCCTCTCCGCCCCGCAACAGTCGAGAGGATAACGTGGTATCGGAGAAACGTACGATGGGCATCTCAGGGGTGTCGCACGGAAAAATGGACGCAGCAGCGAAATCTCACAAAATGCGGACGACTGTCCGCGCGCCGCCAGTATTGAAATCGGGGTGATGAGACGAGCCTTTCGAACGTCCGGGCAAACGGTGAATTCACTCGCCGCGGCAGCATGATATCCAGAACAAATAGGTCCCCGGGAAGCTGCGGTGCTTTGTCAAAAGCCCCATCGCCATCCGTGGCGTACTCGACCACGTTGCCTTCGGCATGCAGGGCTTTCAGTTAACACAGACCAAGGACATATCCTCTTCGCGCTTGCGCTCAGGTTTGGGATTCCGGGAGCTCTCCAAGCCAATACGGAACCGTCTCTCCAAAATAGTCAGAGTCTGTTAGGACATCGCTTCGGCAAGAAAGAACCGACATTGCCAGCATATCTTTCTCAAGTCCGAGTTTTGGGCTGACTCGCCAGGCGAATTGTGTATACTGAACCCGAAGATATCAGAAAAAGTCGGCTGCGCCGCCTGCTGGTATCGGTTTTGGAGTCGTGTCGCGCACATGTTGCGTTGGAAATGAGGGACCGATCGTGAAGCGATATCTATATACGGGTGGGGTATTTTTGGCAGTGATTGCCATATTGGGGGCTGCGTCTACCCTGTTGGAGAGGAGGGTTGCTGCCCAGTCGGGCGGTGTCCAGGCGCCGATGTTTGAGGTGGATCCCCTGTGGCCGAAGCCTTTGCCGAACCATTGGATACTTGGAATGACGATTGGCGTGTCGGTTGATTCCAACGACCATATTTGGATTACTCATCGCCAGGGTTCTCTCGATCCGAAAGAGGTGTATCTGCAACAGACTCCTGTTGGAAGTGACTGCTGCGCTGCGGCCCCGCCCGTTCTCGAGTTTGATGAAGCCGGTAATTTAATTGGCCACTGGGGTGGACCTGGCCCGGGGTACGAATGGCCGCTCTCCATGCACGGAATCACCGTGGACTACAAAGGGAATGTGTGGCTCGGTGGCAACGGCAAAGGAGATGCCGTAGCCGCGGCAGATGAGGGGCACGTCGATTCAGGCGCCTACCACGACAGTATGATTTTGAAGTTTACTCAGGACGGAAAGTTCCTGATGCAAATTGGGAAGGCCGGTGCGAGCAAGGGCAGCAATGATATTGCGAACCTTAAAGGACCGGCCAAAATGTGGGTCGATCCTAAAACCAATGAGCTGTATGTCGCCGACGGCTATGGCAATAAGAGAGTAATTGTGTTCGACGCTGATACCGGGCAATACAAGCGACATTGGGGTGCGTACGGCCATAAGCCAGACGACACCGATCCAGGTCCGTACAATCCGGACGCGCCGCACGATCAGCAGTTTCGCAGTCCGGTTCACTGCGCGGTGCTCTCGGACGATAACTTGCTGTATGTCTGCGACCGCAAGAATGACCGTATCCAGGTATTCAAGCCGGACGGCACCTATATAAGGGAAAAATTCTACTATCCAAAGACGCTGGGCGACGGATCGATCTGGGACCTGGCCTTTTCGAAAGATCCTCAGCAAAAGTATCTTTACGCAAGCGATGGAACCAACCAGAGGATCCACATTATCGACCGCGCAACGCTTGATGTCCTGACCAGCTTTGGAGACGGAGGACGCCAGCCAGGCGAGTTTTACGCAGTACATAGCATTGCGACGGATTCAAAGGGCAATATCTTTACAACCGAGACTTATCACGGGCAGCGCCTCCAGAAATTTGTGTACGAAGGCATGGGGCCCGTTACGAAGCAGGACCAGGGCGTTCTATGGCCGAAAAAGTAAATTGGAATTTCCGGTTCGGAATCCGAGGACGCCTGGTGCAGAAGACACCGCTCGTTCTGATCGCTGCCGCTGTGATGTTGTCATGTGCAATCGGATGGGCTAAACCGCGCAAGGGGCTGGAAATTTATTTCATTGATGTCGAGGGAGGGCAGTCCACTCTGTTCGTCTCGCCATCTGGGCAATCGCTGCTGGTCGATACCGGCTGGGCCGGAGGGCGCGATGCCGATCGCATCGTCAGCGTTGCCAAAGAAGCCGGCATAACCCAAATCGACTATCTAGTGCTGACGCACTATCATGCAGACCATGCGGGCGGGGTCCTAGATCTCGCGGCTAGAATTCCGATCAAGACCTTTATTGATCACGGGCAAAATGTGGGCGAAAACACCGAGAAAATCTATGCTGGATATCTCACGTTACGCGACAAGGGTCAGCACATCTTGGCCAAGCCCGGCGACCAGCTTCCGATTAAGGGTGTCGACGTCCAGGTTGTGTCCGCAGCCGCCGTAACGATCGCCAAGCCGCTGCATGGCGCCGGAGCTCCGAACCCTCTGTGCAGTGATTTCCAGTCAAAAGACGAGACGAAGGAGCCGCTCGTCGGCGGCGAGAATAAGCAGTCCGTCGGAATGGTCATCTCCCTGGGAAAATTCCGCATGGTTGATTTCGGCGATCTCACGTGGAACAAAGAGCATGATTTGGCCTGTCCCGACAATCTCATAGGTACGATCGATCTGTATTTGGTGTCGCATCATGGGCAGGATATTTCTAGCCTGCCGATGTTGGTCCACGCGATGCATCCGCGAGCGGCGGTGATGAATAACGGCGCAAAAAAGGGCGGAGCGATCGCTACGTTTGAGACGCTCAAGAGTTCGCCGGGACTGGAAGACGTCTGGCAGCTTCACTACGCAGTTGACGCGGCCGACCATAATTCGCCTGAGCAGTTCATCGCGAACCTGGGAGTGGGCGGTACGTCGTCCTCGGCGGGTGTTCCGGACGAAGGGGCGGTTCATTACATCAAAGTGTCCGCGCGCGCCGATGGCAGTTTCACCATCACGAACACTCGCAACGGGAACCACAAGGATTACGGGCCGCACAAATAGAAGCGCACCGGAAAAACCGCCTCGCTGAGCCGCGATCCTTGTTCGGCCCTTACGGACGGGGTGCGTGCCGGCGAGCTGGGAACGAGACTTTCAAGCACTCAAGTTTCAGCTCGACGGGATTATGTTTTACGTGTAACTGGGTCGATTGACTGTCCGCTGCCGGGGCGGGACGCTCTGAAGCATCGACGCTAGTTCGATCAGCGACACGCCGAGCTGTCGAAGCTTCTCGTCAGTAAATACTGAGTCAATTCCGCTCGAGCTCAGACACAGTAGTGTATCGGTGTCCCGGAACTGAATCGGCACCGCCGCCCCGTTGATCTGGTGATGCAGCGAGCCCTTATTTACGATGTAGCCTTCGCGAGAATAGCTCTTGAGCGCCGCCTTCAACCGTCGCTCGGTCTGGATCCAGGGCGAACCCTCTGCCGCGCGTATTTCTTTGAGCTTATCTTCACGGGCCTCGGGAGCGAGACTCGCCAAATAACCCCATCCCATAGCGGAATAGCCGATCGGCACTCGCGAGCCCACATGATTATTGATAAGCACGGCCGACGTGCTCTCGCAACGCTGCAGATAGATCATGCTTAGACCGTCAGGCGCCCCTAAGGTCACGCTACCCTGAAACCGGTCCGCGATCGCCTGCATGTACGGCCGTGCAATCTCGGCAATCTGCTGGCTCGCAACCACTGCGTAGCCAAGCCCAAGCACTGGCACGCCGAGCCGCAGTTTCTTGGTCAAGGCCGAGTACGTTAAGATGCCTTTCTTCATCAGGGTGTAACACAATCTCCACACCGTAGGTTGCGGCAATCTGACCTTAGCAGCGATTTCGACGGTGCCCAACTCAGGTTCTGAAGGGCTAAAACACTGAAGTATCTCGATGCCCCGCGCCAAGGCAGTCACGTACTGCCGATCCTTTGCCCCCGCTCGTGTGGAAGGGAGAATCAGGGCATGATTGTTCTTCTGCTTATGCCCACCGGTGCTTCGGCGATTCATTAGTACTCCTCTATGATCAGCGAAGATTTCTTGGCCAGCGAATTGGCCGTATTCATGCGACGGCTCCGACTGCACAACCTCTCTGCGAGGTTGCTAGCGGACACGGTAAACGAGGCGCTGGATGGATCGAACGGATCATCACGTTCACAAATGTCGGCCACAGCGCGCCTCAACTTCTGGATGTACCGAAATGAAACGCAGACCGTAGAATCTCGAACTATCGCATACCAACCGCCGATATTCTAGTTGGAAATCGCCCGCTTTCATTGAGCTCGCGTCCCGACGTCCTTCCGATCGTTTTAGCGATTGTTTGTGCCGATGCGTCGTACCTGAAACGTTATTGCGAATAGGTAATTCATTGCATCTTGACAGTGTCGAGAGATTGGGATATCTAATTCGTGTGGGTACCGAGGCGCGACGGACCGGGGGAGCCGCATCAGTTCCGAAGTTGAATTCGTCGATCATTTCTCAGGAAGAGGCTCTCCCAATTTCGAAACTATCCATCGAATGCGTGCTTTCAACCCTCCGCAGTCCTGCCGCGTGGCAAACGTGAAGATTGTAATCACGGACCATCGGTTCCCACAGGTCGATCACGAGAGGCGAGCCGTCGAGGAGGCTCGTTGGAATCTGGTGGTGGGGCAGGCAGGGAGTGAGGATCAGCTCATCGAATTGTGCCGAGATGCTGATGGCGTCCTTGCCGGGAGGGCGCTGATCACCGAACGTGTGCTTGCAGCGATGAAGAGCTGCCGGATCATCGTGCGCTACGGGATCGGAGTCGAGACGATCGACATCCCCGCAGCGACCAACCACGGCATCATGGTGGCGAATGTCCCCGATTATTGTATTGATGAAGTTTCCGATCACGCCCTCACGCTTTTACTGATGCTCAGCCGACAGATCGTTCCCGCCATGGCCTTAGCGGCCGTCGAACCATGGTCAATTGCCAAAATGCCCGCATTACATCGGCTACGAGGACAGGTTTGCGGCTTATTTGGGTTTGGGCGGATCGGATCATTGCTTGCCAGCAAGATATTCCAGCTCGGTATGTACGTCGTCGTCTATGATCCCTATCTCACCGAAAGCCGCGCTCAAGAACTGAAGATCGAACCAGTCTCGTTCGAAAGCTTGCTCCGGCGGTCTGACTTTATCTCCATTCATGCGCCGCTCAATGACGAGACACATCAGGTGTTTGGAGAGGCCGCATTCCAGAAGATGAAAGATACGGTCTTTATCATTAACGCCGCGCGTGGAGGGCTTATCAACGAGGCAGCGCTCCTAGCTGCGCTCAACACCGGGAAAATCGCAGGTGCCGCTCTCGATGTACTGGATTCCGAGACGCCCACGCCGGCTCAAGCTTTCTTGCGGAACCATCCGAAGGTCATTCTGACGCCGCACTCCGCTTGGCTCAGCCAGGAGGCGCGTTCGAACATGCAGGCCAGCGCGATCGCGCAAGTGATTGCTTGCCTGAAGGGTGAAACGCCTTATGGGCTCATTAATCGGACGGTTCAGCCCAGAGGTCTCCGCGCGTGCTGAAAAGAGCCAGACGCACGGCACCTGACGGCGACACGTCGAGTTCTCTGCACACGAGGTTCGTTTAGTGCGGCAGCAACGCTGGTTGCGGATCATCCCGGCCGCTCTCATTACTTATACGATTGCGTATACCGACCGGACTAACATTTCGATGGCTTTGCCTTCTTTGAGCCGCGACTTGCACTTGGATCCCGCGCAGGCTGGCGGAATCGCGGGAATTTTTTTCTGGGGTTATCTGCTACTTCAGATTCCGGGCGGGCAAATTGCAAACTGGTGGAGTGCGAAACGCTTCATTGCCATTCTGATGGTCGCTTGGGGCATCGCCTCGGTTGGCTGCGGTTTGGTTCGGACGGGGCCGGAACTGTGGTGGATGCGCCTGCTCCTGGGCGTCACCCAGGGCGGTGTGTTTTCGGCAACGCTCGTCCTCGTATCGCACTGGTTTCCCAGGCGCGAACGAGCTCGAGCGAATGCAATGTGGCTCGTTTGCGGACCGCTGGCGCTCATAATTTCGTCTCCGCTTTCTGGTTTGATCCTGGACCGCTGGGACTGGCGGGTGATGCTGATCGTTGAAGGTACACTGCCTTTTCTGTGGCTGGCGATATGGCTCAACCTGATTTATGACCATCCTCGCGAAGCAAAGTGGATCTCTCCGGAAGAACGCGAATACCTCGATTCAACGCTCGAACGCGAGGCTGCCGGACTCGAACCGGTCAAGCCGGCACCCATCTTGGCGTCTCTGGTCCGGCCGCAACTCATTCTGCTGATCTTGATCTATTTCCTTCGCATGAGTGCGGAGTTCGGTTTCCTGTTCTGGCTGCCCAGTGCACTGGAAAAGGCCAAGACACTGAGCCACGTCGGAATAGGAGGCTTGGCCACCGGACCATTCCTTGTAGGAATAATCGCGATGCTTCTGATTTCGTGGCACTCCGACAGGACAGGCGAGCGACGTGGCCACATTTCTGCGGCATTTGCACTCGGCGGAATTTTCTTGCTGATGGGCGTCCTGACGAGCCAGCGATGGCCTGCCCTTGCATTTGTGTTCATATGCCTGACGGGCATTGGAACGTATGGGGCACTCGGTCCTTTCTGGGCGATTCCCTCGGAAACACTCCCGCGCAATGTGGCAGCGTCTGTAATGGGAGTGGTCACCGCGATCGGAAGCCTGGGAGGATTCTTTGGCCCACTGGCCGTGGGCTATCTGAACAAACACACGGGAAGTTTTCTCTATGGGTATGGTTTGCTGGGGATCGGTCTGCTGATGATATCTGTGTTGTCCCTGCTGATTAGCTCCCCCGTGTCTTTACCGGCGTTGAGGTCGTCGCCTGATAACGCATCATGAATAACTGTCGGCATATTGAATCTTGTTGTTCGGCTCGGAGCAGACGGTCTGCCGAGGTAGGCCGCCGGGCACTGGTAGAAAATCCTAAGAGCTCGTAATCAAAGAAGCTGAGAATGTTCGAGATAGGCCTGATGGCGCTCGGTTGGAAGCCCGGCTGGATCCAGGACGCATGAGGCGTGAGCGGCTTCCGCAGGCGCAGGACGCGCTAAGTACAGTCCGGTTGCGAGTGAAACATCTGGTTCTCGAGGAACAAGTTTCGACGCGAAAAGGTCTTGGAGACCGGGGCCGATATTTTGAGCAAAGTCCCTCGGGTCACATTGTTGTTTTGGATGATCAAGATCCTCGCAACGAACATGGGTGAGACCGGCGTCATTTGCGTCATTCCAGCTTCTTTCCTGACTTGTCGCAGCCGCTGAAGGCATCGACCCCCACTGCCGTGCGTATTCCAATGGGTTCTTCACGCTAACCTGATCCGCGGCTGACATTCTTCGACGAATTGTCAATTCATGTCTGCGTGCCAAGTGTCGGTGTGATTGGTAATCCGCACGGCCCGATCGGACTGTCACTCCAACTGATAGAGATTATTGGAAACGATGCAGTCAAACGGTTGCTGGAACACATGTGCACGTCTGTTGCGGATATTTCCAGTCCTGATGGTCTGATCTTGGTTATACCCAATGATTACCGGCGTAATCAACATGTGGCCTCTGAATCGGCCAGGACGACGCCGGCGGACTCGACCGAAGTTGCGCGTTGGCTCTTCAAACCCCCAGGTATTCTCACGCGCGTGCCCCTGCACATCAAATGTGCGAATTTACAATTCGTTTTGTTCTTGACAAAGCACCGACACGCCTGCTAATTGGTACCCGCAGAATCGATCTGGCATTAAACGGGAACAAATTAGGAGGCAGCATGCAATCCGGCAAACGTGCGTACGCTCTCAGGTTTCTTGGGGTGCTGGCCCTGGGGCTGATAGCAATCCCAACCTTCGGGCAGATACCTGCAGGGACAATTCAAGGAGTCGCGACTGACGCGAGCGGCGCGACGGTGCCGAATGCAACCGTAACGGTGCGCAATTCTGACACGGATTTAATGCGGACGGTGACTACTGGCGACGACGGCGAATATAGGGTCCCGGCACTTCCGACCGGTCACTATACGATAAAGATTGAGAAAACTGGATTCGGGCCGGAGACTCGGGAAGGCCTAACTTTGGAGGTTACAGAGACCGCCGTGGTGAACTTCACGCTCCAGGTGGGAGCGTCAACATCACAGGTCGTGGTCACGACCGAAGCACCCATGGTGAACACAACCGAGGGGGTGTTGGGCGGACTGGTAAATGCACAGCAAATCGTCGAACTGCCACTAAACGGCCGGAACTACATCTCTCTGAGCTTGCTGCAAGCAGGCATCACGAAGCATCAGTCAGAAGGAGGGTCCGAGGGGGAGGCTGGCGCGTTTTTCACCAGCGACGGAGCCACGCCGAGGTCCAACTACTTCACGATCGATGGAGCAAACGTAGGAAATTATGAGGGCGGTAACTCCGCTTCGCTGGGCGGGACGACCCTGGGATTGGACGGGATCCAGGAGTTCAAAATGATCACGAACTCGCCCGGCGCGGAGTATGGAATGTCGATGGGCAGCCAAATGGTTATGGTGAGTAAGGGGGGGACGAACCATTTTCATGGAGACGCGTTTGACTACCTCCGAAACGCCGCGTTAGATGCTAAGAATTACTTTGATACTCCTCTAGCGGCCAACGATTTTGAGAGATTGCCACCCTTTCGTCGAAATAATTTCGGCGGTGCGTTCGGTGGACCGATAAGAAAGGACAAGACGTTCGTGTGGGCTGTCTACGAGGGATTGAGACAAAACCTGGGTGTTACTGCAATTAGCACCGTTCTCCCTTCGTCTTGTTACAGCGGCGCTACCCTGCTCCTAACCAACAATCCGTGTGCGGTGACCGCGACCAACCCAGCTGGCAACGTGGCTCCCGTCGTACAAAAGCTAGCCCAGTTGTGGCCCGCCCCCAATGTGGGCGCGAACCGATTTTCGTTTTCGACCGCAAATCCGACGAGCGATGACTACGGGCAGATCCGCGTGGACCAGAGCATTTCGGCGTCGGACACATTTTTTGTGCGCTACACAAGAGATAATTCGAACCTGTCCACGGCGGGCGTGAAACTCTGCGGAGGGTGCGCCTTCCCACAATTCCGCCAAGGGAAGGTGGGCGTAGATCAGTTTACAACACTGAGTGAAAGCCACATTTTTTCGCCCACATTGCTGAACACAGTCCGCTTCTCCTTTAGTCGGTCCGTGGATGAGCTCTCCGATGTTTACCCTGAGGGACTGGCTTCTCTGACCGGCCCAGGTCTCTCGTTGTTTCCGGGTTTGCCTACTGGGACAATCAGCGTTGGGGGGCTGTCCCCGTTTGGTCAAAGCTCAACCTCACCGACACACCATGTGCAGAACGTGTACGCATCCAGTGACGACCTGTACTACACGAAGGGAAAGCATGGCCTGAAATTCGGGACCCTGATCAACCGATACAATCAGGCCTTCACACAATCGTTTCTGCCGAACGGAAATACTACCTGGAGTAACGTCAACAACTTCCTGAACGGCATATATAAATATTATGAGGCAGCGGAGCCGGGTGCAAACGAAACCGGTTTCTTCGTCTTCAACACCTTTGGTTTCTATGCACAGGATGACTGGCGCGTGAAGCCGCGGTTGACGCTGAATCTCGGCTTGCGGTACGAGTTCAAGACTCAACCTAACGACACCAGCGACTACCAATATGCACTTCGAAACCCGTTAACAGACACGGCAGCGACTCAGGGCCCGCCCTTTCGCAATCCATCCCTCTACGATCTCGCCCCGCGCTTGGGATTTGCCTGGGACATATTTGGCAACGGGATGACGGCAATCCGGGGTGGCTTTGGTGAGTATTACGACCTTGCGAACTATGGTCAGGTCTTAGTGCGTGATGAGCAGGCGCTGCCGCCCATTAGCGGCGAAAGTCAACACTTCAATACCAAGCCCGCGCAAGTGCTGACCCTGCCCCTGACTTTTTCGCCAGGAGACACCGGCACCAGTCTGCACATTGGAAACTATCACGCGGGCCAGCCACGCGATTTGCAAGGCAACCTTACGGTCGAGCAAAAGTTGCCATTAGGCATGGGGCTGTCGGTCTCCTACGTCGGTCTCCGCTCGATGAGTCTGTGGACCGTAACCGAAGGGAACCCGGTGCCGCCTACCTCAATTACGAACGGCGTTGAGTTCTGGGGATCGCCTGCGATCACCGCCGGCTGCGAAAGCACCGTTCAAGCGGTGGGTGGTCCTCCTCCGAACCCTTTTCCGTGCAGGACAAATCCGTTTTTTGGCACCATGAATTACCTCACCACGGGAGGAGACGGCTGGTACAACGGATTGCAGGTAACCGTGAATAAGCAACTGAGTCGCGGATTACAGTTTCAGGGCGCATATACGTACAGTAAGAACCTCGACACCACATCGACGATAACGTACACGAACGATTGCGATTCGCCTGGTATTGCCGTCGGTTTCGATCCTGACTTGAAACATGACCGGGCCCCGGCTTGCGACGATGTTAGAAACGTTTTACACTTCAACCTTCTATATCACTTCCCGAACATCAAGTCAGACAATGCCGTCTTGGCTAAGATTGCAAACGGATGGTGGATGGGCAACATCGTTTCGATCCAGGGCGGATATCCATTCTCGGTGACGGAAGCCGAACAGCGCTCCCAATCCGGCCTCCTTGGCGGCGACCAGGGTGACTATCCCGATAAAGGCACAACCACCACCACGGTAAGCCTTCCGAATCCCAACAATCCCGCCCAGAACATAAACGTTACCTTCGTCCCCTACAATAAAAACAAGGTGATTACGGGCAATCCAAATGACTGGGTCAACGTGGACATGTTCCAGCTGGAACCGGTCGGTTATCTCGGTAATGCCGGGCGCAGTACTTTGCGGGGGCCTGGCCAAGGGGCCTGGGATTTCTCGTTGGTCAAGGACACGAAAGTACGGGCTCTGGGCGAGGACGGAATGGTGGAGTTCCGCACCGAAATCTTCAACATTCTGAACCGTGCGAATTTCGACGTACCGTCGAATACCGTCATCTTCCCGGGGACTTTAAGCGACGTCGGTCCCTACACGGAAGCGCCGTCCAATGTTTCGATCACGGACACAGTGACCACCTCGCGGCAAATTCAATTCGCTCTGAAGTTGATTTTTTGAAGCGGCAACGGGGCTTCTGGGGACGGAAATCATGACGAGCAATCGGGTGAACCTGCTGAGTCTGTCTTTGGTGATGACTTTCGCGCTGGGAGGGTGGGCCGCTAAAGTGGAGGCAGGCCTGGGTAACGCCTCGACTCTTTCGGCCGATGGAGACAACCTGGCCGTGGCTGCTAGCGACATCGGCGGCGTAGTGAGCGGCCCGAATGGCCCAGAGGCGGGTGTGTGGGTCATTGCCGAAACTGTCGACCGGCCCAGGAATTACCGGAAGATCGTAGTGACCGACGACAAAGGGCGGTTTCTCGCGCCGGATATGCCCAAGGAGAATTACAAAGTCTGGGTCAGAGGCTACGGCCTTGTGGATTCGGCGCCGATCGACGCAGTGCCAGGCGCGAAGCTGGTGCTGACCGCGGTGCCTGCACCGGATGCGCGAGCGGCCGCGCAAATTTATCCTCCCAACTATTGGCTTTCTTTGATGCAGATCCCACCGACGTCCGAGTTCCCGATGATGAGATCAGGAGGTCCGCATGCGGGGGAAATGCATAGCCAGGCGGAGTGGATTTCAGCAATGCGAAAATGTCAGTCCTGCCATCAGCTCGGGGACAAAGCGACGCGCGAGATTGAGCCAAGTCTCGGCACGTTCGATTCGCCTCAGGCCGCGTGGGATCGCCGCACCAAATCCGGGCAACGGGGCCCGTTCATGTATTTGGCGTTAAATCAATTTCCGCGAGATCGCGTGCTTGCGATGTTGTCGGACTGGACGACTCGAATTGCAGCCGGGGAAGTGCCTCCGTCGCCACCGCGCCCACAGGGTATCGAACGAAACGTCGTCGTGACGGAATGGGATTGGGGGTCGGGGGCAGCGGATTGGATCCATGACGAGATCGCTACCGACAAGCGAAACCCGATGGTGAACCCGCACGGGAAGATCTACGGAGCGGCGAATGGGAGCGGGTCGATGGTCATTGCGGATCCTAATACCAACGAAGTCAGCGAGATCAAGGTTCCGACACGTGCTGATCCAAAGACCATCCAGTACTACAAGAGTGTGCCGTTGGTTGTGCATTTTGCGTCGCCCTATTTTGGCGATCAACTTATCTGGACTGACCCGACCAGTCCGCACAATCCGATGATGGATCAAGAAGGCCGCATCTGGCTAACTTCAGTGATTCGTCCGAAGGATAATCCGGCCTACTGCAAGGAGGGGTCGAATAATCCGTATGCGATGAATTTTCCCATCAAGGACAGTCAGCGGCAACTTTCGCTTTACGATCCTAAGACCGAGAAGTGGACGTTCATCGACACATGCTTTGGCACCCATCATCTCCAGTTTGCCAACGATAAAGACAACACCTTGTACTTCAGTGGACAAGACGGAGTGGTGGGGTGGGTGAATACCCGAGTCTTAGAAAAGACAGGAGACGAGCAGACGGCTCAGGGTTGGTGTCCGGCATATTACGACACCAAGGGAGACGGCAAGTACGATCCTCAGGTGGATAAGATTGTGGGCGGCTTTCCATATGGGCTTGTCGTCAATCCCGTGGACGGCACCGCTTGGTATGCGGTAGAAACAGACGTAATGCCAGGGAAAATCGTCCGCATTGACCGCGGCTCGAATCCGCCCGGCACTTGTCGCACCGAGGTGTACGAACCGCCGTATCAGAACCCTAAGGCGCCTGATAAGCAAGCCTTCTCCACGCGAGGCATCGACGTTGATAGTAACGGCGTTATCTGGGCCGCTCTAAACAGTGGGCAATTGGCAAGCTTCGACCGACGTAAGTGCGCGGTGCGCAGCGGCCCGACCGCCACGGGACAACAGTGTCCCGAAGGATGGACGCTCTATCAGGTTCCGGGCCCCATGATGAAAGGAGCGGCTGATTCCGGCACCGGTGACTATAGCTATTACGATTGGGTCGATCAATTCGGCACACTGGGACTCGGCAAGAATGTCCCGATAGAAACCGGTACGAACTCGGATTCTCTGCTGGTATTGCAGCCGGACACGGGCAAATGGATTGTTTTGCGGGTGCCGTACCCCATGGGCTTCTTCGCGCGCGGACTTGATGGTCGCATCGATGATCCAAAGGCCGGTTGGAAGGGCCGTGCCTTGTGGTCAACCTACGCTGCCAACGTAGTGTGGCACATGGAAGGAGGCAAGAAAGCTCTGTCGCCGCTGGTGCGTTTTCAGATTCGACCAAACCCACTCGCTCATTAGTTGGGGCGTCCCCGGCGAGACCGTGCCAAACCATCGCGGAATTTCGATTCAGGATTCCGGCGAAGGTTGCTTGAGGAGAGGTAATGCGATGCGAAAAATACTGCTATCCATGCTCTTGGCAATTTCTTCCGTCGGCCTTCTGAAAGCGGACGACATCATGATGACCGGTGCGAAGGCGGAAAAAGTTAAGAAAGAAATCGTCGACTTAAACCACGAAAAGCACAAAACCCTTTTAGACGGCCCCGCAGCTGCAGATTTCATCGACCGACATGAAGTCGACAGCATTCTGTACTTGGGCAGCAACTTAAGAACCAACATGACCAAAGCTCAAGTGGTGAATGAATGGCGAACTGGTGCGCGAAAGATGTCGGCCGAAAATGTCCATGATGAACGCGTGCGGGTCTACGACAACGGAAATGTAGCCGTTCTGGATTACATTTCGGACAATGCACCTAAAGTTCAAGGTGAAAATCTGAAGCGCAGCAATCACGTTTTGGAAGTGTATGTCCGGCACAACGGCGTGTGGCGGACCGTCGTTCACGATTCGTTCGCGACGGCCGGGGACAAGAAGCCTGAGTAGTTATTCCCGTGTGCTGGCGTAGCACAAGTGAATACACACGAGGGCACTCTGCTCGGACGACGGGTCTGAATTTTGAATTGGGAGGCTGCGTGCGACGACAACCTGTGCTAAAGCACCTGTTCCGAGTGATGATCGCGATCGCAGCCCTTTCGTTTGTCAGCCTGATCCTGTCACCGAGGAACTTGGTATTGATCCTTGGGCAGGGAGAGGCCGAGAACAAAAGCGATGTTCAAGCGACCGGGCCGTACGAGGTCGTGAAAGACTGGCCGAGACCTCTCAGCGAGTTGCCGGGACATGAGAAGTGGACCTGGGGAGCAATGCCGGCGGTATTCGCCCAAAACCCGAACCGGATTTTCGTCGGGATGCGCGGCGAAATACCCAAACTACAAAGACCGGCGAGCATCGCAGTTCCACAATTCGGACCCGGCTTGGCCTTCCCCATCGGCAGCTTACCCTTTCGGAACGCATCAACTGGGCCGGTCGGCTCGCTGCCGGAAGGAGAAGGAAAGATAACTTGGACAGGAAAGGTTGGCGTAGACGCACGCTGGGAACATAGCCTGTTCGTCCTGAATGCTGACGGAAAGATCATTGAAGCCTGGACCCAGTGGGACGCGCTGATTAAGCTACCGCATATGGTGCTGATCAATCCCTACGATCCTGAAAAGCACGTCTGGGTCGTCGATGATATGCGGAATCAAATTTTCGAGTTCACGAACGATGGGGAAAAGTTGGTCCTCACTCTCGGGGAAAAGGATGTACCGGGCGACGATGACAAGCACTTCGCTCGCCCTACGGACATAACTTGGCTGCCCGACGGCACCATGTTCGTATCCGATGGCTATGTGAATTCGCGCGTTGTGAAATTCGACAAAAACGGCAAGTACCTCATGTCGTGGGGACAAGCGGGCAGACTTCCGAATGAGAAGCGCCCGAATTACTTTAACGTTGTCCACGCAGTAGCGGTCGACGCGCAGCGCCGCGTATACGTGGACGATCGGTCGAACCACCGCATACAAATCTTCGATGAGAATGGCAAGTATCTCGCCCAATGGTATCTCGGTGACCACGCGGAGATCGACAGCATTGTAATATCGGCCGACCAGTATCTCTGGATGTGTGGCGGCACAACGAACAGGATTTACAAATACGACCTGACCGGGCACATGTTGTATAGCTGGGGCACCATGGGTGACTTTCCCGGAGCGTTCTGGGGACCGCATTCGTTCAGTGTGGATCAAGATGGCAATCTGTACGTTGCCGAGGCCCTCAACGGTCGGCTGCAGAAGTTCACGCCCAGAAAAGGTGTGGACCCAGACTTATTGGTCGGCCAGCCGGTCCGCGCGGCCTGGAAGGACTAAAAGCAAAGCACCCGCACCTAGTTTGCGAGCGTTTAGCGCGCAAAAGGAAATGCAGAGCAAGCTTAGGCATCGAGTTCCCACCCCCTGGGAAAAGAAGTCGGCCGGCGTTCGCTACCCCAAAGAGCAAAGGCGCCGGCCGACTGCTCGACATTTCGACGCGGGTCTCAGAAACAGCTATACAAGCCAAGACGGCAGACTCATCTTCGCTAATGGATGCCGACATCGGGATTTCGGGGGAACAGGTATGGGATTTCGAATTCTATTTAAGGGAGGTTTGGCGTGACGAAACCATGGGCATCTGTGTCTCTCGTGCTCTTGCTCGTTATGACCTTAGCGGCCCGCATCGCAAGGGCGCAAACGCCCGACGATAAGCCTGTGACCAGACTGGATCCGACTCTGGATTCGCTCGTGTCTCCCGACGCCAAGTTGGAAGTTGTGAAAAGAGGTTTTCAATATACCGAAGGAACCAACTGGATTCAACGAGGCAAGACGGGGTACCTCTTGTTCAGCGATATACGCGCCAAGGTGCTGTACAAAATGACATTCGACGCTCAGGGAGCTGTGTCAGTAGAAAACGCCGGCTACAACGGCCCGATTGACGGCCTCACCGTGGATCCCAAAGGTGGACTCGTTCTATGCACGCTTTCGGGGCGTTCAATAGATCTGATTAAAAAGAACGGCAAACATATCGTCCTGGCGACCGGCTACGAAGGGAGACCCTTCGGTGCTCCCAACGACGTGGTCGTTAAGAAGGACGGAGCGATCTACTTTACAGATCCTCCTAGTCCAGCGGGGCGTCCGGGGTTCTCGCCCGCAACGGGAGTGGGAGGAGAAAATAAGGATGGCTCGAAGCAGTCGGATTTTCCAGGCCTTTACATGATCAAGCATGGAAAGGTCACGTTGGTCGTCAACGATATGCCAACCTTTAACGGTCTGGCCTTTTCGAATAACGAAAAATATCTCTACGTGAACGGCAACACACTGAATTACATCCGACGCTACGAAGTACAACGCGACGATACGCTCGCCAATGGTGAGATGTTGATCGATATGAGCGCAGACAAGTCCCCGGGAATTACCGACGGGATGCGAGTTGACTCCGAGGGGAACATTTATGAGTCAGGTCCAGGCGGTGTCTGGATCATAACGCCTGAGGGCAAACACCTAGGCACGATACGCACTCCCGAGAAAGTTACAAACATTACGTTTGGTGACGCTGACTGGAAAACCCTCTACGTCGCAGCCCGCACAACCATATATAAAATTCGGGTAAACGTGCCCGGTCAACCGTGCAATTCGTGCTCGCCGAAATAGGCCATCTTTGCTGGTGATAGGTCTGCCGTCTATATCGGTGCCTGACGAGGGAATTGTTCTTGTTTATCACGCATACCACGATTGTTGCCCCCGCGTTGACCGGCGCGATCATGTACGCGGGAGCAAGCACGAACTACAGTGTCCTTTTAGTGTGTTTTTCCAAGGGACAGTTAGAAGCCAAAAGACGGCAGTTGAGGTGGTACTCACCTCCGGTTTGACGCGCCTTGGACCTATCCTAATGACAGCGCTCGCAATGATGACTGGCATGATTCCGATGGCGTTTGGCTGGGGCGAAGGCGACGAATCAAACGCGCGGCTCGGCCGTGCTGTAATCGGCGGCTTGTTCTTCGCGGTAGGGGCTCGGCTGTTTTTCATTTCTGTGGTCTTCAACGTCCTCCACGATTGGAGCAGGCAGGAATTCGAGGCGCCGACGCAGACCTAAACGGAACGCGGTACGGACGTGCTTGCGCCGCGCAGAACTTTCTACGGCGAACGTGAAGCTGATCTGGTCGGTCCATGGGAACGGGCTCGCAGCATACGCGATGGCCACGATCAAACAAGGATCCGATATGGTCATTTCCGAGAGATTGCGAGCTTTGCGGCAACAAAAAGGTCTATCGCGACGTGACGTTCAGGAGCGAACCGGTCTCCTCCGTTGCTACATCTCGCGTGTTGAAAACAGTCGCACCGTTCCTTCCCTCGACTCGCTTGAAAAGCTAGCCCGAGCTTTGGAGGTTCCGATGTACGAGCTTCTCTATGACGGCGAAGAACCACCGAAGCCGGATATTCCACGCAGATGGGAGAGAGGAGCGGAAGTTCCCTGGGGAAGTTCAGGCAAGGACGAGAGAACATTACACAAATTCCGCAGCCTCTTGAGTCGGGCGCGTACACGAGACCTGTGGCTTCTGATGCTGATGGCAAAGAAAATGGCGGACATGCATCGAGTGAAGGAGGCGAGAGGCAGCGTCGACGAAAACAACGGAGTGTCGCGAACAGTCGTTAACGATTCTTTACCTGGCGCCCCGGAAAAGAAGCTTGCGAAGAGGGATATCAAAGCTTACGGCATCGGAGCCGCGCATGACGGGCAACAAGGCTCTTGAGGGGCACTTCTGGCTACGAGCCAGAAATCGTGAAGACAACGAGGGAGGTAACAAAGTTGCGATCGATATGCAGAGCCATTTTCATTACCGCTCTAATAATGCCTGTGCTCGGGCTTAGGCCGCAGCTCCAGCAGCCGGGCCCTTCGGCCGTACCTGGTTTGACCTTAACCACGAACGCCTTCGACGACGGAGCCGTGATTCCTCCGAAGTACACACAGTTGGTTTCCAATCCGGTCTCACCCGCGCTGAAATGGACGAATGTTCCCGAAAGTACTCTCAGTTTTGCTTTGATCTTCCATGATCCAGAATCGGTCCAGAAGAAATCGGATGATTATCTGCACTGGATGGTCTTCAATATTCCGGCCTCTGTTCGTGAACTTCCCGAAGGCTGGCCTGCGAATGCTCAATTGGCCGACGGAACCATCCAGGCACGAAATACCCACGGAGATGTCGGGTACAGAGGGCCGGGCGCCGCTGCGGTAGGTCCTTACCACCACTACACTTTCGAGCTCTATGCGTTAGATACCAAGCTTGAACTGTCGCCAGATGTGACTCGCGCTGACGTTCTCCAGGCCATGAGCGGGCATATTCTGGCGAAAGCTGTTTTAGTAGGCCGGTTCCATCGATAGCGCGGTTTTGGTCTCGAGTATCGATCGACTGCTGATCATTCAACGGCGCCTCTTAACGAAATCACTTCACAGTAGGTCTTGGAGGACAGGTCATGCTGCGGATGCTTCTCGGAGAACGAAGAATTCGCGTCGGAGTCGGTGTTCTCGTGTTTTCGGGTTTGGCTACACTGGTGATGTTCCCATTAGTGGATGCTCAGAACTTGCGTTTTCACGACGCGCCCCCGTCTGCCAGTCAATCGACTAATCCCGTTGTGAACGACGACGGCGCTGTTGAAGCGGGTGCAAAACTGTACGCAATCAATTGCGCAGGTTGTCACGGACAGCGCGGCTTGGGAACTGGCAATATTCCCGCGTTAGCGGCAAGTCCTACGCAATTGGCTGACGACGGCGAACTATTCTGGTTCATCACCAATGGTCAGCTAAGTAACGGTATGCCCTCGTGGAAGCAGCTGTCGGACCAAGAGCGTTGGCGACTGGTCACGTTTATAAAGTCCGGGGCATGGGCAAAAGTCCCGAGTACCGCGGAATTTGCCAGCACGTCTGGCAAGGTCAGTGCGCCCCCGCCCACTCCTCCGTTTACTGATTCCCGCTATGAGAAACCGGGCAATGCGCGAAAGATCACCGTTCAGGATCTACCCGCGCCCTACGCAACGATCTCTTCCGACCATCATCCCCAAGTGGTGAAGCGGCCTGCCGACGTCTGGCCCGCGGCCCCTGCCGGTTTCAAAGTCGATCTCTACGCCACCGGCCTGACTAACCCCCGCATGATTCGCAAGGCTCCCAATGGAGACGCTTTCGTCGCGGAGAGTGACGCTGGCGATATCAAGATCTTCCGTGGAATCACGCCAGATTCAAAGCCAGAGCGAGTGGAAATATTCGCGAGTGGCCTGACAAGACCCTATGGAATCGCATTCTACCCACCGGGCAATCATCCGAAGTGGGTCTACATCGGTAACACGAACGCGGTTGTGCGGTTTCCCTATCAAAACGGCGATTTGAAGGCACGCGGCGCAGTTGAACATATCGTGGATCTTCCGTCTGGTGTTGGACACTGGACCCGGAGCATTGAATTCGCCCGGGACGGTAAGCGAATGTTCGTTTCCGTCGGCTCCGGTTCAAACGTGGATGACCCGGATACGCACCCCGCCGAAAAAAATCGCGCCGACATTCTATCTTTCAATCCCGACGGTTCAGATCTCAGAGTGTATGCCTACGGCATCCGAAACTCGGGCGGAGGAATCGCGGTAGACCCGAAGACCGGCATCCTGTGGTGCTCGACGAACGAGCGGGATGCGTTGGGCGACAATCTCGTTCCCGATTACATTACCCACGTACAAGAAGGTGGTTTTTATGGCTGGCCGTGGTGGTACATGGGAGGCCACCAGGACCCGCGCCTTATGGGCACGCATCCTGAATTGCAAGGCAGTGTGATTATCCTCGACGTCGTGTTGCAGCCACATAGCGCATCCTTGGAAATTGCGTTCTACGACGGGAAGCAATTTCCGCGGCAATTCGACGGCGACATTTTTGCCTCTGAGCACGGCTCGTGGAATGAGTCGGTGCGCGTCGGCTACGAAGTCATTCGAGTCCCGCGGCACCAAACAGGCAAAGCTTCAGGCGAATACGAAGATTTCCTGACGGGCTTCGTTCTCGATAACGGAGAGGCGTGGGGCCGGCCCGTCGGAGTCGCTGTTGCCCGGGATGGATCTTTGCTCGTGACCGACGATGGATCGAATTCAATCTGGCGGGTTAGCTACACCGGCAAATAGCACTGACAATCGAGTCGTCGACGACATAGTGAATCTTCGGAATTCAAGGCTGGGCGCGACAATGAGCCGCTAGTCAACGGGAGATACTCTACCTGGGTGGCGCCTGAAGCGGGAACGGTCGACTCAAGCCGAATGCCGCTCTTATTGATGCAAGAGTGAGGTAGAAGAAAAGTTGGATACCTCTCCGACGCTGTATCTCCGTCGCCACTCTAGAAAAGCAAATTCTTGATGACTTCGGACGATTGCATCAGCCTCTTCACGTCGTCATAAGTGAGGAACTGGCAGATTTCCGCCAACTCGCTGTTTACAAATGTACGTCGTCCAATTTGCCTGTCGAAGAGAGCCTTTCGGACTGGAGACGCCACGATGACAGCCTTAGGCACCGGATAGTCAATCCGAACATCATTTAGACGAAGAAGTCCCGAATAGACGGAGGTTGAATGTTCGATTTCAAAGAAGCAAACAGGAGACGCCGACAGCTTCTTAAACCAAATCACATCAATCATCTTGGCGATATTCAAAACGTCTGGCCCCGCAAAATGGGGCAATTCATTTAGGGTCATGGAGGCCAGCGAATTTCCTTGGTAGCTCTTATTTCTGTCATTGGAGGCAACCCAGACGTCGTGACCCTTCATTAGACCAATCTTAACGAGGCAATATTGCATGAAGAGATGCTGTTCGGGGTCGTCCCCTTCCGGACCAGTTGGTTCCGGGGTTTCCGTTTGGATTGTGGAAGCCGAAACCGCACGACTTGCGGGCAACACGAGTTGTCCGTGAAAAATAAGTTCAACAAACTCGTCGGCCAAACTCAAATCTTCGAACCCGCATCAGCCCCTTCATTGCCGCGAGAATCATGCAGTACCGATCACCCAGATGTGCGCTGCCCGCCAGTACGGGCATCAGGCCCAGGGATTCCAGCCCTCCGTCAACTGCGCTGTTCCATATTGCGAATTCCCTGTGGTCGAGCAGGAACAAGGCGGTTGAAGCAAATGCACGCCCAACGCCACTGAGGCGATAGTCGCTTTCCGGATTGCCGGCAAAGTTGTAGAACCTTTCGTTAACCGGCTCCTCTCCATAGAGGAGATAACCGAGTGCCGATCTAATCTTCTGGATACCGTTCTCGCAGTAGGTTTTCGGATATAATTTTGGTCCCCCGACGCTCATTTCCTTGTAAATCTTCATCGCGTCGTCTTCGGATAGTTTGGGCAGGGAATCTTTCATTAGCAGAGGACGGATGCTTTGGATGGGCTTGTCGAACCATTCTCGACGACGCGTCACATAGCTCTTGCCATCAAATTCGGAGCGAGGCTTGGTAAAGTCGGCAACGATCTCTCTCAAATCACTCTCGCTGATTGCCGAGCCAAGACGAGTAGCCATCAACTGTCCCCTTACGTTGTTCTGATTTCTTTTAATTGTAAAGCCTAGATGGATGGGTCGTGCCGATGGAAATCGGTGTCGTTCCTGTTGAGGTAACGTCAATCGGACGGGGTCGGTCCGCTCGCCCGCCGCTGGAAAATCAAACTGACCGACTACCGCTGCGTCTCGACGCTGCACGCTCGCAACCGTGGGAGCATGGGACGGTTTCTCCAGTAGTCGAGCATGTTGCAAACGAGCGCGGAGGATGAATGGAGAGAATAAATCTTGCCTACGTCCTCTGCGGTTCCGAACTCGCCGCCATCAGCGGATGCGAATTCCGTGCGCGTTTCCGAATTGAGCGGTGCGAAGAGGTTGTCTTCGAGACGCAGGACCCGCCCATTGGCACTTACCTCCAAGCGCCGTTCGTCCGCCCAGTGTCGCTGTCGCTCGACAATGAATTCTAGCGTTGTGCCCTTGTTCATGATGCCCCCGGATTGGAAAGATGCGTCAGGCGCACATTCAAGCGTCTGACGGCAGCGAGGCCCTCGCGTTCGCAACAGCTTGTCCCTGTGTGAAGAGTCGAGCGCACGCCGTCATGTCCAAGAAAGATTCGCCGCGAGAGCATGTATGCGCGCCGTCGATGCGAGACTGGGAGTGACCATTCGGAAGCCGAACTGAAATGTTGGCGCTAGTGGCGGCGGCTTTTCAACCCATTCGTTCGTGACCGATTTACCGGCGATGGCACTGAGCCGACAGTCCGTCGCGCTTCTTGACGTAGCTCGTGATGGCGGGAGCGAATTTTCCGAGCCATATGTACAGCCCGGCGTAATACTCCTTGCCGAAGAAATGGCGACTGTCGGCAACGAGCTTTTCTTCCCCTGCGGGCAAAGCCTCTACCCGGAATTCAACTCCTGCCCGTTCCAATTCTGCAACCAGATACTCAACTCGAATCTCGCTCTCCTCTGGGACGAGACGCGCGACACGGTCGTCGTTTACCGGGAAGGCCCTCACTCCTTTAGACTTCACCAAGCGCCACTCTAAATTATTTCGGAGGTACAGTACGTTCCAACAGGTGGAGTAGGATGTTCGAGAAATGTCGCTCAGCGTCTTGACGTTAAGTCCGGGAACAGTCGCGATGAGGTGCCGTAGGGTAGCGGCTTCCCGTTTTATCCGCTCGAACACGATTGGCAAGAGAAGAGTCTTGGCGAACTCAGGTTCGAATGCTTCGGGCGGAAGGATATGGCCGGACTTAGTCCAAACCTCCATCAGCCGTGGATTCTCTTGAATGTATCGCGGTGCTTCCCGATCCATGAGCTTGGCCTCTCGGGCCTTTCTCAATCATCGGCGGTTTTGGTTCGAACGCGATTTCCTTGATTCGAGGATGACATCGCAGCAGTTACGGGTCGGGGCAGTTTGCATTGTTCTCTATTTCGTTCGGAATGCGGCCGAGCAAAAGATACTTGCGGGTGTCCTTCGCGGCTTTCAAAAGCAGGATCAGTTTGCATGCGGACCGCCAGAGAGCCCACTGTATGAGTCGAAAACATGCTGATACACCTGCTCGCACGGCGGCTCATGAATCTGCGGTATGTACGCCCTAGGTAGGGAATCGAGGACCGTGTGTGGCGGGACAAGTAGAACTTCCCAGGCCTTGGTTCGTTTCCTGAAGATGCCGTCCACCAATCCCTGTATCGCCACCAAATTTCGTCCGATCTCTCATCCGAGAGGTATTTCCCGGCTCGGGTTCTCTTGGTTGATTCCACGGTAAAAAAACTGCTGCTACACGGCGATGACCGAGAAGCCGCTGGCGACGTGCGCGCACAGATAAATCAAGCTCCGCGTATATGACTGTTGCGGCATGGGTTAGCTCATTGCTTTATAAAATACTTATGTATTGCTTATGACTTGTTTACGGCTTCCCGTCTACCTTCCTCCGGTCAGTTTTGTTCCGCTGTAAAAGGTCTTAATGTCATCGAGTTTACAGGGTCCCTCCTTCATGCAGGGAGCACGGCCGGTCGCCAAAGTTCTGGTTGCCACGACAGCGATGCTCGCATTCATTTCCTACTGGCGGGCCGCGGCCATTGTCCTGAACGACCTCGCCTCATCGGCCTACTACGCGGGCGGCGAAGCGGAGCAGTTCATCGGCAAGGCTGCTCCCTGGTTCATTCTAGCGACGATGCTGCTGTCGTACGCGGTCTCGCAGGTCTATGTCGAGAGTTGCAGCATGTTCGTGCGCGGCGGCGTTTATCGCGTGGTGAAGGAAGCGATGGGCGGGACACTGGCGAAATTCTCGGTGTCGGCACTGATGTTTGACTACGTACTGACGGGGCCGATTAGCGGTGTTTCGGCGGGGCAATATCTGGCTGGGTTGCTGAACGAGTTGTTCGCCTACGCTCACATCAATCTTGTTCTGAGCAATGGCGCGACCGCAGCCGCGTTCGCCATTCTGGTGACCGTCTACTTCTGGTGGCTCAACGTCAAAGGGATCACGGAATCGAGCGAAAAAGCGCTCTGGATCATGCAGCTGACGACCGTGATGGTCGTGATGCTGATTGTATGGTGCGGCTACACGCTCTTCATTCGCGGATTTCAACTGCCGCCCGCGCCGATCCCCCGCAATCTGGTTCTCGACAGCCATTCGCTGGGGTGGCTGTCGGGCAGGGAGTGGGCCAAGACGCTCACTCTCGTCGCTGTGTTCGTCGGCCTGGGCCACTCCGTGCTGGCGATGAGCGGCGAAGAATCGCTCGCGCAGGTCTACCGCGAAATCGAACATCCGAAGCTCGCGAATCTGAAAAAAGCGGCGTTTGTCATCTTCATCTACAGCATGGTCTTCACCTCGCTGGTTTCATTCTTTGCGGTGATGATCATTCCGGACAAGACGCGGCCGCAGTTCTTCGAGAATCTGATTGGCGGGCTGGCCATGAGTCTGACCGGGCCCTTCGTGGCGCGCTTGGCGTTTCATATCTTCGTGGTCGTTGTCGGCACGCTGATTCTTTCCGGCGCAGTGAACACGGCGATTGTCGGATCAAACGGCGTGCTGAACCGGGTTTCGGAAGATGGCGTGCTGACCGACTGGTTTCGGCAGCCGCATCCGAAGTTCGGGACGTCGCACCGCATCATCAACACGATCGTCGTGCTGCAGATCGTTACGATCCTGATCAGCCGCGGCGACGTGACCTTTCTTGCGAACCTCTACGCGTTCGGCGTGATCTGGAGCTTTGCCCTGAAGGGAATCGCCGTATTGGTGCTGCGGTATACGCATCCGCAGAACCGCGAATTCCGGGTGCCGCTCAATTTCCGTATCGCCGGCGTGGAAATTCCGCTGGGGCTCGGATTGATCACGCTGGTGCTGCTCGGGATCGCCGTCGTGAATTTGTTCACCAAGCCGGCGGCGACGATATCCGGCGTGATTTTTTCGGGATTGTTATTCGCGGTCTTTGAAATTTCAGAGAAGAGAATCATGAGGGCGCGCATGAGCCGCGGTGAAGGGCGCGTCGAGCTCGATCAATTCAACCTGGCGCAGGAAGCGGACCTGACGCCGGAAAACGTCGGCGTTCAACCCGGAAATATTCTGGTTCCGGTGAGCACGCAGTATGCGCTCTATCCGCTCGAGGCTGCTCTGCGCCGAGCCAAGCGCAGGCAGGCGGAAATTGTGGTGTTGCACGTGCGGCTGCTGCGCCGGGCGGCGTCGGGCGAATACGATCTCGCGCCGGACCAGCTGTTCACCACGATCGAACAGCTGCTTTTTACCAAAGTGCTGTCGCTGGCCGAAAAAGAAGGAAAGCCCGTTCGGCTGGCCATCGCGGCCGCCAACGATTTGTGGGAAGGCGTGCTGCGCACGGCGGCGAACCTGGGGTCGAGCGCGATCGTCGCGGGACGCTCGTCCAAGGAATCGATCACCGAGCAGGCGCACGACATCGGATTGGCTTGGGAGCGAATGCCCGAGCCGCGCCCGCGCGTGACCCTGGAGCTTTTCACGCCGTCCGGCCAGGAGCAGGTGTTCTATCTTGGTCCGCACGCTCCGCGAATGACGCCGAAAGAGATCGATCTGCTGCATAAAATCTGGCTGCAACTGGGCGAGAGGCTGCCGGGAAAAGAAATCCATCATCACGACATCGTTCATTTCGCACTGACGGAAGTAGAAAGAGAGCTCGGAAATGGCGGGAGCGAGGAAGTTCTCAACCGCTTGCGCGATCACATTTCCGACATAGAGAACCGCCGACAGAATCCGTGACGATTCGACCTCGTTCTTCGATCGATTGAGGTGGCCGCATGGCCGAAGGGCGCATTCTGGTAGTGGATGACGAGCCCCAGATCCGCAGAGTGATGCGCGCGACGCTGGTCCAGGAAGGCTACGAAGTAATGGACGCGCGCAGCGGCCCTGACGCGCTCAATCGCCTGCATTCTGAAAAATTCGACCTGATCCTGCTCGATATCAACATGCCCGGGCTGACCGGCATTGAGACCTGCCGACAGATCCGCCTGGTATCGGACGTCGGCATCATCATGATGACCGTCCGCGACAAGGAGAGTGACAAAGTCGCAGCGCTGGACGTCGGCGCAGACGACTACGTTACGAAACCTTTCAGCATGCCGGAAATGCTCGCGCGGATTCGCGCCGTGCTTCGCAGGAATTCGACCCTCCCGACGACAGGGATTTCCAATGTGTGGATCGGCGATGTGGAGGTCGATTTTCGTTCCCGCCGGCTGACCTCGAACGGCAAGCAAATCCGGTTGAGCGCCAAGGAGTTCGATTTGCTCGCGTACCTGGCGGCGCATCCCAATCGCGCGATTCCTCACGAGGAGTTGCTTCACGCGGTATGGGGTCCGGAGTACGGCGAGGAACGGGAGTATCTGCGGGTCTTCATCAACCGGCTGCGAAAAAAGATTGAGCCGTCGCCGCAGGATCCGCAGTTCTTGATCAAAGAACCCTGGATCGGCTACAGCCTGAAGCTGTCGGATAAGTGAGACAGCGGCATCCGGTTGTTTATAAAAACCTTATTTCGTGTTTATGCCTGCCTAAGCGAATCAGAGCTACTGTTCGGGTGATTTATGGCGAAGCGGCTTCGAGTTCACGAATTCGGCAGCGCCGGGCAGCGAGGCTTTCTTGAGCCGGCTGCCGATCCTTCGCTGCCAATCACGGTGCTACACACAACGCCGGAAGGAACTCTGGCAGCGCTGAAAGCGTCCGCTGTGTTGGCCAAGGATCTGGACGTGACGCTCGGATTGATCCTCACCGAAGTTGTCCCGTTTCGCCTTCCTCTGGATCAGCCGCGCGTGTCGGTCGAGTTCCTCAAGCGGCGTCAGGAGGATCTAGTTGCCCAGGCGGGACTTGAGGGCCGCGAGATCAGCGTTCAGATATGCATCTGCCGCGACACGAAGGAAACGCTGGGACGGCTCCTACCGGAGCCCTCTCTCATCGTACTCGGGGGCCGCAGGCGATGGTGGCCCACACGCGAGCAGCGCCTCGAGACTTTTCTGGCGCGGCTAGGGCATCAGGTCGTGTTCATCGATTCCGATGCCGAAATACGCGTCGGGGATCCGGGAGTCTCGACCCCTCCCCGTTACCCGCCCGAACCTTCGATCCGCTGAAACGAATTCCAGTCATCTTACCTCCGCCCTACTCGTACTGCTAGAAGATCGGGAGGCCTAGACTGGCCTTCCCGATGAAATCTTTGAGGACGTCGCTTGACGGCGCCATAACGGAGGCGGCCTGGCCGTCACGGAAAATTCTTTCGAGGCCGCCCCGCCGGCCGAAGGCCCATCCTCCGCCAAGTGTCATGGCGCGCGAGACGGCGGCAAGACACGCATCCGCGGCAACGGCTTTCACGCCGAGCACATCCAGCATGGCGGTGGGGTCAGCGGCCAGCGCTTTGCGGATGGTCTCCTGGACGTAGGCGTGGCTGGAATTTACCGCCAGCGTGATTTCGGCGATGAGAAATTGCACTCGCGGAATCGATGCGAGCGCCGCGCCAGCGGCGTGCTCGTATTTTCGAGCGCCCACGCGAGCGGTAATTATTTGATGCGCCGATTTCGCAATTCCCATGGAAACCGACGCCACGCCGATCTGGAAATGCGGCAAGACGGTTTCAAGCATGGTTTGAAAGCCTGAGCCTTCCGCTCCAAGCCGTGTTTCGTCGTCGATCACAACGTCGGCAAGCGTCATGGGCGCACTGGCGTTGCCCGCAAGACCAAGCCCTTCGAAGCGGCCCTGTGTAATGAAACCGGCGGCGTTTTTGGCGATGAGGTAGAGATCGGATTCGGTGGGGGCAGCGGCGCCAGCCTTGCGCGCCGATACAACGTAGCTATCGGCTTCGCCGGCGCTGGTTACGAAGCTTTTCGTCGCGCTGAGCGTTTTCCGGTCACCGTTCTTGCGAACCTCGCTTACCGAAGCGTAGAAGTGGCCGCCCGACCCAGCTTCGCTAAACGCGAGCGTGCTGAGGTTCTCGCCGCGTGCGCACGCCGGTAACACTCGCTGTTTCAAATCCTGGCTACCTTTTGCCGCGATGACGGCGGTGGCGCAGAAATGCATCAAAGTGACCATCGCGGTTGACGCGCAGTTCTGGGACTGAGCGTCCAGCACCTGCGACATCTCCGTCAGGCTCGCGCCCGCCCCTCCGTATTCCACGGGGATCAGCAGACCGAGCACACCTGCTTCACCGAGCGCTTGTAGATTTTCGCGGGGAAAGCGGCGCGACTGGTCGATCTGGTCGGCGTTTGGGCCAAGAACCTGTTTCGAGAGCTTGTCATTTGCAGCCAGAATGGTCTTTACGTCATGCATGGATTCTCCTCCCCTGAGATAGGCGGTTTGACGAA
Source organism: Candidatus Acidiferrales bacterium (assembly GCA_049696975.1). GTDB lineage: Bacteria > Acidobacteriota > Terriglobia > Acidiferrales > UBA7541 > Palsa-295. Next base: position 395 of record JBAVUW010000009.1, on the reverse strand, counting down.
ATTTAGAATTTGAAGTGGTCGCCTGCTAGCGCGAACGCAGGATCTGTGGGGAAAGCGAAAGGTGGCCGCCAGGCCCCGTTAGGCAGAGATTCAAGTGAATCCGGTGGCGGGTCGTGGCGATCGGCCGATGGCGGCGAAAGACATGATGAGGACACCCGAGAGCCAGAGCCAACTGCGGCACTCAATCATTCGCAGGAGAGTATAGGCGGCTAGCTTGGTCTTGCCAAGCGCGCAGCGGAAACATGCGACCCTGCGCCTGGGCATTAGTTGCTAGAGCTCATTTCAAAACCCTTCGTAAGGTAATCATGAAACAGGCGATATGAAAGAAAGCTTCGTAAATCGTGATCGAGCGATCGTAGCGGACAACCAGTCGGCGGAAGTTACCGAGCCAGGCG
>JBAVUW010000008.1:0-4092 GCA_049696975.1 Candidatus Acidiferrales bacterium | reverse complement strand
CGGTACAGCTCCACCTCGCGCACGTGCGGGCCGATCTGCGTGCCGTAGGCGCCGGCGTTCATGCGCAGTGCGCCGCCCACGCTGCCGGGAACGCCGATCAGGCCCTCCATGCCGCCCAGATCGTGCTTGGCGCAGAAGGTGACCATGCCGCCGAGATCGGCCGAGGCGTCCACGTAGGCGGCGTTGCCTTCCACGCGCATGCCCGGATTTGCCTTGGGCAGATGAAGCATGACCCACGGCAGCTCGCCATCGGCAACCAGTACGTTGGTGCCGCCGCCGAGAAACTTGTGCCCCACGTGTTCGTTGGCGAGCAGGCGCATCACGGCGGGTATGGTCTCGTAGCGCGCCAGCAAAATTTCATCGGTCGTGCCGCCGATGCCGAGGGAGGTCTGCTCAGCCATCGAAACGTCGCGGCGCACTTCTGCGCCAAGTTCCGCCAGCCCGACCGCCGCGTTGTCGCTAATCCGCATGTCGATTGATCGAAACCCTCGCGTCGAGCAGCATGGCGAGCTCTTCGGTCACCCGGCCGACGCTGCCCGCCCCGATCGTCATCACCGCGTCGCCCGGACGCGAGTCGCGCAGCATGAATTCGATGCCGCCCTGCAACGTGCTCGAGTAGACGACGTTCTTGTGTCCCGCCGCGCTGATCGCCTCGGAAAGCTTTTCGCCGGTGACTCCGTCCAGGGGCGCTTCGCCGGCAGCATAGATATCCGTGATCACGACCACGTCCGCCTGGTTGAAGGAGCTGCGAAAATCGTCCCAGAGGTATTGCGTGCGCGAATAGCGGTGCGGTTGGAACAGCACCAGCAGGCGTTTGAATCCGCAACCGCGCGCGGCTTCGAGCGTGGCGCGAATTTCGGCCGGATGGTGGCCGTAATCGTCGATGAGCGTGACGCCGTTGAATTTTCCCTTGATCTCGAATCGCCGCGCAACGCCGGAGAAAGATTCCAGGCCGTCTCGAATCAGGTCCGGCGGGACATTGAGCACCAGCCCGACGGCGGCCGCCGCGGCTGCGTTGCGCACATTATGAATTCCCGGCGGCGACGGCAGCTCGAACATGCCGAGATCCTCGCCGCGGAATTTCAGCCGGAACTCGCTGGCGAGCCCCTTGAGCTTCACATCGGCAATCACGAGATCGGCTTGACCGGACGTGCCATAGGTGAGGACGGGACGGTTGACGCGCGCCAGGATGGCCTGCACGTTGGGCTCATCGAGGCACAGCACGACCGAACCATCGAACGGAACACGATTGATAAACTGCAGGAAGGTCTCCTGAATTTCCTCGAGCGAATGGTACTGTCCCAAATGCTCGCGGTCGATCGTCGTGACCACTGCGATCACCGGGGCGAGCAGCAGGAACGAGCGATCGCTTTCGTCCGCCTCGACGACCATGTATTCGCCCTGCCCGACGCGGGCGTTCGCACCGGCATGGTTCACGCGGCCGCCGACGACGAACGTCGGATCGAGCCCGGCAGCGGCCAGCACCGCGGCCGTCATGGAAGTGGTGGTGGTCTTTCCATGCGCGCCGGCGACGGCGATGCCGTATTTCAGGCGCATCAACTCGGCGAGCATTTCAGCGCGCGGGATCACCGGAATTTTCAGGCGGTGCGCCTCGGAAATTTCGACGTTGTCCGGCGCGACCGCCGACGATACGACGACGACGTGCGCGCCGTGCACGTTTTCGGCCGTGTGGCCTTCCTGAATCGTGGCGCCCAGATTCCGCAGGCGCTCGGTAATGGAAGTAGCCTTCAAATCGGAACCCGAAACCGCGTAACCGCTTGAAAGCAGGACTTCGGCAATGCCGCTCATGCCGCTGCCGCCGATGCCGACCAGGTGGATCCGCTGAAAATTGCGCAGCGTCACGCTCATCGCCGGACCCCTTCAATTACATCCACAATGTCCTCAACGGCGCGCGGGCGGGCGAGCGTCCTGGCGTGCGATTCCATCTCTTCAATTTTCCCGGGCTGGTCCAGGAGGGAGAAAATCTCGTTCGTCAATCGTTGGGGCGTCAGCTCATCCTGCGGGAGAAGCTTTGCGGCGCCTGCGTCCTCGATAACCTGCGCATTACGGGTCTGGTGAGCGTCCGTGGAAGCCCCAAAGGGGATAAAGATGGCGGCGCGTCCGGAGGCGGATACCTCCGCGACAGTGATCGCGCCCGACCTGCACAAAATTAGGTCGGCCTGAGCAAACCTCTCCGCCATATTTTCGATGAAGGGGACGACCTCCGCGTGAAATTGGCGCCGGGCATAGGCTACGCGCACAGCATTATAGTCGCGTTCGCCAGTCTGATGCACGATGAAAAGCTCATTTTTTCGCTCGGCCAAACGGTCGAGTGAATCGATCACCGCGCGGTTGATTGGCAGAGCGCCGCGGCTGCCGCCGGTGATGAGCAGGGTGAAGGGAGTGCGATGCGTCTTGGCCGCGATGGCGAAGAACTCCTTGCGGACAGGGACGCCGGTGACCACGGCTTTGTGGCCGAATCGCGCGGCGGTCTTGTCGCTGGCCACGGCGACGCGCGTGGCCAGGCCGGCCAGAATGCGATTGGTGAATCCGGGCTCGACGTTGGGCTCAAACACCACCGTCGGAATACCGTGCACCGCCGCAAGCAGCATCATCGGACCCGAGGCGTAGCCGCCGACGCCGAAGGCTGCGCCGAAATTGTGGCGCCGGACAATTTTTTCCGAATCGAATAGTCCGGCCGGAAGCATGGCCACGTTCGTGAAAAACTTCGCGCCGCCGATACCTTTCAGCCCGGCGACGCGAATCGTCTCGAGCGGCATGCCCGCCTGCGGCACCAGCCGCGCTTCCATCCCGCGCTCGGTTCCCACAAACACGACGCTTCTCTCTCCACTTTCTCGACGACGGAGCCATTCGCGTGCCACCGCCAGCGCGGGGAAAACATGCCCGCCCGTGCCGCCGCCTGCGATCAATAAACTGTTGGCATCGCCGCTCACGTCTCGTCCGCGTGCTGACTGATGTTCAGCAGCACTCCGGTTGCCAGCAGCATCAGAAGCAGGCTCGAGCCGCCGTAGCTGACGAACGGCAGCGGGATTCCCTTGGTGGGCAGCAAGCCAAGCGTCACGCTCAGATTGATCAGCGCCTGGCCCGTCACCATCGAGGTGATGCCGATCGCGAGGAACTTGCCGAAGGCATCGGGGGCCTTCATGGCTGCAACGAAACCGCGCCAGCCGTAGACTGCGAACAACGAGAGGACGATCGCGGCGCCGATGAACCCGGCTTCCTCGCAGATCACCGAGAAAATGAAATCCGTGTGCGCCTCTGGCAGAAAGAAAAGCTTCTGGTGGCTTTCCATCAGGCCGACGCCGGTGAAGCCGCCCGAACCGACCGCGATCAGCGACTGCGCGAGCTGAAAACCGTGCCCCTGCGGATCGGCACCCGGTGAGAGGAACGCTTTCAGGCGCTCGAGGCGGTACGGAGTGCTGGCAATGGCAATATAAACGACCGGCAGCGCGGCGATCGCGGCGCCCAGAATGTATTTGTAGGAAATTCCCGCGATGAAAAGCATGGCTGCGGCGATGAACAGAATCATGCAGGCGGTGCCCATGTCCGGCTCTTTGTAGACAAGCGCGCCGACCAGCAGCACCGTGCCGATGGCGGGCAGGAGCGTGCGCGTAACGTGGTTGATGCCCGCGCCGTGCGGTTCGCGGCGAGTTTCCAGAAACCAGGCGAGATAAAAAATCACCACGAGCTTGGCGATTTCCGAAGGCTGCAGACTGAGCGGGCCCATGCGGACCCAGCGATGCGTGGCGTGCGAGCGGTCGAGAAAGAACACCGCGATCAGCAGCACCAGCGTGACCCCCAGCGCGGTGAAAATCACACGCGGCTGGCGCATCTTGCGATAGTCCGTGTTGGCCAGCCAGAACATCCCCGCGATCCCCAGCGCGATCCACACCAGCTGACGCAGCAGGAAGTAGTAGGCGTTGCCGTGCCATTCGCGCGCCGTCATGGCCGAGGCGCTGAAGACCATCACAGCGCCGATCAGGCACAGCGCGAGGGTGACGCCGAACAGCTGCCGGTCTTGTTGGAGGCTGCGAGGCATTTTATCCTTTGTGCGCCGGAGCGGAGGCGCTC
>JBAVUW010000007.1:0-5123 GCA_049696975.1 Candidatus Acidiferrales bacterium | reverse complement strand
TGCGGCAAGCTCTTCGAGCCCAACCCGCGTTCCTAGTGCGAGGTAGCTCCCGACGGATCATGACCATGCGGATACCCAAACCCGCGGATATCAGAGTGATCAATCGTCGCGATGACCGCCTCGACCGCTCCCTGCACGGCTTTACTTCCCCGCGAAAGAAGCGCAAACCACCACCGCGAAAATCGTGCTTGAAATGTTCGTCCATATCAAAAAATCAGCTTCACCGCAAACTGGATCTGTCGAGACGTGGTGGCCGTTGAAGTTATGACGCCAGCGGTCCCGCTGATGAAGGGAGCCGCACCCGTCCCGGCAAACACGGCACCCGCCGGCTGTCCCAGATTTGCGTGATTGAGAATGTTAAAGAACTCCGCGCGAAACTCCGTATCCAGTTTTTCGGTGATTCTGGTCTGCTTTATTACGGAGAAATCCAGGTCCAACAATCCAGGACCGATCAGTCCATCCCGGGGAACGTTGCCCACAGTATTGGCAGGCTGAACCGTGTAGCAGGTCGCATCGAACCAGTTCACAAACGTCACGACGTTAGGCTGAGTCGGGTTGCGTACGGTGCTGTCCAAGATGTGATTGGGACTGCAGCCCGCGGCTCCGGAAAAATCAGGACGGTCGCCCGTCAGACCGCCCGTATTGGAGCGCTGCGGCGTAAGCCCGGTCAGAACGTTGACCGGGAAACCGGTCGCGGCGCTCAGAATTTCACTCAGTTGCCATCCCGAAACCCATCGATTTCCGGTGAATGGCAAGGAATACACAGCGTTTACGCGCAAGGCCTGATCCACGTTGAATGAACTCGGGCCTCGGTCGTAGACCTGATTGTAGACGTCGGTAATCTCGAAGTCCGATTGCTCGAGGCCGGAGCTGGCTGAACCGTTGTCAACGGACCGCGACCAAGTGTAGGAAACCTGGCCCTGGAGGTTCCGGCTGATCTGGCGGGTGAGGCTCGCTACCAAGCCGTTGTAGGTTGAGTGACTGGTGGGCGCGGCGAAGTCCAAACCGAGCGCGGTTCCGACCGCGCAAGTTGCGCTCACCGGAAAGCAGAAGGCCGGGTTCGGCGGCAGGCCCGTGAACGTGCAGGCTGAAGTCGTGCAGTCGCTGGGTCCGCCGACGACGGCACGAGTGTTGTAATTCCGCTGGCTGTAGAGGTGGACGCCCTGAGACCCGATATAACCGAGCGAGGCGACCATGCCGTGCCCCAGGTCCCGCTGAACGGTGAGGTTGTACTGCATCGCGTAGGGAGAAGTATCGGAACGGTAGTCATAACCGTACACCGCGCCATACACGGGACTGCAGGCGGGGGCGCACTGGGCCGGATTGGGAAAGAGCGGAATCGCGCCGGGTCCGGAGAGCACGACGGTATTCGACGGAGGATCTTCCGAGTAGGCATTCAGATACGTGCGCGCTGCAAGCTGTTCATGAAAAATTCCAAATCCGGCTCGGATGGAAGTTTTGTGATCGTGTAACGGATCCCACGCAAGCCCAATGCGGGGATCGAAATTCAGCCCGTTCGGATTTACTTTCGCGGCGTGTCGAACCGCCACGAAGGCGGGAGACGCCAAAGGATCGAGCAGGTTCGTGCATGCAAACCCGGCGCCCCAGCATAGGGGGTTGGTCTCGAAGTCATAGCGCAGGCCGATATTTATCGTGAGGTTCGATCTGACTTTCCAGTCGTCTTCGACGTACGGGAAGAATTCAATGGCGCGAGAGTAGCGTGTGCGATTAAATGCCGGAGAAGGGTTCGTCTCACCCTGGAACTGCACCGGCGTTGCCGCCAGGAATCCCGGGAGGCTTCCGAATACGAAGATACCGCCCTCGCGACCAACCGCGATGTTGTCCTGAATCCTCGTTACGGACGCACCGAATGTAATGCTGTGGGCCCCGTGAGTCCATGAAACATCATCACCACCGGTGAATTTATTCTCAATTAGATGGAAACGCGCCGTTGCGCCCGGGCCAATCGAAGAGGTACCGCCCGCGACGATGATGTTGCCGTCTTCACGTTGTTCCGGCGTATAGCTGGGTGCGGTGAAGCCATTGGCGAGATAGAACTGCAGCGGGTCGCTGGCGGGATCCGCCAGGAAGTCCTGATTCGCGCGCTCATTGGTGCGCGAGAAACTGAAGCGAGCTTGATTGATCGCGTCGGGCGAAACAATATGTTTTTCTTCGACGACGAAGTATTGATCCCCTCCGTGGTCTACCACCGGCCAAAGCGGCAAGTTCGAGAAGGGTACGGGCAGTTTGAAGTACGCGGTGTCGGAGATGTATCGCCCGAATATCGTGTCTTTGGAACCCAGCACGTAGTCGGTTCGGCCGAGGACGTAATTTTCGGTTTCCGGTTGGTTCGCAATCGTCGTTACGAGAGCGTTGCCGCTCGGGTAACCCTCGAACGGCCCTGCCGTCACCGTCTGTTCGAACGCACCCGGGGGCGGCGCCGGGAATACGTTGAGATACGGCGCAATGACCGGGCTGACTGGCACGGCCAGGCGGGCTCCGTTCGCACAGGTCGCCGGCGTCTGCCCGGTCACCGTGTTGCACGGCACCATACCCGTGCGCGACAGCGCATCCGGCACAAATTGATTCCCGGTAATTCCCAAGTTCGAGATGAGGCCCTCGTAATTAACGAAGAAGAATAATTTGTCCTTGACGACGGGGCCACCGAGGCTGCCTCCGAACTGATTCCTGGAGAAATCCGGGATCTGGGTCCCGTCAAAGAGGTTTCGCGCGTCGAGAGCGCTGTTGCGGACGAATTCGTACGCTGAGCCGTGGAATTCGTTGGTGCCGGCCTTGCTGGCTGCGTTGATGGCCGCGCCGGTGCCGCCGAATTGCGAGCTATAGGTGTTCGTCAGCACCTGGAATTCGTTGAGCGCCTCGATCCCCATTGAGTTGCCGGTGATATTCGATCCCGTCCCTTTTTCCCAGTAGCCCTGCAGATCTTGGTTGTCGAGCAGGAACACTTGACCGACTGGCCGCGATCCGGCTACCGAATACGTTTGTCCCGGCCCGTAGAAGCCGGATGAAATTCCGCCCCCGCCGCCACCGGTAATATAGGTTTGCGTCACCGACTGCACACCGGGGGCGAGCGAGATAAGCTGCTCGAAGTTGCGACCGTTCAACGGCAATTGGCTGACTTGTTGCGATGTCACCAGAGAGGACACGGCGGCGGTCTGTGTTTCGACGCGCGAGACTTCGCTTTCGACGCTGACAGTCTGCGAGATCTGACCGACAGGAAGCGAGAAATCGACGACGAGATTGGCGCCGACCGTCAGAACGATGCCTTTGTGGAGGACGGTCTGGAATCCGTTAAGCGACGCCGAAACCTCGTAGGTGCCGATGGGAAGATCGGAGATACGGTAGCGACCCGCAGAATCGGACACCGTGGACTGTGTGATGTTGGTGCCGACATTCTTGGCGTTCACGCTGGCGCCGGCGAGCACCGCGCCGGAACTATCTGTCGCTGTACCGGAGATTGTCGCGGTCTCGACTTGCGCGGCGACGCGACTGACTGCAACCACCGCAATGAACAGGATCAGTCTAAGTATCCACCTCGAGACACACTTCTCCGCCCCCTTGGCAACGCTCATGTGTGACGGCTCCTCGTTTGAGCATGTGGGCCACCCGCCCAGGACCGATAGTGGGCTGTTTACTACTGAAGGATAAGGTTGTCAATCGGGCTAATACCCCAGGGGCTGGCGAGGAAAGACTGGATCGAACCATTCCGTCCCGGTTCTGTTCTCGAAGCAAGGGGAAACTTATTGACTCAGAGCCTGAATGAGCAAAACTGCTGCGATGGCAGCCAAGCCAGAATAAACATATTTGAGGTAGGTTTCCTCGCGCAGACGGTGATTGACGGCCCTGCCGAGCAGGATTGCTGGGATCGTAGCGGGCAACGATATCAGATAGTAGTGCGTCACGGTGGGTACCCACAGCCCTTTCAACCAATATCCGGCCATCCCTAGGATGCTTGCCGGTAGAAAGTATCCTTGCAGGGTCGCCCGGAAGTGCTGAGGCGACCACCGCCGCATTGCTCCGTAGATCGCTAGCGGAGGACCGTTCATTCCATAGGCTCCTCCAAGCACGCCCGCAAAGAAGCCGCAGCCTAAAAGCCAGGCTACATTGTCCCCCTTGAGCTCCAGGGGATTGCGGCCGAACAGGGAGTATGCGGAGAACGCTATGAGTACGATTGCCAGCGCGACCTTAGCGGTTCGTTGATGGCTGCTGGTTAGCAGCAAGAGACCGAGCGGGATTCCAAAAAGCGTAGCGAACATGAGCCAACCCGTGCTGCGCAAATGGATTTTCTGCCAGTCCTGGATGACGATGACACCTGCGATGGTGATCGATAGCAGTACCGCCAGCGGAGCGGCGATTCTGAGGGGAAGAAGTAAAGCGAGCAACGGGACCGCAAAAAGCGCCTCCCCAAACCCTATTGCGGAACGGATCAGCGTTGCTAAGAACACCACCAGAACCAAGTATAGAGTCGTGGCGTCCATCACTGTACCGCGATCCGGATCGCTTTCCGTTGGCTACTTAAACTGTGACTTTCTCGGGCGATAGGGCCGACTGTCGCACATCTTCGCATGCCGCCCATTTTACCGATAAGCGTTATCACAGTTACGCTTACCGAACCGCTTTCTTCTCTCCGCTTACCATCAGCTAACACTCTCCGCTCGGATGGTGTCAACGGGCTGCGAGGAAAAACTCTTCAATCGCCACGCTATGCGTAGCTCTCGCATTCGTCCCCGATTTGATCGCCGTGACCTACAGCAAGCTGGATGTCGGCGTTCCTGTGTGAAAGTGGTTGTTGACCATCGACCTGCCTGCGTTTCTCTGGCTCGGCCTGACGTTGCTCGACTATCGCCATGGTCGGACGAAGAGTGCCGCCTGGTTGTTTACGCTGGTTCCTGTAGCATTTCTTGAGCCTGTGCTCGGCGCAGTGTTTTGGGTTTCGTCTATACATTAGCGCCGTGGACCGGCGATCGCGAGACGCGATGGAAGTGCAACGGATCGTCGGGCAGATTCGGAAAGCGTGGCCGCATACACAGATCATCCTGCGAGCCGACTCTGGGTTCTGTCGTGAGGAACTGATGGCCTGGTGCGAACCACACGCCGTGGACTAC
>JBAVUW010000006.1:0-24464 GCA_049696975.1 Candidatus Acidiferrales bacterium | reverse complement strand
GCCGTAGTTGTTGCCCTTCATGGCGAAGATTCCGCGGGCGTTGTTGTGCGTGACCGTGCCTTTGGCCTCGAGTTTTGCGGTGCCGTCGTCATTGATTTTGCCATCGATCACCAGATAGCCGGGCCCGCCCTCTTCGCCGTGCTGGCCGTGAAAAACGTTGTCCTTCACTTCGCTGGGAAATTCCCATTTGTACGCTGGGGTTTCGCCGTGCGCGACACAGGCGAGATGGGTTGTGTAGGTCCCGTCGTAGCGGCCGCCTGCGACCGAAGCCAGCGGGAAAAGCATCGTGGCTCCGACCACGGCGAGACGGATGGATTTCTTCATGGCTGCCCCTCTTCTTGGAGACGGCACTGCTTCGTCGGGTGGAACCGACCGGACGGAATCATACTGCGATTGATCGCTGCCGAGATTACAAATTGGCTCTGGACCGAGGGGGCCGGCTCCAAAAGCCAAAGGCTTCCCATCGAGGGTGCACCCAGACGACCGAGGCAACCGGCAAGGGGCGCCCGGCATTGCCGAAATTTGGCGATCATTTACCGCTTGATAACCGGCACGTAACACCTCTACAGTATTCTTGCTCGTATGGAGTTTTCGGCTTGACCTCGATCGTACATTCGCTGGCTACCGCGAATCCGTCGCAGCCTGAAATTTTCGACCGTTTACTCCGCAAGGCAGCCGCCTACTGCTGGCTCGAGCGATTCAAGAGCCAGACTTCGAAGGGAGATTTCATTTTGGAAACCTATCAGGTTGGCGAAACCGCTGGAGCGGTGTGGGCAACCCTTTCAAGACAGGGTCCGCTCACGTTTGCGGCTTTAATGGAAGAAGTGAACGCGCCGCAGAGCGTCTTCTTCATGGCAATTGGCTGGCTCCTGCGGGAGGACAAGCTGCAGTTTGCGCCCGATGGCGGGGACTATATCGTCAGTCTGGCGTGAGGCGCGAACCGCAGACGGAGCGGAGGAACCTTGCTCCCCGGGGATACCGCCCCGACGTAAGCGTTGCCACCGCAAGCGGTTCCATCCCGAGTGTGCCGGCAAACCTTTGACCTGGAGATCGTGAAAGCGCAGACAAGACTGTCGGTGGACGCTCGAAGCGTGCGGGCGCGAGTGCGCAGCAAGCCGCGTTCACGCGACCTGCCGCGCGGTTCCGGGCGCGTACGACTTAATCGGAAGAAGCGCTTGCGGTGGCGCGAGGCGTCCGCGTATAGGACGGCTTGTCGAGATCGTGGTCGGCGCTGGAATCGCCGGCCTTATCGATTTCGATGGAGCCCTTGAAGTAGGCGCCATCCTCGATCATGATCCGGGCGGTCGTCAGATCGCCAACCACCGAACCGTCCTTCTTGATCTCGATGCGGTCGCGCGCGCGGAGATTGCCCTTCACGTTGCCGTAGACAACCACTTCGCGTGCGATCACGTCTGCGGTCAGCTTGGCGCTGGCGCCGATCGTGAGCTTGCGGTCCTCGAGCTGCACGAGTCCTTCGACGCTGCCGTCGATGGCTAGATCCTCATTGCCGGTAATTTCGCCCTTCACATGCAGGCTCGCGCCGAGACGTGCGACGCCGCTCGACGATGCCGGGTACGACGAATCAATCGGTGCCATTGGTTTTGCCTCCCCAGAAAATGAAGTACTCGTTGGTGCGGACGTTCTAGGTTGCTGCGGGAGCGGCGACCTAGCGGGAGCCTCGGGTTTCTTGTCTCCCCACATTTACCCTCCTTGGGCCTGACCTCGCCGGAACCAGTGCGTTTAATTGTGGACCGGGGCTATCAATCTATTCTGCGGAGCCGACTGCGCCAACGCCAAAATGGGACAGTTGTGCTCGTTGCATTACTAGACTGAAGGGCCGTGCGCGTTGGTTGAAAGTTTCGATGAACGTTCGCAAACTTTCGAGGCTGAGAGCGTGGGAGGCGCAGTCTAGACCAAGTGCGGGCGGGATTCCAGCTTTCTTTGAGGGAGACCGAGGCCATTCATCCCGCAGGTGCAGCGGGCGCACAGAAAGCGCTGGCTTGATATCTGCCCGTTGCTGTGGAACGATTTGAGGCCTGATGCGACGGATCTCGTTACTGACCGTCATCGCCGGAATGTCCGCTGCGCTGGGTGCGCAAGCGCCTGCGCCTCAAATGCTTCCCGACCCTGTCCGCCTCGAGCAGGGACTGGTCAGCGGGACGGGCGGGCGAAGCGCGTTGGTGCGTGTTTATCGCGGGATTCCCTACGCGGCGGCGCCCTCGGGCGATTTACGCTGGAAACCGCCCGAGCCCGCTGCGGCCTGGGAGAGCGTGCGACAGGCGAATGCGCCCGGCAATGCCTGCCCGCAGCCGCCTTTTCCGACCACCGGCATCTACGGCGCTTCGCCGCCGCCGACCGGCGAAGACTGCCTCAATCTGAATATCTGGACGCCGGCGAAGATGGCAGGCGGTCGGCTGCCGGTGATGGTGTGGATCCACGGCGGGAGCTTCGTGCACGGCACGGGTGCGGCGGCCGGCTACGACGGCGAAAATCTGGCACGGCATGGCGTGGTGGTGGTGACAATCAACTACCGGCTGGGCGTTTTCGGTTTGCTGGCGCTGCCCGAGCTGGCGGCGGAGTCCCCGCACCACTCCACCGGAAATTACGGAGTGTTGGACCAGATTGCGGCGCTTCAGTGGGTCAAGCGGAACATTGCCGCGTTCGGCGGCGATCCGGCGCGCGTGACGATCTTCGGCGAATCGGCCGGGGCCGGGTCGGTGAACGTCCTAATGGCGAGTCCGCTGGCGGCGGGGCTTTTCTCGCGGGTGATTGCCGAAAGCGGAGGATCCTTCGAGACGATGCGGACGCTGGCGCAGGGCGAAAAGGAAGGCCAGGCATTGACGACGCGGATCGGCGCGACCGAGAACGTGCTGAAGACCCTACGGGCGAAGCCGCCCGACCAGCTGATCAAGGCGACGACGGACGAAGATATCGACCTGGTTGTCGACGGCTGGTTGCTGCCCGAGAGCGTCTATTCGATTTTTGCCCAGGGCAAGCAGAACGATGTGCCGATCATCGTCGGCAGCAACGCGAACGAGGGATCGATTTTCCCGCCGCCGGGCGGCGCGATTTCGCCCGCCGACTTCACCGCCCAAGCGAAGAAGCACTACGGGCCGTTCGGCGATGATTTCCTGAGGATCTACCCGCCGGGCGCGAGCGAGTCTGAGGCGACGGCATCGTATTTCGCGGCGCTGCGGGACGGTGAGATCGGTTGGGACATGCGTATCTGGGCGCGGATTGCCAGCAAAACCGGCCATCACCGCGCCTACCGCTATTATTTTTCGCGCGTGCCGCCTGGCCGCGGCGAGCGATTGGGCGCGTTCCACGGCTCCGAGCTCGCATACGTGTTCGGGAATTTTCCCTTTCGCATCAACTACCAGGACCTGGACCGGCAGCTGGCCGAAACGATCGAAACCTACTGGACGAACTTCGCGCGGGGCGGCGATCCGAATGGCGCGGGGCTGACCGCGTGGCCGATCTATGATCCTGAGAAGGACAACGTGCTGAATTTCGGCGATGCGGTTGCTGTGGCCTTCAAGATCAACTCGCAGGGTCTGGATTTCTTCGACGATTTCAACCGCTCACAGCGCCCTTCGCCCGATCCCAAGTAGAAGCGCGACCCCAGCCAGGGCGCTATAATCCCGCGCGATGTCTCCTGCCACCCAGTGGATTGGCCGTTGGATCGTCTGGACACTGGCGACGATCGGGCTGGCGCTCGCCGTGCTGGCGCCCGATGCGATTGTTCATGTGTGGGTGGGCCAGCGGATCGGCATGGCTCGCGCGACGGCGATGCCCTGGATCGCTCTTTTGATCGACCACGCGGTGATGACCCTGGTGGCGTTGATCCTGATCGCGCTGCTCAGCCGGGGACGGATGGGCGAGTACGGCTTGCAGAAACCACGGGGAAAATCGTACCTGGGGGCTTCGATCGGCTGGGGAATTTTCTTCGGCGTGCTGATGACCGTGGCGGATTACTTGCCGTCGCTACTGGCGCACAAAGCGCCAGAAAGTTATCCACTGACTCCTGCGAACATCGGCGGCTGGCTGGTGTTTTCGTTCGTCTACGTGGGATTCACGGAGGAGATTCCGTTCCGCGGGCTGCTGCAAACCTTCCTGATGCAGCGGACGACGGGGAGGATTCGCATCGGCCACTACGACATGCATGCGGCCGGCGTGGTGCTGGCGGTGCTGTTCGCTCTGGCTCACGTGAGCAATTTCTGGGTACGGCCATTCTGGGCTGCGCTGGCGCAGCAGGTGTACGCCATCGCACTGGGGATTCTCTACGCCTACTGGCGGGAAAAATCGGGGAGCCTCACGGCCGCAGTCATCGGCCACAATCTCAGCGACGGCATCGAACTATCGATCGTATTCTTCCTCGAGTGGATCTGGCGTTAACGACCTAGTATTTGCGCAGAACTCCAACCACTTTACCCTGGATCTTTACGTCCGTGCCGGGGACGACGATCGGGGCCATCGACGAATTCGCGGGCTGAAGGCGGATCTTGCCGCCTGGCTCGCGGTAGAATCTTTTCACCGTGGCCTCGTCTTCCCCTACCAGCGCGACTACGATTTCGCCGGGATTGGCTACCTGGGTCTGCTCGACGACGATGTAGTCCCCGTCAAGAATGTGGTCGTCGCGCATGGACTCGCCCTTCACCTGCAGGACGAACGTGTTCTGGCCCTTGGCAAAATCGGCGAGCGAAATGGTCTCGGTCTCTTCGACGGCTTCCAGCGGACGCCCGGCGGCGATCCTTCCGGCAAGCGGAAGCTCGATCACATGGCGATCGAGAATTTCCTCGCGGACCTGCTTCGGGAGCTGGGTGACCTCGATCGAGCGGCTCTGGTTATAGCCCCGGCGGATGAAGCCCTTTTTCTCGAGAGTCGAGAGATGCTTGTGCACGGTCGCAAGCGAAGTGAGTTTCAGCGCGTGCGCGATCTCTTCAAAGCTCGGCGAGTAGCCGTTCTTGTTGATGAATCCGACCAGGTAATTCAGCACTTCTTTTTGGCGTTTCGTTAAGGCCATGCAGACCCCCGACTGGTTCTTTCTAGGCTGCCAGTGTGGGCGAACCAAAAGCGAAAGTCAATGGGCCGTTAGGACAGTTTTAGGCCAGTCCTACGCACCTGCCGTTATCTGTCGGTCGAGAGAGCGAATGGAGGAGTCCAGAGATTGTCGGGAGGGAGAAATTGACTGGCCGGCTGGCGTCTCTTGGCGCTTTATTCCTTTCGCGCGCCCTGTAAACATGCAATTGCATATGCCGAAAACGATCGAAACCTCGCTGCCGCCCCGCCTTGCGCTGAGCCCATTTAGCCTTACCTGCCCCTACTGCAAGGCCAAGCGCGGGCAGGAGTGCAAGGACGACTTTGCTGGCTTGCCCAGCACGCACGTGGAGCGCATCCGGATGGCCGGCCTCGCGGATAGAATGGGCAACTTGCGCACGCGAGCCGAAAAACGCGCCCGGCGTGCCAACGGCAACCCCGCGCAGTCGCTCCCTCTGCGGGCACCCCGTCGTTCAAGACCGCCCAGCCCGACAAGCTTGCCTACGGCCTCCCGGGGCCGGATTGCTGTCGACCCAAAACTGAGCGGGTGACCGAGGTATCTGCGCGGGCAGGGCCGAGGTCGCAATAACCGGCTCTGGCGCGCAGCGCGTAGTGGTGCCCGCCGACGCGTACCTGAATCCGGCGGAAAGTACCATCCCCGCGAAGATTTGAAGGAAAATAGTGGAGCAGATACTGGCCCCGAAGTTCCCCATCGATTTGATTGAATGCGTTACCAATCTGATCGACCGATTTCAGGCGGATGGCGCTGCCGCCGGCCTGGCTGGCGAGCTTTCGCACACCGGCGGAGGCAGACCAGCGGATTCTTCAGGGTGCTCCAGGCTGCGCGATTGAACCGTCGTTAATTTCGGTTCGCGCCTGTGTACGCCGGCTGCGTTTTGTGAGCGCCCGAGGGGCGGATTCGTGCGTGAGCACGATCGCCGCCAGACCGACGGCCGTGGCCACGATCCAATACCAGGCCGGGACCAGCGGGCTGCCCGTTGCGCGCATGAGCCAGGTGACGGCGTACTGCGCCGTGCCGCCGAATGCTGCGATCGAGAGCGCATAGACGATCGACAGCGCGCCGGATCGGATCGAAGGAGGCAGCGACTCGGTGAGCCAGATGATGCCCGGCCCGTTGCAGAGCACCAGCAGCGCGAACATCACCGCCGTGGCGGAAAACAGCGCGGCCGGAGTCTGAAAGCGGTTGATCAGATAATAGGCCGGGTAGATCGCGATCAAGAGCAGCGTACCGAACACCATCATCATCGGCTTGCGGCCGAAGCGGTCAGAAAGCGCGCCGGCCGGGAGTTCCAGCAGGACGCCCGTGACGCCGATCGCGATCGTGGCTCCGAACGCGACGTTGGCGTGCATATGGAGCGTGGCGATCGCGTAGGTGGTCATATATTCCGCCGTGTAATTGCCGATCGTGCCGGATGCCAGAATCAGCAAGCCGAGAAAAGCCAGCCACATGTATTGGCGGGCGGCAACGGGCTCACTCTTCGCGGCGTCTTCAGCGTGAAATGTTTCCGGCAGGCCCCGCCGCATCCACAGGCCGAACGGCACGATCACTGCGCCAAGAAGAAACGAGATGCGCCAACCGAAATCCTGCAGCTGCTGCTCGTCAAGCAGGCTCGACAGCGCAAAGCCGACGAGCCCCGCGACCATTACCGATAGATCCTGCGTCCAGAATTGGAACGCCGTGTAAAACCCACGCCGCTCAGGCGGGGCGGACTCGAGCAGGAAAGCGGTCGTGGGGCCTACCTCGCCGCCGAGCGCGAAACCCTGCACCATGCGGAACAGGATCACCAAAATCGGCGCCGCAACGCCAATGCGGGCATGCGACGGCGTAAGCGCGAGTCCGATGATGGCGAAGCCCATCAGCGAAAACGAGAGAATCATCGCGGGCTTGCGGCCGACGCGGTCGCCCATGCGGCCGATGACGATGCCGCCGATCGGACGGGTGACAAAGCCGACGCCGAAGGTGCCGAGCGATGCCAGAAGGCTGGCCGTAGGCGAGGTCGACGGGAAAAATGCGCGGCCGATGTAGACGGCGAAGAAGGAGTAATTCAGGAAGTCGTAAAATTCGAGCGCGTTGCCTACCACAACAGCCGCGATGTGCTTCGCGGGGATCGAGGTGCGCGCCCCAGGCGCTGGGGGCCCTTTCGGCGTTTCGACGACCGCTGCCATGCCTTCGCTCCGCCTGCTGTTTCCCCGTGCCCGACCGCGCGCGGCTCGGCGGACACTATCACGGTTCGGGCCCTGGCACCGGACATAAATCTCGATGGGAGCAATCTGGAACTCTGAGACAATCGCGGCTGCATTTGCATCCGACTTGATGAGGGCCTATCGCGGACGTAATCCTGCCAAGTGCCGGAAGGAATTTTGATGAGCTACGTCGAAAAAAATCTGATTTCGGGCGAGAAGCTGGTTTACCGGACCGGGATTCACTGGATCGTGCTTTTCTGGCCGTTTGTTTTCGCCGTCTTGCTCGCCGGGGCGGGCGCGGCGGTCTACATGTACCGCCACGATTGGGTGATCCCCAGTGGGGCGCTGATTGCCGTCGCCGCGTTCATTCTGATTGTCGCCGGCGTACGCCGCGGCTCGACGGAAATGGCCGTGACCAACCGGCGCGTGATCATCAAGACCGGGATCGCGAGCCGGCGGTCGCTCGAAATCATGCTGCCGAAAGTGGAGAGCATCGGGATCGACGAGACCGCCGGTGGACGCCTGCTCGGCTACGGAACCGTGACGATTCACGGGACAGGCGGGACGCCGGAACCTTTCCGGCTGATCGCACATCCCGGGGAATTCCGGCGGCAGGTGCAGCAGCAAATTGACGGAGCTGCGGTGCGGGCCTAGCTCGGACCTTTGGCACGCTCGAAGATGGGCGGGGGATCGGCGGAGGCGTCCGTTCCAACCCAGAGATTCACGGTGTTGAGCTGATCGAGGCCGCAGGCTTTCAAGTACAGGAACAGCTGCATGCGATAGGCGGCGTAGTGGGTGAGCGGCAGGCGGATGAACCACACCCCGCGCGTGGCCTTGTTGCCGAACATTTCGATTTCCTTGCGGAAGTCAGCGTCCGGCACGGCCCCGAGCATCTTTGCAAAAAGAGCGGGTTGCTTCGCGAGCGCGGCCTTCACTTCTTCCAGACTGAGCTCGCGCGCGGCGGCTTCCGCCGGCCGCCACGCCTCGATCCAGGTCTCCATGGTGAAATTCCCCGCGACAACGAAGCGGAGCTGGACCGGAGCCATGATCACGAAATAGCGAACCAGGTCGATCAGGCTGCGCTGTTTGGGCGAGGGGCGGTAGTCGAGCATCGAGGGCTCGATTTTGGAGAGCAGGTGAAGGACCAGGCGGACTTCGTTTTCCAGCGCGGCGATGGATTCTTCTTTGGTCAGGACCATTTGGTTTTTCCGGTCAGTGAAGTTCAAATCGTGGATTCGAATTCAACGAATACACTCGCAAACGTCTCCGGAGCGCTTCCGTAAATTCGAAACCGAATTCTACCCATGGCCTGCTCTACTTGGCTGAGAAGGCCAGCAGGACGTTGCCCGAGTTTGTTCCGGTTACGGCGTAGCCGGAGCCGATGAAGAGCATGCCGTCTGCGATGGAAGGTCCAATGGAGGCGATTGCGCCGCCTCTTGCAGGAACCTTATTTACCGTGTCGTATGGTTGCGCGGTGTCGTATTCCCAGAGAACGCTGCCGTCGGCGGTCGAGAGGGCGTGAATCTTTCCGTCCGATCCGGCCACGAAGACGACACCCAGCATGGCCGTGGCCGCAGCCGAATTGATGACTCTCGTGACTTGGCTCTTCGCTGATAGACCGCCGTGGCCGTCGGGAGTGACGGGGGCCGGCGTCGAGAACTTCGCCCGCCATGCAACCTCTCCGGTCGAAAGTTTCAAAGCGACCATGCCGCCGGACTGCAGGCCGTAATACACGTTTTGATCGTCGGCCGCGCCGCCCCAGACGACTCCGTTCAGGTGCGCGTAGAAGGTGTTCTGCTGATCTTTCGGTATATCGATGGCGTGAACCGTCCACACCACAGCACCCTTGTTGTCCGGATCGAGCGCAGTAACCGTGCCGTCTTTTTTCCCGAAGACAATCACGCTATTGCCCCCCGGTAAGTCGCACAGAATCGGCGAATTGCCGATGTCTTGGTCAGGGCCATTCACTTTAGGACAATTGTCGGTGCGCTGCGCGCCGTTGCATCCCCCCATGAAGGCGTCGCCCGATTCAGCCTGGTAGTGCCACAGCTCCTTGCCGGTTTTCAGGTCGAGAGCGAGGATGGCGTCGGTGGTATCCGGCGCCGGATCGGTCTGGCCGTCGCCGGTGCCGACGTAGACGGCGTCCCGCTTGGCGTCGATGGTGGGTGAATTCCAGATCGAGCCGCCGGAGGGCGCATACTGCTCGACACCTTTCGAGTTCTTCCGCACCGGCACCGGCGTGGACACGACATAGGCCTTCCAGACTTCGACTCCGGTGTTGGCGTCAAGTGCGACGACGCTTCCCCGCCCCGTGCAGCAGGAATAATCGAGGTTCGAGGCTGAGAATTCCTCCGACGAGGAAACCGGGACGTAAACGCGACCCTCGAATACTTTCGGTGCGGCGGTGATGCGGGCGACGAAATGATCATCGACGCGCGTGGTCCATAGCTGCTCGCCGGTTTGGGCGTCGATCGCGTAGACGTTTGCGTGGGCGTCGCCGAAGTAGGCGGCGAACTTCGTCTTGCCGTGGCCTTTTACAGCGCTGACGCTGACGGCGGAACGCACCGCGCCTTTTGCCTGATACGACCAGTACACGCAGCCGCTCGCGGCATTGAGCGCATAGACATAGCCGATATCGGATCCGACGAAGACGCGGCCGGACACAATGGCCGGCTGACCGTAGGCGGAAAGACCCGTGGGATATCCGAAGGCCCACTTCAATTTCAGATGTCCGACATCGGCGGACGTGAGCCCGGCGCCTTTGGCGGTCTGAAATCGCGAATTCACCACGTCGGGACTCCATCCATTCCACTCGGAGCCGGCTGTCGGATTGGCCAGCGGCGGATTCGACGCGCAGTGATTGGGCATGTCCTTCGCGTCGCCTTCTTTGAGACTGCCGAGCGGACGCCCGCTGAGAAACGTGGCAAGCATTTTGCGCTGATCGTCGGTGAGCGGATCGCCCTGGGGTTTCATCGGCCCGGTCGTGAGCGCATCGTAGATTTTTTCCGGAGTCATCTGGCGGATGGCGTCGGGCGCGGGAGCTTGAGGCACCTGGGGATTGCCGTGACACCCCATGCAGTGCGTCTGGAAAGTGCCGATACCGGTTTCCGTGCCGGCGCTGAGGTTGGCGCCTTGCGGCGGCGCAGCCGCGGGTGCGGTGGCGGGCTGTTGCGCTTTCGCTCGTACGGCCCATCCCATGCACACGAGGACTCCGGCTGTTGCCAGCGCGGCCACACGCAACAGGTTGTTCATCTGCGCGATTTCTCCCGGACCGGTTACTTGTCGCTGATTCCGCCCCATGCCGAATTCAGATGATACTGCAATCCGGACCCGACCATTTCGATGCGACGAATTTTGCCGTCGGTGATCTTGAAAGCTTCGGTGACTTCAAGACTCGACGGCCGGTTGAATATATTTCCCATCGAAACCGTTTGGCCGTTGGTAAGCTTGATGGTGTGCACCGTGCCGTTCTGGTCGAAGACGACATAGGCCCAGACGACGCCGCGCTCCTCGTCAACCAACGGAAAACGGCGATCGCGAATGCGGGTGACGACGGCGTAATAGCCACTCTTGAACTGTGCCATGCAGCTCATGCCGAAGGCGTTGAAGGCGGCGTTGGGGGATAGCGTGGGATTGTTGGTGGTGTGAACTCCGTTTTCCATGCGGTCGCAATCGTCGGCAAAGGGATAGACGCCCTTGCCGTCGTTATTTTCCAAGCCGGCGAAATACATGTTGGCGGTGTTGATGAGCTGGGCGCGCGAAACACGCTTGGCCGGCGGAATGGTCTCGAACCAGATCGGCTCGGGCGTGAGCTTGTCGTAACCTTCAAAGTTGGAGGGGCCGCCGCCGCCCTGGCGGTAATAGGTGGTTTCCACTTCCGTGATGCGGCCGAGCTGGACGCGGAGGCGCATGCCCATGATGACGAGGTGATCGCCCTCGTGCATGGTGACCATGCAGCCGATCTGCTCGACGACGGGATCAGCGAAACAGTGCTTGTAGCCGCCCAGTTGCGTGGCCGTGCCCCAGAAGCCGTCGCCGATGTCCATGACTTGATCGTTCTCGGTGTACTTCACGTCCTTTGCCAGCGGCAGGTGCGAAGGATCGTGGGCTACGAGAGCGTTCAGATATTGGGTCGCCAGATCTTCCAGGCAGGCGCGGTCGCAGTCGATGGTGATGGGGCCGACGGCGGAGATTTTAGGCGCGCCGGGACCCGCCAGGACAAGGATTGCCGCGCAACCCATAACCGCCGTCAACAGAGTTCTTGATCGCATCATGATTCACCCCCCGATTCTGAAATGCGGTGGCTGACGATACCGCGACCGTTGCGACGCGTCAACTTGTGTGCGGCTTGTTTGCACGGCCTCAAGCTTGCGAACGAGTTTCCTGCTCGAGGGGCGCAGAGGACGCGGAGAATTGCGAAATGTTTTAGTCTCGGACGCGTATCATCTACAGGCTCGATTGGCTGCCTGGAAATGCGGCGGCTCGGAGGCTGGGACACACCGATGTCATGGGCTGCGTCGGAGTCGGAGTTTCGGGCGCGTTTCTGGTTCATCCTGGGAGTCTTCTGGCTGGGATTTCTGCTTTACTTTGTCGACCACAAGAATGTCTGCGCCGCGCTGAGCGTTTTCATCTTTCGGCACCGCCCCGGGTCATCGGCTCAGATTGACCGGCTCATCATCGGCTTGTTTTGGGTGGGCACGTTTCTGGCCGGAATGGCGGCGCTGATTCGCACCTGGGCCGGGGCTTATTTACGCAGCTCGATCGTTCATGATGCCGGACTGCACGGCGAGCAGCTTGTGGCCGACGGACCTTACCGGCATCTGCGGAATCCGCTTTACCTCGGGAACATGTTCCTCGCACTCGGCATCGGGGTGCTGACACCGCGGTCGGGATTTTTCGTCATCGTGATCGGGATGTGGATCATCGTCTACCGGCTGATCGGGCGGGAAGAAATCACATTGCTCGCATCGCAGGGCGAAGGCTACCGGCGCTATCTGGCTGCAGTGCCGCGGTTGTGGCCGGCGCTGACGCCGCGGGTCCCCGCGAGCGGAGCGAAGCCGAATTGGGTGGACGGGTTTACGAGCGAGATGATGATGTGGGCTGCGGCTTTGGCGATGGCGGTATTCACGATTACCGAGAACCTGGGTTATTTCTGGGCCGTATTCGGTACCGGGATGGGAATCTATTTCCTGCAGGCGTACTGGCGGGGGCGGGCGAAGAAAACAGTTGCCTAGACCGCTTCAATTCCCGCTGGGCGACCCGATTTCAGAGCCACCCGCTTCACACTTCACTGCAATAAACGACAGGCGAGTCCGCTCTGCTTACCTTTGCGTGCGCCTGGGTGGCTGGGCGGCTTCCAGTTGTGTTAGGATTTTCGTAGACGAGAGCCATTGTTCTTTCGTCGGCGCTCGGGGGAACGCCGGCACGGCATCTCGCGCGGTTGTGCGATCATCTAATTGGGTGGGGATAAGCTCATAACAATGTCTACGACCTCAGTTCGGCCTTCGGAGCGCAAGCGCGAAATCAGGGAACAGGCGGTCATCCGGTTCTGCGGGGATTCCGGCGACGGGATGCAGATTACCGGCAGTCAGTTCACGAATACCGTCGCGCTCTACGGCAACGATCTGGCGACCCTTCCCGATTACCCGGCGGAAATTCGCGCCCCGGCCGGCACCTTGCCGGGCGTCAGCGGTTTCCAGGTACATTTTTCGTCAAGCGACGTGTACACCCCGGGCGATAGCGTCGACGCGCTGATCGCCATGAACCCGGCGGCGCTAAAGATGAACCTGCCGGACCTGAAGGCGAACGGAATCCTGATCGTCAACCTGGATGACTTCGGCGAGACCGACCTGCGGAAGGCGCAGATGACCTCGAACCCGCTGGAGGATCATTCGCTCGACGGATACCGCCTGTTCAGCGTGGAGCTGACGAAGCTGACGCGTGCGGCGCTGAGGGAACTGGGGCTCGACAACAAGACCGTCGACCGCTGCAAGAATTTCTTCGCGCTGGGCATGTGCTACTGGCTCTACAACCGCTCGATGGACGGGACGCTGCGCTGGATCGAGGACAAGTTCAAGAGCAAGCCCGCGCTGGTGCAGGCCAACCGGCTGGCGATGCAGGCCGGTTACAGCTACTGCGAGGCCACTGAAGCGTTTCAGATCAGTTACGAGATTCCGCCGGCGAAATTGAAGCCGGGCGTATATCGCAACATCAGCGGGAACACGGCGCTGGCCATGGGGTTCGTGGCGGCGTCGCAGAAAGCGGGGCTGCCGCTGTTTCTGGGATCCTATCCCATCACCCCGGCTTCCGATATCTTGCACGAGCTTTCCGCGTACAAGAATTTCGGCGTGATCACTTTCCAGGCCGAGGATGAAATCGCGGCGATTACTTCGGCCATCGGCGCGGCCTACGCGGGCGCGCTGGCGATCACATCGACCTCCGGACCAGGCATGGCGCTGAAGACGGAGGCTTTGGGGCTGGCGGTTGCAGTGGAGCTGCCGCTGGTAATCTGTGACATCCAGCGTGGCGGCCCTTCGACGGGGTTGCCGACCAAGACCGAGCAGGCGGATTTGCTGCAGGCGCTTTACGGCCGCAATTCGGAGGCACCGATTCCGATTTTGGCTCCTTCGTCGCCGGGCGATTGTTTCTGGATGGCCATCGAGGCGAGCCGGATTGCGATCAAATACATGGTGCCGGTGATCATATTGTCGGACGGATATTTGGCCAACGGCGCAGAACCGTGGCCGGTGCCTTCGGTTTCGGATTTGCCGGAAATCCCGGTGCGTTTCGAAACGAATCCGGAAGGGTTCCAGCCCTACCGCCGCAATGCGGACACTCTGGCGCGGCCGTGGGCGATTCCCGGGACACCGGGCCTTGAGCATCGCATCGGCGGACTGGAAAAACAGGATGTGACCGGCAACGTGAATTACGAGCCGCTCAATCACGAGCGCATGGTGCGGTTGCGCGCGGCCAAAGTGGACGCCATCGTGCAGGACGTACCGGACGCCGTGCCCGCAGGCGACGGGTCGGGTGATCTGCTGATCGTGGCCTGGGGATCGACGCACGGGCCGATCACGGCGGCATTGAAAACGAAGCGCGCCGACGGGCACCGGATCGGACACGTTCATTTGCGGCATCTGAACCCGCTGCCGAAAAATCTGGGCGAGGTTCTGGGCCGCTACGATCGCGTGCTCGTGCCTGAAATGAACATGGGGCAGCTTTCGATGGTGCTGCGCGCCAAATACCTGGTCGACGCCCAAGGGTACAACAAGATCCAGGGCAAGCCTTTCAAACAGTCGGAGATCGAGCAGAAGATCGAAGAGATTCTGGAATCGTAGCGAGTGAGGACAATTCGATGAGCACGGCCACATTGCCGCCGGTGTTGACGAAGAAAGATTTTCAGACCGACCAGGAGATTCGCTGGTGCCCGGGCTGCGGCGATTACGCGATTTTGTCGGCGGTACAGGCGGTGTTTCCGGAGCTGGGAATTCCGCGCGAGAAATTCGTGGTGATTTCAGGGATTGGATGCTCGAGCCGGTTTCCCTATTACATGAACACTTTCGGGTTTCACACGATTCACGGGCGGGCGCCGGCAGTGGCAACCGGCTTGAAAGTGACGCGGCCGGATCTGGAGGTCTGGGTCGCCACGGGCGACGGCGATTCGCTTTCGATCGGCGGCAACCACACGATTCACATGCTGCGGCGCAACGTGGGATTGAAAGTGTTGATGTTCAACAACCGGATTTACGGGTTGACCAAAGGGCAGTACTCGCCGACGTCGGAAATCGGGAAAAAGACGAAATCGACGCCCTACGGCACCACGGACCGCCCGTTCAATCCGCTTTCGCTGGCGATTGGAGCCGAAGCCACGTTTGTGGCGCGATCCGTTGACGTGTTCCAGCAGCATCTGAAGGAAACGCTCAAGAAAGCGGCGGCGCACAAGGGGTCGGCGTACATCGAAATCCTTCAGAACTGCAATATTTTCAATGACCACGCCTGGGAGACGCTTACGGAGCGGGACGCGCGCAGCGAGCACGTGGTGCAGCTCGAAAACGGCAAGCCGCTCGTTTTCGGAAAGAATCGCGACAAGGGCATTCGGCTGAACGGCCTGGAGCTTGAGGTCGTCACGCTGGGCGCGGGGGGCGTCACGGAAAAGGATCTGCTCGTTCACAATGAGAATGATCCGCGGCCGTCCTACGCCTTTTTGCTGTCGCAGATGGAATTGCGGCCGGGGTTCCCTACTCCGATCGGGGTACTGCGGGCCTGGCCGGACGTGCCGCGCTACGAAGATGTGATCGCCGCGCAGATTCGCGACGTGCAGGCCAAGCGGGGAGTAGGCGATCTCGCAAAACTCTTGCGCGCCGGCGATACCTGGGAAGTTCGCGCGTAGTCCGCGTTCCCACCGGAAACAATCCAGCGAATCCCGAACGGAGCTGTCGCCTGTCCGTGTGCCCGGTGGTCGCGGCCGGCCTCTAGGTTCAGCGGCCCACGGACGCGCCGGACTGCGGCGAATTCTGTGCCAGCGCGGGACGATCGCCTGCCAGCGAAGGCATTTCGGCCAACGCGTGATCGCGCTGAGACGCGAATGCCGCGAAGTCCTGCCGTGAAACCGGGTCGGACGGCGGAAGCGGGAGCTTTTCGAAGTTCAGGAACTGGCCACGAAGCTCGATGCGGAAATCGAGATGGGGGCCGGTGGCCAGGCCGGTCATCCCAACGAGCCCGATCCGTTCGCCCTGTTCGACGCGCTCGCCGTTGTGCACCAGAATTTTCGAGAGGTGCATGTAATAGGTCGTGTAGCCGTTGCTGTGCTGCACCTTCACCAGGTTGCCGTCACCGCCCTTGGGTCCCGCGAATATGACTTTGCCGTCGCCGATCGTCTGCACGGGTGTGCCGATGGGCGCGCCGTAGTCGATTCCGAGATGCGGACGATATTCCTTCAGGATCGGGTGGAAGCGGCTGAGGCTGAAATGCGAGGTGATGGGCGCAGCGAATTTCAGCGGCGAGTGCAAGAACGCTTTCTTCATCGATGTACCGTCGGGTTTATAGTACGTGGCGATGCCCGTGGATCCGCGGAACAGTATGGCGCGATAGGAGCGGCCGGCGTTGTTGTATTCGGCGGCGAGGATACGACCGTAGGACGCCAGTTCGCCGTTTTGAAGAACGGTTTTCTCGACGACCACGCGGAACGTATCGCCCGGTCGCGGGTCGGTGTAGAAATCGAGATCGAAGCCGAAAATTTCCGCGATACGCATGGCCAGCTCGGGTTTTTCACCCGCATCCGTAACCGCCTGGAAGAGCGAACCGTCCACGCGGCCCATCACGCCGACTTCGTCGGTGTGCGAGGGCACGGTCTCGATGGTCGAGCGGAAATCGTTCCCGCTCGGTGCGATCGAAAGGATACGGCCGGGTTCGATGTTGTAGCGTACTTCGCGGAGCTCGCCGAGAACGGAGCGGCCGATCGAGAACTCATTGCCGGCGCGCAGGTGACGGATGTCGAAAACCGGCTGCGCGGCAGCAATCATGCGGGAAGCGCTGTGAGAATCGATGCCCAGGCTGCCGAGAAACGCGGCAAAGGAGCCGCCCGACGGCAGCGTGCGCTTCGTGAACCGCACCACTTCGCGTTCGATGCGCCGTGCCTCATCGCGCGCGCGCGATACTTCGGCGACAAATTGCTGGTCCGCCCGATACCGTTTGTAATAGGACGCACCAATGCAGCCCGCGCCGACCAGCGCTATCGCCGGCCACATCACGAGTTTCCTGAGATTCGCCATACCCTTGCCACGCCCTCGATTTTGTCCCGGCTTCGTCCGCCGCGCCCGGCACCAGAGCGTTTGGAGAGTAACGCAACGCGCGCGCGATGGAAAAGCGAAAATCGGGCGGTGTGCGCCGATCGTGTCAACCCGGTGGAACCGACGCTACGGCTGTGGCGCGGGTGCGGGCGACGCGGTTGGTGTCGTTTCAACCAGCGGCCTGCGGTGTGGCTTGGGGGCGGGTGTGATTGGCTCCGGGACGAGGGAGTCAGCTGCCCGCGTCGTGCTCGCTGCCGTCGATGCGGGCGCCGGCTTGTCCGGACGCGGAAACTCATAGATTCCGTAGGGGTCGGCGGCGACGAGCAGCCGATTCGGCTCGACCAGGATCGACGTCGGCCTCAGCGAGACACCGTCGGTGAGCAGCAGGTAGTACATGTCCTCGCGGGCGCCGCCACTGTCGAAATGGACGAGCGTATCGCCAATCGCAGCCCAGAGCTCGTGCGTCACCGGATCGACGCCGACGGCCGTGATGACCGGTTTGCCGTCCGCTCCTGGCGGCGGACTGTCGAGCCTCACGCGCACGGCGACGCGCGCGCGGTACTCGTCAAAGCCGGGATGAAAGTGAAAATGATCGTGGCCGTCTTCGCCTGCCGGGTGGTCCGCCATGTCGGGATGCCCGGCGGTGGCGGAATCCGCCCCGCCCGCACCGCCGGCGCCACCTGGTCGGCCGCCAGAGAACAAGCCCGGCGTGTGCCCATGGAAGAATCCGCCGATGCCCATGCCGAACATGCCGGGCATCATCAGATCGGGACTCGAGTAGCTCGCCTCGGCCGGAGCGAGCGAAGCGATGCTGTTGTCCGTGTAATCGAGCGCGTCCGTCGTGCTGCCGTCGGTATTGAAGGCCAGTACGTTACCTTGGGTGGTGATGTTACCGAAGGGCGCGTCGGTGAGAGAGGGCGAAGACGATCCCGATGACGCGGCGCTTGCCCCGCGCATGCCGCGGCGCGCCCGATCGGAAACCGAAAGGCTGCTGAGCGAGTGCAGATCGGTCCAGGCGCTGATGCTGGTCGGCCAGCCAAGCGCCGACATCGAGTAGCCGAGCTCGACCCGGCCGTTATCGCGCGGCGTCGCGCCGAAGGTTTCCTTGGGAACGACGGATTCATATTGGGAATAACCGTAGCGATCGAAACGCTGCAGGGTGGGATCGGGTAAAGACGTGAACGAAAAATAGATATTGCCGTCGGAATCGCCGACGATACGACCGCGATCCACAAGAGAGGCCTGCGGAGGAGGCGGCTTCACGATTCCGTCCTCGGTTTCGACCGCCGGAGCGGGCGGCGTGATGTCGGCCGGATCGCCGAATGTGCGGATCACTTTGCCGTTCTCGTCCATGATCTGGACGAGGCGCTTGGACATGAGAGTGGTGACAGCGAACTGCCCTCCGGAAAGCGCCACGACGGATGTGGGCGTATTGACGGGAATCGTGGCCACGGACTCACCGTCAGGGGCGAAAATCTTGATGGCGTTCGCGCCGCGGTCAACGACAAAGAGCCGTCCGGCCGCGTCAATGTCGAAGCCCACTGCGTAACGAATCGCCGCGCCGCGGGAATTGGCGTTGGGAATTCGCCCGACGAGCTGGCCGCTCTTGTCGTAAATGGAGATCGTGGTGGCCGGCTGAGCCAGGATGTAATAACGGCCCGCTGAATCGCGTTTAATGGCGGCGACGCCGGGACCGACGGCGGGAAAGACACGCGGTCCGGCATGGAGAGTTGTTTGAAGTCCTTGCGCGGCAACCGGTCCTAACGGCAAGAGGGCGAGCAGGATTACTGCCAAACCGCAGAAACAGACAGGGTTGCTGCGCCACATGCCCGACTCGCCCTCTACGAACAGACCGGTAGACTCAGTGGTTTTTCCGTCCAGGGGGCTGAAAAGTTCCATCGATTTAACTCAGAGCGGGACAGCGGTGTCGGGGACGGCCGGTTAGTTCGCCGGCTTGACCACGGTGATCGCGGTGAGCATGCGAACCCAGCGGGCGGGGCGCTTGTCGTGCGGGGCGACCAGACGGAGCGGGCCGAGCTTGTCGGGGATGGGCTGGCCGTCGAGGGTGTCCGCGACGAGCACGCCGGAATCCTGGACGCTGCTATCGAGCTCCGACAGTGCGAAGACGGCTGCATAACCGTCGGCACCTTGGGCGCGGACGTAGATTGCCAGAGCCGGGCCACGCAGGGCCGAGCCCTGGGGAACGCCTGCGCGTTTCAGGATTTCGGCGAGCGGTACCCCCTGATAGGTCTCGTCCTTTTTCTCGTGCTCGTTCATCACCGTAATCGTCTGACGGGGCAGGCCGCGCAGGTCGGCCAAAGAAAGCGACATCGGCTTGTCGATATCGCCTTTAACTTCAAGCCGCACGTCGCCCGGTTTGGACGCGGGAGCGAGCCCGGCGGCCGATTGGGCGCGTGCGCTCGGAGAACCGGCCCACAGGATGGCAGCGGCGAAGACCATGGCTGCGCGGCGCGAGACTTTCACGCGCCGATGATACATGCAGCCCACAGGCGTGTCGAGGCGGGTCGCAGCACGCCGGTTGGGCGCACCGGCTGAGAGCGCTGACAAGTGGCTCCCGGTCCTTCGAAGCGTCCGGGAAACGTCACTCTTTGTACGCCTCGCCTCAAAGGAAATCTTCCACCAAATTCCGCGGTGCTAAGCTATTTATTCGGAATTCGGTTCGCTCTGGGGGCGCGTGTAGCACCGCGCGCGGTCCCGGGATCAGCGCCAGGCCCGGGATGGCTCCTCGCGAACCGACTGCTCTGAACTACAGGCGACTGGCATGAGTCCTTCGGAAAACGGAGCGACGAACAGCGGGACCACTACCGCCACGGGCGTGGACAAGCGCCGAAGCACGCGCGTCGTGCAGGCCATGCCGATCAAAGTGCACGGCGTGGACGCGCTGAGTGAGCCCTTCACCGAGCGCACCACCACGGTGATGGTGAGCTGCCACGGGTGCAAATACCAATCCAAACATTACGTGCCCAAGGGTTCGGTGGTAACGATCGAGATTTCACGACGAAATCCCGCCGCTCCAGCGCGGATCATCACCGGCAACGTGATATGGGTGCAGCGGCCGAACCAGGCGAAGGACCTTCTGCACATCGGACTCGAATTCGACGTGCCGGGGAACGTATGGGATTACTCAGCGGCCCCGGACGACTGGTTTCCGCTGCCGGGCGAGCAGCCCTATGCGGAGCAAGTGGAAGAACCGATTGCGATGGCCGTCCCGGCACCGGCTGCCGGGGTGACGCTGACCGCGTCTTGGGACGCGAGCGAAATTCTGGCCATCGCGGGCAGAGTCGAAGGGCACGAAGCGGAAATTGCTACGGCCATGGAGCAGGCAAAATCCGCGGCCAAGGAAGCAAGAGCCGCGGCGGCGGAAGCAGCCGTTGAGACGCTCAGCCTGATCCGGCCGAAGCACGATCCGACGCTGCATGAAACCATCGAGCATGCCGTGCGGGCGTCGATCGAACGATTATCGGCGTCGATTGTGGAAGAAGTGCGCCGGGCAAATCGCGACACTGTGGCCAAGATCGATGAAAAGATTCAGAGCGCGGTGGCCGACGCTCTGAAGCATTCATCCAGCAAGCGGCCCAATCGCGGCAAAGGCAAGTAACAGAAATTCCTCACTGCCAAACGTTTCCGGGAACATGCCTTCCCCATTCTCCGTCGACCACAGAGCCCTCGGCTTGGGAGATTCACTGCTTCCCCACAATGCGAAGACCGGTTGGCACGAGTTCCCTACCGGCTCGGGTTGGCGCAGGTATAGTTGCCGGCGTCCGTTGTGTTGCCGCTACCCTTGTATTGGGCGACTTGCGGATAGGGGCAGAGCGGTCGCGAATTGTCGATGACGTTGCTGGTGAAGTGCGCGGCGACCAGGTGATCGGGCGCCGTGCCGTTCTCGCGCCAGCGCTCGAGCGCGGTCAGCGCGTCAAACGTGTTGGGCCCAGCGCCGCCCTGGCAATGCGTCATTCCCGGGATCATGAACAGGCGCAGAAACTCCTGGGTCTTTTGCGCGCCGCCCATCGCCTGAACCACGCTTTCGTAATAATTGACGCTATTGCCGGGCGCGATCGCCTGATCGCTCCAGCCGTGGTACAGGATCATTTTTCCGCCATGATCCTCAAACGGCTTCAGGTTCGGATCGATCGCGTTGACCTCCGAGCCGAGCTTTTCGTCCGCGGTCTTCGTGTCGCGGTCCAGGTCGAGCGTGCGGAAATCCCACTTCGGATCGCCGAAGACCATGTACTTGAAGAATCCGTCGCCGATGCTGATCGGTTCGGGGCCGGCCGCCATTCCGCCCCAGCCGAGCTCGCTTCCGATTTCAAACCCCGGGAAAATCTGTTTCCCGTCACTCCATTTTGCGCCGGCGTAGAGCATCTGCGCGGTTTTCACCTGCGGTGCAGTGAGGCATGTGGGCTCGTCGCCGCTAGGACACTCAATCGATTTCGGATCGAAGCTGCACGCGCGCGGATTTCCGATGACGCCGTCGAGTACGCCGTCATTCTTGTCACACGCCTCGAGCGCGGCTTTGTGCAGAATCGCGTATTTCGCCGGGGGGATGTAGCTCGGCGAACTCGTTCCGTCCTTTAGAGCCGCCCAGCTGGAATAAATCGACTGGGCCTGCAGGTGCGTGATGTAGTTCGCCGGGGCTCCGGCGAGGATGGCGTCAAAATCGCTGGGATAGCGCTGCGCTTCCGTAAGGCCCTGCTTGCCACCGGTCGAGCAGCCGTTCCAATAAGCGAGTTTGGCGGGCTTGCCATAGTAGGCGCTGATAATCAGCTTGGAATCGACGGTCATTTCGTGCACCGCGCGGTAGGACCAGTCGATCAGTTTTTCTGGATGGCCCAGCGCCCAGCTTTCATCGTTGCCGCCGGCGTGGCCGGTATCGGTGGACGCGGTGGCGTAACCGCGATTGAGCCCGGCGGCCAGCGCGCCATAACCGATCTGGCCGATGAAGCCGCCGTTGCCAACGGCCTCGAATTTTCCATTCCAGCGCGGCGATACCGGCAGCCAGACTTCGAAATTGATGTGCGAATCATCGGTCGGCGTGGAGACGGCGACGACGCGGCAGAAGGCATTCGAGACGCTCAGCTTCGCCGCGGGGCCCGCAGGACCGGCCGGCAAATCGATCGCGAGATCGGGTGGGGGATCGACCGGGAGTGCCGAGGTGACCGTGGCGTTGGGAATCGAGAGAGATGTCAGCCTTTCGCACGTTTGCTGCGCCGGCAAGCGCGCGGGCGCCAGCGCCAGGGCACCCAGACCAACGACCAGCCACACCTGACCCCGATGCTGCCCCATGTGATTCCCCCCGGTGATTTCCGATTTCAAGTTTCCGCGTGAGACGTTACACCGCGCACGAGGCGCGGCGCAAGAGGGGCAATCGAACTGCTAGCGGGAAGCGGAGGCGCGTCCGGATGAGGTGCCGGCCACTTCCGCATCGGAGTGCGGCGTGTCGGCATTCGCAAAATAGTTCCGCGTGTAGAGGTCGCGGTAAATGCGGCCAGCGATTTGCGAGGCGTGCGGCCCGCTGATGATGCGGCTGCCGCCGTGGAGCAGGACAACGATCACGATTTTCGGATGGGCCTGGTCGGCATAGGAAGCGAACCAGCCGAGGCGGCCGCCGACACCTTCGTCGTTGCAGGTGCCCGTCTTGCCGAGATCCTGTTCGCCGTCGGGATCGTAGCTGCGGCGCGCGGTGCCATACATCACCGCCGCAAGCATTCCTTCGCGAAGATCGGGCAGCAGCGGAGCGATATCGAGCTGCTGCCGCACGCGCGGGCGAAAATTCTCTCGCGCTTCTTCCGTGCGCGGATACTGCAAATAAAATTGCTCGCCGCCGTTGGCCAGCGTCCCGACCAGCGACGCAAGCTGGAACGGCGTGATGCGAATGCCGGAACCGAAACTTGACATGCGCGCGGCGCCGCCGAAAATCGGGGGCCTCGACGGAAGCAAGCCGGGCTGTTCCTCAGGAATGTTGTAACCCACCCTTTGGCCGAGTCCGAAAAGCTCGTGATACTTGATCAATCGGTCGAAGCCGAGCTCGGACCCTACTTCTTCGAAATACTTGTTGTTTGAATGGGCCATGGCCTCGGTGAGGTCCATGTACCGGCGATTGGCGACGCGAATCATCGTGTCGCGCGTGATCACGCCCTCTTGAAGTCCGGCCAGCGCCACAAAAGGCTTGATCGTAGAGCATGGCTCAAAGCCTGCGGAAAACGCCATTCTCTGATTTACGACGGCGAGGATGCGTCCGGTGGTCGGATCCACGGCGACAACAGAACCCTTCTCATGGCCGATCGCGTCAACGGCGACCTGGCGAACGACCGGGTCATCGTAGATGGTGATATCGCCTTTGGTCGGGTCGGTGTGTTCGACCACGCGACGGTGCGTGGTGCGCCGGACGGCGGGCTTCGCGGCGGGCTTGGCGGCCGCCGCGAACGCGGAACTCGACCCCATCAAACTCGCGAGGCACAAAATTGTGAATGCTTGATGGAGAGCTGGGGTCCGTCGCATAGCGTGTTCGATGCCGTTTCCTGTCCTGGCCTTCGCCTGCACAGTCTATGAAAGCACCGCGTAGCTGCGCAACAACTTTACACACAATATTTTCCATCCATACATGATTCGGCGCAACTGGCCGAAAGGACAGCTAACGTGCAGGGGAAACTGGGTGGCCAACTGCGAAGCGGTTCTTGACGGGGAAGAGTCGGGAAGCTGCTTCAGCGGGAAGCCGATTCAACGTGCGGCAGCCGCCCGCGGAAAACCGGCATCCGCAATCACTTCTTCAACCTGCTTGCGGTGCCGATCGCCGTGTCCGGCCGTCAGTAGTACCCACTGGTAACAATCCACCTGGCCGAAGCGCGGATGCGGGAACGCGAACTGGCGGAGGGGGACGCTGGTGCTGGCCACGAATTCGGACATGCGCTTGCGAGCGGCCTCGAATTCCGCGACTACCTGCTCGCAAGGAATCTTGCCCGTCGGCACAATCCGCTCCGGCGCCTGGGAGCGGCCGCTACGATCGCTGACCACGCGGACGAGGGCTTCGTCCGTCATGTCGGTTTTTGGTGAACCAGCCACTTCCTTGATCGCGTTGTGGATGTTGCCGAGTACCAGGGTTTCGACCAACGCCGCATGTTCCAGGCATTCGGCAACGGACCAACGATCGGGCGCGGGCTTGTATGCGAGCTGCGCCGGCGAGAGGCCCTTCGCCGCGCGGAGCATGTTCTCGCGCGTTTCCTCGAGAAACGCACCAGCCTTTTGGCGTTCTTCCGGTGTCATGGTCTTAGCTCCTGCATAGCGCCGGCGTCCTGCCGGCGGTTGGTATCAATGACAGCCCCTGACGCTTGGCACTCCGTTCCACAATACCCAAGCGTAGTGGTTCGGGAAAACGCCCGCGGGACGCCGGCGCTCCGTTACCGCGCGGCCCGCGCC
>JBAVUW010000005.1:0-1506 GCA_049696975.1 Candidatus Acidiferrales bacterium | reverse complement strand
CGAATCCAAGGCGACCTCGTGAGGATAAGGCCGCGCTTCCATCACACTACCCAAACTCCGATCGCCAACAATGAAGCACCTCTTCTCAAGCTGCACTACGCGTGCCAGTACCTCAGACGCGGAGGCCGACTCGCTATCAATCAAAACCGCGAAGCGGCCCGTAAAAGCGTCGTGATGGCGGCCAGTCGCCGACACCGACTTCGTCTCGCCACGGCTAACGCGATCAAGAATCTTCAGATCGTTTTGAAACAAACCACCAACCAGCCGGTCGAGAGTATATACGTAACCTCCGGGGTTGCCCCTGAGGTCTAGAACGACGCCCCGGTGTGCTCTCATCTTGCCAACTATGGCGTCCACCTCCGACGCGGAGAACGCGAATTCAGGAATTTTGACCACCAGCAGGTCGTCGCCTTTCTCAAAGTAGCGGGGGCGGAGAATCTGACGCCTCGCATCTGCATCGCGAACCAGCACGTTAATTCCCTGATGCAGAAAGTACCTGTTGACCGTGGATGCCTGATACCTTGCCATCACTTCTAACTGGCGCTGACCACCCAGCGCGTCGGTCAGAGTCAGTCGAAGCTCCGGCTGCGGACGCAACACGTTGACGATGTATACAAGCCTTCGGAAATTCTTGCGTGAAACGGGGTATTCGTTAACCGCCCGAACTCGTCGCCCTGCCTGAGACCCTTCTTTTCGGCATCGCTTCCGGCACGAACTCGAACTACATAGCAACGGTCGCCAATCATCTCCATTTGGAAGCCGTAATCGTGGACTTGCGTGCGAGGCGGCAGAAGAAGAAACGTATGCGAGTCGTGCAGACTGTCCAGAAGCGCGGCGATCTCCGATACCGCATCATCCATCGAGCGAGCGGTCGCGATGTTTTTCCTCGCCTCCTGCACGCGCGCTCGCCATTCAACACCGTGGAACTTCGAATCGTAGTAGTGCTTTTGCACGTCTGCATCCGCGTCTCCCAACATCGACTCAGCAAGTCGACGATCCGACTTTGTGTACTGCTGGGACCATCCGGCAACTGGCACAAAACCGCACACAATCGTGAGAAGACAAACGCTTTTCCACATCATAAGATGGGCCGGAGTCTACAACAATGACGGTGTCTGTCGCCATAGCATTCGTCGACCGCCCGAGCCTAGGTTGGTTGGCCCGACCAAAGCTTACTCAGGCGTCGGAGCAGACATGGCTATGGAATTAATTACATTCATAGATGCTGGACGGATGCGGGGAATTAAGGTCGCTGTTTTAGGGAGCGGTGCTGGCGCTTCTGCACGGCACCTGCGCCACACTGACTTTTGTTAGCTGGCGGCTTGCTCGGTAGGAACGGCTGCGGGTATGCCAGCCTTGGCAGTCGTGCGGGAACTCATTTCGTAGCGGGCGGCGTCAAGGTCGGTGTGCAGAGAATCCAGAGCGGTCATGGGCATTTCGGTGCCCCAGGTTTCCATTTCGTTTTCCGACCAGCTTCCGTTCAATCGGATAGCACCAGTAATATCT
>JBAVUW010000004.1:0-111494 GCA_049696975.1 Candidatus Acidiferrales bacterium | reverse complement strand
GCTTGAAACCACCCGCGCGCAGGCCGTCGACGTCGCCGTCGACCGCACCGCTTTCGCACACGCGATCGCGGTGCTCGTCGGAAAATCGCCTGCGGAATTCACTCAGGCGCCCTCGCCGCTCACGCTGCCGCCGCCTGCGATTCCGCCCGGGTTGCCGTCCGAGCTGCTCGAGCGGCGTCCGGATATCGCCGCAGCCGAGCGCCGCATGCAGGAGGCGAATGCGCAGATCGGCGTGGCCCGGGCCGCGTATTTTCCGACGTTCTCGCTTACCGGGGGCGGAGGATTTGAGAGTCAGGCCATCAACAATCTTCTCACCGGCCCCAGTGGGTTCTGGTCACTGGCTGGATCGGCTGCCGAGCTGCTCTTTGACGGCGGACAGCGCCGTGGCGTCACCCAGGAAGCGCGCGCCGCGTACGACAAATCGGTCGACACCTATCGACAGACCACCCTCACCGCATTTCAGGAAGTCGAGGATAATCTTTCCGCGCTGCGAATTCTTGAAGGCGAGGCAAAGATCCAGGATGCGGCGGTTGCCGCAGCCGAACATTCGCTGGATCTTTCCAACAGCCGCTACAAAGGCGGGGTGGCGAACTACCTGGAGGTAACCACGGCTCAATCCGCCGCGCTGGGAGACGAACGCGCCGACGTGGATGTCCTGACACGCCGCATGGCCGCCAGCGTCCTGCTAATCAAAGCCCTTGGCGGCGGCTGGAATACTTCACAGCTCCCGCATCTGTAACTCCCTCACCTTGCCGATGTCTTTCCGACGCGACTGGGCTCGTCTTGCCCCTGGTTCTGCTCGTGCGGAGTCGGTGCGGCTGTCAGAAGCCTTCCGCTCATGAAGTTCTCCCTCGCAGTTGATGTACGATGCTCTATCGCCGGACCGTTTCGGCGCACCATGAGTGCACCCCGAAAATTCGCCGCCTCACTTCTTTTTGGTCTCGCATTGCCCCTGCTGGCGTTCGCGCAGTCGCCCGACGCCACGAATGCCCGCACCGAGCTGCGCGATGGCTGGAAGCTCCAATCGTCGTGCAAAGTTTCCACGACGGGCCCGAAAATCTCGGTAGCGGGATTTGAAACCAGCGGCTGGCACGCCACAACCGTGCCCTCCACCGTCGTAGCGGCGCTGGTGGCCGACAAGACCTATCCGGATCCGTATTTCGGCGACAATCTGCGGACTTTGCCGGGCATCGACTATCCGGCGGGCAAAATGTTCTCAAACCGCGCGATGCCTAAAGACAGTCCCTTCCGCTGTTCCTGGTGGTACCGCACGGAATTCCCCACGCCGGTGGACGCTGCCAGCGGCCGGCACGTCTGGCTGAATTTCGGCGGCATCAACAACCGCGCGAATATCTGGCTCAACGGCAAGCGCGTCGCAGACTCGCGCGAAGCTGCTGGTGCGTATCGCACGTACGAATTCGACATCACGCCGCTGCTTGCACACGACGGGCCCAACGCGCTCGCGGTGGATACGATCGCGCAAACCGAGAAGGATCTCGGTATCAACTGGGTCGACTGGAATCCCACGCCGCCCGACAAGGACCTGGGCCTCTGGCGCGGCGTCTGGCTACGCGAGAGCGGCCCGGTTGAGGTCCGCTCGCCTCTGGTGAGCACCCATTTCGCAAACGCCTCGCTCGCTGAGGCCGATCTTACCGTCGAAGCCGAGCTTCATAATGCAAGCGATGCGCAGGTGTCGGCCACGGTCCAAGCCGGTCTCGAAGGCCGCAACGTCCAGCAGGATGTGACGCTAGCCGGCGGCGAAACACGCACCGTCCGCTTCAGCCCCGAAAAATTCGCCGAGCTGCGCGTCCAAAACCCTGAACTGTGGTGGCCCCACCAGATGGGCCCCGCGGCGCTGCATAAGGTCTATCTGAATCTGTATGTCCAGGGCGTCTTGTCGGATCACGTGGTCGCGCGTTATGGCATCCGCGAAATCACTTCCGAGGTCGATCCGCAGGGCCACTTGCTCTTCCGCGTCAACGCCAAGCGCATCCTGATCCGCGGCGGCGGCTGGGCACCCGACATGCTCGAGCGCGAATCGCCCGAGCGCCTAAGAACGCAATTTCAATATCTCCGCGATCTGAATCTCAACGCCGTTCGCCTGGAGGGGCAGATCGAGTCGGACGCCTTCTTCGATCTCGCCGACGAACAGGGAATGCTGGTCCTCGCCGGCTGGACCTGCTGCGATTACTGGATGAAGTGGTCGGATTGGAAACAGTCCGACCAGGAAATTGCCGTGGCGTCCGAGCGCTCCCAGATCGAAAGGCTGCGCATTCATCCCAGCATGCTCGTGTGGCTCAACGGCAGCGACGAGCCGCCACCGGCTGTTGTCGAGCGCGCCTACCTAGCCGTGCTCAAGGATCTCGACTGGCCCAATCCCGTTATCTCGTCCGCCTCGGAAAACGTCACGCCGATCACCGGCAAAACCGGCGTGAAAATGCGGGGCCCCTACGACTACACGCCGCCTGATTTCTGGCTCGCGGACACGTCGAGATCCGGTGGCGCCTACGGATTCGCCACGGAGGTCGGAACAGGCGCCGCGATCCCGCCATCGAGCAGTCTCGAAAAGATGCTGCCCTCCGATCACATCAGGCCCGGCGATCCCGTGTGGAATTTTCACGCTGGCGAGGAGCGTTTCAGTAATCTCCAGCACTTTGACGACGCCATGAACGCGATCTATGGCCCCCCGGTCGATTTCGCCGACTACGAACGCAAAGCCCAAGCCATGGCCTACGATTCCGAGCGCGCCATGTTCGAGTCCTACTCGCGCAACAAATACAATTCCACCGGCGTGATCCAGTGGATGCTCAACAACGCCTGGCCCTCGCTCCTCTGGCACCTCTGGGACTACTATCTGCAGCCCGCAGGCGGCTATTACGGAGTGAAAAAAGCCTGTGAGCCGCTGCATGTGATGTATTCCTACGACGACGGCAGCGTCGAGGTCCTAAACAGCACATACCTGCCGGCGTTGCGCCTGAGTGTCACCGCAAAGCTTTTTGACTCCAACCTGCACGAGCGATTCTCGGTCACGGTTCCCGCCGATGTGACCGCCGATGGCGTGACCAAGACCGGCGCGTTCCCCGAGCGCGCCTTCGATCCAGCGTCGCCCCTCTACTTCGTCGATCTCGTGCTCAAGGATCCGTTCGGCAAAATCCTCAGCACGAATTTCTACTGGCTCTCCGCCAGGAAAAACGTCTACGACTGGCTCGCCGAAGACAACGATGCCTTCACGCCGGTAAAATCATACGAAGATCTCACTTCGCTCAGTTCACTGCCAAGCGCCGGCAAGCTCGACGTCAGCTACTCCGTCATGGGAGCGTCCCTGACCGCCCAAGTCGCTCACATACGCCTCCGCAATCCTAGTGATCGGCTTGCTTTTCAGGTAAGGCTCGTATTCCGCGGCAAGGGCGCGAATGCCGAAGCGCCGGCTGTGGTATGGGATGACAACTACATTACGTTGATGCCAGGCGAAGAACGGGAAATCACCGCAATCTTACTTCCGCCCGCGATACAGGACTCCCCACTCGAGCTGAACGTCGCAGGCTGGAACATTGAACCCGAGACGATATCCGAGTTCGCCTGGTTTTCTGCCGTCAACCTTCCCGTGACACATTGATGGTTGCACATCTCCAGTCGTCCACTGCCGCTTCCTCTCCCGCGCAACTGCGTCGCGCTCTCTCGCTCTGGAACCTGGTCATCATTGGGATCGTCATCATCCAGCCCATCGCTCCGATGGGCATCTACGGCGCGATCAACAATGAAGCGCGCGGCCACGTGGTCACCACCATCCTGATCGCCATGGTCGCCATGCTGTTCACCGCCATCAGCTATGGAAAAATGGCACGCGCGTATCCCAGCGCCGGCTCGGCATACACCTACGTAGGCCGCGAGATCCATCCCGCGCTCGGCTACGTGACTGGCTGGGCCATGGTGATGGACTACATCCTGAATCCGTTGATCTGCACGGTGATCTGCAGCGAACTGGCGCGCAACGTACTGCCGGAGGTGCCCTACATCGCCTTGGCCATCGGGTTCGCCGCGCTGTTCACGGCTCTCAATCTTCGCGCGATTCAAACCTCCGCACGCATCAACGAAGCGCTTGCGGCCGGGATGACGATCGTTGTGATGATTTTTTTCGTCTTCGTGGCGCGCACGCTGTGGGGCTTGCACGAACTCGGCGCCGGATTTTTTGCACGGCCTTTTTACGATCCGCGGAGCTTCAGCTTCAACGGCGTCTTGCGCGGCACGTCGATCGCGGTACTCACCTACATTGGTTTCGACGGCATCTCGGCATTCTCGGAGGAAGCTGAGAATCCGCGCCGAAATATTCTGTGGGCCACGGTGCTGGTCTGCGTGATCACCGGCGTGCTTTCCGGGCTCGAGGTGTACGCCGCGCAGCTGGTCTGGGGCGGTAAACCGTTCCCCGCGGATCAGGTCGAATCGGCGTTCCCCATCGTCGCCCGGCAGGTGGGCGGATTCTTTCTTTTTCACCTGCTGAATTTCACGATCCTGATCGCCAACATCGGTTCCGGGATGGGCGCCCAACTGGCAGCCGCGCGGCTGCTCTATGGTATGGGGCGGAGCGACGCGCTGCCGCGCGGTTTTTTCGGCGTAATCGATCCGCGTCGCCGCATTCCGATGAACAACGTGCTGCTGATCGGTGCCGTCGCGCTCACCGGCTCGTTTTTCATCAGCTACGAGCACGGCGTGGAGCTGCTCAATTTCAGCGCATTCATCGCCTTCATGGGCGTGAACGCCGCGGCGTTCGTGCGTTATTTCCTGCGTGCGCGCGAGAAGCGCTGGACGAACCTGATTGTCCCGCTTGCCGGATTCGCGATCTGTTTTTTTATCTGGATCCACTTAAGCACGCTCGCGAAAGTCGCCGGCGGTGGATGGCTGATCGTGGGGATCGTTTACGGCGCGGTGCGAACGCGAGGATTCCGGGCGAGTTTGGTGAATTTCGACATGCCGGCGGATGAATCGCAGTGAGTCGTGCGGTCACCAACCGGGCCGGCTGACAGGGCTTCGCTGAGCGGATCCGCGATCGCCAAGATCGTGTGCCTGGCAGAGTTTTGGGAGGCGTCAGTCGGGTTCCTGGGTGACGATGTGAACGTCGACGGCGGGAGCGTCTTTCAGGAAACGGCTGATGGCGTTCATGTAGAGAAGCTTTTGCCAGCCTTCGACCGCGGTGCGGCCGAAGATCATTTGCGTCACGTGCTTTTCGCGGACGAATTTCGCAGCGGCGTCGGGCACGCTGCTACCCTTCAGGCGCACGGCCGTGGCGCCGAGGCTTTCGGCGAACTGCAGATTCGCGGCGAGTGCTTTTTCATCCTTGGTGTCCGTGCCGTTGCCGGTATCGACGTGCACGGCGTAGAGCTCGGCGTCCATGCGCCGGGCCATACGGGCGGCCCGAGCGAGCAAGTACTGGGCGCGCGGGTTGGAACTGATGCATACCGCGAGGCGTTCTCGCACGGCCCAGTTTTCTTGGATTTCCTTTTCGTCCATGTAGGACGAAAGGCTGCGATCGACCTGATCGGCCACCTGGCGCAGCGCGAGTTCGCGCAGCGCGATCAGATTTCCACGGCGGAAGAAATTCTTCAGCGACTGCTCGACTTTGTTCTGATTGTAGACGTCGCCGCGCTTCATGCGGTTGTGCAGAGCTTCGGGCGTCAGGTCCACCATCACCGTTTCATCGGAAAGCTGAAGGACCCAGTCGGGCACCGTTTCGCGCACCACGATGCCGGTAATGGCGTTCACGGTGGGCGCGATGCTTTCGATATGCTGGATGTTGACGGTGGATAGCACGTCGATATTGGCCTGAAGGACTTCCAGCACGTCTTCGTAGCGCTTGCGGTGTTTGCTGCCGGGAATGTTGGTGTGCGCGAGTTCGTCGATCAGCACGACTTGCGGTTTGCGCGCGATCACCCTATCCACGTCCATCTCTTCAAAGAGCGTACCTTTGTATTCGATTTTCTTGCGCGGGACGGCCTCAAGTTGCGGCACGAGCTCGCAGATGCCTTTGCGGCCGTGAGTTTCGACGACGCCGATGACCACGTCCTCGCCGCGGCTGTGCCGGCGAATCGCCTCCGTGAGCATGCTGTACGTCTTTCCCACGCCCGGCGCATAGCCGAGGAACAGCTTCAGTACGCCTTTGGTCTTCTCAGGGGGCGTGGTTACAGCGAGCCATTCTTCAGGCGTCTTGGCCACGGGACGTTCTCCGGTTTTGGCTCTCGGTGGTTCGGGTGCTCATTCTGTTTTAGGGGCGCCTGCCAAGCTACGATAGAATAACGCGATGCGCGCCCGTATCCTGATCCGAATTTTACAATTTCCCGCCGCGCTGGCCATGGTCGCCGCGATCACGGTCGTCTACCACAAAGCCATTCCGGTGAATGCCACCACGGTTGCGCTGACTTTTCTTCTGGCTATTCTAGCCGTTTCGACGTTCTGGGGCATGGCTGTTGCGGTGGTGATGTCCGCCGTGTCCGTGGTGGCGTGGAATTACTACTTTTTGCCGCCGACCGGAACCTTGACGATTTCCGATCCCGAAAACTGGGTGGCACTGTTCGCGTTTCTGGCGGTGGCGATCATCTCGAGCAAGCTTTCGACGCAGGCGCGGCAACAGGCGGCCGATGCCCTGGCCCGGCGGCGCGACATGGAGAAGCTTTATACGTTCAGCCAGGGCCTGCTGGAATCGCGCAACGTGATGGAGCTGGTGAACAAGATTCCCACGCACATTGTCAACGCGTTTGAGGTCGGCGCTGCGGCGCTGTTCTTGGCGAACAAGCAGAAGGTGTACCGGTCCGGACCGGTGGTGCCGCAGCTGGATACGGAAAGATTAAAATCGATCCTGGCGCGCGATGAGCCGGTAATCGACGAAGCCAACAGCGTCTGTTTCCTTCCCGTGCGCATGGGGGTGCATCCGGTGGGCAGCCTGGGAATTTCAGGCTCGGTGCTGCCGCGGCAAACGCTGGAAGCCATCGCGACGTTGATCGCCGTGGCGATGGAACATGCCCGTGCGGTGGAGCAAGTCGGACAGACGGAAGCGGCGCGCGAGGCAGAAAAGCTGCGGACGGCCCTGCTGGATGCGGTGACCCACGCGCTGCGCACGCCGCTGACTTCGATCAAAGCGTCGGTGACGAACTTGATCTCGAATCCGAGGCTCGCGCCGGCGCAGCAGCAGGAGTTGCTGACGATCATTGACGAGGAAAGCGACCGGCTCAACCGGTTGGTGGGCGAAGCAGCGGAGATGGCGCGCCTGGACGCAGGCGAGGTCGAGCTGCATGTGGAGCCGCAGCCGATCGAGAAGGTAATCAAAGCGTCGCTGGACCGCTGCCATGGATCGCTGGGCGGCCGCGAGGTGCGGGTGCATATCGCAGAGGGTTTGCCGCGCGTGCGCATGGACGTGGCGCGCGCGCAGGAGGTGCTGGTGCACCTGATCGAAAACGCGAATCAGTATTCGCCGCCCGATCAGCCGATTACGATCACGGCCGAGGTCAGCGGCGATTGCGTGGTGACCAGCGTAGCGGATCGCGGCTCGGGAATCGACGATCAGGA
This sequence comes from Candidatus Acidiferrales bacterium, assembly GCA_049696975.1. Lineage (GTDB taxonomy): Bacteria > Acidobacteriota > Terriglobia > Acidiferrales > UBA7541 > Palsa-295. Next base: position 103,940 of record JBAVUW010000004.1, on the reverse strand, counting down.
GCGGCCGTTGATATTTGAGAAATTCTACCGGGGCAAGGATCAGCGGTACAGCGTGGAGGGCACCGGCATGGGACTGCCGATCGCCAAGGCAATCGTGGAGGCGCATGGCGGCACGATCAGCGTGACGAGCCAGCTCGGACACGGGTCGGTGTTTTCCTTTACGCTGCCGGCTGACCGCAGCCGTGTGTCTCCGGTGCCCGTCCCGCTATGAGCGGCGGCAAAATCTTGATCGTAGATGACGAACCGCAAATCCGCCGGGTGCTGCGGACCACCTTGACGTCGCAGGGCTACACGGTCGCCGAAGCGCGCTCCGGCGACGAGGCACTGGAGCAGGTTCGCACCGATCGCCCCGATTTGATTCTGCTGGACGTGAACCTGCCCGGGATTTCCGGGCTCGATACGTGCCGCGAGATTCGCGCGTCGAGCGACATTCCCATCATCATGCTGACCGTGCGCGGGAGCGAGCGCGACAAAGTCCAGGCACTCGATGCGGGAGCGGATGATTATGTGGTGAAACCGTTCGGGTCCGAGGAGCTGATGGCGCGGATCCGGGCAGGGCTGCGGCGGGCGACACCGGCCGAGTCGATGCCGCCGTTTGTGTCAAGCGAGCTGAAAATCGACTTCGAGAAGCGCTCCGTAACGCTGAAGGGGCAGCCGGTGCGGCTGACTCCGAAGGAATTCGAGCTGCTGCGGCACCTGGTGGCGAATCAGGGGAAGGCGCAGGGGCACCGGCGGTTGCTGCAGGCCGTGTGGGGGCCGGATTACGGCGAAGAGACGGAGTATTTGCGTGTATTCATCAATCAGCTGCGCAAGAAGATTGAGCCCGATCCAAAGAAGCCGCGATTCATTCACACCGATCCGTGGGTGGGCTACCGGTTCGAGCCGCCCGCCGAGAAGGTGCGGCCGGGACGCGCGGAGAAGTAAGGCGGGCGGACGACTTCAGGGCGAAGTTACAATTCAGTTTCGGATTTGCCAGACGGCACGGTTGCTCTCGGGAGATTACCACCCCCAGGGCTAGCGCATCGGGTGCGTGGCGTCGAGGTCGAGATTCAGGTCCAGGACATTTACACGGGGTTCCCCCAAGAAGCCCCATTGGCGTCCCTGGGTGTGGCGGGCGATAGCGGCGCGGATGTCCTGTTCGCTCATACCGCGCTCTTTGGCCACGCGGGGGACCTGAAATTCAGCGGAGGCGGGTGTGATGTCCGGGTCGAGGCCGGAACCGGAAGCCGTGACCAGATCGACCGGAATCGCCGCATGGGGATTCGTGGGCTGAAGCTGCTGGACACTGGCGTTGACGCGGTCGATCAGCGTTTTATTCGTCGGAGCCAGATTGGAGCCGCCGGATGCCGTGGGGTCATAGCCGGCGGCACCTGCGGCGGACGGACGCGAGTAGAAATAGCCGGGCGCCGTAAACGGCTGGCCGAGCAGGTGCGAGCCTACGAGCTTGTCGCCTTGCTTGATCAGTTCACCGTTGGCCTGTTTCGGGAAAATGGCCTGCGCGATACCGGTGACCACGAGCGGGTAGATGACACCGAGTAGCACGGTGGTGACCAGCGTGAACCGGATTGAAATCAATAGATTCTTTTTCATAAGCGCCTCCCGACTAAGCCAACCCGATGTGCGTGATGATGAGATCGATCGCCTTGATGCCGATGAACGGCGCAAGGATGCCGCCGAGGCCGTAGACGAGCAAATTCCAGCGCAGCAGGGCTGACGCCCCGAGCGGACGATAACGCACGCCGCGCAGCGCCAGCGGCACGAGAGCGATGATGATCAGCGCGTTGAAGATCACCGCGGACAAAATAGCGGACTCCGGCGTTTTCAAGCCCATGATGTTCAAAATGTTGAGCTGCGGAAATGCGCCCGCGAACATCGCGGGGATGATGGCGAAATACTTTGCCACGTCGTTGGCCACGGAGAAAGTGGTGAGCGCGCCGCGCGTGATCAGGAGCTGCTTGCCGATCTCAACAACTTCGATCAACTTGGTCGGGTTGGAATCGAGATCGACCATGTTGCCGGCTTCTTTCGCGGCTTGCGTGCCGGCATTCATGGCCAGGCCGACGTCGGCTTGCGCCAGAGCGGGCGCGTCGTTGGTGCCGTCACCGGTCATGGCGACGAGCTTTCCCTTGGCCTGTTCCTTGCGGATGAGCGCGAGTTTGTCTTCCGGTTTGGCCTGCGCCAGGAAATCATCGAGACCGGCCTCGCGGGCAATGGCCGCGGCGGTGAGCGGATTGTCTCCGGTGATCATCACCGTGCGAATGCCCATGGCGCGCAACTGATCGAACCGCTCGCGCATGCCGCCCTTGATGACGTCCTTCAGGTAAATCGTGCCGAGAATGTGATGGTCTTCGGCCACGAGCAGCGGCGTGCCGCCGGCATTGGAAATCGCTTTGACGGCATCCTCGACTTCAGGTGAGACCCGATTGCCGTTCACAGCGCACCACTGCACAATCGCGTCGAAGGCGCCCTTGCGGATTTCGCGCCCGTCGAGATCGACGCCGGACATGCGCGTGACGGCCGTAAAAGGAATGAAATTCGCGGCGTAGGCGGAAAGCTCGCGGCCGCGGAGATTATATTTTTCCTTGGCGAGCACGACGATCGAGCGGCCTTCGGGTGTTTCGTCGGAAAGTGAAGAAAGCTGTGCGGCGTCCGCGAGTTCCGCTTCCTTCACTCCCGGGCCGGGGATAAATTCAGTTGCGCGACGATTGCCGAGGGTGATGGTGCCGGTCTTATCGAGCAGGAGCGTGTCCACGTCGCCGGCAGCTTCGACGGCGCGGCCTGACATCGCAAGCACGTTGCGCTGCACAACGCGATCCATACCCGCGATGCCAATGGCGGAAAGCAGGCCGCCGATGGTGGTCGGAATCAGGCAGACGAGCAACGAGATGAGCACGAAGATGGATTGCGGCGCACCGGAATAGATCGCCATGGGTTGCAGAGTGACGACGGCCAGCAGGAAGATGATCGTCAGGCCGGCGAGGAGAATGTTGAGCGCAATTTCGTTCGGGGTTTTCTGGCGTTCGGCCCCTTCGACGAGCTTGATCATGCGATCCAGGAATGTTTCTCCGGGATTCGACGTGATCATCACGATGATTTCATCAGACAGCACTCGCGTGCCGCCTGTGACGGCGGAGCGGTCGCCGCCCGATTCGCGAATCACGGGAGCGGATTCGCCGGTGATCGCCGACTCATCCACCGAAGCGACACCTTCGACGACCTCGCCGTCTCCGGGAACGAATTCGCCGGCAGTCACTTTCACGCGGTCGCCCGCGCGGAGTTTCGAGCCGGTGATTTCTTCAATCGAGCCGTCGGTGCGGAGCCGGCGCGCAATGGTTTCCGAGCGAGCCTTGCGCAAAGTGTCGGCTTGGGCTTTGCCGCGGCCCTCGGCCATGGCTTCGGCGAAATTCGCGAAGAGCACCGTGAACCAGAGCCACAGGGTGATTTGCAGCTCGAATCCGAATCCGGACTGGTGAAGCATGTGGTCGCGGACCAGGTCGAAGGTGGTGACCACCGACCCGATTTCGACGACGAACATCACCGGATTCTTCATCAACGTGCGCGGATTCAGCTTCAGGAACGAATCCTTGACAGCGCCGACGATGATGCCGCCGGTCCAAAGCGATTTTCGTGTTTCGCGTGTGCTCATGGGAGCCTCAGTAAACCTTTCCGGCGTGCATCAGCAGGTGCTCCAGAATCGGGCCGAGGCTGAGCGCCGGGAAAAATGTAAGTGCGCTGACGATCAGGATTACCGACACCAGCAGGAACGAGAACAACGGCGTGGTCACCGGGAAGGTGCCGCTCGATTCTGGAACGATTTTCTTGCGCGCCAGATTGCCGGCCATGGCGAGCACCGGAATCACCATGAAAAAACGCCCGAAGAGCATGTCGAAAGCGCCGCTGACGTTGTACCAGGGCGTGTTACCGTTGAGGCCCGCGAACGCTGAGCCGTTGTTGCCGGCCATCGACGTGTAGGCGTACAGAACCTGCGAGAGGCCGTGCGGACCGGGGTTTGTAATTGACGAGGTGCCGTAGGACTTGACGATCGACCATCCGGTGAAGCCGAGGACCAGCAGGCAGAACATCAGCACCGTGATCATGGCCATTTTCACGTCGTAGGCCTCGATTTTCTTGCCCAGGTATTCCGGTGTCCGGCCAACCATCAGGCCGGCGATGAAGACCGAGATGACGATGAAAACGACGATGCCGTAAAGCCCCGCGCCGACTCCTCCGAAAATCACCTCGCCGATCATGATGTTGATCAGCGGGATCATGCCGCCGAGCGGGGTGAAGGAATCATGCATGCCGTTGACGGCGCCGCAGCTGGCGTCGGTGGTCGTGGTGGCGAACAGCGCGGTGTGCGCGATGCCGAACCGAACTTCCTTCCCCTCCATGTTGCCGCCGGGCTGCATCACGCTGACGCGCTGGTCGACTCCATGCAGCAGCGGGTTGCCGTGCGATTCCATCGCGTAAATCACCGTGACGCCTGCCAGACAGAGTGTCGCCATGGCGGCCCAGACAGCCCAGCCATGGCGCTGCGAGCCGGTCATGCGGCCGAGCGTGTAGGTCAGGCCGGAGCCCAGCGAGAGCATCATAAGGATCTGCATGAAATCGGTAAGGGGCGTGGGATTTTCAAACGGGTGCGAACTGTTGGCGTTGACGAAGCCGCCGCCATTGGTGCCGAAAATCTTAATGGCTTCCTGCGACGCGATGGGACCCTGCAAAATGACCTGGTCTGTGACGGTCTGCGACGTGGTTTTACCGTCCGCGCCGGTCGTCTGCACCGTTTGCGGATTCACGAGCTTGGCTGTGTCGTAGGGCCGCAGGTTCTGTACCATGCCCTGCGACACGAAAATGAGCGCGAACACCAAACATGCCGGCAGCAGCACCCATAGCATGCAGCGCGTGGTATCGACCCAGAAATTGCCAATGGTCTTCGATTCCTTTCGCGCAATGCCACGAATGATGGCGATGGCGAGCGCGATGCCGACGGCGGCGGAGGCGAAATTGTGATATGCGAGGCCCGCCATCTGCGTGAAATAGCTCATCGTGGATTCGCCGCCGTAGTTTTGCCAGTTCGTGTTGGTGGTGAAGGAGGCGGCGGTGTTGAATGCAAGATGAGGCTCGACGCTGGTGAAATGCTGCGGGTTCCAGGGCATGAAGTGCAGGCCCTGAATCCGCTGGATCAGATAGAGCACCAGCATGCTGACCGCGCTGAAGAGCAGCATCGCAACGGCATATTCCTTCCAATCCATTTCGCGAGTTTCGTCGATGCCGGTCGAGCGATAGATCAGCCGCTCGACGGGACGAAGCACCGGATCCAGAAACGTTTTCTCGCGGGCGAACACGCGAGCCATGAAAACGCCGAGCGGTTTGGTGACCGCCAGCAGAATCAGGAAAAACAGCGCGATTTGAAACCAGCCGATCGCAGTCATGTTCAGAACCTCTCCGGCCAGAGAAGCGCCGCCAGCAGATAAATCCCCGTCAGTAAGCTCACTGCGAGAAGAATGATGTTGCCGAGCATTGGAGTTCTCCCTTTACTTCAGCCGGTCGCACGCCCAGACGTAGGCGATGGCGAGAACGAAAAACAGAACGGTGCAGGCAGCAAGAATGAAGTCCAGCATCGAAATTATCCTTTCGCGGCGTGCTTGGCCGTCAGCCGACCCGTCTGGGACAAAATCACCGACAGGCGATTGCTCGGGAGGTTTGAAAGAACCTGGCCATTTACCGGGCGCCGAGAGGGCCACTCCTTGACGATGGGAGGGAGGCGATCCGCACTCCTGATTCCGTTTCCGCCGGGCCGGTCGTTCTCGTCGAGCCGGTCGTAGTCGGCCTCCGCCGAGCGGACCGAATGCAACGGCACAATCAGAGTGCACGTATCGTGGCGGCGCCGCCGATTCGCTTCCATGACAAACTGCACCAGCACGTAGAAGTAAAACGAGAGGGTCGGCACCAGAGTCAGAACAACTAGCAGGGGCATCGCAGTTCTCCTTCGAGACCCGGTCCCACGGGCCGAATCCAAGATGGAGACTACGCCCCCGCCATCAAGATCGAATAAGGGAGACATAAACTTTCCATAAGCAGCAAATCGTGTGGCACTGCTGTTTACAAGTTGCTTCAATTCATCCACTTAAAGTCCATCCCGTGTCTATGTGCGACCCCCGGTTGCCCGGGCCTCAGGGGCCGGCGATCAGAATCAGTGCCACGTCTGGCGCGCACACAAGTCGGGCCCCCGAGCCCGGACGGGAAGATTTTTTAGCTTTTCCGAGCGCCTGCAAACTGGCGCTAGAATCGAATCTGCAGAGGTTGAATTCACGACATGGCTGACCGTCATCGTGTGGTGATTCTGGGAGGAGGATTCGGCGGACTGAGCGCCGCGCTGCGGTTGCGGCGCGCGCCCGTCGAGGTGACGCTAATCGACCGCTGCAATTACCACCTGTTTCAGCCGCTGCTGTATCAGGTGGCGACCGGATCGCTTTCGCCCGCGAATATTTCTTCCCCGCTGCGGACGATCCTGAAGCGGCAGCGGAACACCCAGGTGTTGCTCGCCGAGGCCGTGGGAATTGAGGCCGCGAAACGGCGCGTGATGCTGAGCGATGGCGCGCTCGACTACGACACGTTGATCGTGGCGACCGGTTCGAGCCATCAGTATTTCGGTCATGAGGAATGGGCGCAGTGGGCTCCGGGGCTTAAGACCATTGAAGACGCCACGGACATGCGCCGGCGGATCCTGCTGGCGTTTGAGACGGCGGAGCGCGAGACCGATCCGGAGAAGCGGCGTGCGCTGATGACGTTTGTCATCGTGGGCGGCGGCCCGACGGGCGTGGAACTAGCCGGGGCGCTGGCCGAAATTGCCAATGACACTCTGAAGCGTGATTTCCGGCACATTGATTCTTCGAGCGCGCGGATTCTTCTGGTGGAGGGCGGCGAGCGCTTGTTGCCGTCCTACCCGCCGCGGCTTTCCCAGGCGGCGAAGAAGATGATCGAGCGGCTGGGTGTGACGGTACGGTTGAATGCGATGGTCACGAATGTCGAAAAAGACCTGGTGACCGTCCGCCAGGGCGATTCGACGGAAATGACCCCCACCCGCACGATACTGTGGGCGGCGGGGGTGCTGGGCTCGCCGGTAGGGCGCGGCGTGGCGGAGCAGACCGGCGCGCCGATCGACAAATTGGGGCGGATCAGCGTGGAGCCGGATTGCTCCGTGCCGGGCCATCCGGAAATTTTCGTGATCGGTGACCTGGCGCTTTTTACGCACCAGAAAGGGCATCCGCTGCCCGGCGTGGCGCAGCCGGCGATTCAGGAGGGGCATTACGTGGCGCGCGCGATCGTGCAGAGGTTACGCGGTGAAAAGCCAAGACCATTTCACTATTTCGACAAAGGGAATCTAGCGGTGATCGGGCGCGGCAAGGCCATCGCCGATTTGAACTGGCTGCGCATCTCGGGAGTTCCCGCTTGGCTGATCTGGATTTTCATCCACCTGCTCTACATCGTGGAATTTCAGAACCGACTGCTGATATTCCTGCAGTGGTCGTGGTTTTACTTCACATTCGACCGATCGGCACGGCTGATCACGGGGAAAAACCCGTTTCCGCTGGACCTGTAGTGGCGCGCGATGCGCGAATCAGGATGCGGTCTCGATGTGGGCGGCGTGTAGCTTCCCGGCGCGGATCGCCTTGTTCAGCAGAGCGTGGTCGCGCTCGGTCTGGTCAGCGTAGGCGAGTGCGAACGCGCCGATCGCGCGATCAAACGTTTCTCCTTTCCCGAGGTAACCCGCGATTTTCGCCGGATCGCCCGTGCGGGCGTGCGCACGGGCCAGAGTCCATCCACAGATTTCAACGAATTCGAACCAGTCCTCCTGCGGCATCTCGGTGACGTCGATTTTCATGCGCATGTCGCGCAGCTGGCGGAAATAGTAGTCGCAGCCGTGGTCGTCGCGCGCCCAGCCCAGAAAGACATCGCTGGCAGATTGCAGCATGCGTTGGCCGGTAACGACGCGCTCGCCCTGGTTGGAGTAACGGCTCTTACCCGCGTACGGGGCGAGCACGGATTCGTTCGCCTGCTTGAACTGCAGAAACAGCGGATCGTTGGCGCTGGCCATCAACAGCGCCACGTCGCATCGCGTCCCCACGCTTCCGATGCCGACGACTTTTCGCGCGATGTCGACGACGTGATAGCGCTGCAGAACGACACGGCGCTCCTCGGGCAACGTCCGGCGGTAGCGCTCGAACATCTCGTGGACGTAGTTGCTGATGCCGGCGATGTCGGGGGGATGGTAGACCAGAGGCGGCCGGTCCACGATTCGCCGCCGGCCCCTCTTCACGGTGGTGATTTTCGGGAAGGCGTTCTCGGCCGTTTCGAGCTTCGCCTTTTTCTCGATGCGGCTCCAGCGTTTGCAGGCGGCGGCCGTTTGCGCTTCGTCGATGAAGACCTCGGCATCGAGGTGCGAATACCAGACTTCCAGAGCGCGCATTTGGGCGTATTCACGCATGTGTTCGCGGTAGGAGCCCACCGCCGCGCATGCCGCGGCCGCGCAGCGCTTGTCGCTGACACCCAGCTCGCGGCCGGCGAGGACCGCGCTCGCCGCCAGCCTCTTCACATCCCATTCCCACGGCGCGGGCAGCGTTTCGTCGAAATCGTTGATGTCGAAAACCAGCCGCCGCTCCGGGCTGCCGAAGCCGCCGAAATTTGCGATGTGGCAGTCGCCGCAGGCCTGCACGCGCAGGCCGGTGGACGGCGTGGTGGAAAGATCCGCTGCCATCAGCGCCGCGGAGCCGCGAAAAAATCCGAACGGCGATTGCTTCATGCGGGCGTAGCGGATCGGCAGCAGCGCTTTGAGGCGCCCGCGATCGGCGTGTTTCAGCAGCTGGACGGGGTCAGGGCGGTTCGGGGAGGGCTTCCATTCCGCCTGCGACGATCGCGGCACGCGCCCGCGCAGCCTTTTCCCATAGGCCGTTCGCTGCGGGGCGGACGGGCCGAGGCCGGCGATATCAGTCGGGCTGGTTTTTTCGCGACTCTTGGACATGGAGTTGGTAGTGGAATTCGCCAGGCGTACCCGGGCCGGAGAAGATTGTCCGCTTGGCCGCCGTGACAGGTCAAGCGCCCCCGATCGCGGCGAATTTCGAGCCGCGCGGCGGGTGGGCGTATTAGAATCGAGGGAACCCGGCCAGCCCGTTATGAAAAACTACCAGAAGGTAACCTGGATCGTTTTGCTTACGCTGTTTTTCGCCTCGCTGGGCGCAGTAATTTTCACGCATAGCTGGACCGATTATCGCGAGCGGCTGCGCGCCATGCGGCAGGCTTCGAAAACGGCCGCGAATACAGTCGACACGCATGCGCTGGACACTGCGCAGCAACTGGCGCCGCTGGCCATCACCCACCTGGAGCAGGATTACGCCGTGCAGGCCCTGAGGCTCGGCGACCATTCCGTCGATCTCGCGTTTTCCGCGGCGCTCCACGATGCGGCGGAAAATCCCGCGCCGCTCACCCCGCAGGCGCAGCAGCTAGCGGCGCGCGTGAAGACTGCATCCGCCGCGGTGGCCGCAGATCAAGCTCGCATCGCGCAATTCACGGCGGCCGCCGCGCACGCCGCGGGCACCGCGAAGGACGATCTGCAGAATTTAATCGGGATCGCGCAGGCGCAGCTCGCGCTTGACCAAGACGATTTCGAAGACGCGCAGCAGGAATTGATCCGCGTGGGCGGCGACCGCCAGGCCTCGATCCAGCAGCTGATCGACCAGCGAAAAGCCACCGGATCGGCCGACGCCGCTTTACAAGCCGGACCGCCCGCCGGCTCGGCGCCGTCGATCGAACTGACGCAATCCAAGAGCATTGCGGCGGAGGTGCGCGCATGGTGGTCGCTTCGCTCCAAAGAACAGCTGCTCGAGCAGGCGCGCGCGGACGCTTTGGCGCGTGCGAACGCGCTGTCGGCGGCTCACGCGTCAACCGAGCAGAGTATCGAGCAGGGCAACTCTTTAAACCAAAACCCATCGGCGCAGAATTCTCCGGCGAGCGCGTCGTCGCAGCAGCCCGATACCGATTCCCCACTCGCACGGCTCCGCCGGCAAACAGAAGACAAGAAAAACCTCGCCGATATCGGCAAGCGCATCGAGACCGAGCAGCAGCTTGCGGCGCTGTATTCGAATTGGTCGGAGCTGGTTGAGGCGCGCGCGAAGAATTTTCTCCATGAAATGTTCGTCGGCGCCTTTTGGGTGATCGTGATCGCTGTCATCCTGATGGCGCTGAATTACGTGGTGCAGAGGATTTTCTCCGGAATCGCGCTCGAGCGCCGCGAGATTCACACGATCCGCGTGCTGATCGCGTTCACACTCCAGCTGGTCGCCATCCTGTCGATTCTGCTGGTGATCTTCGGGATGCCGACGAATCTGGCGACGGTGCTCGCGCTGGCCGGCGCGGGCATCACGGTGGCGATGAAGGATTTTATCGTCGGATTTTTCGGCTGGTTCGTGCTGATGGGAGAGGACGGTCTGCGCGCCGGCGATTGGGTGGAGATCAACGGCGTCGTGGGGGAGGTCCTGAAAGTTGGGTTGCTGCACACGGTAATTCTCGAAACCGGAAACTGGACCGATCCAGGGCATCCGACGGGCCGAAAGGTTTCCTTCGTCAACAGCTACGCGATCGAAGGTCACTATTTCAATTTTTCGACCTCGGGCCAGTGGCTGTGGGACGAAATCGAGGTTCAGGTGCCGGGCAACGCCGATCCGTACGCGACCAGCGAGGCGCTTCAGAAAATTGCAGCGGACGAAACCGCCGCCAACGTGCAGATCGCCGAAGGTGAATGGAATGGCATGGCGCCTGTAGGCGAGAAACGCACCATCTCCGCCGCGCCCGCGCTCAGCGTGCGGCCGACGGGCGGTGGAATCGTCATCGTCCTCCGCTACATCACGCGAGCCAAGGAGCGATTCGAGGTACGCGCGCGAATCTACAAAGCCGTGGTGGATTTACTGAGGGAAAAGCAGATTCCGGCAACGGCCGTGAGCCCTGCTCCGCCGTCGGCGCTCGCACCGGCATCGGGGGGCCGAAAACCCGCGCCGAGCAAAGCCTGACGCCGGTCGAAGGAATCAAATCAAGGCGAAGATGTGATAGCTGATCACTCCCAGTGTCGCGCCGATGGCCGATCCCGCCAGCACGTCGCTCAGGAAATGCATCCCCAGGATGATGCGCGACACCGCGATTAGGAAGGCCACGATCAGCAGCAGAGACCACAGGAACGGATAGAAGAGGCCCAGGGAGATCGCCACGGCGAACGCCGTGATCGAATGGCCCGAAGGAAAGGAATATTTGTCCGGCGGCAGAATCGAGGCCCAGCAGTGCGGCTCAATTTCGCATGGTCTTTTGCGGCGGCTGGTGCGCTTGAGCGCGCGGAACAAAAAGATCCCCCCGACGGCGGCCGAAGCGCCCGCCCCGATGGCGGCGAAGCGCTGCTCTCCACCGTAGATCAACAGAATCAGGCCGACTGCGTACCAGAGCCATCCATCGCCTCCCCGTGTGGACATGATCATCAGAATGCGGAACCACCTCGGCGCGCGCCAGCCGTGTACGCGGCGCATGAGGCGGTGATCGTTCGAATTGATCTGGTTCCAGACAGTTCTTCCGACGGTCATACCCACTCCTCGGCCGCGCGCTGCGGAATGGCGACCCAGCGGGAATGCTTGCGGGCTCTCGGCTGATGTAGAATTTCGGCGGCCCATTTCGAGCTGAAGGCGCGCTCGTCCCGGTAGTTCAAATAGGTGATCACGGGAACCAGCGGAGCCAACGGTGCGATCACGGCGGTCCACGATTTCTCGCGGATCATTTCAAATCCGATCTTGAAGCAATCGCGCGTTAGCTTCAGGAAGCGGCCGGATTCGCCGGCCACGCGACCCTTCCCGGCTTTCAGTCCCTCGAAGAATTCAGCCTTGTCGCGTGCGCCCGGAACCTCTGTCCACGCAGTCCCCACCGACGGCAGCGCATGCGCGTCGCTGCCCCCGATGGCGACCTTGCCCCATCGTTGGGCGAGCCTGGCCGCGTAGCCGTTGGTGGCTTCCAGCATGTGGCTGTTGCGCGCCTCAACCGCCGGGAAATACTCCTGGAACCAGGAGAAATCCTCGGCCTCGCGTCGCCCGGTCACCGCGGAGAAGACGTGATTGATGCTGAAGAAGATCCGCCGCTCGCTCAAGTACATCAGCAGCGACACGAGGTCGTGGCGCCTTGCCAGGAGCTGCGCGTGCTGACGCTCATGGAAGTCGTAAACGCCGATATGGACTTCCGTACCGCTGGGCATCCGGCACGTCAGCTCCTCGCTGAGGAAGAAGTTCGGGTCACCCCGGAGCGCTTCCGACCCCTCGATCGAGTCATGGTCGGTGAGCGTGAAAAGGTCCATGCCCCTGCGCCGCAGGACCTCGCGGACCTCCCGCGGATCGCTATAGCATTCCCGGCAGAACGCACCAACAAACGGCGTGGTGCAGGCGCCGGAGAAGTACGAGTGGACGTGCATATCGCATTTCACGATTTCCACAGTAAATTCACAACGTTACGCACAGATGAAATCGCCGCTAATCTTCTGAAAATAAAGGTAGTTAACTGATTATGCACAGGATCTGGGCTTTTAACATGACTGTAGTAATCCACGGCTGCCCGGGTGCCAAAATGCGTCCCCTATGGAGCGACCCTAAGTGCAACGGATTGAGTTCGGGTTCTTCGACGCGGGCGGCGGCCATCGGGCAGCGGCCACCGCGCTCCAGATGGCAATCCAGGCCCAGCAACGCCCCTGGGACGTGCAGTTAACCAATCTGCAAGAACTGCTGGACCCTCTCGACATCGCCAAGAAATACGCAAACATCAGAATCCAGGATATTTACAACACGATGCTGCGGCGGGGCTGGACGCTCGGAAGCCCTCAGCTATTGCGGGTACTCCAAGCCACGGTCCGGCTCTATCACCGCCCCACCGTGCGCCTGATGGAATCGCACTGGAAGCAATCGCAGCCGGCGATGCTCGTCTCTTTCGTGCCACATTTCAATCGCGCCATGGGAGAAAGTTTCCGCCAAGCGTTTCCAGCTCGGCCGTTCGTAACAATTCTCACCGACATCGCCGACTATCCGCCGCACTTCTGGATCGAGAACCAGCAGCAATACTTAATCTGCGGCTCTGATCGTGCAGTCGAGCAGGCGCGCACGATCGGGAATGCCGATGACCGCATCTTTCGTGCATCTGGGATGATCCTGCATCCCCGGTTCTACGACCCTGCCGTGGAGGATCGCATCGCCGCCCGCGCTCGCCTCGGATTGCGGCCCGGCCTGCCCACCGGCCTGGTGCTTTTCGGGGGCCACGGTTCAAACGTGATGCTGGAAATCGCCGAGCGGCTGGACCGCTCGAACCTCGATGTACAACTCATTTTCGTATGCGGCAAGAACGACAAGCTCGCAAGCGCGCTGCGCGCCAGGAAATCGCGCGTGCCAACATTTGTAGAGGGATTTACGACTCGCGTGAACGAATACATGCAGATCGCGGATTTTTTCATCGGCAAGCCCGGACCCGGCAGTGTCAGCGAGGCGCTGGCCAAGCACTTGCCGGTGATCGTGGAGTCGAATGCGTGGACACTGCCGCAGGAGCGCTACAACGCCACGTGGATCGTGGAAAAACAGGTCGGCGTGGTCCTGCACAGCTTCGCCCGAATCGAGCAGGCCGTAGCCGAGCTGATCGAGACGTCGAGTCTGGCCCGTTACCGCGCCAATGCCGCGGCCCTGCACAATCGCGCCGTGTTCGAGATTCCGGATATCCTGGAGAGGATCTTCGAGCGGTCGCAGAGCGCCGCACCCATCGATCGCGCCGCTCTGGTAGGCTCCCGGCTGGAGTAGGAGCGCCCAGAACCGCGTAAAATGGGCCAAAACGGCCTTGAAAAACCTGCGACCAAACCTCCCGTAGCCCGTCTAATACGCAGTAGGCACTTCCTCTCGCCGTTCTGGCGGAACAGATTCGATCCGGGCAGTCAAACCGAGCCCGCCGGCGCGCGCCTGGGCTCGACCGCGCGACGCGCCTATGGCAGTATGGCGTGCATCAAACGTCTTAATAACGAAGGGAGTTTGCATCATGGCAAAAGCCACATTTGCAGCGGGCTGTTTCTGGGGCGTCGAAGACGCGTTTCGGCTGGTGAAAGGTGTCATCTCGACGTCGGTCGGTTATATCGGCGGTCACACCCGGAATCCGACGTATAAGGAAGTCTGCACGAATTCAACAGGCCATGCCGAAGCGGTCGAGGTCGAATTCGATCCAGGCCAAGTTTCCTACAAGGAGCTGCTGGCGGCTTTCTTCCAGAGCCACGATCCGACCCAGCTCAACCGCCAAGGTCCCGATTACGGCACGCAATATCGCTCGGCCATTTTCTTCCATGACGCCACCCAGGAAGCCGAAGCGCGCGAGGCAGTGTCGGCGCTAGGAAAGTCGGGAATCTTCAAGCGGCCGATCGTCACGCAGATCGTCGCCGCACCCGAATTCTACCGTGCCGAGGAATACCACCAGAAATATTTTGAGAAGCAAGGCATACGCGCATGCCATACGTCATAGCGGTTTGCGACGGATCTTGTTCGGTGAAGCTTCCTGCGGCAAACGGAACGGGATGTTCCAGTTACGGCAATTCGTTGACGATTTCCGGGCGATTATTATAGTATTGTAAGGTTTTGGGGGAAACGGGCGGCATCCGTATTGCATCTAATACAGTTGTACCCGTAAGGCGCGGGGAAGCTGGGTGCGAGCGAAATTCAAGTTCAGTAGCGGGTTCAGGGGATCGTCTCATTTATCCGTCCACACGTATCTAAATTAGGAGTGCGCCGGGGTGTCCCAACCGGGACGCGGGCGCTTGCGATTCCGGGCGCTGGGCCGATTAGGCATATTGGAGAGAATTTGTGACGCTGGCTCTTGAGGAAAAATACGATCAGGTAAGGCAACTCATCACCATGGGCAAGGAGCGGGGCTACCTGCTCTATGATGAGGTGAACGACATTCTGCCCGCCGAGGTTCATTCGTCGGAAGAAATCGACGATTTGCTCTCGACCTTCGAGCGCTACGGCATCGATGTATACGAGGACCTTTCGACGGCAAAGGCCGCGCTTGCCGCCGCGGATGCGGATGGTGGCGTTGAACCCCCGAAGGACGACACGCCGATCGCAGCGGCCTCCGAAGACGGCGACCTTGACCTTACTCCCGGCACTCTGGAAAAAACAAACGATCCCGTGCGCATGTATTTGCGCGAGATGGGCACCGTTCCGCTGCTGACGCGCGAAGGCGAAGTCGCCATCGCCAAGCGCATCGAGCGCGGCCAGCTGCTGGTCCTGAAGACGATCACGCGCGCGCCGCTGATCCTGAAGGAGCTGCTCCAGGTCGGCGAGGATCTGCGCAATGGCTCTCGCTCGATCAAGGAAATCGTTCAGTTCGACGACGAGGAGCTGACCGAAGAGAAGATCGAGGCAAAGACCAAGGAAACACTGAAGCAGATCGACAAGATCGCCAAGCTCTATTTGCTGGCGATGAAACTGGCCGCCAAGCTCGACAAAATTCCCCGGGCGAAAAAGCGTTCGTATCTGCACGCAAAGTATGCCGTGTCGCGCACGCGCATTGAGATGTCCGGCCTGATGCGCGAACTTGATTTCAACCCGCTCGAAAAGAAGCGGCTGATTGACAAGATTCACCAGACCGTCGAGCGCGTTCACTTCCTCGAGCGGGAGACGGTGAAGCTCGAGCGCCGCGTGGAAGCTTCGAAGGCCGAAGTGCAGGCCGAAGCGCGCAAGGATTTGCGCGCGCGCAGGCAGGAACTCGCTGAAATCGAACTCGCGAGCGAAGTTAGCCCGGCTGAACTGAAACGCGCGATCGGCGTGATTCTTCGCGGTGAAGCGGAAGCGGCGCAGGCCAAGGACGAGCTGATCGAAGCCAACCTCCGGCTGGTCGTTTCGATCGCCAAGAAGTACACCAACCGCGGCTTGCAGTTCCTCGACCTGATCCAGGAAGGCAACATCGGCCTGATGAAGGCCGTCGATAAATTCGAATGGCGCCGCGGCTATAAATTCTCGACATACGCGACGTGGTGGATTCGCCAGGCCATCACCCGTGCCATCGCCGACCAGGCCCGGACCATCCGAATCCCCGTGCACATGATCGAGACGATCAACAAACTGGTGCGTACGCAGCGCCAACTGGTCCAGGAGCTCGGTCGCGAACCTACCTCGGAAGAAATCGCGAAGCGGATGGACATCCCTGTCGCGAAAGTCCGCAAGATTTTGAAAATCGCGCAGGAGCCGATTTCACTCGAGACTCCCATCGGGGAAGAGGAAGATTCGCATCTCGGCGATTTTATCGAGGACAAGGCCGTGGTTTCGCCCTCCGACGCCGTCATCAATCTCAGCCTGAAGGAGCAGACTTCCTCGGTGCTGAAGACGCTGACGCCGCGCGAGGAAAAAGTGATCAAGATGCGCTTCGGGCTCGACGACGGCAGCGAGCATACGCTGGAAGAAGTCGGCCAGTCGTTCGCCGTCACGCGCGAACGCATCCGCCAGATCGAAGCCAAGGCGCTGCGCAAGCTGCGCCACCCGTCGCGCTCGCGCAAGCTCCGCGCGTTCCTTGAAGGCTCCGCAAACGATTACTAGGTTCGAAGGACTTTCTATTTCTCCGACGATGTGTCGGTTGAACTCGGTAAGCCCTTCGGATCGAGCAAAGATTCCAGCCTGTTCAGCGCCTGGAACCAGTAGGCCTTCGTCCTAGCGCATTCTTTCGAATTCGCGAGCTTGCCGTGGTCGACAGCAACCTGCGTTGTCTTCAAATCCTTGGGGTAGAAACCGACGCTTAACCGCGACGTGCCCCATTTCCCGCGCACATATTTTCCCGGCGTCGCGGTGGTGACCTCAAGTTTCCCGTCCGGCAGCCATTTTTTTCGCAGCGTGTCGTCGATCCATGCCGCGAAAGCCTTCGCCATCGGCGCCGCAATCGTGCGGCTCCCGGACGCGCTGAACTCGCCGTCGCACTTCTGGTATTTTCCGCGAAGCCCGCGCTCGTGTTCATACGCTACGGCGACCATCTGCCCCCACCACGGCCCAACACCTTGTTTCTCGTTGAGGTACGCGGCAATGTCTTTGTGCACCATTTTCTTGGCGCCGGCTTTGTCGAGGATGGTGAACCACCGGGCCCACTCCTTTCCCGTGGCCGCCTTCACCGCCTCGTTGCTCGACCGCTTGTTTTCCCTCGGCTTGTTCAAGATTCTACCCTTGCGTCATAGTGGCACAGCCCGAAAACCGTAATATAATCCGCCCGTTTTCCGCAAGGAGCAGGTTGTGCCGCCCAGGCCGGCAAAGAAAACACGAGAATCCGAGCGCGATTATTCCCACCGCACGCTGCTCGAGAAGCTCGGCGTGAAGCCCGGCCAGCGAATCTGTGTGCTTGGCATCGAGGACACCTCTTTCCTGACGGATCTGGCCGCCGCTGCGCCCGGCGCCACGCATCGGAAGCCCGAAAAGGAATCGGATTTGATTTTCCTGGCGGCCGAAGATCTGAAGTCACTGGCCCGAATAAAATCGCTCGAACCGCATATTCAGCGCAACGGCGCCATCTGGGTCGTCTACCCGAAAGGCCAGCAGCACATCCGTGAAGCCGACGTGATGGCTGCCGGAAAATCAGCCGGCTTCACCGACAACAAAATCTGCCGCTTTTCGGAAACGCACACGGCCCTTCGCTTCGTGATTCCGCTCGCCCGCCGCTAGCGCTTCACACCCAAGAGCTCGGCACGCGCGACACAATCGTTATTCGAAAGCCGTACGCGCCGCTTGATCGAGCATCGCGCTAGACGTTCACTCGGATCTTCCGGCAAGTAAAACACGGGAACGACTCCCGGGGCTGAACCCCTTGTCCGACCAGAGCGGACCTCGATGTTCGAACCGCTCTCTGGTGCGTGTCCAGAACTGTAGATAGCGATCGGAGTCGCGCGTTCGCGCTGGATGCGATCGACGATGGAGCCCACTGTAACTTCGCCGTCTTGCATCCAGTACCGATTGCCGGTCTCCCGGTACAGCCTCACCAGGACAAAAAGATCGGCAATCACGCTTACAGCGAAAACGAAAAGATTCCGCGGCCACTCAGGTCCCCAATCTGAAAACGATGAATGGTGCCCGCGGACCAGGCAGGTGACATATCCGGCGCTCGCGAAAACGAATGCGACGTCCACGGCTGCCGACACCTGCGACCAAAAGGGCCCGAAGACATCTTGAGGGCGGGGAGCCGACCGACATCAGGCGGGACCATTTATCAGGGACCCGTGGAGGTGGCGGCGGAGTCCACGGCGAACCAGGAGAATCTGGCGGCGTCTGGCGCCGGTTCAGGTTCAGAGCCGCGATCGAACCTTTGCCTCGGGCCTCCGCTCTTCTCACATAAACCAGCGTCGCGGCAGCGCCGATCGCGCGTGCGCAAAATCCAGCGTCCTGTTCCCAATCATTCCGCTCGAGCCGAAACAAACGGAACACCTACACCACCCAGAGCAGGATGCCGAAATTATTCGATGCCAGGACGCGGAGCTTCCCTTACGGCGTCCTTTGCAGGTTTTGGGCACAATGCGGGCATACTCCCACATCCGCCGCGCCAGCGGATACGGCTCCGCAGTTCGAGCAAACGATTTCGCGCATTTGCGACTTATACAGCAACTCCTACGACAGCCGGCAAGCAATGTTTCTGGCCGGGGTCGCGCAGCGGATATAGGATGTTTGTATGGCGGCCAATCTCGATGTCCGCGGCCTAACGGTCGAGCTCGCGACGCAAGCCGGCTGGATTCGCCCGGTAAACGACGTCTCGTTCGCGCTCGGCGCGGGCGAAACTCTCGGCATCGTCGGCGAATCGGGCTCGGGCAAGACCATGCTTGCGCTGGCACTGATGGGCCTCGAACCGAAAGGCGCGCGCCTAACAGGCGAAGCCTGGCTCAGCCGACGGGGTCGCGCAACAGGGAATGGAAGCGGAAGCACCGCGCCACTGGCCGCAGGCGAAAATCTCCTCACCGCTTCCCGCAAAGCCATGTGGAATCTGCGGGGCGGAGAAATCGCCATGGTGTTTCAGGAGCCGATGACGGCGCTGAATCCCGTCGTCCGCGTCGGCGCACAGATCGAGGAAGTGATACGCGCCCATGAGCCGCGCCTCTCGAGCGACGAAGTCCGTCGCCGCGCGCTCGAATCGCTTGCACGGACCGCGATACCCGAGCCCGCCCACCGCGCGCACCAATATCCCCACCAACTTTCCGGTGGCTTGCGCCAGCGCGCCATGATTGCCATGGCATTGGCGGCCGGCCCGCGCGTACTGATCGCGGATGAGCCCACCACGGCGCTCGATGTCACCGTACAAAAACAGATTCTCGAACTGCTCGCCGCCCTCGGCCGCGACTTGAAGCTTTCGATGCTTTTCATCACGCACGATTTCGGAGTCGTAGCACAAATCGCAGATCGAGTTGCCGTGATGTACGCCGGACGCGTGGTCGAGCAGGGCCCCACAGATGAAGTCCTACGCCAACCGCGCCATCCCTATACCGAAGGTCTCCTCCGCGCTGCCCCCCGCCTGAACCGCGAAAAACTCGTCGCCATTCCTGGCACGGTTCCTCAGCTCGCCGAGCTGCCGGCAGGCTGCGCGTTCGGTCCGCGCTGCGCGAAGCACATCGCCGAATGTGATGCGGCCGTGCCGGAGCTGACCCACGCCGCGGGCGCGTCGGAATTCCATTGCGCGCGGTGTATCCTTGTCAAATAAACAGGGGAGCTGAACGCGCAAATGGCGAGCCATCAGCAGCAAAAAGATCTGGTGCGCGAACAGTTCACGCGCACCGCGCAAGTCTTCGGCGACTACGCCGTCGCCAGCCGCGTCGGGGAAGCCGAGCGCCTCGCCCGTATGGTGAGAGCCGGCCCGGCTGACCGCGCCGTCGATCTCGCCTGCGGCCCGGGAACACTCGCGTTGCGTCTCGCGCGACACGTTCGCTGGATTTGCGGACTCGACCTCACGCCCGCGATTCTCGAACGCGCCCGCCGCACGGCCGCTGCCGAAGGCCTTGCCAATCTCGAATTCGCCATCGGCGACGCGCAATCCCTGCCCTTCCCGGACGCTTCGGTGGATATCGCGGTGACGAGCTACAGCGTCCACCATTTCCCCGATCCCGCCTGCACCATTGGTGAAATGGCGCGCGTGGTGCGGCCCGGCGGACGGGTCGGCATCCTGGACATCGTCCTGCCGGATGATCCGGCGATTTCCGCGCTCAACACGCGCATCGAAAAACTGCGCGATGCTTCCCACACCCGTACGCTCTCGCGCGAGGAATTTGAATCGCACTTCGCGGCGCAGGGCCTGCGCACGCTCGAAACCGGCGTTGAGGAAAATTCACGCTCCTTCGACCACTGGATGCTCGTCGCCGGTGTGAAACCCGGCGACCTGAATCACGTGGAAGCGCGGCGCCTGATGGAAGCGTCGATTCCCAACGACACGGCGTGGTTTCATCCGCGATACGAACCCGGCGACTCCGGCAAGCCCGAGCTTGTCTTCACCAATACGACGTTTTTCATCACCGGCGAAAAACTCTGACATGGCCGCCGACCCGCTGCTCGGAGTCCGCGATCTGCGAAAGCGCTATGCGATCGCCGGCAAACTGCTCCATCGCGCCGAGGGTGATCCCACGAGCTCGATTGGCGGCACCGTTGGCGTGGATGGCGTCAGTTTCTCGCTCGCGCCGGGCGAAACGCTCGGGATCGTCGGCGAATCCGGTTGCGGCAAGACCACGCTCGCGCGAGTGTTGCTCCGCCTGATCGAACCCGATTCAGGGGAGATGAATTTCGATGGGCAGGACTGGCGCAGCGCCCGCGGCGCCAACTTGCGCGCGCTGCGACGCCGCATCCAGATGGTGTTTCAGGATCCCATCGCGTCGCTCAACGCGCGCATGCACGTCGGCACGATCGTCGGCGAGCCGCTGGCGATTCACGAGCCGCGGTTGTCGCGCGCCGATCGCAATGCCCGGGCCGCGCAAGTCCTCGCCGCGGTCGGCTTGGGTGCCGAAGCGCTCGAGCGATACCCGCACGAATTTTCCGGCGGACAGCGCCAGCGCATCGGCATCGCCCGGGCGCTGATTTTGCGTCCCGAGCTCGTGGTTGCGGACGAACCAATCTCGGCGCTCGACGTTTCCGTAGGCGCGCAGATTCTGGAATTGCTCGATCGACTGCGCCGCGAGTTCTCCCTCACACTGATCCTGATCTCGCACAGCCTGCCGGTAGTCGCCCAGCTCGCCACGCGCGTCTCCGTGATGCAAGCCGGAAAATTCGTCGAGTCTGGTACCGCCGATCAAGTCCTGCGCGCCCCGCAGCATCCCTACACGCAGGCACTCATCGCCGCGGTACCGGAAATACCCGTCTAGGCGACTTCGTCGGTCTGTCGAAATCTCCTCCGACTGGCGCGCACGGTCCCGCACAGGGGCAACCTCCGGACACGCAGTCGATCTTGCCGGACCAGGCCTCGAGAGGGATTTCGCCTCTTAAGAACTAGATCCGCCGTTCGATGTGGGGGAAGTCCAACCAGACTTTCACGCCGCAGAAATGCGAGCCTTCCGTGCAGATAGGAGTCGAGATCCCCGCCCGCAAATAGCACGGCGGCCCGATGTAGCGGCCAAGCGTCGGCAGCGCCCGCCGCACCTGCTCGACCTCTTCCATCGACGCCTGATAAATCTCTTCCTGCGCGTTAAAACACGTGCGCATCGTCCATTTATGCAGCAGGTGCAGCAGTGAGCCCGATTCCACCAGCCGGATCGTCTTCGCATTCGGCAACAAGTACAAAGCGAATTCTACCGGCACGCCCCGATCGAGTAGTTCGTTCTTTGCCGCCCACGCCTCTTCCATCGCCCGCTGGTAAATTTCGAGCGCGCGCGGATTGTCGCGGATCAGCATCGGCGTGATGTAGTCCGGCGAGCGCGTGTCGGCCAGCGTGAGCAGTGGACGCGAACCGGGAACCATGCGGTGCCGCTGATCCTGGCTATCCGCTGTGTGGCTGATCTTCTTCGCGAACGTAAAATGTGCATGCTCAAGCGCCCGCATCATCGGCGCGTGCACGCCCACGTTCAGAGTCTCGCGGCGATATGGGTTGCGGGCCGGATTCAGCACGCGATCGAGCGTTTCCGAGTCATCGCATTCCGCCGCCGTCACACCCACCACGGCGCGATATGCTTCGGCAATCGCTTCCACCGCTCGCGGCGAAAAATCCAGCAGCTTCGAGGTGAGCCCTGCAAGCCGGGCGTCGAATTCGCGGGCAAACGCTTCTCCGTCTCGCGCCGACGGCTGCTTCCATTCCGGCATGTCCTGCATCGCACCGGTGTCGAAGCGGTCGAAAAACTCCGCGTCGACCTCGCGCACGCGCGCCACCATCTCGCCTAACACGTGCCGCGCCTCGCTCGGCGTGTCGTTGCCCGCCTGCATGCGCCACAGCCGGTACAGCACGATGCCCGAAATCGTGTGCACCATGGTGGTGAATGCCGCTACCGGCAGCACGTAACGCGCCACCTCGATCGCCCGCTTTTCCGATTGCCGCGCCACTTTCTGGAGGCGCCGCGGATGCGACATCTCGCCCACGTGCCAGATGTCGCCCAGGATCTCGCGCGCAGACGGCTCCAGCACGCGCGTCAGCTCGCGGTAGTGTTCCCAAGCCCGCCCCACCGCGCGCTCATAGATGGCGCGCTCGGCTGCGCCGAATTGCGCACTCGCCTGCGGAACGTAGGCCTGCGCGCGGTCCAGACGCACGTAGCGCTGGCTCTGTTGCTCGGAATTGTAAAAAGGATGCGCGTGCAGGTACGACCATACGAATTGCCGGCTCACATTCTCGAGCCCGAATTCGAAATGCGCATGCTGATAGACGGTGTGATGCCCGCCGAAATATGTGCCCGCTCCGATCGTCACGCGCTGCTTTTCGGTTACTTCGTCGGGCGCCACCAGATGCGGCGAATAGCACGTCCGCGCCGCCGCAATCGCCGAATTCAGTGGATGCGCGAACGCATTGCGCAGCGTCACCCGCGGTGCGGCTGTTTCCACTTGTGATCCGGTTGGAGAGTCGGGAACGGGAGGCAATTGCGTAGCCATCTTCACGGCATTGTACACTGTGCAATCGCTGGATACACTTGTGCCGATCTGAGCTTAATCGACAACTATGACGAAGCAGGCCGAGCTTCGGATCGGGCTCGTAGAGTTAAAGCCCTTGAAGTGGGCGCCCTCAGGCTGGTTCACGAACATCGTCACGTGGGTCACTGGCCACGATGGGTTTCGAGCGAAGGTCGAAATAATCGCCGCGGAACTTGGGAGGTACATCGTCGAAATCGAAGACGAGGAGCCCGTGGCGCAAAGGCTGAAGAACCACGCCGTAGACGAGGCGATTGAAGATCTTATTGGGCGTGCGACTTCAAATCCCGAAGCAGTTCTGTATGGAACTTTCCACGCCTATCCGCACGACGACGCATGACAACCGCAACCCCCTGGAAGGGTCGAGAAGCTACTTCTTCGCGGCCGCCATCGAGGCTTTCTTGTCCGCGTACTTCTTCGTGAAGCGCTCCACGCGCCCGGCCGTATCGATCAGCTTCTGCTTGCCGGTGAAAAACGGATGGCAGCTCGAGCAGATTTCCGTGCGAATCGAAGTGCCTTTGATCGTCGAGCGCGTCTCGAACGTGCTGCCGCAGGCGCAATGCACCGTGACCACGTGATAATCCGGATGAATGCCTTCTTTCATTGAAATGCTCCTGTCTGCCGGCCGGTCTGCGCGAAGAAAAACCTGATGATACGTTCGCGTCGCTAGGCCCGCGGGGAAACTTAATTATACTCGAAAACTCGCGGCTTTCGACGATTAGATGAGGAATGCACCTGCCGGGATTCCGCCGTCAGGACCCGGTGAAAAACAGCGGCGCGCCGAGCTTCGAGTGATAATTCGGGCGGTAGCGATCCGTATTGTACAGCGTGGCGACGTCGACTTTTCGCGCGCCCAGGGTCACCTCCGGCAGCGGGACATGCGCGTAGCAGCCCTTCTGAACGCCGACCATGCGCCCGGTGACCCCTTCGCGGATCAGCTCGACGGCGATATTTGCGAACGTAGTCGCGGCGATCTGATCGATCGAATCCGGCTCGCCGCTGCGCAGGTCGTAGGTCAAGTCGCTGACCATGGTTTCTTGTCCCGTGCGTTTCTGTACCTCTTCGGAAAGCGCCAGGCCGATGTCCATCTTCTTCTTGTGGCCGTAGGCGTCCGCCTCGCCGTATTCCTTCACTGCACCCTGGGTCCAGATCGCGCCTTCGGAGACGACGACCAAGGCGTAGTTGCTGGGATTATTGGCCTTGTCCTCCATCAGCAGGCCGCACACGCGATCGATCTCGAACGGATGCTCGGGAATCAGACAGCGCGTCGACGTGACGTAGGCCGTGTAAAGTGCGGTAAAGCCCGCGTCGCGCCCGAAAATGCGGAAAATTCCGATGCGCTCGTGCGAGCCCACGGTGGTGCGCTGCCGCGTGATCGACTGTTTCGCGCGCGTCACCGCCGTCGAGAACCCGATGCAGTACTCCGTGCCCTGCACGTCGTTGTCCATCGTCTTCGGAATGGCGACTACCGGGAATCCCGCCGCGGAAAGCACGGACGCAAAGCTCAGGGTGTCGTCACCGCCGATCGCCACCAGGCAGCCGACGCCGAGCTTTTCCAGGTTCGACAGCACGAGCGAGGTGAGATCGTACGTTTTGCCGTCGAAGGGCAGCTTCTTCAACTGGTCTTTCGGCAGATGCTTCGGCAGCTTCGATTCGGGCACTTTGCGCGGGTTGGTGCGAGAGGTATGCAGCACGGTTCCACCGGTGCGATCGATTGCCCGTGTGTTTTCGCGCGTGAGTTCGCGGATGTAGGTGGGATCTTCCGCGCTGGTCATGTAGGTCAGCCCGGCCCAGCCCTTGCGGATGCCGACGACCGGCCGGCGAATTTCGCTGCCGCCATAAACGACGGATTTGATCACGGGATTCAGCCCTGGCACATCGCCGCCGCCGGTCAGGATTCCGATTTTCTCGTTCGTGCTCACCGTGCTCTTCTCCGGCCGCGACCTTTCGCGCGATCAACGATGAATCGCGCGCCCCCTGGGTTCGCGGCGCTCCCGCACCTGATCATGATAAAGGCAAAGGCGGTGCGTGGCGAGCGAGTGTTCCAATGGGTGCGATCAGAAAGCCCGATCGGTACAAGCGGATCGCTGCGCCGATCCGGTACAATCGTTGTGCCGAATGATTTATTTCTTCCGGCCAAGACCATTGGAGCCCACCCATGCGTCGTCTGGCATCGATTCCCGGGAAAATGATTCCCGCGGCAACGATTTTCGCTGTTTTTCTCGCAGTTTCAATTTGGCTTTTGCCGGTTGCCGGTGCGCCGAAGCTGGTGCAAATCTATTTCATCGATGTCGAAGGCGGCCAGTCGACACTAATCGTTGATCCGCAGGACGAATCGCTGCTGATCGACACGGGCTGGGACGACTTCAACGGCCGCGACGCGGACCGCATCGTGGCCGCCGCGAAATCGGCCGGCATCGACCACATCGACGATGCGATTATCACGCATTATCACTCCGATCACGCCGGCGGAGTGCCGCAGCTGGCCGCCAAGATGAAAATCGGCACGTTTTTCGATCACGGCGCGAACACCGAGAATTCCGCGGACACTACGCGCTCCTACAACGGCTACCTGAGAGTTGCCGCGCAAGCCAAACGCGTGACCGTGAAGCCCGGCGACATGCTTCCGCTCAAGGGCATGCACGTGCAAGTGCTGACCGCGGCGGGCGCGGAAATCACCGAGCCGCTGCCCGGCGCAGGCCAGCCGAACCCTCTGTGCGCAAGCGAGCCGAATTATCCCGCCGATCCGAGCGAGAATTCGCAGTCCGTCGGCGTGCTGATCACTTTCGGCAAATTCCGGTTCATCGATCTGGGCGATCTGACGAACCTGAAGGAGCTCGGTCTGGCATGCCCCAGGAACCTGATCGGGACCGTGGACCTTTATCTGACTACGCACCACGGAACCGCGCATCCCGGAAGCGGCGACGGATCGAACGCGCGCGCCATCGTGGACATGCTGCATCCGCGCGTCGCAGTGATGAACAACGGCGCCATCAAGGGCGGACATCCCGCGGCCTGGCAGATCGTGCGCGATTCGCCGGGGCTCGAGGATTTGTGGCAGCTGCACTATTCAATCGCCGGCGACAAGGAACACAACGTTGACGAGAAATTCATCGCGAACGTGGGCGGAGACGATCAGGGCAACTACATCAAAGTGACTGCGGAGTCCGACGCCACAATGATCGTGACGAATTCCAAGAACAATTTTTCGAAGACATACACCAAATAGCGGCGGCCTTTTCGCCGCTCATTGCTTGAGAGCGGAGAGCATTTCGCTGAATTCAATGTGCAGGCCGTGTGGTAGGACTTGCTCATCGACAATGCGGCGGACGAGTTCATAGTTTTCGTCGGGGCTCGTGTACGCGCGGTTGATGTCCGCGATGCTGATCTGGCGTTCGTCTTCGTGGATACGGTCGAACGTGTCGTCGACGTTCACCATGCCTTCTTCCACGACGGAAAAGTAGATTCCCGAGCGGCGGCTGGCGAGAAATCGCTTCACCATGTCCGGGCGGTCGAAGCGGATCGCGAGTTTGAAGCAGGGCATGCGCGGCTGCACGACTTTGACGACGGCTTCACCGATACGAAAATGATCGCCGATGAAGGCATTATTTTCCAGGAGGCCTTGGCTCGTGAAATTTTCGCCGAAATTGCCCCACGTGAATTCATAGTCCGGCAGCTGCTCGCGCCAGTAGTTGTAATGTTCGGAAGGATACGCATAAACCGCTTTATTCTTGCCGCCGTGGACGCTGAGGTCTGATTGAAGATCACCATCCAGATTCATGCGGCGAAGAAGCCGCGGGCCCGGAACCGGCGATTTGAAAATGCTGGTGGCGACTTCCAAGTTTGTACGGCCGTAGTGCAGGTGGCGCGGCAGGCCTACGTTAAGCGAGATGATTTTCATGGCCGGCAATCCAGGACGGCGGCGCCGTTGACGCGGTCGCTTTTCAGATCGTTGAGTGCGCGATTGGCTTCGCGCAGCCTGTAAAGCACGGTCTCGGTATGAATAGGAATTTCGGCGGCGACCCGCAGGAAATCCTCGCCGTCTTTGCGCGTGTTGTTCGCGACGCTGCGAATGACGCGCTCCTGGTAGAGCAGATTGTAATCGAAAGACGGGATCGGGCTCATGTGGATGCCGCCGAGCACGAGGACCCCGCCTTTCTTGAGCGCGGCGAGCGCCGGAGGCAGAAGCTCTCCGGCGGGCGCGAAGATAATCGCGGCGTCAAGCTTTGCCGGCGGCGCGTCGGTCGCTTCACCGGCCCAGACGGCGCCGAGCGAGAGCGCGAGCTGCTGATGCTTGGCACCGCGCGTGGCGGCATAAACCTCCGCGCCCCAGTGCCGGGCGATTTGAATCGCGACATGGGCCGCGGCGCCGAATCCGTAGAACGCGAGCTTCGCACCGCTCTTGATTCCCGAAAGTCGTAAGCAGCGGAAGCCGATGATGCCGGCGCAGAGCAGCGGGGCGGCGTGCTCGTCGCCGAAGGATTCCGGAAGCGCATACACGAAATCCTCAGGCGCGACGGTGAGCTCGGCATAGCCGCCGTCGACGGTCCAGCCGGTGAACGTGGGATGGTCACAGAGATTTTCTGCGCCGCGGAGGCAGAATTCGCAAGTCTGGTCGGTTCTGTGCAGCCAGGCAATGCCGACGCGGTCGCCGACCTGGAAGCGGCGTGCGGCTTCGCCGAGCTTTTCGACCACACCGACGATCTGATGCCCGGGAATCACCGGGAATTTTTTCGGCGGCAGCTCCCCTTCGACGACGTGCAAATCGGTGCGGCAGATTCCGCACATCTTCACGCGGACCAGAATTTCGCCCGGGCCGGGTTTGGGATCGGGCGCGTCGGCGAATTCGAGCGGGTTACGCTCGACGGGCGCAGGGGAGCGAAGCAAACAGGCCTTCACCGCACCCTCCGCCCGGCTGTCAGGGGCGGTTTGCTGATAGCCAGCAAGCGCCCTGGTTCTGGGCGATCGGGAATTTTTCCCGGCCTTGGTTTTCGGCGGCGTACGAGGAGTTCGAATCCTGGAATTTGGGCATTAGGAATCGACGGAGAGGCGGGGCCCGCCCGGCGCCTGCCGCGTGCGCGGTGATCTGAGCATCGGGCCTGGCCGCCCGGGAATCCGGATTCTCCTTCACGAACCATCGCAGTTCCACGCTATCACACGATGCAAATCTCGACTGACGCGCAAGCGTCGTCACCCCCATTACGAGAGCGCCTCAGACGGACTTCTCATCGCCAAACGACTTGCGAGTAAACCGTGTGATCTGTGACCACGAACCGGGCGCTGACTTTCCTGGGCCCGCATGGCCCAGGCTTCTATCGAAAAAAGGCGCGGCCCGAGATCTCGCGCCGCGCCTTTAGGCAGACGGGGTGACCGAGATTATGCCCAGCTGTAGCCGAGTTTCGCGATGGGCAGCGAATGGATGCGCTTGCCGGTGACGGCGAAGATCGCGTTGGTGATGGCCGGCGGCAGCGGTGGAAGAGCGGGCTCGCCAAGCCCGGTCGGAGGATTGTCGCTCTTCAGGAAATAGACGTCGATTTCCCTGGGGGCCTGCGTGAGGCGCAGAGGCGGGTACTGGTGGAAATTGCTCTGCGTGGCGCGACCCTTCTCGATGGTGATTTCATAGCCCATCAGGTGGCTCATGCCCTCGATCACGGCGCCCTGCGAAATATTTTCGGCCGCCGTGGGATTGATGGCTCCCACGCTGCCGATGTCGCCGACGACCCAGACCTTATGGACCTTGAGGCTGGTTTCCTTGATGACCTGGACCTGAGCGACTTCCGCGAAATACCCGCGATGGCTGAAGTGGAAGGCTACGCCCATGGCGGTGTCTTTCGGCAACTTGGTTTGGCCCCAGCCGGAACGCTCGGCGACTTTTTCGACAACGGCCTTCATGCGCGGCCCGTCGAACGCAACCGGAGCGAAGGCAACCGGGGTTCCCGGAGGCGGAGGCGCCATCGGCAGAGGCGTGTGGGAAAGCAGGTCGAGCCGAAATTGCACGGGATCCTTTCCGGCGGCGTGGGCGAGCTCGTCGATGAAGGATTGCATGACGAAGGCGATGGCGTTGCTTCCGGGAGCGCGCATGGCGCCCATGGGCACGCCGCTGGGCATCATTGAACTGAGCTGCGAGAAATTCGGAATGAAGCGCGAGGGAAATTCCTCGCCGCTCAGGCCGGCGCTCTGCGCGAAACGGCCGTTCTCGCCGAAGCTGACGAAATGGTTGCGCCAGGCGACGAGCTGGCCGCCAGAATCGACCGCGGCTTTGAGATAGTGATAGCCGGCGGGACGATAGAAATCGTGGGCCATGTCCTGCTCGCGGGTCCAGAGAAGCTTTACGGGCACGCCGACCCGTTTGGCGATGCAGGCGGCCTCGAGCATGTAATCATTGGTCAGGCGCCGACCGAAGCCGCCGCCGATGCGCGTGAGGTGGAGCGTGATGTCCTTCTGGTCGATGCCGAGAGCCTTGGCGGTTTGCGCGACGCCGCTGGCGGGCGTCTGGCTGGGGGCCCAGAGCTCGAGCTTGCCGTCCTTAAAGGAAGCGGAGCAGTTTTGCGGCTCAAGCGGGACATGCGAGAGGAACGGATAGGAGTAGGCGGCTTCCACGACTTTCACGCCGGGCGCGGAGAAAGCGGCCTCCGCGTCGCCGTCTTTTCGCAGGGTCTGGCCAGGATCTTTTTTCGCGAGATCGTCGGCGGTGGCGCGGTAGGTGTCGGTGCCTTGCGCAGCCGTCGGGCCTTCATCCCAGACGACCTTGAGAACATTGTCGCGTGCGTGGCGGGCCTGATACCAGCTGTCGGCCACGATGGCGACGCCGCCGGCAAGCGCAGTCGGATCGGGACCCGGCTCGACAATAAACGCGTGGCGAATGCCGGGCTGTGCCTTCACGTCATCGAGATTCGCGCTGATTACTTTGCCGCCAAACACGGGACACTTTTCGTAGTTGGCATAGAGCATGTCCGGCGCGGTGAAGTCGATGCCGAAGACAGGCTTGCCGGTGACGATTTTCTTGATGTCGGGATTGGCTCCGTTTTTGCCGATGATGCGATAGTCCGCCGGATCCTTCATCGTGAGCGTTTTGGGATCGGGGACGGGCATCGAAGCGGCTCTGGTGGACAGCGCGCCATAGCTGGCGGAGCGCTTACTCGGTTCGTGATGCACACGGCTGGGAGTGGTGGTGCATTCGGAAGCGGGAACGCCCCAATTGTCGGCCGCGGCCGCGATCAGCATGGCGCGGCATTGCGCGCCGAGCTGGCGCATGGGGACCCAGTTGGAGGGCGTGGCGGTGCTGCCGCCGGCGATCTGCGCACCGTATTTCGCGGGGATCAAATCGGCCTGTTCGATCTTTACGGCCTTCCAATCGGCGTCGAGCTCCTCGGCGATGAGCATGGGCAGCATCACCTTAACGTTCTGGCCGATTTCCGGATTCTTGGCGATGAGCGTAATGGTGCCGTCGGGTGTGATGGTAATGAATGATGCCGGCAGGAGCGTGACCGGAGGGCCGAACTGCGGAGCGGCGAGGACTTTATCGAGCGGCTCGACGTAATACGCCAGCATCAGGCCGCCACCGGCGATCACCGATGCGCGGAGAAAGGATCGGCGGCTGACCAGTGTCGTTTCCATAAAACCTCCTGCTTACGAAATCGACTTCGCGTGCATTCAGACAGGCCCGCGCTTCAGGAATGCGCGGCGGCAACGGGTTCTTTTGTGGATTGCTTGGCGGCGATCTCGGCCGCTTTGTGAATGGCTTTGCGGATCCGGAGATAGGTGCCGCAGCGGCAGATGTTGCCGTCCATGGCAGCGTCGATATCCGCGTCCGTGGGATGAGGATTTTTCGCGAGCAGGGCGGAGGCGGACATCATCTGTCCGGCCTGGCAGTAGCCACACTGCGGGACGTCGATTTCCTCCCAGGCGATCTGGATGGGATGCGTGCCGTTTTCAGATAGACCTTCGAGCGTGGTGATGTGCTTTCCGGCGGCGTTCTGGATAGCCGTGGTACAGGAACGCGCTGCTTCCCCATTGACGTGCACGGTGCAACAGCCGCACAGGGCCATGCCGCAGCCGTATTTCGTGCCGTGAAGACCCAGAACGTCGCGCACGACCCAGAGCAGCGGCGTGCCTTCGGGTACGTCGACCGTATGCGGATGACCATTCACGGTGAGCTTGTAAGCCATGGAGTCACCTCCGACAACCTGAGGGCTGGAACCCACACCAACGGGAAGAAAGTTAGCACTGCCGGGAAGGCCTGTCAATTTCGGCCGCTGCAAACGCCTCGAAACAAGGGACATACGGATTTGTATGGATCGAATCGTATCATTTGACCGAAGGCGCCCGCGCCGCAGAAACGTGTTATACAAAGTGTTGCAGGGCAGCGAGGTGCGGCATGGATTCGACCCCGGCGGCGGGATATTCAACGAGTGGGACTGCGCGCGAATTCGATTTTGCTTCCGCGCTTGCGGCGGCCGAGGCGATTCGGGCCAAGCGCGTTTCCTCGGTCGAGTTGACCCGGCATGTCTTCGAACGCATCGACCGGTTCGATCCGGCGATCAATGCGTTTGCGTATCAGTCGCGGGAGAGCGCGCTGGCGCAAGCCAGGCAAGCCGATGAGGCCCTGGCGCGAGGTGAATCGCTCGGAGCGTTTCACGGCGTGCCGGTGAGTGTGAAGGAAAGTTTCGCGGTCCAAGGGCGGCCGGCGACGTGGGGAATTTCGGCGTTCAAAGACTCGAAGGCCGTGCGGAATTCGGCCGTGGTCGATCGATTGCTGGACGCGGGAGCGGTGCTGATCGGCGCGACGAATGTGCCCGTGGATTTGCACGACTGGCAGAGCTACAACCCGATGTATGGGCAGACAAATAATCCCTACGATGTGAGGCGGTCGCCGGGGGGAAGCTCGGGAGGTTCGGCGGCGGCGCTGGCGGCGGGATTCGGATTCTTGAGCGTGGGCAGCGACATCGGCGGATCGATTCGCGTGCCATCGAGTTTCTGCGGGATTTATGGGCACAAGCCGACGCTCGATTTGGTGAGCCAGCGCGGGCATCAACCGGGCGGCAATTACGGCCCGCCCGGATTTTCCACCTTGCTGGCCGTTAACGGGCCGATGGCGCGCAGCGCGGGCGATCTGCTGATGGCGCTGAAGACGCTGGCCGGTCCGGAGACAGCGGATGCGAAGGCCTGGATATGGAAACTGCCCCCGGCGCGTGCGGCGAGTCTGCAGGATTTTCGGGTGGGGTATGTGATCGACGACCCCATCGCGCCACCGACCCCCGAGGCTCGGGCGGTCCTGGCGAAAACGATCGACGCACTGGGGCGGGCCGGTGCGAAAGTAAGACCGGGATGGCCGGCGGGATATCAGGCCGGGGCTTTGCTCGAGACGTATTGCTTCATGCTGTCGGCATTCGGCGCGAGCATGGCGCCGCCGGGGGCCCCGCCGGAACAGCCGCCAACGCCGGCGAATCCGGGCGATCCTTTCGAGGCGGGGGCGCGCGCGACGTTTCGCGAATGGCAGCAGAAGAACCTGCGGCGGCTGGCCTACCGGGCGCTATGGCAGGCGTATTTTGACGAGGTCGATGTGTTTCTCTCACCGGTGACGTTTGCGCCGGCATTTCCGCACGATCACAGCGAGCCGCAATCGCATCGAAAGATTCCGACGAGCACGGGACCGCGGGAATATAGGGAGATGTTGAACTGGATCGCGCACGCGACCCTGACGGGATGCCCGGCGACATCCGCGCCCGTGGGCTTCACGCCGGATGGGTTGCCGGTGGGAATTCAGATCATGGGTCCTTATTGGGAGGATGCTACGCCGATTCTGTTTGCGGAATTGCTCGCACGCGAGATTGGTGGATTCTCGCCGCCGCCGGGATACGGAAACTAGATCGCCCCCTTTTTCATCTGGTCGGCAATATATTCGGATTGGCGGAGGGCCAGGGCTACGATCGTGAGCGTGGGGTTTTCGCCGCCGCTGCTGGTGAACTGGCTGCCGTCGGAGACGAAGAGATTGTTCACGTCGTGCGACTGCCCGTATTTGTTGACGACGCCGTCGCGCGGATTTTCGGACATGCGATTCGTTCCCATATTGTGCGTGGACGGGAACGGCTGGTGATGCAGGGTGCGTTTGGCGCCAATCGATTTGTAGAGGGCGTCGGCCCGCTGAAAGCCGTGGTTCTGCATGGCGAGGTCGTTCGGGTGATCGTCCACGTGGACGTTCGGAATCGGCAGGCCGTACTTGTCCCGGCGATCGGGATGCAGCGTGACGCGATTGTCTTCGCGCGCCATGTCTTCGCCAATGATCCAGACTCCCGCGAGATTCACGTAGTTGTCGATCCAGAAAGCGCGGTCGCGTCCCCATTCGCCGGGCAGCAGGTTTGTGGCGAAGCTGGGCAGCCCCTGCGGAAGCAATTCGAGATTGTAGCCGCCAACGAAACCTCGGCTGGTGTCCAGACGCGCCTCGTCCATCACAATGCCGGATTGCGCGGTGCCTCGGTACATATGCACGGGCTTGTCGAAGGCGGCGAAAACGGTGGAAGTGACGTGGCGCATGTAGTTGCGTCCGACCTGCCCGGAGGAATTCGCGAGGCCCTGCGGGAACAGGCTCGATGAGGAATTGAGCAGCAGGCGCGGGCTCTCGATGGAATTCCCGGCGACGGCGACGATACGGGCTTTCTGCCGCTGGGTTTTTCCGTCGCGGTCGGCGTAGACGACGCCGCTGACCTTGCCCCGGGCGTCGTGCTCGATGCGCAGGACTTGTGATTCGGGACGAATTTCGGCTTTGCCGGTGGCTTCGGCTTGCGGGATATCGACGTAGAGCGTGGACCATTTCGCGCCGAAGGTGCAGCCCTGGACGCAGAAGCCGGTCTGCTGGCAACCGGCGCGGCCATCGCGCGGGACCGGGTTGATGGCCATGTTGGTGGTCCAGTATTTGGTGTAACCGAGTTTATTCGCGCCGGCGAAGAGCACTTTTCCGTGGGCGCTGGCGGGCAGGCGGGGGATCCCGTGCGTGCCGGTCACTCCCATGCGCATTTCGGCGCGCTCATAGTAGGGCTCAAGCTCTTTGAGGTCGATCGGCCAATCGAGCAGATTCGCGCCGGCGATCGAGCCATAGCGCGTGCGCGTCTTGAATTCGTGCTCCTGGAATCGCAGCGCGCAGGCGCCCCAGTGAACCGTGGTGCCGCCGACGAGCTTGCAGGTCCATGCGGGCAGATCGGCGGAGGTTTTCGCGACATACCAGGAGCCGGTGGACGTGCGCGGGTCGAGCCAGGTGAAGGCGCCAAACATTGCGATCTCGTCGTTCTGGAATTCGGTCATTTCCATGCGCCGGCCGGCTTCGAGAACGACGACGGAGAGTCCCTTTTTCGCGAGCTCGTTGGCGAGCGTGCCGCCGCCGGCGCCGGAACCGACGATGACGACGACCGATGAATCGTTCAATTCAAATTTCGCGGGCAACGTTTACCTCCGCGCCGAATTCCCTGTCAGATTCATTGCGGGAGCCAGTTGATGTCGCTGAAGCCGCGGTCGAGGTAGCCGCCTTGGGCTGACGACGGACCCTCATAACCGAATTTTGCCCAGAGCTCGGGCTGGTTGTAGAGCGGTGTCATCGTGCCGTTGTACACCTTGCTGAAAAATGCTCCGCCTTCGACCCTCCGGATCGCGGCGATGCGGATATTCTCGTCGGTGACCTCGGCGTAGGGCTTTCCGGCGGATGCCTGCGTCGCGCGGTTCAACTGCGCGACGCCTTCGGCGAGCAGCCGGCGCGTAGCGGCATCCTTCGAAGCTTGGTCCTCGAGCGGCGCAACGGCTTTGGCGTAATACGAATCGTCGAGGCGATCGTGCGGGAAAAGATCGCGCGTGAACCTTACCAGCGTCCGCAATTCTTCCACGCTCAGACCCGATTCCTCTGCTTTTGTCAGCACGGGCGCACCGCCGACGGCGGCGGCCGCAACGGTTGCCGCGCCCGCGCGCAGGAATCCACGCCGCGAGAATTTGCTCACCAGCTCGCGAAGCAGCATCTGTCTCATATTCGGTGATCCCCCTGAGCTTCTGTCGAGACATCCTAATCCGTCGCGTCAGAAATCGCCAGTCGCTGTTCACGTTCGATCGCAGCAAACGACCTGTAGTTTTCTGCGCCGCGCGATCGTGCCGAACTGCCCAAGGCCACTGCGATCGCTCTCGTCCGGTTTCTCCGTGCGATTGAACGAGTTCCATTCATCCATACAACTTGATTACCCAAACGAGCAGGATGATCGCGTATGCGTTGATGAGAAAAGTCCGGAGCCAATGCGTATTGAGAATCTTCGCGAGATACGGACTTCGACCGCCTGCGCTGTCCTTGCTCAGCTTGGCCTGCCACCGGCCCCAGAGAACTGCCGTAAGAACATGAGAGATAAGCTGAGCGCCGAGGCTGCTCCAGATGGCCCAGGATGGCGAGCCGGGCGGGTGATACCAGACCAGAGTCACCGAGCCGGCAAACGCAAGCCCCAGCGGAGCGAAAATCCAGTAAGGCAGCTTTTTCCAGTGCACCGTCTGAAGCCGGCGAAAATTTTCGGGATCGAGGACCCGCCAATTCCTGAAGATATCCACTTCGTGCGCCCAGATCGCGCCGACCAGGTAAAACGCAAGAGCGAGGTTTGATACCAGGAAGATGCTTTCGGTCATCTCTACGCGCCCGCTGCCCGGTTAGATGCGCCGGGCGGATGCGAACGTCTGCCGTGCCTGGCCGGGAGTTTTCCCTCAGGCTTTCGATTGGGAGGCGTCGTCCAGGAGCCGCCGCGCTGATTCGAGGGCGCGAGCCGCTTGCCGGATCGCGATTAGTCCTCTTTTTCCGAGCGCACGGAGACTGTAACGGCCGTTTCGACGGTGGGGCGCGGGGCGCGCCGCATGGTGTCGACGAAGACGCGTACGATCTCGGGATCGAACTGATTGGCGGCGCAGCGTTCGAGCTCGGCGAAGGCGTCTTCCGGCGTGCGCGCTTTCTTGTACGTGCGCTCGGAAGTGATCGTGTCGTAGGCGTCTGCGATCGCGATTACGCGCGCGCCGTAGGGAATCTGATCGCCTTCGAGGCGCAACGGATAACCGGTGCCGTCGTAGAACTCGTGATGGTGACGAACCATTTCGCGGATGCGACCCATCGGTTTCAGCGGTTCCAGGATGCGTGCGCCGAGGTCGGTGTGCGTCTTCATGGTCTCCCATTCAGAAGCGTCGAGCGGGCCAGACTTATTGAGGATCGCTTCCGGGATTCCCACCTTGCCGATGTCGTGAAGCAGACCGGCGAGGCGAATCTCTTCCATTTCCGCGGGCGTCAAGCCGAGCGCCTGCGCGATCATCACGGCGTAGGCGGAAACTTTCTGCGAGTGGCCTTGGGTGTAGTGGTCCTTGGCGTCGATGGCGAAAGCAAGCGAAGTGACCGTTTCGACGACCGCAGGCGGCAGCGTGTCGCCGGCCGCGTCGCCCCCCTGTTCGCGCAGCGAGCGGGTGAACTGCTCGAGGCGGCGGTAAATTTCCTCGAAGGCCTCCGGGCCGGTGGAGAAAAGGCGCTTCAGCGTGACGCCGAGATAGGCTTCGAGGACATCCTTCTTCCAGCGCTTACGATCGTTCGGGTCGCCCTGCTCGGCGCTGGAGACCAGGTTGCCGCCCTGATGCTTGGATAAATACATCGAGGAGTCGGCGATCTGGATCAGCTCCTGCGGCGTGGAGCCGTGAACCGGGAACGCGGCGATGCCGAAGCTGGCGGTGATATTCTTGTCGCGCAGCAGAGGATCAGAGGCGATCCATCCGCGGAGTTTGTTGGCCAGCTGGCGAGCCTGCTCGACCGAGGTTTCTGGCATCAGGATCACGAATTCGTCGCCGCCGTAACGCGCGACGACATCCGACCGGCGGCAGTTCTGCTCGAGAATGTGACCGACGCGCTGGAGGACGACATCGCCTTCCAGGTGGCCGTAGAAATCGTTGACGAATTTGAAGCGGTCCAGGTCCATGAGCACCAGCGCGAGCGGACGATTCGCGCGCGTAGATCGTTTCCATTCGGCAGAAAGCGCTTCCATGAGAAAGCGGTGTGTTTTCACGCCGGTGAGGCCGTCGGTGATCGCTTGCTCCTGCGCTTTCTGAAACGTGAGCGCGTTGTGCAGGGCGCCGGCAAAAAGATCGGCGAGCGTGCGCAACAGAGTGACGTCGGCGTCGGGAAAATCGCACGATACGGCCGATTCGACGTAGAGGATGCCGAGGAATTGTTCGCCGTAGGTGACCGGCAGCGCGACGCCGGCGGCTGAATCTTCAAGCACCAGCTTTGGAGACGTAGCCGTCACCTGGCGAACAATGGTGGTCTGGCTGCTGCGGGCCACCTGTCCGACGAGGCCTTCGCCCAGCACCACACGGCGGCCCACGGCTTCGCGGCGCGTGCCGGCCTCGGCCTGCACCACCAGCTCCTTGGCGGAGTAGTCGAGCAGCGCGATGCCGATATGATCGTAGGCGAGGTGCTTTTCCATCTCCGCGACGATCTTGGCGAGCATTTCATCGGGATCGAGCGAGGTGATGGCGTGGCTCGAGACGTTGTTGATCAGCGTGAGCTGGCGCGATTTCTTCTGTTCTTCTTCGAACAGGCGCGCGTTTTCCATGGCGATGCCTGCTTCGCTGGCCAGCACGCGCAGGAATTCGACGTGACCGGCATCAAAGACGTGCTCCTTCGCGCTGTGCACGGCCATCACGCCGACGGTGCGGTCGTAGCGAATCAGCGGGACGGCGCAGACCGAACCGAGCTCGCGCAGCGGCTCGAAGCCGAGGCGTTCGACCTCCTCCATGAATTTCTCGCGGATCAGCAGCGGTTGTCCCGTGCGCACGACGTACTCGATCAGATGGTTGCCCGACTCGCGCGAGCGCTTCGGCAGCCCCTGGCCATCAATCACTTCCATTTCGAGGCGGATTTCGCGTGTGCGCGGATGATCGAAGGCGATGAAAAAGCTGCTGACGTCGAGCACGCGGCGCATCTCCGAATAGATGCGGCCCAGCAGCGTATCGAGGTCGAGCGTGGAGCTGAGTGCGCGGCCTATGTCATTGAGGATGTGCAGCTCTTCGCTGCGGCGCGCGGTTTGCTTGATCAGGTAGCTGTTCTCGACCGAAGTGCCGATCTGCTGCCCCAGCGCGAGCAACAGGCGCCGCTCGGCAGCAGTGAAACTGCGGTTGTCCGGAGTGCCGAGCAGCAGGGAGCCGAAAATGCGCTCCTTGGTCTGCAAGCTGATGCCCACCACGGTACGCAGACCCTGCGCGAGCAGCACGCGGCGGACCTGCAGAAAGGATTCTTCCTTTTCGAGGGCTTCCCAATTCGCGTCGCGGGTGAGATCGCGAAAGACGACCAGGCCGCCGAGGCGCGCGACCAGATTCACCACATACGATTCGAGATTTGACTCCCGGATCGAACTGACGAACGAATCCGTAAGGCCCGCGATGATAATCGTGGGTGGAGCTCCGTCGTCATTTTGCAGGCAAAGCGCGCCGACGGGGATGCGGACCACGTTGAGCACGCGCTCGAGCGCCTGCGCCAGCATCTTCTGAATTTCTCCGCCGACAATGCTGGAAGTGGCCAGGTTCAGACTGGACAGCGCCAGCATGTTGCGCTCGACGCGCCGCCGCTCCTCTTCGTAAACGCCCATTACCATGAGCACGCAGGTGAAAAGCTGCGGCAAGAACATCAACGGCAGCATGCCCGAACGCTGCGCCCAGGGCAGAAAGTTTCGAAATGCCGCCGTAAAGTAGATCAAGCCCCAGCCGGCGAACGCGATGGACAGCAAAACGTCGGCGCGCGACTCCTGCTTGCGGCCTTCCTGCCAGAACGTGTAGGCGACAAACAAAAAAATGAAACCGACACCGAGCACCGTGGGCGGAATGTTCCAGACCTGGTTCAATCGGGCGATGGGCCATGCGGCAAAAATCACGAACCAGATCGCAACTCCGCGAACGGGAACCTTGAGGCCGGCATAGAGCTTCGCAGCGCAATAGAAAGTCAGCGCCGCACTGACCATCATGACTTGGCTCACTGCGAAAAGCGCGCGGTCCCACGTCGTGCCCGTCGGATCGGTGCTCATGGCGCCGGTGGCCAGATGGGCCCCGAGCAGCAGCCAGGCAACCGACCACGCGAGCAGGTAATTCTGGCGTTTCAGGCGGTGGATGAAATAGAAATATCCGGCCAGCAGGAAGGAGCTTGCCAGCAAGACAAATCCCGTAATCGTGAGATAGCTAGGCAATTAAACACCCGCACTCCCGACAATCGTCCACCGAGAATAGCAGAAAAACCTCTCGTGTCAGCGCGGCGTGTCCACCCGGTTTCGCGGCCATAACCGTTATCGTCCCATTAACTATGGCGGCCGTGGCCGGGTCGGTCAACAGTACCGGGGTACCGAGTTCGTCCGGGCTGTGGAATTCGGCGCCTCGATTTTGGCGAATGCTTCCGCTAAGATGAATCGTTTCGAAACCAGCTGGAAAAGAGACCCGCATGGCTTCTGCCGACAAACCACGCGTCCGTTTTGCCCCGTCGCCCACCGGCTATCTGCATGTGGGGGGGGCTCGGACCGCGCTCTTCAACTGGCTTTTTGCGCGCCGGGAGGGCGGCACGCTCGTCCTGCGCATCGAGGACACGGATGTCGAGCGCAATAAGCCCGAGCTGGTGGGAGGAATCCTGGATGGGCTGAAGTGGCTCGGGATCGAGTGGGACGAAGGGCCCGTGTTTCAATCGCAGCGGCTGGAAATGTATCGCGCGGCGGCGGTGAAACTGCTCGCGAGCGGCGCGGCGTTCCCCTGCTACTGCAAAGGCGCGGCGTATGCGGGCGTCGATGCGGCGCCGGCGGGCGAGCAGGCGGGCGAAGGCGATGACGAGGGGCCGAAGACGCAGAAAGGACCGGCGTGCCCGTGCCGCGATCTCTCCGCCGCCGAGCGCGCCGAGAAAGACCAAGCCGGGCTCGCGTTTGCGATTCGATTCAAGGTGCCGCGCGCGGGAGTGACTCCCTTCGAGGATGCCGTGTTCGGCCCGCGCGAGGTAGACAACGCGGAGATCGAGGATTTTGTCCTGCTGCGGTCCAATGGCGTGCCCACGTATCAACTCAGCGTGGTGGTGGACGATATCGACATGCGCATTACGCACATCATCCGCGGCGCCGACCACCTGTCGAACACTCCCAAGCAGGCGCTGATCTACCGCGCGCTGGGCACGCAGCCGCCGATTTTCGCGCACGTCCCGCTGATTTTGGGGCCCGACCGCACCCGGCTTTCCAAGCGGCACGGTGCGACGAGCGTGGGCTCATACGCCGAGGAGGGTTTTCTGCCCGAAGCGTTTCGCAATTTTCTGGCGCTGCTCGGGTGGTCGCCCGGCGGGGATGAGGAAACCATTCGCACGAGCGAGCTGATCGAGCGGTTCGCGCTTTCGGGAGTGAGCCGGACGAACGCAGTGTTTGACCGGGCGAAGCTGGAATGGTTCAACACGCAATACCTGCAGAAGACGCCGGTGGAGTATGTGCTGCCGTACGTGGAAGCCGAGCTGAAGCGCGCGGGATTGTGGGAAGGCTCTCAGGCGAGCCAGGATCCAGCTTGGTTCGCACGCGCGGTGGACCTGATCCGGCCGCGGACGCGGCTGCTGGGTGATTTCACGCGCTGGGCACGCGGTTTTTTTGCGGACGATTTCGGTTACGACGCCGACGCATGCGAAAAATTCTGGAAAGACGAGCGCCTGCCGGGAATGCTCGCCAAGCTTGCCGACGCGCTCGAGGCACTGCCGGATTGGAACCACGATGCGTGCGACGCCGCGTCGCGCGCGGTGGCGGCCGCCGAGGGTGTCAAAGCAGGCCTGCTGATCAACGCTACGCGCGTGGCCATCGTAGGCCGCGCAGTGGCGCCGCCGCTATTCGATACAATGGTTGCGCTCGGCCGGAAACGCGTGGTCGAGCGGTTGCGGAAGGCCGTGCCCGCGATTACGGCGCGCTGAGGCTGAATCCGCGATGCGTGCGAGTGCTAGAAGCCGGAAGGTTTTGAAGCGAAAATCCCAGGATTCATCGGCTTGCCGGTCTTCCCCGCCGCGGCGACGTTCACGTCCAGCGCCAGCGGAATCTTCACCGGTGGCAGGCACGCCGACGTGTTGCACGCCTGAAACCGCAGGGTTACCGGAATCGAGGCTTTCCCTAGCGCTGCTTTTTCATCCGCCGTCATTTTCAGGCGAAATGTCACGCTGTCGGTGTAAACGTTGAGCGGCTTATCGGGCGAGAACGGGAATTTCTCGTTTTTCCCCAGCGGGTAGGAAGGCTCGCCGACCAGCGTGAACCCGTCGGGAAGCTGCGGCGTTACGGTCGTCGGGATCAGGTAGCTGTCGGAGGGCTTGTGCGAATTCATGTGATAGCCCGGATTGATCTTCACCACCACGGCGGCCTGAAATTCTTTGCCGCGGGGGACGGGGTCCAGTGAGACGTACGTCTTCGTGGAGACGATGTCGGACGGCTTTGGAGGCAGCGCCGTTTGCTGCGTGAACGCCGTGCGCGACGCCGGAATCAGCAGGAATGCCGCGAGGCTGACGCCGTAAGCGAATCGAGCGATGGATGTCATAGTTGGCTCTCGATGTCCTTTTCAAGTTGCGCCTCGTTCTGATCGAGGCTTCCGATGTAGCGCTTGGCGATTTTACCGTCGCGCGTGATCAAGTAGGTGGTCGGCATGCCAAGAATCCCGCCGAATTTCGCCACGTTGTCGTCACTATTCATTACCACGGGGTAGTTCATCTTCACTTCCTGGCCGCCGACGTCGAACTCGGAGTTGTGGATGAACTTGTCGACCGTGGCGTCCTCGTCGTTGGTCGCCGCGCCGACGAGCGTGAAACCTTTCGAAGCATATTTGTTTTGAATGTCGATCAGCAGCGGAATTTCGTGCTGGCAGGGCTCACACCACGTTCCCCAGAAGTTCAGCAGCACCACCCGGCCCTTGAAACTCGAAAGCGGGACGCCCTTGCCGGTAAGGTCCTTGA
Source organism: Candidatus Acidiferrales bacterium (assembly GCA_049696975.1). Classification (GTDB taxonomy): domain Bacteria; phylum Acidobacteriota; class Terriglobia; order Acidiferrales; family UBA7541; genus Palsa-295. Next base: position 61,817 of record JBAVUW010000004.1, on the reverse strand, counting down.
AGGTAACGTCGGGTTCGGGCGAGAGATTCGACGATTCCGCCCCGCCGGCGGCAGCCCCATTGTCCTTGAGCCAGGCTCTTACGCCGGAAGGCATCCCTCTCTCAATGACGGTCTCAAAACTGTATCCGCTGATGTGGGAGGAGATGAGCGTCAGAGCATTCGTGAAAATCAAGCCGCCGATAATCAGCAGCAGCACTCCGCTGCAGACCTCGACGGTATGCAGGTGCTTGCGAAATTTCTGATAGAACTTCATGAAACGGGCGACGCCAACCGCCGTCAGCAGAAACGGAATCGAAAGTCCCGCGGAATAGAGCGTAAGAAGGATGATGCCGTCCCGCACGCTGCCGCGCGAAGCCGCAACGGCCAGCACGGTCGTGAGGATGGGTCCGATGCAGGGGGTCCAGCCCAGCGCGAATGCAAACCCGAGCAGGAAGCCGCTGACGATGCCGGGATTTTTTCCGCCGACATCGCGCATGTGGACATCGCGGTTCAACCAGCGAGTCAAAGGAGGGCCGAAAAGAAAAATCAGCGAGGCCGCGTAAAAATCGACCGGCTTCACGACCGACTCGGCCGCGCGCAGATTCAGCACAACGCCGATGGCGACCAGGATCGCGCCGACGATCAGTCCGGCGCGCACAGGCAGCTTGATCAGCCAGCCGATCAGGTGCAATCCAAACAGAATGATCACCGCGCCGGCAATGGGCGCGAGCAGGTCGCGATGCTTCAGCAGAAACTGTCCGACCGCGCTCGCCGTGGCTCCCATCGTGATGAACACAACGGACAGTCCGATGACGAATGCCAGTGCGGAGCTGAACAGCTTGCTCGTTTCCCCTTCGCCTTCCCGGAGTTTGTCCACACCCACGCCGGAGAGCATCGAAAGATAGCCGGGAACCAGCGGCAGCACGCACGGCGAAAGAAAAGAACCCAAGCCGGCTGCGAACACAAAAAGTCCAGCAAGTACGGCTACCGCCATAGAATTTCCTCACTCCCCCAAGTGAACAGGGCCCCGATCATGGGTGCAGGTCCGACTGTTCGCTAATTTGATCATATCGTTTAGACGTGTACCACCGGTTTTTGGTTCTGCCACGGCGCGCGCGGCTGTGCCAACGCCGACGTCCATTTCACGATATGAAACAGCGGACTTTCCCCGCCCGATGCAAGCGGCGGCCCAGCCTCAGGCGAGACTCGGGCGGCGCGCGTGCCATTCGGTCGCATCTTCGTAGGCCCGCGCGATCGCCAGCAGACGCGCTTCGCCCCATCGCCGGCCCATCAGCTGCAGCCCCACGGGTAGTCCTTCGCGGGTGAATCCACAGGGGATTGAGATCGCGGGCATGCCGCTGATATTGCTCGGGCGCGTGAGCCGCAGCAGCTCGGCGCGTGTGGCGGTTTCGCGGTCGCCGGTCACGCGCACCCCGGTCTCTCCGATACGTGGCGCCGAAATCGGCGCGGTGGGCGCCAGGACCACGTCCACTTTTTCAAACACCGCCTCAAAATCCGCGATGATGTCCCGGCATGCGCCGATCCCGCGGAGATAATCTACCGCGAGCAGCTGGTGGCCGAATTCGAGGTGGCCGCGGACGTCGTCTCCATACTCGGCGGCCCGCGCCGGGAAATATCCCTGCGATTCGTGATAGGCGCTCGCCTCGGCGACCACGACGATGGTCGCCTGCTCCACCGCTCGGGCGAGGCGCGGCAGCGAAATCTCCTCGACCCGCGCTCCCAGCGATTCGAATTTCTTCGCGGCAGCCTCGACCGCGCGCCGCACGTCGGGCTCGATCCGGTCGAAATAGAATTCCCTGGGCACGCCAATGCGAAATCGCCGGGGCAGCGTTTTGTGCAGCGTGCGCCAGCCGGGTCTCGCAGCGCCGCGCGGATATTTCCCGGCAATCGCTTCAAGCAGGATGCACGCGTCGGTCACGCTGCGCGCGATCGGTCCGCAGTGATCGAAGGTCGTGCCCAGCGGCACCACGCCCGCGGTGCTGACCAGGCCGTAGGTTGGCTTGAGACCGACGATCCCACACAGCGCCGACGGAATGCGGATCGATCCGCCCGTATCCGTGCCCGCCGATCCGGCGCCCATCCCCAGGGCGACGGCGACCACCGAGCCGCCGCTTGAGCCGCCGGAAATGCGCTCGGGCGCCCAAGGATTGCGCGAGCTGCCGTAATGCGGATTTTCGCCGGTGATGCCATAGGCGAATTCGTGCATGTTCGTCTTTCCGAGCAGAATCGCACCGGCCTCGGCCAGCGACTTGGCCACATCACTGTCCGCGTTCGGTACCCAGTTGGCCAGAATCGTCGACCCGGCGGTGGTGCGCACTCCGCGGGTCCAGAAATTGTCCTTCAGTGAGACGGGAATGCCGTGCAGAGGGCTTTTCGCGCGGCCGCGCCGGATTTCGCGTTCGGCCACTTTCGCCTGTCGCCGCGCATTTTCCGCCAGTACGGTGAGGAACACGTTGAGCTCGGGACTCCATCGCTCGATGCGCTTGAGCGAAGCCTCGACCAGGTCGACCGGCGAGATTTCGCCGCGCCGCAGCAGGCGTGCTGCCTGCTCGATGGAAAAGTACGCCAGCTCGGATTCAGAATAGTGCGTCACGCGCGCCGATCTAGAATATTTTTTCCTGATGCCGCAGGTTGCCGGCCGAGCCCAGGTTCGCGATGCGGATTACGACGCTGTACTGATTCTCGTTGCGGATGGTGCCAAACGAAAACCGGCGGTACTCGAAGCCCAGGCCGCAGCACGAGCCGTTGTAGGAAACCTCCACGATCTGGTTCTGGAAGGCCTGGGCCACAAAATCGTAGCTCGCGCCGAACTCGACGTTGAATCCGCGGCGGTTCGGCTCGCCGTAGCCGAAAAGCGTGCGTACTTGATTTGAATGCTGCTGGAAATTCGGCGGCGGGGGTTCGGGATTCACCGGTAAATTCAATGTGTAAAAGTGCGCCAGCGTGACGAACGATTCCCTGTAGGGCTTCAGCTTCAGCAGCGTCCCGATGGCCGTCAGCCGGTTACGCTGTGGATCGTAGTTCACGATGAACTGGGTGTCCCATCGCTTGCCCGGCGCGACGGTGACGTCGCTCACAATCGGGGAGAATCGGCGGGCCACGTCCGCAAATGCAAACGGCGTGAGCGACACGAGCGTCTGAAACACGTTGCGCTCGCCGGGAACCAGCGCGCCGCCGAACGTGGGATCGAAGAAATATTTCTGCGCGATGTGCCAGGTTATGAATTCCTGAGATTCACCGTTGGCCGTGCGTCGATAGAGGCGCTGTGTGACGCCGTACTCGATTTCGTTCGTGTCCGTCAGAGTGTCGTCTTCGTCAAAACGCAGGAACTGCCCGAAGTCGTTCACGCCGTTGACCAGACGATAGACGAGATAAGGCTCGACGACGTGCTTCCACTTCGTCTCGCCGTGGTCGTAGACGCGCTCGATCACGGGAAACCGCAGGTCGATCGAGAATTCCTCCGTGTCGCGGAAAAGCCCCTGATCGAGAAAGCTTCCGTTGCGCAGTTGCGCGCCGTAATAGGTGGACCGGAAAGTGAAGCTCGGCGTGATGTTGACCCAATCGCCCACGTGCAGCGGTAGCGTGATCGTCGGCGCGATTTCGCTGCGGCTGACGAATCCCGGTGTTGAAAACGGCGTAATTCCGTCGGCCCGATAGTTTCCTCCGGTAAACGCGTCGAACGACCAGTAAAATGGCAGCTTGCTGAAGAAATTCTGGTCTACCGAGCTGATGTTCGCTTCCGGTGCAGTCCGCAGCGTAATGGAAGCCTGCGGAGTGGCCGTCAAATAGTTTTGATAGCTCAGCGCGGCGAACCCGATGCTGAAGCCGTCGAAATTCTTGTTCAAGAACGCCGTGTTGCGGACTTCGGAGTTCACCGCTTCCTTGAAAGTCTCAGACCATGCCAGCCGAAACGTGAGCGAGGTCAGCTGGTCCAAATCAGCCACCGCGCGCCAGCCTCCGGGTAGATCGGAGGTGAACAGCAGCTTCGCTTCATGCCCGCCCTGCGGCACCGGCGGTTCGTCGTCCACTTTCAGGCCGCGATCGATCACGCCGTAGTAGCTGGCGTCGAACGTTGCGCCCTCCCACGGTTTCATGCGGAAATCGGCTTTTTGGCTCCAGCCGCGCTTGCTGAAATCGGCCGCGCCCAGCGTCATGTCCATCCAATCGAGCGGCGCCCAGTAGACCGAATCGCCGATCACAAATCCTTTTTGCGATGTGTCGCCGATCTCCGGGATCAGAAATCCGGACTCGCGGCGTTCTTCGGCGGGAACCGTGGCGTATGGCAGATACAGAATCGGCACCGCATACACGCGGAAGTTGCCGTTTTCAATGCGCACCGACTGCTTCAGCCGCACCGTGGCCGCGGGCGCATAGAACTTCCAGACGGGTTTGCCCGGTTTGCAGACCGTCAACCATCCTTTGCGGATGCGATAGGTGTTTTCGTCCAGGCGGTCGGCTTCTTCAGCCTCGAAATACAATGGGTTGGGACTGATCAGCAGCGTGGGCATTGGGCGGCGTTGCAGGGCGAACGTGCCATGCACGTGATGGAACGTGCCGCGGCCGGTGCGAAGCTCGTAGCGCGCGTCGTCGGCTTCGACATGCTGCGTGGCATAGTCCAGCTGCACGTTGCCGCGTGCAACGATCACCTGGGCGTCGTTGTCGTATTCCACGTGGTCGGCCCGCAGGCGCGCATTTTCGTAGCGCACGTCCACGTGCCCGTCGGCGTAGGAGATTTTGCCGACCTGGCGCTGCTGGTCGGCTTCGAGGGTGGCCTCGCCGCCGGGCGTGAAGTTCGCGACTGGCTTCGGCTTCTGCAGTGGCGAGGAAGACGGAGCGGTCTGCGATTGGCCTCGCAGAGACGATGGCATCGCGGCCAGCGCGAGCAGCAGGGCGCAGAGCGCCGCTGTAGGGACAGATTTCGGGAATATCGCTTCGCGCATCAGCCGAGAAATGCAAAAAAGAAAGCTGAGCCTAACACGCGCCTCGCGCCCCCGCAATCGGCAGCGGCGGGCGGGCCCTCCGTTCCAGACTCTTGAAGCAACAACCGTGTTGCCTGATCAGCCACACACCTCGATACGGCCTCGCGCACCCACGGCGCGGGATCGTGATATGATCCTCGCGTTCCACTGGATCTTCCGCGGCGCAAAACACACCAGTGATACGCATCTGCTCGAAGTGTGGCGCCCTGCTGCTGGACGATGCCGAAAGCTGTTCCTTCTGCGCAGTCGATGCCGCCGAACGCGCCCAAGCCGGGAAGTTCTCCGAACCTGTAGCCGTCGCCGTCAAGCCGCTCGACGAAACTCCCGAGCCGGAATGGCGCACGGAAGTCTCGCGCCGCCTGGAGCTCTATCGCGCGCGCCGGGGCTACGCGCGCAATCACGACGCATCGCAATCCGGGCTTCCGTTCCACCCGCACCCTCCCGCCGTCCACCCAGCTCACGAAGTCCATGAAGACATCGAAGTGCCCGAGGCTCCGCGTCCCCGTCCGGCGCCGCGGGCGACCCGCGTTGCCGAGCGCGTGGACATCTGCATCCAGCCCGAACTGAACTTCGCCAGTTCACCCGAAGATCGTGCGCGCCCGCAAACCGCATTGGTGCCGGTGGCGCCGCTCGGCGATCGCCGCTGGGCGGCGTTTCTGGACGCAATCTCTCTCGCGCTCACCTGCCTCAGCCTGGTCGGCCTGTTCCATTGGGCCGGGGGCCAGTTCACGCTCGCGAAAACCGACGCGATGGTCTATCTCGCCGTCGCCTACCTTTTCTTCGCGATCTATTTCTCGATCTTCACGGTGTTCGCCGGCGCCACGCCCGGGATGCAGCTGATGGGGCTCAGTGTCGTGCGGCTGGACGGCAGCCTGCCGGACACGCGCCAGCTCATATGGCGCACGTTCGGCTATCTAATCTCCGGAGCCACCCTGATGCTCGGATTCGCCTGGGCGGTCTGGGACGAGGACCGCTTCACCTGGCAGGACCGCATGTCGCAAACCTACATTACGGCCGCGGCGCCGCTCGTCGACCTCGCGCCCATCGAAGTGCATGCGGCCAGCCGCCGCTACGCGCACAAATAACGCCGCGCGGCCCGTCTTCGATCGAATCGGGATCCGGATCGCCGCCGGTTGCTGGCTTGACTCGGTCAAGCAATTGCTTGAGACTTGCGGCGAGGCACTTCGCGAAATGAATCTGTCGAGAATGTCCCGATTCAACCTGTTCGAATTCTTGAATTCCGGCGGGCTGGGCAAAAAGATCGTGGAGTATCGCAACAAGCAGGTCGTGTTTTCACAGGGCGATCCGGCGGCAAGAATCTTCTACATCCAAAAAGGGCGCGTCAAGCTCACCGTCGTCTCGAAAAATGCGAAGGAAGCCGTCGTCGCGATCCTGGGTGACGGCGATTTCCTGGGAGAAGGGTGTCTGGCTGGACAGCTGCTGCGAATTTCCACCGCAACCGCCATTTCACCCAGCTCGATTTTGGAAATTCGCAAGTCGGCCATGATGCGGGTGCTTCGGGAGGAGCAGGCTTTTGCGGAGCGATTCATCGCGCATATTTTGGCACGCAACATTCGTTTCGAAGCCGATCTGGTGGATCAGCTTTTCAATTCCAGCGAAAAACGCCTCGCCCGCACGCTTCTTCTTCTCGCGCGATACGGGAAAGCGGGCAAGCCCGAAACCATCGTTCCCAAGATCAGCCAGGAGACGCTCGCCGAAATGGTGGGAACCACTCGGTCGCGCGTCAGCTTCTTCATGAATAAATTCCGGAAGCTCGGTTTCATCGAGTACAACGGCAGTCTCTCCGTGCACAGCTCCCTCCTCAACGTGGTTCTCATCGACTAAGTCCCGAGGTTTCCATGCCGGGCCTCGATTTTGAAACTGTTCAGAATTGACCATATTCGCCCGCCCTTTCCGCCTAGCGTTGTTCCCAGCAATTGCTTGTTCCGACGAGCCACGATTCGGCCGTGAAATGAGAAGTCCCGGGGCCGGCAGAAAAAGGGAGCTATGCGAATTCTGCTTTACAACCCGGATAACGGCGTCACCCGCAATTTCATGCCGCACCTTTGGATGTTCCTGCTTCAGGCGCTCACGCCGCCCGGCCACGAAGTGCTCCTGATCGATGGAAACGCGCAGCCCATGGATGAAGAAGGCCTCGCCCGCTTCGTTCGCGAACAAGAAATCGGACTCGTCGGTATCGGCGCGATGACTCGCATGATCGCCAAGGCCTACCGCATGGCGGACGCGGTCCGGGCAGCCGGAGTGCCTGTGGTGATGGGCGGACCTCACGTCACGGAACTCTCCGACGAAGCGCTCGGGCGGGATGGCGGACCACGCCATGCGGATGCGGTCGCTCTTGGTGAAGCCGATGAAACCTGGCCGCGGATCGTTCAGGATGCCGCTCGCGGCGAACTCAAGGATGTCTACGTTCCGATGGATGAGCTTGGCAAGGAACGCAAGCCGCCGCTGCGGCCGTATCCCGAGATTCCGTGGGAGTCCGTTGACCTCGATCAATTCAACCTTGTTCCCAAAGCTGCGGCCCCTTTGCTGAAGCGCTTCGGAGGAGGATGGGGGACGTTTCGAATGATCCCGGTCGAATCGGGCCGCGGTTGTCCTTACGGCTGTGAATTCTGCACCGTCACCGGATTTTTCGGGGACTCGATCCGCTTCCGTACCAATGAAAGCGTCGTAAACGAATTGCTGAAATTGAAGGCGCGCGCGCGCAGCGAAGGCGGCCAGATCGCAGTCTTTTTTATCGACGATAATTTCGCCATCAACGTGAAACGCACGAAATCGCTCTTGCGCGACATTATCGCCGCCAACGCCCAGCTGCATTGGGTTGCGCAGATCAGCGCCAATCTCCTGCGCGACGAGGAGCTCGTCGACCTCATCGCCGCCGCCGGCGGCAAGTGGATCTTCATCGGGATGGAATCGATCGATCCGGCAAACTTGAAAGATGTGAACAAGGGCTTCAACAAGCCGGGCGAATATGCCGCGGTCCTCGAACGGCTGGCTCAGCGAAACGTCTACGCGATCACGTCGTTCATTTTCGGCATGGATAACGACACAACCGGTGTGGCCGAACGCACGCTTGAGCAGGTCCGCACCTGGCCGCCGGGCCTTCCGATTTTCGGTTTACTCACGCCGCTGCCGGCAACGCCCCTGTACAAACGGCTCGAGGTCGCCGGCCGCCTCACGCGCCCGAGGCACTGGCGGGAGTTCATCCCGTTCGCCATGGCCCACACGCCGATGAAGATGACGATCGAGGAAGCGCACGCCGAGGTGAAGTACGGCTGGGCGCAGTCCTACAGCCCGGAGGCCATCGCCCACGCCGTAGATTCGCTCAAACACAAGCCGCTGGGATATCGCATCAACATCCTGATCGCCCGCCTGTGCTTCCGAGGCATCTATTTCCCGCAGACCGGCAAGCTAGCCTGGGTCAAAACCGTCCTCCAAAGCCGCAGCACCATCTGGAAGCTGATCAGGGAAGGCTTCGCGAACCGCCCCGGCGCAATCCCAACCACGGCCGCCTCTGGGGTTGCCAGGGGTACGGCCGGCTCAGACTGAGCTCCTCAAGATCCGGATGCCTCAGCGCGTCTCGAGCTCCAGGCCGGCTTTGGGCCGTTGTGATGTCACCTCAATCGCTCCGGCTCGGATTCCATCGCTGGGGTCGATCCCCGGCCGTCATTACAGCCATATTAATAAACAAATATTGCCAGATGTGTGAAAACGTCTGTAACTTAAGCGCCTCGGTCGGCGAATCAGCGACCCCGAATCGGACCCTCGGACGATCCTACTGATCTGATAAAACACACGTTATGAATAGTCCCCAGCAACTCCACACATCCCTGGGCACATGGCACAGCTATTGCGGGGTCCGCTTCTTATTCTCCGCAACTTTAAGCATAGGGGTGTCCGAAGATGAAGAGGAAGCGAAGCCTTTTCGCACTGCTCGGGACTGCGCTGCTCTGCGCGACGTCCGTTCACGCCACCACCATTCGGTCGGGGTCAAGTTATGGGCCATACACAACGGACTACAATGACTGCTCGGGTGGCTCCATCGTCCCTTGCATTGCGGTGCAGGCGGTCCCGGGATCGCTTGCTATCGGCGGTGCCGATTACGCTGTGTATCAGTTCGCGTTCAATCCGGGGTCCGGGAGCGTCGTTTACGACGTCGTGAACATCGGGAACGCGAGCGCGGGCAGTTCTTTCGACCTCCCGGTAGGCTCGGGCGTTCTCACGGGGGTATTTGGATGCAACAGTAGCGTGGTCGATGCCAGTGCGGCAGTCGATAGCAGCGGGACTACGACGGTGCCCGTGCCGTGCACTGCATATGACGTTGCCAATTCCTCAGCCGTTAGCCAAAGCGGAGCCGACTTCACCATTAGCTCGGACATTTCCGATCTAGTGCTCTTCGCCGACGATCCGAGCTTGCTCGGCAGTGTGACGGCGGCACCGGAACCTGGGAGTTTGGTGCTCTTGGGAACGGGTCTGGTAGCGCTGCTCGGGATCCGTCGCCGCCCGGCTCGTGTCTGAGGTCCAAGCGCCGCCGGCCTTCGAGCTGACCCCCTGGCCCGGCCGTCATTGTCGAGGCTTAGTGCGTCGGCAACTCTTGCAGGTGTTCGGCTTTCGCGGCAACGAGCAGGTAGCCTGAACTGGTTGCGTCACGTTCAAGCGCGGTCAAGGCCGCCCCGCTATGGGGGTCGATTTCCGCCGAAGCTAATCTGATCTCCAGTTGCAACATCGACATCTTCATGCGCTTCGCGTCCCGAAGGCTTGCTGCCAACGTTCTCGCTGCCTGTTGATCGTTGTGCGTTTGAGCGTCCAACTCTGCGGCCGTCACCGAGAGGGACAGCTTCACCGCCTGATCCTGCACGCCGATGCTTCCGGCTTTGTCGATTTGCAGCTGCGCTTCCCTTGGCTGGCCCTCTGCGATCAACGCTTGCGCCAGGGTGTTCAGTGCGTCGCCTTCCGCGTCGACAAGCGAGTATTTCTCATCGGTTTCAACAGCCTGTTGCGATAGCCTCTCGGCTGTCGCGGCGTCCCGATTCGCAATCGCGAGTTTGGCCAGGCCCAGACCGCAATTGGCGGCGTCGCCTCCATCGCCGCCTTGAAGAGCGCGCTTGAGCCCCTCATCGTAGCTGGCCTTGGCCCCGCTGAGATTTCCTCTTGCCATCTGGATGTCTCCCAGGCTGCTCAGCGCGCCGAGTTCTTCATTCCGTAGCCGTGCGTTCCTCGCGATGGCGAGGGCTTGCTCCGTATCGTCCTCAGCCATCCTCAATTCGCCCGTCTGTAGATAGACGACGCCCAGATTCTGCAGCGTATCCGCTGTGGCCTGCTTGTCCCCCACATTCCGGGCGGTCGTCAATTCCTCCAGGTACATTGCTTTCGCGTCGTCGTATCTGCCCTGCGTTTGCAGGTCGACTCCGCGATCGTTCTGCCAGATCAGAATCTGCTGCGTGTCGCCGATTTGTTTCGCGATGTCTCTCGCCTGGTCCTGGTTTTTCTTGGATTCCTCGAGTTGCCCCTGGGACGATTGCACCTCTGCCATATTGAGCAGCGCGCCGATGATGTCCTTTTGCGAACCGATGTCCGTCGCGGTCGAAAATGCGCTTCGGTGCATTTCCATCGCTTGGGAAAGTTTGCCTCTCTGCAGCATAATCCGGCCCAGATTGCTCTGGGCGCGAGCCTTCACTTGCCTGCCGGCGGCCGAGTCTGCTAGTTGACTCGCTTTCTCGCACGCCTTTTCCGCTTCATCGAGATCACCCAGACCAAATAGCGCCCCGCAGTCCTGCCAGTTCGCATACGCGCCGAGCAATTGCGCCCCTTGAGTGGACGCTTCGCGCGCCGCTTTCGACGCCGCGACGTGCTGTTGCTTCACATTGGCCAGCTTTTCATCCGCCAATGCTTCCGCGTAGTCGACCCGCGGGTCTTCGTCATAGCCCTTCCCCGTGTGTTTGAGCGTGTCCAGCGTATTCAGGGCGTCGGCACCCATGTCCGCCTTGATTTGAACGCCCGCCACATCCAGCATGTATTCCGGTTCGTCGTGTTCCATGCCCCAGAAGGATCGGTAGATTTCGATCGCCCGGTTCCAGTCTCCCGTCAACGTACGGTACTGCGCTTCGATCAATCCTCGATTCGGCTCTCCAAGGCGCCGCGAATCGTCAAAAGCTTGCTTGGCGGCCTCCTGGGCCTTTTTGTCGTAGCCCAGAATTTCCCATGCGTGCGCCAGCGCGGCATAGGCGAGAGCGTAATGCCGCTCGAGCTTCACGGCCTCTTGCAGTTCGTCCCTCGCGCCGATGGCATCGAGAGTTCTGAGTTTCTGCAGGCCCTCGGCGTAATGGCGCTGGGCCTCCGGATTGCGGGGGAAGCTGATCTGCGCGGCCTCCGCGTCCGGATCCGAAAGGGGCTCAACCATCAGCTTACCCCTGAGGTCCATTCCGATTTGGTTCACGAGGCCATTGATGTCTGACTGGTTCCCATCGTAGGACGGAGAAAAAATGGTTTGGCCCGACTGCGTGTCGTCGAGCTTGAGTTCCACGTGGATCTCTTGCATCGGAGGAACCCCCGAAACGGAATAAAACCCCCGCACAATGTAGTCGGGTCGCAGACTCGTCCGCGGCCCGCCAACCACTTCGCGGCTGAACGTAATCATGCCCGCCAGGGAAAGATCACTCGTCGTCGCCGCCACGTCATCACTGGAAATCGCGCGGAGCTCTCCGCCCGTGGCCAGCTCGTTCGTCAGCATTCCCGCAAGCACGTTGGCGATCCAGCCCTGTTCCGGCGTACCTCGATTCTGAAATTCCAGCACGACCACCGACGGTCGGCCCTCGGTCGCGGTCGTCGCCGAACGGGAGCGTTTCGTGTCGGGCGGCGGCCTGCGGTTCACATCGGCTCGATACGCGACGTCCAGGACCATCAAAGCCAACACCGCAATCCCGGCCCAGGTACCGATCCGCCTTTTTCGCCCGGCCTCCCTGAGCGACGGCACGCTGGTCGGCCGCGGTGCATGGCCGTCCCAATCCGCCTCCCACAGCGTGATGCGGTCCATCCCCTTCAGGGCAAATTCACCGCGCGAACGAAACTTCACGTCCGTCATGTGCCGCACGAGTTCGTAGGTACGGGCCGAAAGCAGAATCTGGCAAGCGCTCGCCGCGCTCTCGACTCGCGCGGCCGTATCCACATCCGCGCCGTGCCAACCGCCCTCATACGGCTCCGGATATCCCGAGTGGACCCCGATGCGAAGCTCGAGCCGCCCGAGCGGCGTCTGGATGGGCGCCGACGCGAGCCGCCTTTGAATCTCCACCGCGCAGCGAACGCCCTCGACCGGATCTTCAAACGCCAGGTAGAAAGCATCGCCGATGGTGCTGACTTCTTTGCCGCCGTGCGCCTGGCAGCATTCGCGGATCAAGCTGAAGTGAGGGGTTTGAATCTTTTCCAGATAGGCGCGGTCACGTTCGCGATTGTCGCGGCCAAGCGATTCGTCCCGCTTCGTGAGTGTGGAGCCGACGACGTCGGTGAAAACGATGGTTAGAAGAGGCATTTTCGATGCGGGTTAAGCTGGAACCCGCCGGCGCGGCGCCACGCAATGGCGTTCGATAAAATCTGACGAGAGAAATAGTCCACCCAGTCGACATAGGAAGCTTGGGTCAGAAACACCGGCAACTCGGTGGATTCGGGACACATCCTATGGACTACCTCGACCTAAGTCAACCCGCGCGGCTGGCCGGGCCGATGTATAATGGGGGCTCCCGTCGGCGCGGGGCGCGCCAGCCGGGAAAAGGACCGGGCATGAGCTCTCTAACCAAGAAAATCGTCGTCGTGCTGTCGGTAGTCGTCTTCGGGTTCGTGGCGGTGGGGTACGTCCGCGGGCGCTCCTCCGACGACAAGGCTTTCCGCGCTCTTACGGTCTACGGCGAAGTGCTCGACCGCATTCAGCGCGAATATGTGGACGAGCCGAACCTGCACCAGGTGACGTCCGGCGCCCTGCACGGCTTGTTCGATTCGCTCGATCCGCAATCGAGTTACCTGAGCCCGCTCGAGTACAAGGACTACGAGGAAAAAACCGCCGCGCCCGCCAAGGCTGAATCCGGCCTCGCTCTCACCAAGCGATTCGGCTACATCAGCGTGATTTCGGCGCTGCCCGACAGCCCGGGCCAGAAGGCCGGCCTGCAGATTGGCGACGTACTGGAGAAAATTGCCGGCTTTACCACCGGCCAGATGGGTATCGAGCAGGCACAACTCCTGCTGAGCGGCGATCCCGGCACCGTTGTAAAGCTTTCGGTGATCCGCCGCGGAAAAGCCGAGCCGCAGGATATGGAGATCACCCTCGCCAAGCTCGCAATGCCGAAATTGGTTGACGACCGGCTCGAAGGCGACATTGCTTACGTCCACGTATCGGAGTTCCAGCCCGGCGCCGCCAAGCAGCTTCGCGACGAGCTCGCTCAACTGGAGCATCAGGGAGCGCACAAGCTGATTCTGGATTTGCGCGCCTGCGCCCTGGGCGATGACGCGGAGGGAATATCCGCCGCGCAACTGTTCCTCTCCTCCGGCACCATCACCACGCTCAAGGGACAGACCGTTTCACCCTTGGTTTCGGCGGCCGATCCGGCGAAGGTCGTCTGGACTCAGCCGCTGACGGTGTTGATGGATACCAGCACTGCAGGCCCGGCGGAGATTCTGGCGGCGGCTATTGCGGATAACCACCGGGGCGAAACGATCGGTCTGCGCACCTACGGTACGGCCTCGCAGCAGAAGTTGATCCAGCTCGAGGACGGCTCCGCGCTGATCCTCACGCTGGCGAATTACTACACGCCCGGCGGCAAGGAAATTCCCGTTGACGGCGTGACACCCACGCGCGAAGTCCGACCCGCAATTGAGGACGTCACGTCGGCGGACGAGGTTCTGCCCCCGCCCTCGAGCTCGCCCAGCGATCCCGACGTGAAAAAGGCCATCGAGATTCTGCAGGATCCCAATGCCCTGCGGAAGGCCGCCTAGCCAGACGTGATACGTGCGCGCGGCAATTTCTCCGCGCGCTTTCGTCATTTCGGGGTGCATCTCCTGCTGCCGGTTGCATGTGCGCTCGTCTGCCTGATCGGCTGCCACAAGAAGTCCGCCTCGAGGGCTGAAATCCGCTCTGTCACTGTTGAAATCGTCGCCGCGGCCCAGCGCGCCGCAGGCCACAAACTCGAAATCGAGATCCATCCGGAAGAGCAGATCCTGCAAGCGGGCGCCACCGAGGCGAATCACGAGTCCGATAGTCTCTACATCCCGCTGGAAAATCCCGCGCAGGCGGACACGCTCGAGCGCTCGCTTAGTGAAATCGCGCGGCGGCACAAGCTCACGGTCGATGAATCGTCCTCGGCCAAAATGCTGCGCGTCGATTTTTCAAGGACCGGCATTCGCACCCACTCGATTCACATCATCTTTCCCCTCACCGGGCGTCTTCACCCGGCCGCTGGCGCGCCGGCCGGCGGGGGGACCGGCCCGCGCCTGGCCATCATCATCGACGACATGGGCCATGATCGCGCGCCCGCCGACGAACTGCTGGCGCTCCCGATCCCGCTGACGATTTCGATCCTGCCCCATCTTCCGCTTTCCGCCGAAGTCGCTGAAGAAGCGTTTCGCCGCGGTGACCAGGTCCTGCTGCATCTCCCGATGGAGCCAGAGGCCGGGAGCGCGGGCGGACCGGACGGCGTGACACAGGAACCGATCGAATTGCGCGTGGGCATGAGCCCTGGCGAAGTGAACGCGACGCTCGCGGGCATGCTCGAAACGGTGCCCCACGCAGCCGGCGTGAACAACCACGAAGGCTCGCGCGCTACCGCCGACGACCTGCTGATGCAGGCCCTCATGCCCGACCTGCGCGCCCGCAACCTGTTCTTCATCGACAGTCGCACGACTGCGGCAACCGTCGCCTATTCAACCGCCGAAAAAGATGGCGTCCCGGCCGCCTCGCGAAAAGTGTTCCTCGACGACACGCCGACACAGGAAGCGGTCCTCGCACAGCTGGAGCTAGCAGCCAAAGACGCCTACCGCGAAGGCTCGGCCATCGCTATCGGCCACCCGCACCGAGTCACAATCGCCGTGCTGGCGCAGGAAGCGCCGGCGCTCCAATCCCGGGGCATCCGTCTCGTCTTCGCCTCTGACCTCGTGCGATAGTGCGACCGCCTTGCAGAGAAACACTGCGTCGGTCGTCTGAGCTGGCAGTCCGACACTAGATTCCGCACGCCCGGCTGCTGGGGAGTGATCTCAAACGCCGCGGGATCACGGCGCCTCGACTCGTCATTCGTGCTGACCCGGCATTGGTCGCTGATTTGGCTGCGAGGTATTCCGGTAAGAAACTCGGGGAATCGGACCCTCTCCCGATGAACGGAAGTACCACATCGGAATGCAAGCCATTGAAATGAAACAGGAGATCACTTACGGCGCGCCTTCTGAGGATGATGCTTCGCCCTGTCTTCGCTCGCGGCTTCGTACAGGATGGACATTTTTTCGCCTGTCACTTCGTACAGCTAAAAGGACTGGAACGAAATCTGGCCCTACGCTCTATTTCCATGCCCAGACCCCTAAGGTAGTTTTGCCTACCCGCCCCGCCGGTCGTGGTGATTGGCTGGGGTCAAAGGAAGGAGCCTCATGTCCCACTGGATCGGTACCACGTCGCCGGCCGATGCCGGCATGTCGGATTTCAAGGAGTGCCTCAAACAGCTGCGCGACGGTCATTCGACCGAAGCCCTGCAACACGCCCGCCGCGCCCTCGGAGTCGCGCCTAAGAACCCTTTTTATCTCTCGTACACGGGATTGCTGGCTGCGGTCGCCGAGAAGCGTTTTGGCGACGGCGAGGCCCTTTGCCAGGAAGCCCTCGGGATGCGCCACAATCACGCGCAGCTCTACCTGAATCTGGCCGAGGTGTACCAGCAGTCGGGCCGGACCCAGGAAGCGATCTCCACTCTTGAAAAGGGACTGGTCTCCGCGGGACGCGATTTCCGCATTCGCCGCGCGCTGCAGAAAATCGGAACGCGCCGCGATCCGGTCGTGAATTTCCTGCACCGCAGCCATCCGGTCAACCGGACATTGGGCCGATTGCGCCACCGGCTGACTGGGCCTTCGCAAGCCGCCTGAGACGCCGGCTTGCGGCAACGAGATTTCTCCGTGCAGTAGTCCGGGGCGAGTCCCCGCAAATTCGCGCTTTCGTTCTGGAGGCGCGAATTGTACTCGCCCCGGATCCCCCTCTTTTTTCGCAAAGCGAGCAAAGTCCACCCCGCGATTACTTCGAGATTTGCGTCTACGACCGGCCGCGTCTGCGTCCGGATAACCCAGCCGCAGCATGCCTTCCTGTTTGCCGTTGACGGTGCCTGTGTTCAGCCATTCAAGCGAGGCGCGGAACAGGAGCAGGTGATTGCGTTCCCACATCGTGTAGTGCGAGGAGCACGCCAGATCAACGAAGACTTTGTTGTGGCCGGGCAGGTCGTTGCATGCCGTCCAGCTGTAATCCGTGTGAGGGATGTCGAACGAGACTTCCGCCGGCGTGCCCGTGGAACGCACCGGCACATGGTGATCGATCCCCAAGCCCCCGCTGCCCGGCACCCCCGGGGGGAATCTGGGTGGGTCAGCTCTGGCCCAGCGGAAGAAAATACTGCGTGCCTTTAACCGGCTGGCGCACGCGGCGGAGAAGTTCCTGGAGATCCTCGTTGCGCTCGACGAAGTCGATCTCCGTGGTGTCCACCACGAGCAGATTCGACGCGGAGTAGCGGAAGAAAAAGTGCCCGTAGGCGTCGGCGACGGCTTGCAGGTATTCCTGCGAGATCTGCTTTTCAGCCGGATCGCCTTTTTTCGAGACGCGCTTCTCCAGCACCTCCGGCTTGGCGTGGAGATAGATCACCAGGTCGGGCGCGGGCACGGAGGGTGCGAGGATGTCGAAATATTTCTCGTAGAGCTTCAATTCCTCGTTGTCCAGATTCACGTACGCGAAAATCTTGTCTTTCTGGAACAGGAAATCGCTGACGATCGGCGACCCGGTGTCCTCGGGCCGCGTCTCCGCGAGTCGTCGATGGCGCTCGTAGAGGAAATACATCTGCGCGCGGAAGGCGGCGCCGGGCTTTTCATCGTAGAAATCGGCGAGGAAGGGATTGTCCTCAGTGTCGAAAATGCGGCGCGCATGGAGTTGTTCGGCCAGCGCCCGCGCCAGCGTCGATTTCCCCACGCGGATGGGCCCTTCGACGACGATGTAGCGAGGGGCCTTGAAAACTGGCTCGGTCATGGCGCGCGATTATAGCAAACCGCTGCGCGCTTCACGCCTCACCAGCCCCGCGCGATCACGGCGATGATGCGTGCGAGCGAGTCCACGTCGCGCGTGTCGATCACTTCGGCGGGTGAGTGTGAATAGCGCAGCGGCCAGCCGAGGGCGATATCGACTGAGCCGAAGGGAACAAACTGCGCGCCGTCGTTGCCTCCGCCGGTGACGCCCAGCTGGTACGGGATTTGATTGGCGCGCGCGAGTTTTTCGACTTTCGCGACCAGGTCGCGCGGAGCGACGTTGGAATTGTCCACGGCGCGGATCGCGAAGCCCTTGCCGATTTCGGCGTCGCCGAAGCGCTTGGATTCGAGCGGCGAATCGGAACTGACCAGCGTGTCGACGGCGAAAACGTAATCGGGCGGGTGGCCCTGGGCGGCGAGGCGCGCGGCGAGGGCACCGGCACCGACCAAGCCCAGCTCTTCACCGGTGGACCAGACGAAGGTAATGTCGCGGCCCTTGAGCGGGCCGCCGAGCGCCCAAACGGCCGAGATGAGCGCCGTGTCGCCGACGCGATCGTCGAAGCTGCGGCCGTTGGCGCGAGTGCCGAGCAGCGGGCGGTATTTCTTTGGAATCGTGACCCAGTCGGCGCCCGCATGAATGCCGAGTTTGGCGACGTCGTCTGGGTTGCGGGCGCCCACATCCACACGAATTGTCTGCTCCGATTCGGTAGGCCATTTGAAATTCTGCTCGTCCCATCCCCGAGGCAATTCCATGATGCCAGGCCGATCACCGCCCGCCGTGTGAACCAATACCGGATGCCCTTCGTAGAAGCTGAGATCCATCCCACCCAGAGTTTCGACTTCGAGGCGGCCGTCCTTTGAAATCGACTTGACAGCAAAACCGATTTCGTCGGTATGAGCGATCACCACGATGCTCGGAGACGGATTCCCCGGGGGGGCGCTGCCGAGATGGAGAATGAGATTCCTGTTGTCGCCCGATTCGACCTTCGTCCAGGGTGGCAGGAGTTCTTTTACCCGGTCGAGAACTCTGTCTTCATGGTTGCTGGCGCCGTAGGTTTCAACCAGCGCCTCGAGCAAGGAATCCGTGGAAGGCCGCGTCGATTTGTGCACGTACGCAAAGGAATCAATCTCACTCCTGGGCGCAACGGAGATCGCGCTGCTCTTGCGCGGCATCGAAAGATAGTCGGCCACGAGATCCAACACCTTGGCGGCGTCTGAAAAATCAACGGTTTGAGCAGGCGTGTCGGGCCATGCGGTGGCAATTCCGAGGTGCACCCATTTTGCGGGGAATGCAGGCGGTGGCGGATCGGCCGGTGCGATCAGTGCTGCCGAGTAGTCACTGGCGAGCGGAATATTGTTTGCGTCCGCGATTTGCTTTAATTCGGCGGCCAGGCCGCTCAATTCGCCGGTGGACGTATCGAGACCGATGAGAACACCACTGCCGGGTTCGCGGCGCGGCGCATGGTGTACGCCTTCCATCGCCGGCACATTCCCACCCCGAAGCATTTCGCCAACGTAGATCATTTCGTCGGCCTTGTTGGTCGTAAGGATGCGGTCAAGGCCTCGGCCCCCCAGCCGTTGCTGAGTCACGAACGCGACGGTGAGCGTGCCCTTAACTTGGCCTACATCTCCGCTGCGAAGAAGATCCACCAGGGCGGCGGCACCAAATTTATCTCCGACCGACGCGCCAGCAATCCTGCCGTTCGCGAGGCTGATCAGCCGACGGTTGATCGCGACCGGGCTGAGGATGTCGACGCCGGCCTGGCGGGCTTCGGCGGCGGACCTAGCGCCGATATCAACGTACACGTTTTCGAGGTCTCGTGCGTCCGGGGTGGGACGAAGCGAGCCGTTTCGTTGCAGGTGAACGGATTCTCCGGCGACGACGCCATCAATCCACTGGTTGCCAGCGGTGCGGATTCGAACGGGTTGGGCGGAATGAAGCTCGTTGAAAATCAGCGGTAAGTTGCCGCGCTGCGGCAGGCGCTGGAGCCGCAGGTAGCCGTCGTCGGTGATGCCGCTGACGACGAAGCCGGGCTCGTCGATCGGCGCGACGATCAGACGGTGCGGCGCGCCGCCACCGATGGTAACGACCACGTCGCCGAGGTTGTCGGTGACCGGATGAAACGCCGCGAGCTTTACGCGGATTTTTTCACTGAGCTGGTTTTCGTAGCCGGAAACGGAGGGAGTCTCGACGAAGTCCTTGAGGTCGCTTGTCAGGTCGCCGGGGACCTTCGGTTCCGGCGTAGTTTGCGCGGCCGCGGGTCGGAGGCAAAAGAGTGAAAAAACGAAGGCAAGAATCGCGAGAAAACGCACCGTATCGCGGCCCGTTTGCGCCGCGCCGCATGGATGGGCGACCCCACGCCGCGCATCGTCGCCAAGGGCCCCACCCGAAGATGGGCGATCCCGGGGCCCCGTTTGCAGTCCGCGGCTTGCGCGGATTTCAGTTTCGCTTTTCATGCCGACATCTTAGTACGTGGGTGCGGCTGCGCAAGGATTAACGCCTGTGGACTTTTTCAGAAACGACGAAGCCGGGAATTAAACGTTGACGCCGCGGCGTTGGTAGCAGAGCAGGATCAGGTCGGCCCGACGGCGGACGCCGAATTTTGCCAGGAGATTCGAGACGTGGAACTTCACGGTCCGTTCGGAAATGTGGAGCCGGTCGGCGACTTCTTTGTTGGCCAGGTTCTCGAGCAGGCCGGTCAGCACTTCCTGCTCCCGGCGGCTCAGCTCGTTGGGCGAATCGACCCGCAGGCGCCGGCCGCTGCTGGACCCGAGGATGGAATCCACGAAGCGCGAAAGCACCGGACGCGAGACCCAGATGCCCCCGGCAGCCACCTGCGGGAGGGCCCGGGGGAGTTGCTCGCGGGCTTCCGCGTAGGTCATGATGCCCTTGGCGCCCTGGCGCAGCAGGGCGAAGCTTTCGGTTTCTTTCAAGTTGTCGCCGACCACCAGCAGGCGCGCGGATGTGAAACGATCGAGAATGTTGCTGATCAACGCGCCGGTGGCCTGGCGCGCAGCATGTGCGTCCACCACGTAGACGGAAGCCTTCGGCACGTCCAGATTGCGAAGATCCGGGGCCAGCATCGAATCCAGCTGTTTGGCGGTGATCTGGAAGCCGGAGTCCTCAAGCAGCCGCTGGAACTCGTTGAGCACCATGGGGTGCGGCGAGAGCAGGCAGACTCTCAGACTTTGTTTTCCGTTCGATTTCGCGGCCATCTTGAATTCAGGCTAGCCGAATTGGAGAACCGGGGCAACGATCACCCGGCGCGCGATTTCTTACCAGACACGGGCGAGGAATTTGATAGTACTACGGCGGTGGGAACGCGGCGGCGTGATCGGCCGAGAGATGAATCGGCTAATCGGCTTGCGCGGTTGATTCAGCCGGGAAAGAGGCCTCGCCATCGGGCTTGCGCCGCGGGCGTTTGGCGGGAAGACCCGCCTGGCGCACCTTGTACAGCAGAGCGCGGTAGCTGATCTTCAGGACTTCGGCGGTGCGGCGGCGGTTCCAGTGATTGGCCTGGAGAACCTTGAGAATGACATCGCGCTCCATTCGCCGGGTGACCTGCTGGGCGATGCGCTTGAGCGGGATGTTGCCGTCTTCCGTTGTTTCATAGGTGAAATGTACGGGAGCTCTTTCGGAGCGCTCGGAATAAAACGTGTCCTCGGAGCCGAGGACCACATAGCGCGCCAGGCAGTTTTCCAGCTCCCGGACATTGCCGGGCCACTCCCGCTGCTGGAGCAGGTGCAGCGTCTCTTTTGAAACCGGCGGCGCCTCGCGTTGAAAACGCCGGTTGAACTGCAGACGCAGGTACTCGACCAGGTAAGGAATGTCCTCGCGGCGCTCGCGGAGCGATGGCAGCGTGATACTGATCACGTTGATACGGTAGAAAAGATCGGCGCGGAAGCCGCCGCCCTCGATTTCGCGGGCCAGGTTGCGATTGGTGGCGCAGATAATGCGCGCGTCCATGCGCCGTTCTTCATGATCGCCGATGCGGGTGAAGTGGCCGTCCTGAAGCACGTGAAGAAGCTTCGCCTGCAGACTCGAATCGAGCTCGGCGATCTCGTCCATGAACAGGGTGCCACCCTGCGCGAGTTCCATTCGACCGGGCTTGTTCGCGTTAGCCCCGGTAAATGCGCCCTTCTGAAATCCAAAAAGCTCGCTTTCGAGCAGGGTGCCGGGGATCGCGGGGCAATTGACCTTTACAAAGGGGCCCTTCCGCCAGGGTGACGCATCGTGTATGAAATGCGCCAGGACCTCCTTACCGGTTCCACTCTCGCCCAGGATCAGGATCGGGACGTTCAGGCCGGCAGCCCGCTCAACCCTCTGTCGGACAGACTGCATCGCCTCCGACGGCCCGAAATAGATATGATCCGGCGGGAGTTCAGCCTGGTTGATCGGGAGTTCCTGCTTGATTGGGGCCGCGGATGCCATTCAGGTCAAAGGCTTTGGACTGAAAGCCTATAGCTCTCCTGCGATATTCCAGTGCACCCAAAACGCCAAAGGCCCCTTTTGCGTTCCCGGGAAGATTAAATCTGCGATTCAGCCGCTGTTTCTCTAGTTCCCTGATTCTAATGGCATTCGCTCGATCACGAGGTCCCGCCGAAGAGGCGTCTAGTACGCGATTGGCGGTTGTTTTTCCTCTGTGGCCAGAAAACTCTTGGAACTCTTGGGAAGCGCCGTTCTCAGTTGGTCGCTAGAATTCCCAAACAGTTTTCCACAGAAGCGGTCACCCGCAGCCAGACAGGCTCGCAATGGCTGGACAGGCCGGGCGTGATGGCACCGAAGAGAGGGTCGGCGGCGCTAGAGCGAAGCGGAGGCATTGCGATACGGGGCGCGATCCGGCCGGCCGGATTCGCGGCCGGCTAGGTCCGCGAACCTTCGCCGCGCACAATATCGTAGCGCTCGATCACGGCTGCGACGCCCACGGACTCGTGGTTGTCGTCCGAGTGTTTGTCGATGCGGATGACTCGCCCGTGCGCTCGAACGAATACTTCGGAACCGCGGGTGATTTCGGCGGGAAGAGTGAGCGTGAAATCCAGCTCGGAGCCCGGCGCGAGATCGTCGGTCATGGTGAAGTAGACGCCGCGCGTGGAAATGTCGCGGGTTTGTCCGCTGTGCGTGCGCGGCTCGCGATTGATCGGCATCCGGATATTGACAGGCAAAGATAGATCGTACCGACGGGCCAAGCGACGTTCTGTCATTCCCGGGACTCCCTCAGGACTGGATTGAGTTCTCAAACTTTTTTTGTAAGAACAAGCTGCAATCGCTCTTCCAAATGCCTCGCAATACGCCACTTCCGGGCCGAACGTGCGTTCCCTTTAGGGCCGCGCGAGCCGAACGTAGACCCGCAGACTGCGCGACGACCAACTCCTTTGTCAGCAACAAAGGAATATTGTTGTTTGAATCAAGTGATGACGACCACTCGAGCTGCACGCAATGAAAATTCCGCGTGTCGCCTTGTTCGGTCGGGAATATTAGATTATGACCGGTGGGGTTGGTAGAGATATTTGACGGCCTGTGCTCTACTTATGCAACAGTTTTCAGGGACCAGGACTACGCACCCGCCCACGACTCACCCAACCTCTGGCAGCTAGTTTTGTGGCGGCATCGTGCCGCTCCGGTGGAAGGGCCCAGCGAACAATTCCGGAGCAGAACATCGGCGCTGCCGACATTGCAGGAGAGCTCGGACGACTAACTGCGGGCAAAGTGGCGCGAACGGCCTGACCCCGGCGCATCGGGCTGAGCGGACGAACCGGTGTCCGCTCCTCGGGTGAGGAGTGCTAGGAGACGCGGCCACCTGGAACGACGGGTGTTTCGATTTCGACGGGTTCTTTGCGCTCTTCCGATTTTGCGGCGGCTTCCCGAGCCGCTGCGGCTGCCTTCGCCGCTTCCTTTGCGGCTGCGGAGCGGGCCCCGCGTCCGGAATCCAGATTGAACTGTCGCATCTTGTAGAGCAGTGCTTTGTAACTGATGCCGAGCATGCGTGCCGCGTCCTTGCGGCACCAATTCGTTTTGTCGAGCGCGTCGGCGATCGCTTCCATCTCCGCTTCATCCTTCAGGCCGCGGACGAGAGCCTTGAGGCCCTGTTCCTTCGGCGCAGGCGTCTCGGCGCGCGGAGCGGTGCGCTGTTGCTGGCCGGTCATTTCGAGAAGCTCGCGGAAACTGCCTTCATCGTCCTCCAAAATCACGTAGCGCTTCACGAAATTTTCCAGCTCGCGCAGGTTGCCGGGCCAGGGATAGCGCAGGGCCGCTTCGAGCAGGTTTTTCGAGGGATCGGGCGCCTGCTTGCCGTATTTCTCGCTGTACTTCACCAGGAAATGGCGGAAAAGCAGTGGAATTTCCGAGGTGCGCTCGCGCAGCGGCGGAATATGAAGCGACAGAACGTTGAGGCGGTAGTAGAGATCCTCACGGAAGCGGCCGGTGCGCATGGCCTCCTTCACGTCCATGTTGGTGGCCGCGAGCACACGGACATCGACGTTGACGACGGAGCGGGCGCCGAGCCGTGAATACTGGCCATCCTGAAGGACGTGCAGCAGCTTGGCCTGCAGGTGCGGGCTCATCTCGGCGATTTCGTCGAGGAAAATCGTGCCTTTATTGGCGAGCTCGAACTTGCCGGGCTTGGCGCGGACGGCGCCCGTGAAGGCGCCCTGCTCGTAGCCGAAAAGCTCGGATTCGAGAAGTTCGCCGGGCAGCGCTGCGCAATTCACCTTCACAAAAGGCTGCTGCTGGCGTCGCGAGCGCAGATGGACCATGCGGGCGACCACTTCCTTGCCGACGCCGCTTTCGCCGCTGATGAAAATCGGCACGTCCACCGGCGCAATCTGCAGAATCTGCTGGCGGATTTTGATCATCTGCGGGCTCGCGGCGAGGAACGAAATATCCTCCGTGAGGGCCTCGCAATATTCCCGCAGCGCCTGGTTTTCCGAGCGCAGCTGCTGCTTCTGTTTGCACTTCAGGAAGGCTGCGTCGAGCTCGGGCTTCTCAAATGGCTTGGTCAGATAATCGAGCGCGCCGACGCGGATGGCCTCAACGACCGTGGTGACTTCGTTGGTGCAGGAAAGCATGATGACGTTGAGCGAACGTTCGAGCTGCATCAATTGGCGGAGCGTCTCGAGGCCATCCATTTCCGGCATCAGGACGTCGAGGATGATAAAATCGGGTCGTTCACCTTCGCCCACGCGCTGCAGCGCTTCTTTCCCGCTCGAGAGTGTCTCGACGGCGTATCCATCGACTTCGAGCAGCGTCCGGAGGTATTTCCGGATGCTTGGCTCGTCGTCGACCACCATGATTTTCTCTTTAACGGGCTCTTTAATGGCCATTGTTTTCTTCCCGGAGCATGAAGCGCGCTCCCACCAGCTTACTCGACATAGATCGGCAGCAGAAATGAAAAGGAGCTACCACGTCCCAATTCGCTATCAACCCAGACTTTCCCGCGATGCGCCTGGATCAGACGCTTGGTGATCGCGAGGCCGAGTCCCATGCCAGATGACGACGGATCAACGCGAACGAACTCCTCGAAGATTTCCTGGTGAAACTCCGCGGCGATACCCGTACCGGTGTCCGTGACCGAAATCAGGATGCTATTGGGACGCTGGCCACTGCCGCGGCGGCGTTCCTCGGTGGGGGGCGCTTCGGCCAGGCGGCGCTCCCAGAAATGGGGCACCGCGCGCAACGTGACGCGTCCGCCCGCGGGCGTATGTTTCAGCGCGTTGTCGATCAGGTTCACGACGCACTGCTGCACTTTCTGATAGTCGAAACGGAACAGAGGCAGAGTCGAGTCGAGACTGATCTCCAGATGAACGCCCGCGCGCTGAAAGGCGTCCTTCCAGCGCCCGGCAAGATCGTTAACGCAATCGCGCAAATCGTTTTCGTGGAATTGCAGGACCAGCTTGCCGCTTTCTAGCGCCGAGTAATTCAGGAACATCGAGACGAGGCGCACCAGGCGGTCGCAGCTTTCCTTTGATTCGCGCAGGATTTCGCGTTGTTTCTCGCTGAGTTTTCCGAGCGAGCCGGAAAGCAGAAGTTCGTAGTAGCCCTTCATCACCGCGAGCGGCGTTTTGAGCTCGTGCGCCGCGGACGCGAGAAAAACCGTTTTCTGGCGGTTGGCTTCCTGAAGCCGCAAATAGGCGGCCAAGAGATTCCGGTAGGTGATCTCGCGTTCCTGGATCAGATCCTGAACCTTCTGACGCATGTCTGTTTCGTCGGCGGCCGGTTCCAAGATCGGCGGCTCGATAAAGCAGGCCAGCCAGTCGGGCTCCGGGAGCCATCGCAGGCGAACGCGCCGCTTGCCCTCGATGGCTTCAAGCGACAGATAGACCTCCTGCTGGCCGCTCTCCAACTGGGATAGTATTTCCTTGCGGTCTACATGCAGCAGGTCTCGAAACAGGTTCGGATCCGTCGTGGTGTCGACACCCCGAGACAGGAGGAGGTCCTGAGCATGTAGATTGATGAACAGGGGCGTGCCGGTGCGGTCGGACACGATCAGGGGACGATCCACAGCGTCAAGAAGGCTGGCCAGCAACTGAAAGCCGGTCTGGCTGCTACTACCCGGCTTGTCCGCAGTCGTGGATTTGGCCAATTCGATCTCCCTGACCCCTCGTGCGAATGATTCCGCTTCTCTTTCGAAAGGCCGAGAGAATTCAGGAGGTTTCGCCGAGGAGACGTATGCTCGCAAAGGGCTCAAAGGGTGTCAATGGTAAAAGCGTTCCACAGTTGCACCTTGTGGGAAATCAATTGCCGAAAACTTGCATATTCCGAAGCTGAAAAGACCCCATATCAATATGAGAATCGAGTTAAGTTGTCGTTTTTCAATTACTTGAAAACAAATCACTTTGGAGGCTCAAACTTGCATTGAAATTGCGAACGAATCGAGTACTAAAACTTTGGTACCAATGAACGCCAGAGAAAACGCGATTCATCAGAGGGTGGCCGTGCCGCCACTGGACGACGAGCGCCGACGTCATCAGCGCATTCATCTGCAGATTCCGTTGTTCGTCCGCGGGAAGGATACCCAAGGCGAGCAGTTCATGGAGCTCGCTAAGACCTTGGATATCAGCGCGATAGGGGCCTTTGTCGCCAGCCCGAGGCCCCTAGCAGTCAACGCTTTCATTACCTTGACGATTCCGGCTCCGTCGATCACGTCGTCCGGGCTCGTTCCGGCGGGCATGGCACCCATTCAGGGCAAAGTACGGCGACAGCACGAAGCCGGCGATGTGTATCTGATTGGTGTCGAGTTCCTGAAGCCGATTGGCTGAGGCGCCCTCTACCCCCCGGGAACTTCCCTAGGCAGCCCCGAAAAGTGGAAGGGTTTTTCACTTCTGCCGCTCTCTGGGCGAGCTGTCTTTCGCCGCAGGCTCTCGCGCCGGCAACCTCAACCTTCGTAGAGACTTACCGCTCCTCGGTTTGCTGAATCCATTTCTCGGATTGGACTGCCCCGTGCTATAACCCTAGCACCCCGCAGGTACACCTGGTTTTCCAGGGTAGGTTCAGTTTTGTCTCGGAACATCGAATGTCACCAATAGGCGACCCATCGCAGCCGCAGCCGTCGGCCGAGGATTCCTTTCTCGATCTGCTGGTCGAGACTCTGGAAGGCCTCGACGAGGCGACCCGCGGCCAATTCCTTCGCCAATTCTTCCGGACCGTCGCCCAGATCGACGTCTCGGACGAACAGGCGAACGGATTCTGGTCGCGCATCCTGCAGCGACGCGCCGATATTGCCGACAGCCTGGGACGAAAAATCTCGCTGAAGACCGCGATGATGGACGTGCTCTCGGGCGCGAACCTGATGCGCGTGCCGGTGATGATCGAATACGACGAGCTGAAAAAACTGCAGATCAATGCGGCCACCGACGCGCTGACCGGCCTGCACAACCGGCGGCTCTTTGACGAATACTTTGACAAGGAATTGAATCGCGCGAAACGCTACGGGCAGCAGTTGGCCGTCGCGATTCTGGACCTGCACAAACTGAAAGAAGTGAACGATCGCCACGGCCACCTGCAGGGCGATCAGGTGTTGCAGATTGCCGCGGCCACGCTGCGCCACACCCTGCGCAATTCTGATTTCGCGTTTCGCATCGGCGGAGACGAATTTGCACTCCTTTTGCCCGTCACCGACTCCGAACAGGCCGTGACGCTCTGCCGCCGCGTCCGCACACAGTATGAAAATGAGCTTCGGCCGCTGAAGCTCGACGTCGGAGTGACACTGGATTTTGGAGTGGCCGTGCATCCGCAGGACGGCGATCAAAAAAGCGCGCTGCTGGGCCTGGCGGACAAAAAGCTCTACGAACTGAAGCAGTCTGGCCGCGCGCCTTCGCGCGTAATCCCGCTGGAGTCTCATCCCGCGGCGCGCGAATCCGCACCGGCTCAGTCCCAGGCATCCTCGCCTGGCGCAGCGGCGACGGCACCGGCGAGAACTGCGCCGCAGCCTCCGCCGGCCCCGACCCTCGTTCCGCCACCGTCGCAGCGCAGTGAGCAGCGAAAATGGGAGCGCGTGTCGCTGGCCGGCACGAAAGCGCACGCCGTGCTGACCGAAGGCAGCCAACGATCCGCGAAGGTGATCGACCTCAGCTACGGCGGTGTGGCGCTGCAGCTGGAAAAGCCGGAAGACCTGCCGAGCCAGTTCAACGCGGTCCTCAACGTGCCGATCTTGCCGCCGGTGCGCGTCGTGTTGCGCAAGACCTACACCACGCGCGGCGAAGGCGGACGCACGCGTGTCGGTTGCGCCTTCGTCTCGTAATTTCGTCGTCTGTCTGAGCGGCCCGCGATCCGCACATCGTGAGGCCGAATTCCCGGCCGCATCCCCGATTTACCCTAGTGGAAAAATCCATCCCTCCGCGTTAGCATAGGCCCTTCACTCCGGCCTGCCGCACTCGACCGAGCGTCTCTGATGGCGATTCCATTTTCTTTGCCGTCGAATCATTCCTCCCGGAATGTCGGCCTCGAAGTGTGGATGGAGCGGGTTCTCGAGCGCGCCGATCAGGTGCGCGAAAACCGGGACGCCGACGGCGTCCATGATTTGCGCGTGGCCCTACGGCGCTGCCGCACGATCGCGGAAGCTTCCAGCGAAGTAAATCCGAGCCCGGGCTGGCGCAAACTGAAACGCGCCACCCGCGAGGTGTTTCACGACCTGGGCGATCTTCGCGACACGCAGGTGCAACACGCACTGGTGAAAACGCTCGGCGCGGCCAGCGATCCCGTGCGCAGACACCTTCTGCGTGTCCTATCCCGCCAGGAAGAAAAGCAACGCCAGGCCTCGGAAAAGGCCCTGGACAAATTCGACCGCAAGGAATGGAAGAAGCTCACCCGGAAGCTGGCTTCCAAGTCGCGATTTTTTCCGCTCAATAGCGTGGTCTATCAGCGTCTGGCACTTAGCAGGCTGCAAGCCGCTACGGAAATGTTGCAGAACGCGCGCCGTCGCCCGAGCAGCGTGGCCTGGCACCGCCTGCGCATCGGCATCAAGAGTTTTCGCTACCTGGTGGAAAACTTTCTGCCCCAGCGCTACGAAGCCTGGTCCGACGATTTGAAGCAGATGCAGGATTTACTGGGCGAAGTTCACGATCTCGACGTGCTGCGCCAGCAGATTCGACGCACCTCCGCGAAGCTTGACCCGGCGGCCGTGGCGCAATGGAAAGTGAAAATCGAACGCGAGCGAAAAACGAATTTACAGCACTTCCTCGGGAAGGCTTCTGGCCCGCAATCCCCGTGGCTTACCTGGCTGGCGGGATTTCAGTGGTCGCACACGCTTGTCACGCACTCCGTCCCCGCTCAGCGCCGCACCGCGTAGCCACCCGCCCGCTATTCACCCAGATCGCGCAGCGCTTTCGGCGTCAAGATCCATAACAAGGCCCAAGCCCCGTGGCCGGACTGCTCGAAGCACGCCACGCCGGCTTTCTTCAGCTCCGTGAAAGGCGCGCGCGCACCGGCCAGATGCGCGATCGTCAGATCCAGTTGCGGTGCATGGCCGAAGCACGCGAGTTCCTTTGCACGCAGATGGGTGATCTCCTTGATGATCTCGGCCGGATTGCCCGCCGGCTTGAGGCTCTCGTTCACCCGGATCTTCTCCACTGCGAATCCCAAAGTCTCGGCAAAAATTTCCGCCGTCTGCGCCGCGCGCACGAACGGGCTGGTGATCATCACGTCGGGGTTCGCGCCCATCGCGCGCAGCCCCAGCGCCGCCGACCGCGTTTTCTGCACGCCCCGCGCCGTCAGCGGCCGTTCCGCCTCGGGGGGACATTTTGGATCGGTTCGATCGACTGCGATTCCGTGGCGAACCAGATAGAGAATCATGGCTTACGCAACCTCTTGCTTTCGCTGCACCCGCCGAAATTCGGGCCGCAAATGGAACTCCTTCTCGAAAAGCTCGGTTTTGCGCGCCAGCCCCGCGATATCGAGCCGTGTTCCCTCCGCCGCGCAAATCTGGAAAATCGCTCGGCGCCCGGCGATCTGAATATCCACGCCGGAGATCTTCTGGGCGTGCTCGGATTCCAGTTTCTCGGCGATGCGCAGCAGCGACGTCAGCAGCCGCACGTGCCGGCGCTGCTCGCTATCGAGCGAGGCGTAGGATTCGTGGGCCAGCTGCGGCTCCGATTTGCAGTTGTGGTAGCGGACCAGGGCCGCCACCATATCGCGCCGCCAGCCGCGCAGCCCCGGCACCTGCCCGTTGCGGATCAGGTATTCCCCGTGCCGGTGATGCGCTTTGTTGTTCACGAAATGTCCCACGTCGTGCAGCACCGCGCCCATTTCAAGCACCAGCCGCTCGTCCGGGCCCATTTCGTGGATCGGCCGCAGCTGATCGAACAGCGACAGCGCCAGCCGCTCCACCTGCGCGGAATGCTGCGCGTTATAGTCCAGCCGCCGTGCAAACCATCGCGCGCCCGCCAGCAATTCTTCGGCGCGCCCTTTTTCTTCCGCCGACGAAGCCCCGCCCGAATACTGTTCGGCCACGAGATCGAGCAGCAGTCCTTCGCGCACGCCCACGCCGGGAACCAGCATCGACCGCAGCCCCAGCCATTTCGCCACGGCGCTGATGATAATTGCGGCGATGCCCATGACTTCGGCGCGATCCTGCCGCACGCGGAACGTCCGCATCCGCGCCGGCACGTCGAGCCGGCAGAGTTTCCACGTCTGATCTTTCAGCAGCCGGACGTTAATCGTGGGCGCGCGCCCCACCAGGGGACCCGGCGCCAGCCGCACCAGCGCTTCGGCGTTTCCGCCGCAGACGACGCTGATCGCGCGCGAAAGGTTCGGCGGCGAAGGCATCGCACTCCGCAGCAGCGAAAGCGTGTGGTGTCGCAGCCGTCGCGCGGTGTCTTCGTCAATCGCGCCGTCGATCGAATAGGTTTCCATTAGCCGGATGGTGCCCAGCGGGAGCGCCACGCGATTATGCAGCACGCCGCGCTCGTAGAAATTCAGCTCCAGGCTGCCGCCGCCTAGATCAAAGATCAACCGAGGCTGCACGCGATCGCCCAGCGCCCAATGCACCGCCGAGCAAACGAGCCGCGCTTCCTCCTCGCTGCTGATGACCTCCAGTACGATTCCGGTCTTTCGCTGGATACGATCCATCAGCCGGCGATAATTGCGCGCCTCGCGCGCCGCTGCGGTGGCCACGGCTCGGTAGGTCGTCACGTTGTGGTGGTCCATGCGGTCGCGGAAATGGCGAAAGGCGCGCACCGCCCGGGTCATCGTTTTTTCGTCCAGCAGCCGGCGTGTGAAGGCGTTGTGCCCCAGGCGCACGGGCGCGCGCTCGCCTTCGAGAATCTGAATTTGCTCCCGGGACGTGGCGCGCGCGATGGCCAGCCGGATCGCGTTGGACCCGGCGTCGATCGAAGCCAGCTGTACGGGGGCGGCCACTCTTAGCGCCAGAGATGGGCGAGTGCGTGCGACGGCTTGTAATTCGTGTTCTGGATGCCGAGCTGCGAGGCGATTCGCTTGCGCAACAGTCCGTTCACTTTCGATACGCTGGCTTCACCGTCGAGTTCCAGGAAACCGTGGCGCTTGGAAAGATATTCAAATTCGCGCTTGATCATTGACTGGTAGCGGATGAAGGATTGGAACAGATCATTCGAAAGCGACATGTCGCGGCCCGACTCCCAGTAGCTGATCGTCTGCGATTTCTTGAATTCGCGGTCGAACGCGACTTCGGGCCGCACGTTGAGCCAGAACGTAAGGTCCGGCCGCAACGCGATGTCGTAAATTCCGTGCAGATAATCCCGGCCGATGCCGCGAACCGCCGCGCGCGCGATCAGCGTGAAAATATACCGGTCGGCCAGAACAATCAACCCCGATCGCAGCGCCGGCAAAATGCGTCGCTCGAGCTGATCGAAGAAATCGGTGCTGTACATCAGGGCCAGCGTGGTGCGCGTCACGGAATTTTCCGCCAGCAGGCCGTCGATGTCCTCGCCCACCAGGAACGAGCGGCGCAAACCCATCGTTTCGACCGCGAAACCTTCGCCTTCCAGCCATTCCGTCAGCAGCGAAATTTGTGTCGAGCGGCCTGATCCGTCCGTGCCTTCCACGACGATCAGGCTTCCGCTCAGATCTTCCGTGCGCACGCCCGGCAGCGGCATGCCGTAAAAACGCGAGTGGACGTTCCCGCCGCCGTTGTTGCCTTTTCTTGAGCGCGTGGCCCCGTGACCGTTCGGGCCCGCGCCGTTGTCGGATTGCGATTTCGGAGACATTATTTTTTCTTCGGGGCAAATTGCTTCAGGTCCACGCGGTCGGCCAGCAGATGGCGCATCAGCTTCTGCAGCTTGTTCACCCGGACAGTGCCGTCCATCAGAACGAAATTGTCGGTATCGACCATCTGGTCGTAATTGTTCAGAATTTTTTCCTGGAAGATGCGGAAGCTTTCCGCGCGATCCAGAGAGATTCCCAGATCCATCCCCGCTTCATAATATTTCAGCTTCGGGCGGCCGGCTACGATGCGGTTCACGGCCACGTCCAGCGGCGCGCGAAAATAAAACGTGATGTCAGGGACCGGGGCAAAGCTATAGAGGTTGCGCAGCCAGTGCGGCGAGCATCCCCGCGCGGCGTCGCGAGCGAACGCAGTATAGACGTAACGGTCCGCGAGCACCAGGTAGCCACCATGCAACAGCGGTAGAATTTGGCGCTCGCAGCGGTCGGCGAAGTCGGCGGCGTGCAGCATGGAGAACGTCGTGGGCGTCAGCAGGCGGCGCTGCTTACCGCGCCGCGTGGCGGATTTCACCAGCGGCGAAGAATTCCACTCGGTGAAGTGAATTCGGTAACCGCGAATTTCCAGCCAGCGCTTCAGCAGGTACAGCTGCGTGCTCTTGCCCGAGCCGTCGATGCCTTCAACCACCACCAACGCCCCGGGATAGGGACGCTTGGCCAAAGCGGCGCGCTCCGGAGCAGACTGCGGCGCAGCAGAAATTTCGCTTGTCAGAGTCGCCATGTGGGTACGCCGAGAACGCAAACATCGATCATACTTCGGAACCATGAACCCCGCGCGAAAAAAGTGTTATCGGTGTATGACCCAGTAAAGTAAGGATTTAAAGCCGCGGCCCGAACCAGCCGATGCTGGTCGGCAGAACTGCCCGGTCCCGGCAATCGGCTCTCGCCCGGGGGGCGGGGGCCACGACCGGCTCGGCTCCAACCAACCAGCATCACACTGGAAATTCTGTGATAGCTTAACCGTCCCATGCAACTCACCGTGCAAAGCCAAACTATGGGCGATGTGGTAATCATTCGCTGCAAGGGCCGCATTGTCAGCGGCGACGAGACTCGCCACCTGCAGCAGGAGGTCGAAAAGCTCACACCGCTCACGAAGAACGTCGTCCTGCAGCTCGCCGAAGTCACCTATCTCGATAGCGGCGGCCTCGGCTCCCTGGTTCGCCTCTATGGAGTTCTGCGCGCCGCCCGCGGTGACTTGAAGCTGTGCGAGTTGTCGCCGTTTATCGTGCAGGTTCTCGAAGCCACGAATCTGCTGAAAGTGTTGCGGCCGCTGGCCACGGAAAAGGAAGCGATCGATGCGTTTGCGGCCAAGCCCGGATCGCCGCATGAGGCGGTTGCCTCCTCTGCGACGCGCGTCGTCTGCCTCGACAGCTCGCTCGACGTTCTCGCGTACTTGAAGGTTCTGCTGCAAGGCTCGGGATACGAAGTTTTCACCACCCGCCATCCCGCCGACGCCGTCTCGCTCGCCGTGGGCACAAAGCCGCGGGTGCTCGTCTGCGGACCCGCGATGCATGGCAAAGAATCGATCCTGGAAAAACTTCGCCAGTGCGCGCCGAATGCGAGGTTGCTGCATCTGCCCGCGGATTTTTCCACTTCCGAAGCGGAGCGAACCGGCCGGGATGTCATCGAGCAGGTCCGTTCGCTCCTGACCTAGCCATCGAACGCCGGACGGGTTTTCAAGACCGCGAAAGCGCCGGGTTTCGGCCCCGCCACGGCCCTGATCGAATTGATTCTTGTAGCGCTTTGGCCCCGCAAGTCTGTCCATTTCCTTCGCCCGCTTATCCGAGATTATTAACGTCCGCCCGGGGACTCGTAATTGGGCTGAGTGTTGTAGTCGTAGGTCGGATAAATGAAATCCAGTCCGCGCGTGTCGCCTGGGTAATACCAGGTTTGCAAAGCTTCGGGCTGATCGCTGCTACGCTCGTCAAACAGAAATCGCGTATGATTCGTCGGCCGTGAGCGCCACGTGTCCACCGTTAGGAGCGTTGCATACGTAAACGACTGGTCTTCGTTCTGAATTTGAACCATGTGCCGAGTGTCCGACAGGTTTACCAGCTTGAACACATACGTGCCCGGCGGCAGAATTTGTCCGGGAATTTCCACCGGCACGCTGAAATTCACCACGGTTTTTCTGTCCCATTGGTCCGCTCGCGAGCTTCTCACGCTCGGCCCAAGTGCCGCGCACAGCACGGCGGCGCAAATCGCGATTTGAATGTTGCCAAGACTGCGCATGTTCCCAACCCTCCTTCTCTAGTTTTTGGCTGATGCTGAAACCGGTGGGGAGAGTTTCGCTCTACACAGCGGGAGATGTCTGGCACCTGTGGAGGGTTTCATGAAATTTTTCCGGCGCTGAATTTGAATGACTTAGCAAACCGTCGCAAAAATTTCTGCCGACCTGTCATGGATTTCGCGCCGCGCTCACCGCTTCTCTGTTGACTTCGCGCGTTCCGCCTCCTAACCTTGAAAATTCGCGATCGTGGTGCATCATCATAAGGGGTTCTTCGTGCATCGTTTCCTCGCGCCGCTTGTCTGCGCTATCGCCGCTTTCGCGGTCACCGCACAGGGTCAGGCGACGAATTCCGGGGCTTCCGGCCATGTTGCGCCGCTGCGCGTTCCTGCGGGCACGATTGTGAATTTTCAGCTCCAGACCCGGATGAAAGCGGCCGCTATCGGCGTGGTCGACGATCTTCCGAAAGGCACGCTGCTCCGCGTCAAATTGCTTGATTCCATTGACTCCGCGGCCGATCGCGATGGCTCCGCGTTTCGCGGGCTGATCGTTTCGTCGGTCGCCTGGGGCGATCGCGTGGTCATTCATTCCGACGCCCAGGTGCGCGGCCTGTTCGCGCTTCTGCGAAGTGCGAGCCACCCCGAAGGCTTTGAGTACCAGCTTTTGATTACGGGCCTAGTCGATCGCGGACAGGCCTATACGCTCACTGCATTTCTCGATCCAGAGTCTCCCGACGCCCGGGCAAGATCTTCGACGCGCGAAGATTTTCGCTCGCCCTTGCACAATTGATTTGATTTCTCGTCTTTGTTCGCCCCGGATCGGGGTCGCCAGCACCCGCGAGCGCATACCGCAAATCATTTAGTACCCCGCGGCCCACAAAAGGATTTCGCTGTATCCACCATGTAGAACCGCAATTTCTGTCCGTGTGAAAATTGGGATCGCATCGTGCAGAGATTCCCTCGCCCCGGCCGTCGACCGGGCGCCCGCGCCAGCAATTGCTCGGCCCTAAATCCAATCATGCGAGCGAATTCCGTCCCGGAAAATTGATTCTCCGCTTTGGCAGGCCCATTGCCCCACCTACCTGCGCAGTTTGAAACATAAGGAGGGCGGGGAAATGACGAACATTCATCGCGTAGGACTTTCCATTATAGGGGGTTCTCTCATCGCAATCGGTACCTGGGCACTTCCAGCCAGTGCGCCCGCTTCCAGGGCAACCCTCCCGGCGCAGAGCAGCATTCAGCTTCAGTCCGCGTCGGGGCAGATCGCCACGGTTTCGCGCGATTCCTTCACACTGACCACGAGCAACGGTGCGTCGCAGGGCGAAGCGTTCGCCCAGGTCGATAGCACGTCAAAGACCATGCTGTTCGTAATCGACGACAACACGACCATCGACGGCAAGCTGACCGTGGGCGCCAATGCGGACGTGATCTACCGTGACGACAACGGCAACCACATGGCGGTCAGCGTCACCGTCAGCAAGTAATTGCAGCCAATCCAGCCCAATGTTGTCCAAGGAGTCGGGCCATGAGTCACGCTTTTCACGACGTGCAAAATCGGGCGCACGAGGCGGCGAATTTTCCGCCGGCGCCCAGACTGCAGCCAGTACGCAGCCATCAGCTGGCAGCCGAGGGAAAGATAGAGGCACGCCTGCGCGAGCTCGGTAATGAAATTCAAGACTTGGTCGAAGCGCCCTATCCCGGACTGTTGCAGGACCGGGGCTACGTTCGCGAGGCGCTCGAGGAGTTGACTTCGAAACACACGACGCTGTTGTGGACTGCACGCGTCGCGAAATGCACTGAGGGTTTCGTGCGTGAACGATTGTGGCGCGATATCGAAAAGGCCTTGTCGGGCCTGGAAAGAATCGCCGGCTCGCTGGTCGAAGGCTGAGGTGCCGGCAGGCTCGCACAGGGCGAGCCCAAGGGAAATCTATGGCAACGGAGATCAATCAGCGTCGCGCGGTTTCGCTTCTGGTTTTATTGGGCAGTATTCTCTACATGGTGGTCACGTGGAATTATCGCGGCGCCGAAGAACCTGTCCGTTACAGGCGCCCCTCGGAAATCTAGTTCCGCTTCGGGCCGCCCAATCGATTCAGAGTTTCCGCTCGAACGCACCGAGCGCCTCGGCTGCGACGGGATGAATCTCAAATACGGTATGCATGTGCGAAATTCGCAGCACCTCCATCACTTTCGCGTTTACGGACGCCAGTTTCAGTTCTCCCGCTGCCTGCCGCACCACGAAATGCGATCGGAGCAGCTCGCCGATTCCCGAGCTGTCGATGAACTCCACCCGCTCCATGTTCAGCACGAACTTTTTGGTGCCCGAATTCGTCAGCACGTGAATCAAATCGCGCAGCTTCGTATGCCCGT
The DNA here is from genome assembly GCA_049696975.1 of Candidatus Acidiferrales bacterium. Classification (GTDB taxonomy): domain Bacteria; phylum Acidobacteriota; class Terriglobia; order Acidiferrales; family UBA7541; genus Palsa-295. The sequence goes on along the minus strand of JBAVUW010000004.1, from coordinate 25,301 downwards.
CCACGGCCGTGAATCGTCCCACGGCCTCGAGCACCAGGACCGGTCCCACGGCTTGTGTCTGAATCGCGAATCCCATTAAACCAGGGGCGCTCCGCCGCCCACATCGATCACGGCGAGGGTCATAAGCCCCGACGTCATCATCGTCCACACGACCGCTGCGATTCCTCGGGGCTGCCCCCGGCGCGAAGGAGGCCCCCGGCGGGTGAACGGCTTCCGCGCGCCTCGCCTGGACAATCGGTCGGAAGGCTCCGTCTCGACAATTCCCGGCACCATCACATTCACGCACACCCGCGCCAATTCCACGGCAAGCGCACCCCCGGATCCCTGAACCGCTGCGTGGATGGCTGCGGCCTGCCGCGCAATCGTGCGCCCGATCCCGAGATTCCTCCAATCACAACCACGTGTTTCGCGGGCAAGCTTTCCGCCTTCGCGTTCACCGGAGCCTCCGGCGATTTCGAAGTCGAGATGCTATCATCTCTTTGCTTGTATCGCCCCTGCAGCCTTCCGCTATACTGTCCGCGCGTTTTCGAGTGGGTGCACGCGCCCCGTCTGCTCCGCCTCCACTTAGGCTCCTGCGATTCGAACGAATTCGGCGGCCCGCGAGCCGCCGGGTGGAAATCCCAGGCACCGCACGAATTTTCATGCTGATCGCCGGAACCAAAATCGGTTCGTACGAAGTCATTGCGTCGATCGGCGCCGGAGGCATGGGCGAGGTGTACCGCGCCCGCGATTCCAAACTCGGCCGGCAAGTCGCGTTGAAAGTGCTGCCCGAAGCGTTCGCGCGCGATCGCGACCGCATGGCCCGATTCGAACGTGAAGCGAAATTGCTCGCTTCGCTGAATCATCCGCACATCGCCACCATTCACGGACTCGAAGACTCCGCCGCCACGCACGCTCTCGTCATGGAGCTGGTGGAGGGCCCCACACTCGCTGATCGTCTGCGCGCCGGCCAAATCCCGATCGATGAAGCTCTACCGATCGCGCGCCAAATCTGCGACGCTCTCGAGTTCGCGCACGAACACGGCGTCATCCATCGCGACCTGAAGCCCGCGAACGTGAAGCTCACCGCAGACGATACGGTGAAGCTGCTCGATTTCGGCCTGGCGAAGGCCCTGGAGGGCGAATCCGGGTCCGCCGACATCGCCACTTCACCGACCATGAGCCGCATGGCCACGCAAGCGGGTATTTTGCTGGGCACCGCCGCATATATGTCGCCCGAGCAGGCGAAAGGGAAACCGGTCGATCGGCGCGCGGATATCTGGGCCTTCGGCTGCGTCCTTTACGAAATGCTCGGTGGCAAAATGGCCTTCCGAGGCGAGACGGTCACCGACACTCTCGCCGCTGTCATAAAGGACGATCCCGACTGGACGCACTTGCCGGACAACACGCCCGCCCGTGTCCGCGTGCTTCTGACACGCTGCTTGCGAAAAGATCCCAAGCAGCGCCTGCGCGATATCGGCGACGCACGCATCTCGCTCGATGAAGTTCTGTCCGGCGCGCCCGACGCCCCGGTCGGATCTTCTTCGGCTGGCGATCCACGCCGCTGGTCCCGCGGCTGGATCGCTTTCGGTATCGCCTTGCCTGTCCTTCTCGCCGCCGTATTCGGCTTGTTCTATTTCCGCCCTAAGCCGCGCGCTGCGGGAGAGGAAGTCCGCTTCCAGATTCCTCTTCCGGAAAAAACGGCCTTTAGCGGCGGTGCTCCGATTATTTCGCCCGACGGCCGCAAGCTCGCCTTTATCCTCACGGGCGGCGACGGCAAAGCCCGCCTCTGGATCCACTCGCTCGACGCCCTCGACGCACATCCGCTGGAAGGCACCGAGGGTGCGAACGGCTGGCCCTTCTGGTCGCCGGACAGTCAATCGATCGCTTTCGCCGCGTCCGGAAAACTGCTGAGAGTAGACATCTCCGGCGGACCGCCGCAGGTACTCTGTAACGTCAGTCTCGTCCTCGGCGGGACATGGACCTCGGAACACCGAATCGTTTTCGCCCCGGTCGGGCCGTTGGTTCAGATTCCTGACTCCGGTGGGAATCCAACCCCTCTGGGATTCAATCACGGCGGTGCTTTTCCCCAGATTCTCCCCGATGGGCGGCATTTCGTGTACTCGGAGGGGCCGCCGGGCTCGCCGGGGAGCGGTCTGTACATCGACTCGACCGATACCAAGCCGGGAGGCGCTCTGCCGAAAAAGCTGTTTCCCGATACCTCTCCCAGTTATTTTGTACGGTCGGCCGGCGATCCAGCCCTCGGGTACCTGCTATTCGTGCGCGCACCCGCCGTCGGCGCATCGGGCGGAACCCTCATGGCTGCCACATTGGATTTGGGGAAGTGGGATGTGGTCGGCGAACCGTTTCCCATCGCGCAAGGCGTATCGAATTTCTCGGCGTCCTCCACCGGCGTCCTGGTCTATGGAAGGGGCAGTTCCACGGTCACCGGCCCGACGCGCGGAAACATTTTTGGCCGCCTCGATTGGTTTGATCGTCAGGGTAAAATCTTGGGAATGTTGGGAGATCCGGCCCCTTACCGCACCCTCGCGATTTCACCCGACGGCAAACATGTCGCCTTCGAACGCGCCGATTCCCAGAATCAGGTCGGCCGGAATCTCTGGCTGTATGACTTTAAGCGCGGCATCACGTCGCGTTTCACCTTCGGGGCCGGCTGGGAGGCCGGCCCCGCCTGGTCGCCCGACGGCAGCCAGATCGCCTTCACGTCGAACTCCGTGGGCCTGTTCGATCTCTTCGCAAAGCCCTCGAATCTTGCCGGCGACGCGCAGCTTCTGTTTAAGTCTCAGGAGCCGAAGATTCCGTCGTCCTGGTCCTCCGACGGCCGCTTTCTCCTGTTTTACTTCGCGACTCCGCCGAGCCAGATCTGGGCGCTTTCGGTTGCCGACCGCAAGGCCTTCCCGGTCGTGCGCGACGATTTCAACGAAGCCATCGCGCGTTTTTCGCCGAACGCGCGCTGGATCGCCTACGATTCCAACGAATCCGGAACGGACGAAATTTACGTGCGGCCCTTCGATCCTCCCGCCGGCTCCTCGTCCTCCCGCGCGACTTCGCTCTCGGGCAAATGGATGGTTTCCAAGGGCGGCGGCAGCAATGCCGTCTGGCGGCACGACGGCAAGGAATTGTTCTATCTTTCATCCGACGGTTTCGTAATGGCCGTCGATGTAAACACCGACGCAGTGTTCCAGGCGGGAATACCGAAGCAGCTGTTCAAGACCCCGCCGGGCGTTCTCTTCTACGATGTTTCTGCGGACGGGAAGCGATTCCTGATGCCGGCGCCCCTGGTGAGCAGCGCGGACTCATCCTTTACCGTTGTCCTCAACTGGCAGTCGGCGCTCAAGAAATAAGTGTCCCAACCGTCGCGGCATTCGTCCAATCTAAGGGTGGGACACGATGAACCCGTCGGCCGAACAAATCGCAACGCGAGTCTGCATCGCCGGCGGAGGGCCCGCGGGCATGATGCTCGGCTATCTGCTCGCGCGCGCCGGCGTGGAAGTGATTGTTCTCGAAAAGCACGGCGATTTCCTGCGCGATTTCCGTGGCGATACGATTCACCCTTCGACGCTCGAAGTGATGTACGAGCTCGGCCTGCTCGACGCATTTCTGAAGCGTCCGCACCAGCAGCTCGACCACCTGGCCGCGCAGATTGACGATTTCTCCGTCGCCATCGCGGATCTCTCGCATCTGCCCACGAGATGCAAATTCGTCGCTCTGATGCCGCAATGGGATTTCCTGAATTTTCTGGTCGAAGCCGGCCGCAAATTCAACACGTTTCGCGTGATGATGAATGCCGAAGCGACGGAGCTGCTCGCGCAAGCCGGGACGATTCGCGGAGTCCGGGTGAATGCTCCAGCCGGAGTACTCGAAATCCGCGCCGACCTCGTGGTGGCCGCTGACGGCCGCCGTTCCGTGCTGCGTGAACGCGCCGGTCTGCCAGTGCAGGTTCTGGGCGCGCCGATGGACGTTCTCTGGATGCGGCTTTCGCGCAACGCGGTAACCGATCCGGGGCAGACGCTGGGCCGATTTCGCACCGGGAAATTCATGGTGATGATCAACCGCGAAGAGTACTGGCAGTGCGCGTTCATCATTCCCAAGGGAGCGATGGATACGGTGCGCGCCCGCGGTATCGACGCGTTCCGCAGCGACATCGTCACCGTCGCGCCATTCCTCGCCGACCGCATCGCCGAATTGCGGAGCTTCGACGACATCAAACTGCTCTCCGTAGCCGTGGATCGGCTGCGCGAGTGGTATCGCCCCGGTCTTCTCTGCATCGGCGACGCCGCGCACGCCATGTCGCCCATCGGCGGCGTGGGTATCAACCTTGCGATTCAGGACGCCGTGGCCGCCGCGAATATTCTGGCGCGCGATCTGCGCCGCGGGCCCGTGGGAACCGATCGCCTGCACGCGGTGCAGAAGCGCCGCCTGTTTCCCACGCGCGCCACGCAGCGAATGCAAATCCTTGCGCAGGATCGCATCGTTGGCCCGGCCATCACGCGCGGCTCCGCGCCGATCCGGAAACTTCCGTGGCCCTTGCGCCTGATGAATCGCCTTCCCATCCTCAGCCGCGTCCCAGCGCGCATCATCGGTGTGGGGTTCCGCCCGGAGCACGTAAGAATCCCGCCAGGTTAGTGCCCGGCAATAGCGGCTGATTGGTTTATCTCGAGGCGAACTTCCGGTGGGCCCTTCGTCCCCGTATACGCCCTTCGAGGCTCGATCGGGATCAGGGAATGTAGGTTGAGAACACAAAGTCCTGGGTCTGCTGCGGCGAGTGGCAGACGAAACAGTCTTGCATGGCGTGCACGGTGTCCGGGATCAACGGTTTCGATGGGTCGCCGCCCGCCCACGCCTGGAATCCCCAACCGCCCGTCGCCGTATATTTCTTCGAATCCTTCACCATCGTGCTGACGGCCTTCTTCGCGCCTTCCACGTAGGAGCCGCCCTTCACCGCGAAATCGTGCACGTCGTCCGCGAAGACGGTTCCGTCGGGATACGGGAACGTGCCGCCCTTCTTCAGCACGGGCAATCCCGTGGCGTTCACGTAGATGATGTGCAGACCGCCGATCTGCGCGGAAATCGGGCTGTCCAGGGTGACGATCATCGAATTCACCACGAACGAGTCGCGGAAGTTGGCGGGAAACGGGACTTCGTTGCCGGCCGCGGAAATCGTGGAGCGAGCGCCCAGGGTCAACGAGAGCAAGACGAGGGAGAAAACGCCTGAGAGTTTGCGCAGCATGGGAGCTCCTTGAGACGTGCGGAGCAGTGAAGCGATCATCCGAGCGCGACTCCGTCAATTTTAACCGCCAGGCCACGCCGGGTTTGTGGCTGACTTCGATGCTGCCGACGGGGGGAAGGCGGCGGCAGCCCAAGGTACCCCGGGAGCCGACGCGAGCGACAGGTTGCGTCGCGTTGCGGGGTGTGGCAGCGTGGGATTGAGGCGCACGGCTGATGGCTACTAATTTTACGGAAGAATTGATCGTCAAACCGGGGAAGAACGTGAAGCTTGCGAAGTGGGATCCCGAGGACACGCTGGGGTGGGACAAAGACCACAAGACGAAGGAGAGCCTCGAGAAAACCATCGAGCGCATCGACGAGCTGCAATACCGGATGTACGCCGAACACAAGCGCACCCTGTTGATCGTGCTGCAGGGACTCGATGCGGCCGGGAAGGACGGTACGATCCGGCACGTGATGTCGGGCGTGAATCCGCAGGGCTGTACGGTCACTTCGTTCAAGAAACCGTCGGCGGAAGAAATGGCGCACGATTATCTGTGGCGGGTGCACAAGGCGGTGCCCCAATTCGGCGACATCGGGATCTTCAACCGGTCGGTATATGAGGATGTCCTGGTCGTGCGCGTCCACAATCTGGTGCCGAAACAGGTGTGGTCGAAACGCTACGATCAGATCAATGACTTCGAGAAACTGCTGCACGACAACCACGTGAAGATCCTGAAATTTTTCCTGCACATCAGCAAGGACGAGCAGAAAAAACGCTTCCAGCAGCGCATCGACGATCCCGACCGGCGCTGGAAAATTTCCGAGGCCGATTTCGACGAGCGGAAATTCTGGGACGAATACGTGGACGCGTACGAGATGGCGCTGACGAAGTGCAGCACGGAGCACGCGCCGTGGTTCATCATCCCGTCGAACAAGAAATGGTTTCGCAATCTGGCCGTGTCGCACATCATCGCGGAGACGCTGGAGGCGATGCATATGAAATTTCCCAAGCCGACGGTGGATGTGAAGAAACTGAAGTGGAAATAGGCCCCTGAGCTGGGGAGGCGCCTAAAAATGCGAGGCTTTCTACTGGGAATTGTCTTTACCCTGATCGTGCTGGTGGCCGGCGGCTGGTGGTGCGTGAAGCAGGGCTACGTCGATTTCGCGGCGGATCAGAAGCCCTCGATCGTCGAGGACAAGGTCGCGATGGCGGCGGTGGACGCGTCGACCGACCGGCGCGCCGGTGACGCGAAGAATCCGCTCCAGGCGACCGAAGTGAACATCACCTCGGGAGCACAGCTCTACCTCGACCATTGCGCCGGATGCCACGGCTTGCCCTCGAATCCCGACAGCCAGTTCGCGCGCTCGTTCAATCCGCCGGTGCCGGAATTTTTCAGGGACGCTCCGGATATGAGCGACAGCCAGAATTTCTACATTATTCAGCATGGCGTGCGCTGGACAGGGATGCCGGCATGGAGCAGGACGCTTTCCGAGACCCAGATTTGGGAGCTTGCGACGTTTTTAGGCAACACCGAAAGGCTTCCGCCCGGGGCGCAGAAACTGTTGGGACCGCAGGGGGCCGCGCCGGCGCCGTCGATGCAGATGAACCTGCCGACGGGCATGAAGATGGGTCGTTAGAGGCAAATCCACCGCACCTGCGGCGTGAGGTCGCAGCAAGCAGCGCCTCGACCGTGATGATTGAGCGCCGGAGGGCGCAATTCTCCACTCGACCGCGGCGAGGACCGGGTGAGGCAAACGGGTCCTATGCCGTCAGGACCCGCTCTCCAAAACGTGTTTGGCGTGATTTGGCCGAGATGTGCAGGCGGCCCCCGAGCGCGATCGGGCCGAAGTCGGACGGCCGAATCCGATCGGAGCGCTGATCGAGGTTATGTGATTCAGGGTCAGAGGCCGGGGCCGGACGCAGGAACGCGGTGGCACGGCGAGCCAGCTCCGCGCGGTTTTCCGCGCCGAATTTGCTGAGCAACGAGGAGATGTGAAACTTCACGGTCCGGACGGTGATGTTGAGCTGCGAAGCAATTTCCTTGTTGGCTCGATTGCACATGACCGACTGTAGAATTTCCTTCTGTCGCGGGCTGAGCGTGGCCGGACTGGCTGCCTCACGCCCCTGCTCGAGCAGCTCCTGGGCGCGGGACACCAGACGGGTGCCGAGCGTCGAGGCCGCGGGTACCAAAATGGCGAAATCGCTGGGGTCGGAGCCGCGGACCAGGCACTGGACTGCGAGCAGGCCGGCCATGCGCTCGACAATGTAGTCTGGATCGGAATTCGACTCGGCGTGGAACCTGGCCGCGCCGGTGGATTTCTCGCAAAACACGAAGACGTTGGGTGGGTTCGTCTCCTCTTTCTTGTTCTGAGGGACCAGCTTTGGAAACGATCGCAGTTTCTTCACTATTGGCCTCTTCCCTTGCCCAGGGCTGAACTGGGCCGGGTGTTTTATTTGACTGCGTTTGGCGATGCACTGCTGCTGGGCCTTGCCGGTTAAAACAACTGGATCTTCCCCGCGCCGGGAAGATCAGCCACTGTTTGCGGGACTTGCGCTGCGAATGTAAGTCGTCCCGAACAGGAAGCGAATGGCAGATGATATGCCATTCCGGCGTCTCATTTTAAGACGCGCCGATTGAATCACATGCGGAAGGCAAAGGCTACAGCGATTCCTGTAGTGTGGGTAGAAAATTCCTCGCCCCTGCATTTTTTTCGCGAATTTCAGGTTTCCACCCGATTCTCGCGTGACGAAACCGTTTGTTTGTGACGGATTTGTGGCGCTGAGGTTGAATCTGGCTATAATCGCGACGAAAAAGTGCGAGCGGAGTGTCGATGAGGGACGAAATCCGGAAAAAAAGCGCGATTTCATTTAGCCATTGGGCACATCGGAGCCGCCGAACCGTGGTAGCGGCCTGTGCCGGCGTGGTGCTGGTGGCTTTGGCGGCGCTGGCACAGGGGAATCCCATCGCTCCGCCGGCCGGATTCGGTCAAGTGCCCCAGGGAGCGGACACCTGTTCTGTGGAAAAGTCGTGTGCGGACCTGGCGCCGCTGATGATCCAGAGCGCGGAGGGCACCTCGCCCTTGGGGCAGAACCTGCGGACGCTGACGGATTCGATTGGTGGACGTGTGACCGGGTCTGGGGCGGCGGCGCGGGCGGTGTCGTGGGGTGTCGCGGCCATGCGGCAGGCGGGGATCGATTCGGTCCATCGGGAAAAATTCATGGTCCCGGCGGGGTGGAGCGAGGGGCGGACGCGGGTGCAGGTGCTCGGGCCCGCGCCGTTTCCAGTGAGGCTGGTGTCGGCGGGGTGGTCGCCCGCTACGCCGACCGGGGGCGTAACCGCCGATATCGTGGACCTGCAGAAGGGCGAGGAAGCCGATTTCGCCAGGGCGGGCGCGGCGGTGAAGGGTGCGATTGTGCTGATTCATTCGGTGCCACTGGTCAGCTGGGCCGACCTTGACCATGAATACGACGTGCAGCCCGGAATGATCCGGCGAGCGCACGATGCCGGGGCGGCGGCCATTTTCTGGATGTCGTCGCGGCCGAACCTGCTGCTTTACCGGCATACGGTGACCCCAGACGGGCGCATCGAGATGCTGCCGCAAGCGATCGTGGCGCGCGAGGATGCGGAGCGGATCGCGCGGTTCCTGGCGGTCGGGCAGACCGTACGTGTGCATTTCGAGATGCCGAATCGCGTGAGTGGGCCTGTGGAGTCGGAAAACGTGGTCGGTGAAATCCGAGGGCGCGAGAAGCCGGACGAGTTCGTGGTGCTGGGGGCACACCTGGATTCCTGGGATTTGGGCACCGGCGCGCTGGATAACGGATGCAATGCGGCGCTGGTGATCGATGCAGCCCGCGTGATTCATCAGTCAGGGAATATTCCGCGACGGTCGATCCGGTTTGTGCTATTCACCGGGGAGGAAGAGGGTGAGCTTGGCTCGCGGGCCTACGCGCGCGCACACCGCGCGGAGCTTGACAACATGATTGCGGCGGTGATTTTCGATTCCGGAGCGGGGCGTGTGACGGGGTTCGACGTCGACGGGCGGAAGGATTTTCTGCCGCAGCTGAGCGAGGCGCTCGAGCCGCTGAAGGCGATCGGGCCAATGACCTACACATTCAATTCCGCCGGGGACACGGATGATCTGGATTTCATGCTGGAGGGCGTGCCGGCCCTGGTGGCGAATCAGGACGAGGCGAATTACATGCTGAACTATCACGCCGCGTCGGATACGTTCGACAAAGTGGATTTTGGCGAGCTGAAGAAAAATGTGGCGATTGCGGCGATCACCGCCTACGCGCTCGCCGACGCACCCGCGCGGCTCGGACATCGGCAATCGCGCGCGGAAATCGAGCAAGAACTGAAGGACACCGGACTCGACAATTCCATGCGGGAACAAGGCTCCTGGTCGGCGTGGGAAAGCGGCGAGCGGGGGCGGCAGCCGTAGGCACAGCAGCTCCGAGCAGAAATGGAAGGCCGCGCGATATACTGAAAACGACCCTGTGGCCATGGTGGGCGGAGAGAGACGGCGAACGATCTCCCGAGCGCGAACGGAAAAAACGCGACGAACAAAATAAACAAAAGGGTGCCCGTCGGCGCACACCTTGATCGTCACTTCACCGAGCAGTGGGCCTGCACGGGGGCTCCCCCAGGCCATCCAGATGCAAAAGGCGTGGGCGGTTCGGAAACTCCGGTGCACGCTGTATGCGTGCCGAGATTCGCGTCACGTATAATGAGCGGGCCATGGCGACGACGGGGCGCGCACGTAGCGGGGAAAAATCCGCGGCCGCGGCAAAAACGGAGAGGATACTCGCGGTGGACTACGGCCGGAAGCGGATGGGCCTGGCGATCTCGGACGAGAGGGGATTGACGGCGCAGCCGATCGGGACGCTGGTGCGCGCGAACCGGCAGCGCGATCTCGCGAGGCTGCGCGAAACTTGCCGCGCGCGGGGCGTGACGCATATTATCGTCGGCCAGCCGTTGCACATGACGGGCGAAGCGGGCGAGATGGCGGAAGAAGCGGCGCGATTCGCTGCGCGGCTCGGGAAAGCCACGCGCATCGGAGTGGAATTAGTGGACGAGCGGCTGACGAGCTGGGAAGCGGAACGAACGGTCGCCGAGACGCGGTCGGCTGTGAAGCGCAAACGCAAAGCGATTGACGACGTGGCTGCCGCGGTGATGCTGCGCGATTACCTCGAGAAGCGCGGCGGATGCGCCCGCGGCGATCTTGCGGAGAAGGAATAAACGGAATGCGGCGGCTGGGATTTCTGGCACTTTTGCTGATCGCCGCACTGGGCGGCGCAGCGGGCTGGGTGGATTCACAGATCAGCCGTCCCTATCGGGGACACCGGCCCGAAAAAGTGTTCGTCGATATTCCGCGCGGGACGTCGCGCTGGGGCGTGGCGGCGATTCTTCGCAGAAACGACGTGATCCGCAGCAAGCTGGCATTCGCCCTCTTCAGCGACTGGCACTACCGCAGGGCTTTGCAGGCCGGGGAGTATTATTTCGACCATCCGGTGAATTCGCGCGAAGTGTTTTGGAAGGTTGCGCACGGGCAAATTTTCGTTCACACGGTCACGATTCCCGAAGGCTGGAACATGTTCGACATCGCGGACGAGCTCGAGCGTCAGGGCGTGTGCAGCCGCGCCGATTTCCTCACCGCAGCGCATGATACGACGCTGATTCAGGATCTGGCGCCGCAGGCCGACAGCCTGGAGGGATTTTTGTTCCCATCGACCTACGAATTTTCGCGCAAGGCCACGTGCGAGCAGGTGGCGAAGCGTATGGTGCAGAATTTCCGCGCGGTGTGGGAGACTTTGCCGCCGGCCGCGGCGCCGCCCGAGGGTCCCGCGCTGGAGCCGCTGCAGGCGGTGACGCTGGCGTCATTGGTGGAACGCGAAACGCCGGAAGCCGACGAGCGGCCGCTGGTGGCCGGAGTTTTTTACAACCGGCTGCGCATCGGCAATCCGCTGCAATGCGATCCCACGGTACAGTACGCGATGGATCTGGCGGGACGTCCGGAGAAAAATGTCCACTCCGTGGATTTGAAAGTGAATTCGCCCTACAACACCTACGAGCATAAGGGGCTGCCACCGGGTCCGATTGCGAATCCCGGCGAGGCTTCGCTGCGCGCGGCACGGGCGCCGACGACCACCGACTATATGTATTTCGTGGCGGACGATGCGGGCGGCCATGCATTCAGCCGCACGCTGGCGGAACACAATCGCAATGTGGCACGGTTGCGCAAGCTGCTGGCCCACGACGCAGCCGCTGCCGCTCTGGCCGATCCCGCACCGAAGAAGCCCGTGCAGCACTGAGGATCCTTTGACCGGCAGCCACTCCCACAAGAAAGACCCGGGCGAATCCGCAACGAAGAAGGAGCACATCCTCGAAGCGGCGCGCGCACTGGAGAAGCCGCGCTTCACTCCCGCGGAGATCGAGCAGATTCGGCGCCAGTTGATCTCGCAGCTGGGTGCGACAAACGGGAAAACTTCGACGGATTACGTGGTCAGCGTATTGGAAGAGGCAGGCATGCGTGTGGTGTGGTCCACGCAATCCGATACCGAGGGTAAATACGAAGAAGAGTTCGCCGACCTGCTGCATTTCTCGACATTCACAGAGGCGGAGATGTGCCTGGTGCGGCTGGATGAGCTGCTGCGGAAGTTTTCGGCCGAAGGCGAGAAGCATGCTACCGAGCGGGTGCGCGAAGTCGCGCGGCTGGGACGCCGGCGGGCGGAAATGATTTCGCGGAATCACAAGGTGGAAGCGGACAACCGCGCGCAGAAGGAAGAAGTGGCGCACTGGTTCGGGATCTGGCTGGAAACTCCCGATGCGTTTTTCGACTGGCTCGAAGTGCGCAAGCAGTCCCCCGACTTTCAGAAGAAATTCCCGCGTGCGTTTGTCGATGAGGGATGATGTACAAGCTCGATATTGAAGCACTCGACCTCGGCTCGGACGTGAAAGCGGTGGGACTCGAGTTGGTGGAGGCGGACGAAAATCGCGAACCGGTGCGGGGCGCGGATGCAGCGCGGGTTTGGGGGCGCGTACTGCGGGCGACTGCCGGGCAGGAACCGTGGGCGCTGGATTTTTTCAGCCATCTGGATCGCGTGCGGGAATATTGCGATACGCACGGTCTTGCTTACCGGCGGGCCAATCCACGGTCAATGGTGATTCCAGCGCCCGAACCCGCGGCGCTGGAAGCTCTGCTGGGGCGTTTTGAAAAAGAGACCTTTGGCGCGCGGGCAGGAGCGCCACTGGCGCCGGGAGCCGAGCCGGATGCGGCGCTCGAGGCCGAGCTGGCGCGCCGGGGAGTCGACGCATATCATGCTCGATTCGCGAATTACGACTTCTGTGGTGTTTGCGCGTTCGAAGATGGCTCGCTCGTGGTGCTGAGCGATAGGCTTTGGGCCAGCGAGATCATCCGCCGAGTCCGCCCCGTGGTGAAAGACCTCGCAGTGGAAGTACAGTTACCAAACTAGAACGGTCCAACTGTACGTTCGTCCAGTTTTGGTGCAGTAATTACGCCCGCACCCTTAGACCGTTCGTACCATTCCTCCTGCCGGGCGTTCCAGTACACTTGGCTAGTACGTTGAGGGAGAAATGGCCCTGCAGAGTGAACTGACAGTGTCCACCGAGTCCACCATACCCAATGCCCGGGCCTTCGTGCGGAGCCTCAATGTTCTCCTTAAGTACTCCCGACTCTATGGCTTAGAACACCTTCGCTCGGCTGCACAGTTTGAGGTCAGCTGGAACGAGCTCGAGCAGGCCGTGCAGGCGGCCGGTACTACGGGCCTGCTGCTGGGTGCCTCGGGTTCGCAGCTCCTGCTCGACGGAGTACCGCTTGAATCGACCCAGGCGGAGAAGAGTTTCGCTGACCTTTTGAACGGCGCCGGCGTCGCCAGTATCGCCTTCCTACCGCAGGTCGCCCGCGAGGACTACGGAAACTTGGTGAAGGCGTTCATGGATTCGGGCGGGCCGAAATCGGTGCCGCTCAGCGAGCGCCTCGACGCGTACTTCCACGACCGCGAGAAGGCGGGAATTCGCGTCAACGAGATTCGCTTTGTGGCGGAAGACTCGGCTTATTCGGAAGCGCGCGTGGCCGCGCAGCTGACCGCTCGCACCTTGGGCGCGGACGCGGACATGATCCAGGACTGGTTTCGCAGCCCCGAGAAGATGATTCAGCTGATCGCTGCGGCCGAAGGCGCACACGGGGGCTCAGGGACTGGGAATGGCTCCGTTTACTCCGGCGGTGCCGGTTCTGGCGCCGAAGCCGGACCGGCAAGCGCGAGTGGCACGGACGCCGATGCCGGCGCCGCCCCGAGCGCCTCGGGCGGAAACAGTGCGAGCCCCCCGGCCGATCCAGACGTACTGCCGCAACTGGGCGAAAAAGAAATGCAAAGTTTGCTGCGGCTGCTCGCACAGTTCGGCGAAGCGACCCAGGCGGCGGGCACGAAGGGCGGGCCGTTGCCCGACCAGGCGGCGTGGCAGCTGAATTTCGCGGCACTGCCGCAGAATGCACAGGTTACTTTGCGCCAAGCGCTGGCGACGGTGGCGGCGAAGACTCCGTCGGCGAAAGTCGACGAAGGCGTGCTGCTGAAGCTTGCCGAGGATCTTGCGATTCGTTTTGCACTCGACCGGTTTCAGCGCGGCGAAGTGCGCGTGAATGCTGTCCGGCAGATGCTCGACAAGATGGGTCACGAGCTCGGCACGCTGCGAAAGCTGCTGAAAGCACGCGAAGATAAGATGGCCAGCGCGGGACTCTCGGTCGAATCGCACGCGGACGTGCTCGACCGGCAATTCTGGGCGGCTGTGCCGGAATCGGGCAAGCGGGCGGTGCTCACCTCAACCGAGGCGTGGTGCATTCCGCCGCGCAACGTGCAGTCGTACGTGGAGGAATTGCTGGGCCGCGGGGAAGCCGATATCGCCGGAGATGTGCTGCTGAAATATGCGTCGTGCGTGCGGAACAAAGACGCGGAAGCGCGCAAGAAAGCGGCCATCGGGCTCGGGCAGCTGGCCGAGCTTTACAGCAAGGGCGCAAGCCAGCGGCTGCAGGATGCCCTGGCGCAGATCGGGCATCAGCTGGCAGCCGAAAAAGACGCGGAGTTGCAAACGTTGCTGAGCGCAGCTTTTGTGCGCTTGAGCCAGGAAGCGGCGTCGCGGCGGTATTACAAAGCGATGCAGCAGGCGCTGGATTCGCTGGCCGATCTTGAGGAACTGCGTCCGGCGTGGGCGCAGAATTTGCGGCCGCGGCTCGGCGTCGAGAATCGGATTACGGAATTTATCGAAGAGGCTTTGACGGCCGAGGCGATGCCCGAAGGGCTTGTCGGCGTGCTGATGCGCATCCCGCAGGGCGCGGGCGAACATCTGGCCGTGCGCATGGCGCGTTCAGGGCGCCGCAGCGAACGCGAAAACGTGGTGCAGCTCTCCCGGGCCGTGGGCAGCGCATGCGCGCGATACCTCAAGGAAGTGATGAAGTCGGAAGCGCCGGCGAAGGCCGCGACCATTGTGGGATTGCTGAGCAGGCTCGACCCGGAGGGCGTGGATGAATTGCTGCCGCAACGCCTGCGACACGGCGGGCGATCGTTTCACGACGCCGTGGTGCGGCAGCTTTCGATCGCCGGAGCACCGGAGCGCGGGCAGATCCTGACGAATTCGATCGAAGCGCTCGACATTATGGTGCTGCCGCTGGCTCTGGACGAGATCGGCATGTGTGGCGATCAGGAAACCGCGCCGAAGCTGTTGCGGCTGGCCGAAGGCGACATCTTGCCGGAAGGATCCGAATACCTGCGCGTGAAGGCGATCGAAGCTCTGGGGCGGATGCGGGCGCAGGGCGCGGCCGGGCATATGCGGCGATTCGTCGAAACGCGTAAAGCGTTCGGCTGGGCCTATGCGGAGGAGATTCGCACGGCGGCTGCGCAGGCGCTGATGAAGCTTGACCCGGAGTGGATGACGGCATTTCTGCCGCAATCGGGCCTCGACGACAAAGTGATGGCGCTGGCGCCCCTGGACCCGATTCCGGATCGCGACGTGGTGCGACACCGCCGCTATCGGCGCATCCGGCTGCCGCGGAACGTGCCTGCGGTAATCACCTCGGCGCGCGGAAAATATTCGTCAGCGATCAGCGTGTTGAGCCTGGAAGGCGGATTGCTCAGCGGCGACGTGCAGCTTGCCGTCGGAACCGAGGCCACTCTGAAAATTCCGGCGGGTTTGCGTTCGATCAGCATGCAAGCCGTCGTTCGGTTCGTGCGCTCGCATCAGGCCGGATTTGAAATGGTCGGCATGGGCCTGGAAGACCGCGCGAAACTTCGCCGGTTGCTGGTGTCGCTCGGCAGTCCAGCCGGTGCGTCCGCAAAAACGACCGAATAGCTCCTCCGCACGAGATTCTCTCCAGCCAATTTTCAGCTCGGAATCAAATCGTGGAATCCGTTGTCGCGTCGCGCGTATCCAGGTCGGCGGCGCGATCAGGCCACCGGAACCTTCCGTGAATCTTCACCAATCATGGACGGAACGATTTTCCGGTGCGGCAGAATGCTGAAGAATTTCTGGCGGCAGGGGTCGCAGCGATAGGAGGAAAAGCCGAGAAAGCGCTTCAGAAAGATCAGCGTGCCGGCATCGACGCGCTCGCGCGCAATATGCTGCAAATCGAAGTTCCCGCAGCGGGGGCAGTGCGCATAGCGCGCGAAGGGAATGGCCACCGTCCAGGCGTGAAATCGCTTGTCGCAGGCCCGGCAACGCCAGGGCCTCAGCCGGACGAGGGTGGCGAGGAAATCTCCCGCGCCTCCGCGATGCGAGCGGAAACATTCTGCGCTGCGGCATTGGGGGCAAATCATTATTCTTCGAGTGTCCCTGGATTCGGCCGGGCGAAGCATATCCAAAACGAATTCTCGCCGCAATAGCCGGAAAACTGTATGCGCGGCCCGGCGACCTCAGTAAGATAGAGACGAAGGCAAAAGATGCCAGGCTACACAGACGAACACGCCGCGTCAGGAATCCGCGCCAAGCTGCCGGCAATCGAAACGTGGCCCAACCAATTCCCAGGCTACACCATCACAATCCGCGTGCCCGAGTACAGCTCGGTCTGCCCCAAGACGGGCTTACCGGATTATGGGGCGATCACGATTCAATACGAACCCAAGAAACACTGCCTTGAGTTGAAATCGCTGAAACTGTACCTGCTCGCGTATCGCAATCTCGGCATTTTCTACGAGAACGCGGTAAACCGGATGTTGAAGGACATCGTCACGTCGGCTGGTCCGGTCTGGTGCCGCGTGACGGGCGAATTCACGCCGCGCGGCGGCCTAACGACCCGCGTGGAAGCGCACTGGCCGCGCCGCAGTGGCAACAGCGCTCGCGCCCGGGGATAGACTTCGCTCCCCGGCTCGGCGATAATCTCGCGAAACGGCCGCGCCCGTAGCGGTCAAGGAGGCACGATGAGTTTGGATCAACCGAGCGAAACCCCACAGGTAGTCGAAGCCGGAACTCTGCCGCGCTGGGTGACAGTGCTGTTCGTCGTGGCGTTCGCACTGGTGGCGTATCTGCTCTACGCGGGCTATGCACAGCGGCAGGACATGCACAAGGCCGAGGAAGACGCGTCGCAAAAGGCGCAGGCGACCGCCGCTGAGCTCGACAAGACTAACTCGCGCATCGCCGACCTGAAGGGGCAGCTCGACGTGATGTCACAAAAGCTCGGACTTACCGAAGATGAGCTGGCGCGTGCCCGCGGACTGGCCCAAACCGTGCGCAATGAACAGCAGAAGAGCGATCAGCAATTTCGCCAGCAGCTCGGCGCCGTCCAAGCGGATACGACAACGAAATTCGGACAGATGGCCACGCAGATCAACGGCACGCAGACCGATCTGAATTCTACAAAGGCCGATCTGGAAGCGACCAAGACTGCCATGACCAGCATGAAGGGCGATCTGGGCGTGCAGAGCGGGCTGATCGCGCGCAACCATGACGAGGTGGAAGAGCTGAAGCGCCTCGGAGAACGCGATATTTTCGAATTCACACTCAACAAATCGGCGAAATCGCCCGAGCACGTGGGGCCGATCGAAGTTCAGCTGAAGAAGACCGACACGAAGAAGTACAAATACACGGTGGACGTGGTTGCCGACGACAAGAACATCGAAAAGAAGGACCGCACGGTCGGCGAGCCCATCCAGTTCTACGTGCACGGAGCGCGCGCGCCATATGAGATCGTCGTGTTCGACGTGACCAAGGACTCGGCGAAGGGATATCTCAGCGCGCCGAAGTCCGCAACGGCTGCTCCGCCCGCCGCTACGCCGCCGGGTAATTGACTCGGCCTCGCGGCCCAGACAGGACATTGCTGCGTCCGCTTCGCATCGCGTGGTTTGCAGGCTTCCCACGATGCGGGCGGACCGCACCCCGCTGCAATTGCCACGCTTATGATTTGGGTTTTTCTCTTCGCGTGTTTCTCATTTCATTCTTCATCCTGGTTGTGGCTTGCGCGATTTCGCCGGGGAGCGCGCAGCAACCCGCGGCGAACTCCCCGACGCCTCTCGTAGCCGCAACCCAAATCGTGAAGGTCGACGCGAGCGTTCTCGACAACCAGGGGAATTTCGTGGGTGGACTGTCACAGAGCAATTTCCATGTGCTCGACGACGGCAGCGCGCAACCGATTGTCGCTTTCACGCCCGTCGAAGCGCCCGCGCGGGTGCTGGTGATGATCGAGACCAGCCCCGCGGTCTACCTGATTCACGATCAGCATCTCGTGGCTGCTTACGCGCTGCTGGATGGCTTAGCCGCTGGCGATCAGGTCGCTCTGGTCACCTATGATCAGTCGCCGCGCCTGATCTTGCAATTCACGGCCGACAAATCCGCGTTCCTCTCGGCGCTCAACACGATGCAGTACACCATCGGTATGGGTGATCTCAATCTTTACGATTCAATTTCGGCCATCCTGGACTCGCTCGGTCCGAGTGCGGGCAAGCGCGCCCTGGTGGTTCTGAGCACGGGACTTGACTCGTCGCCTCCCGCTCGCTGGGACGCCCTGGTTCGCAAACTGCGCGATAGCGACGTGGTGATTTTCCCCGTCGGCCTCGATGGAGGGTTGCGCGGATTCAGTTCGAAGAAAGGGAAAAAGCCCGCGCCGCCCGTGTCGGCCGCTGACGTCGGCTTCGAGAAAGCCGAGAACGCGCTCCGTTCGCTTGCCGCCATCACGGGCGGCCGCGCCTATTTCCCGCAGTCGGAGAACGAGTTCGTTCCCATCTACCATGAAATCGCGTCGGCGCTGCGGCATCAATACCTGCTCGGCATCGCGCCGGCGCACGACGGGCAATTCCACACGTTGACCGTAGAGCCGCTCGACGCAAATGGCCAGCCGATGAATTCGCCTTCGAAAAAGCCGGCCGTTCGCGTGTTTGCCCGCGAGGGATACTGGGCGCCGCCACCATGACAGGCCGCAGGGGATGCTAGAGCGGGGCGCGGAATGACTTGGACGCTCAGTCGCGTATACTTTCCGGGCATCCATCCGGGCTTGGCGGTAGATCGGGAGGGTTGATGAAGCGCACGACCAGGTTCACTGTCGCGGCAGGCATGCTGTTGCTCTCGGCAGGGCTCGCGTCAACGCCGCGGTTACGGGCGCAAAACAGTGCCCCCGCGCCCGCGCCAGGCGCCGCAATGGTGCGCTTCGCTTTCGGCGGCAACGTCGCGCAGCTGCCCGCGCAATTCGTCGACAATCTCGTTTTTGTTCCCGTGCGCGTAAATCAAGGCCAGCCCTCGATGTTTCAGCTGGATACGAGCGCCGCCGTCTCCTCGATTGATCCCGCGCGCGCTGCGGAGCTCGGTGTGGCGAATCTGCGGTCGCCCGTGCTGAACCTGACCGACGTTGAATTCGCGCTTGCCCAGCTAGGTTCACAGGCCCACAGCGACTTCGGTCCCCGCCTCGGCCGTGGGTACGAAGGCACGATCGGCAATGACATCGTCTCGGGCGCGGTCATGGAGATCGACTACGGTCGGCAGACCGTGCGCCTGTACGATCCCGCCTCCTATCATTACAAGGGCGCCGGGAAGGGCTTCCCGCTCACGATGCACGACGGCCTGCCGGCGGTGCGCGCGAAGGTCGATGTGACGGGGCACAAATCCGGCGAAGCGTTGTTCGTCATCAACACCGCGCTTGACGTTCCGCTGCTGATTTCCGATCGCTTCGCGCACCAGCACCACTTTTTTTCGTCGCACCTGAAGACCGTGCCGCTTGCTCCCGTCGATTTGGGAGTCAGCGGCAGAGCGGTGTTGGGAAGGATCGAATATTTCGAGCTCGGTCCGTACCAGATCCAGGCGCCGCTGGCGGCTTTTGCCGAGGGCCATTTGTCAGGTGACGATTCTCAGATCGCGGGCGAAATCGGTGGGGGAATGCTGCGGAGGTTCACCGTGACGCTTGATTACGCCAGCAATTTGGCGTACTTCGATGGGAACAGCGAAATCCATGCGGACGATCACGAGGACATGAGCGGAATCTCCGTCGCCGCGACGGGCCCGGGATTGAGAACTCTGGAGGTTGTGCAGGTCCGGCCGGGGTCCCCCGGGGCAGAGGCGGGCGTTCAAAAAGGCGACGTGATTGAGGGCGTCGACGACGAAGCCGCCGCCGATATTTCGGTGACCGCCGTTCGCGAGTTGTTCCGCAACGTCGGCCACAAATACAAGCTGCTCGTCAATCGCGACGGCAAGACGATGACAATCAACGTGACCATGCACCGCACGCTCTAGCCCCTCGGTGCGTCACTTGCTGACGGGCTGCGTAACCTCGCGAGGCAGCCGTCCGACTGCCCGCAACTCCCTTCGCAGCAGATATTCGATTTGTGAGTTGAGGCTTCGCAGGTCATCCGCCGCCCAGCGTTCCAGGGCGGCCGCAATCGCCGGATCGAGCCGCAGCAGGAATGGTTTGCGATCCGCCATCGGCGCCTCTATCCGGAGTACAGCGTTCCTGCGTTCACCACCGGCTGCGGACTTCGCTCTCCGCACAGCACGACCAGCAGGTTGCTCACCATCGAAGCGCGGCGCTCCGGGTCCAGATCCACTACTTTTCTTTCCGAAAGCTGATCGAGCGCCATTTGCACGATGCTGACGGCGCCTTCGACGATCGTCTGGCGCGCGGCGATGATCGCGGACGCCTGCTGGCGCTGCAACATCGCGCCGGCGATCTCCGCGGCGTAAGCAAGATGGCTGATGCGTGCTTCGATCACCTCGACTCCGGCCTTCGACAGCCGGTCTTCGATTTCCTGTTTCAATTGCGCCGCGGTTTCCGCCGTGTGGCTGCGCAGGCTCATCTTGCCGGCTTCGTGAGAATCGTACGCGTACGACGTGGCCATATTCCGCAGCGCCGATTCGCTCTGCACGTGCACGAAGTTTTCGTAATTGTCGACTTCAAAGACGGCTTCGGCCGAATCCACCACTTGCCAGACGACCACGGCAGCAATCTCGATCGGGTTTCCCTCGAGATCGTTCACTTTCAGCTTGTCGGTCTCGAAATTCCGGACGCGCAACGAAAGTTTGCGCCGGGTCGTGAGCGGATTGATCCATTGAAAGCCTGGCTCCCGGACCGTGCCCGCGTAGCGGCCAAAGAGCTGAATCACTTGGCCCTCGTTCGGATTCACAACCAACAGGCCTCTCAAGCATATCGCCTCGAGAACGATCGCCAGGAAGCAGAACACCGGCAGTGGTCCGGATGTGTCCTTGGTCACACGGACCAGCAGAACAATCGTCAGCGCCATCATCACCACAATCACCAGCAGCATCGCTCCCCCAGGAAGCGAAAAGGCTTTTTTCTCTTTCATGAGCGATCTCCTATGGGGACAATATCGAAATGATATCACAATGATACACACTGTCAAGGCCGTCTGGGCACACCTTGGCGACTGGCGGCGCGCAGGCATCCAGACGGCATTTTGCGAGCGCAGGCAGGTCTGTCAGAGTCAACGGCTCGGCAGGGTAGTGGCCCTCAAGCGGGCGAACCGGGAAGGACTAATCAAACTTGCGGAGCGTGGACGCCATCTGGTGCAGCCGCGCATCCACTTTTGCGAAAACGCTCCCCGCGTCGAACTTTCCGGTGGTGCTGCGTTTGCCCGCGCGCACGCCGGTCAGGATTTCGATGCCCTGTTCGATCCTGGTAACGGGATAAATATGAAAGCGGCCCTGTGCGACCGCTTCGATCACTTCGTCGCGCAGCATCAAGTCGTCCACGTTCTCCGACGGGATCAGCACGCCCTGCTTTCCGGTGAGCCCTTTGAGCCGACAGACGTCGTAAAAGCCCTCGATTTTCTGATTCACGCCGCCGATCGGCTGCACGTCACCCTGCTGATTCACGGACCCGGTCACGGCCAGATCCTGCCGGATGGGCAACTCCGACAGCGCGGAAAGCAGCGCGTAAATTTCGGTGGAGCTGGCGCTGTCGCCATCCACGCCCGAATACGATTGCTCAAAACAGACGCTCGCGGAAAGCGAAAGCGGCTTGTCCTGCGCGAACGTACGCCGCAGATAGCCGGAAATAATTTGCACCCCCTTATCGTGAAATCGTCCGCTGAGATTCGACTCGCGCTCGATATTGATGATGCCGGATTTGCCCATCGCCACGGACGCGGTAATGCGCACCGGCTTGCCGAATGCGTAGCCGCCGATCTCCATCACGCTCAAGCCGTTGATCTGACCTGCGCGGCCGCCCGTTGTGTCGATGAACACCAGGTTCTGCTCGATCATTTCCCGGATTTTCGTTTCCAGCAGATTGTGCCGGTCGATTTTGGCGTCGAGCGCCGCGCGCACGTGTCCGGCATTCACCACGTTGCACCCCGCATGCCGCGCCGCGTAACTGGATTCGCGCGCCAAGTCGGCTAAATCGAAAAACCGCGTGGTGATTTTGCCGCGCCTTCCCGCCAGCCGAACACCGTGCTCCAGAATGGACGCGACGGCGGTGCGGTCGAAGTGCAGCAATTTTTCGTCGTCCACCAGCTTTCGCAGGCGCCCGCCGTAGTGTCGATAGACTTCGTCGCTCCAATTCATCTCCTCGTCGAATTCCACGCGCACCTTGAAAATTTTCTTGAAGTCGTCCTCGTAGTCGTAGAGCAGCTCGTACATTTCGCGGTCGCCGATCAAAATGATTTTCGCATGAACGTCGATTGGCTCGGGCTTGAGCGACGCACTGCTGAACGGAAAAAACATGTCGATCGGCTGTATTTCGAGCTTGCCGTGATTCAGCGTGCGCTTCAGCGTGCGCCACACGCCGGTCTCCGTCATGGTGTCCAGAGCGTACATCACCAGGAATCCGCCGTCGGCGCGCAAAAGCGAGCCGCCGCGCAGGTCCATGAAATCGGAATTCCAGCTACCCCGCGTGTCGTAGCTGCGATGCACGGTGCCAAAAAGATTCGCGTACGTCGGGATCGTTTCAAACACCACGGGGCACTTGTCGTGCTCGTTGTGCGCCAGGATCACGTTGACGCCGTAGATGCGGAAGGGATCCCGCTCCGAGCGTTCGGGTTTCGGCAGTCCCGTCGTTTCCGACGGCGGCTGATCCTCTTCTCCCTCGCGCTCCTTGAACGGATCGAGATTGTCGAGAATGTGATGCCGCACTTCCTCGAGATATTCGGAAATGTGCGCGCCCGTGTATTTTTCCTTCAGCTCTTCGATCACTCCGTCGACCAGCACGGACGCCGCTTCCTGCTCAAGGTAGTTCATTTCGCTGGCCAGCTCGCGGGAAAGCGCCAGTGTCCTGCGGTAGACGATCGTGAATTCCTGCCGGAACTGGTCGTATTTCCGCTCGAGCTCTTCCGCGGCGGTGTTTTCGAGCTTCCCGTCCTGCACCATCTTGGGGATTTCCTCGATCGGAACCATCTGGCCGTCGAGCACCGGGAAAATTTCTGGCAGCGCAACCGCGCCCACCTGCATGCGTCCCAGCGCAAATTGCTCGCGTGCGATACGACGCGTGAAATCGTCCATCAATTCTTTTTCGCGCACTGTGAAGCGCTCGACGATGCGCGTCTTCTGGCGCTGGAAAGGCTCGCCTTCGAACACCTGCGGAATTCTCCGGCGCAGAAAATCGATTCCCGATTCCACTTCCTTCTTGAACGCGTTCGCGAGTCCCCGCGGCAGCGTCAACAGGCGCGGACGGTCGGAATTCTTGAAATTGTTCACGTAGCAGCGGTCGGGTGCGGGCTCGGTCTGTGGGTGCATGTCCTCGATCATGCGCACGATCATGCCGCCGCGGCTGGTGCCCGAAAGTCCGCAGACGAAAAGATTGTAGCCCGAAGCCGTCAGCTCCACCCCCATGCGCAGGGCCCGCAGCGCGCGCTCCTGCCCCATATCGCCCGCCGTCGGTTCGATCTTTGCGGTCGAGTCAAAGGGAATATTCGCAGGCTCGCAGTGCCACCGGAGCTTTTCCGGCGGCAAGCCTGCGTGATGCGGATGGGAATGGGAGTTCTTGGCCATACGGCGGCTCACCGGCACTTCATGATACTAAGGCGCGCTACTCTAGCACGCCGCAAACCTACTTCGCATCCGCGCGGGCCGCTTTGTTTCCACGGTGCGCATCGGTCGGCGCGTAGACCTCCAGAACGCTCGCCGCCATCGCTACAATGATGGGTCCCAGAACCACGCCCAACAGCCCGAACGCTTCGATCCCGCCGAGCACGCCGATGAAAACCATCAGGCCGCCGAGCTCCGCGCGTCCGCTGATCAGCCATGGCCGGATCAGGTTGTCCACCGCGCCCACGATCACCGCGCAGATGAACACCAGCGCGATGCCCCGGCCCAGGTGTCCTCCCGCCATCAGGCTGATCGCCACCGGCACCCAGATCAGCGCTGAGCCCACCAGCGGCACAAATGAGAAAAATCCCATCATGACGCCCCAAAAAACGGGCGCCGCGATGCCCGTCACCGCGAACGCCATGCCGCCCAGGATCGCATGAGCCACGGCCGCTGCGAGGCTCGACGTCACGCTGGCGAAGATCAACTCCCGCGATTCGCTCAGCATGCGGTCCCGGTGCACCAGCTCGAAAGGCAGCAGGTCGCGCAGCCGTGCCACCATCGAATCCCCGTCGCGGTAGAAATAAAACATTGCCAGGACCGTCACGCCGAGGTGGAAAAAGAAGACCGCTGCGTTCTTCAGGATCACTCCGAGCTTTCCGGCGACGAATCCGGCCGCCACCGCGCCGTACTGCTGGAGTGTCCTGCTGAGGCTGTCTCCGCCGGCTTCGGGAAATCGCTCTTGGATCTTGGTCCACAAATCGTCCAGCTTCGTGTAGCTCCCGATGGCCAGCTGGAACTGGATTTCCTGCACCGCACTCACGCCTTGCCGCACGAACGCCACCATGACGAACAACACGGGCACGATCAGAATCAGTGTCACCGCCAGCGTGCACACGATGGCCGCCCGCGTCGGCCCCCACGTGCGCGAAACCCACTCATATACCGGGTAGGATACGGTCACCAGCACCGCCGCCCAGGCCAGCGGCACCAGGAACGGCGCCAACACCAGAAACGTCAGATACATCAGCAGCGCCACGATGCCGTAGAACAGCACCGTACCGAGCCTTTTTTGCGAAGTCAGTTCTGCAGCCACGTTGCCTCATTCAGATGCGCGAGCCAGCAAGACAGATAGTGGCAATCCCCATCTTTGTCAATCCTGCTGTGCTTCCCCTGGCTAACCCAGGTGTCTGCTGCGGGTCTTCTCTTTCTATAGAGCGGTCGACCACGCAGCGGCCCCTGAAGCCATCCGGAAAAGCGCCGGTGCTATACTCGCGTGAGCGTCGGATATGGATGCCACCATGACGAAACCAACCTGCCCGCACCGGCGCACCCAGCTGATCGCGCAAGACAAAGACGCCCAATACGTGGAATGCCTCGACTGCGGGGAAATCCTGGAGTCTGCTGAGATGGAAAAAACTGAAAAGAAGGAGGGAGCGGGTTTCGACGAATCCCTCTCCGACGCCTGAAGTTCTGCCGTCGCATGGGGGACGCTCCGCTCCCTAGAGCTCATTTCAAAACCCTTCGTAAGGTAATCATGAAACAGGCGATATGAAAGAAAGCTTCGTAAATCGTGATCGAGCGATCGTAGCGGACAACCAGTCGGCGGAAGTTACCGAGCCAGGC
>JBAVUW010000003.1:0-36042 GCA_049696975.1 Candidatus Acidiferrales bacterium | reverse complement strand
GTGAGGCGCGCGATCTCGTCCATGATTTCGGACGGATGGTTGTAATGCATCGGGTACCCGAGAGCGGCGGAAAGTTTCATGGTTACTTCCCAATCGGCCAAGCCGGCCAGGGGCTCGATGGCTTTCCGCACCATGCCGATGCGGCGTTCCGCGTTGATGAAAGTGCCGTCCTTTTCCAAAAACGACGCGCCGGGCAGGAACACGTGTGCGTAGCTGGCCGTTTCGTTGATGAACAGATCCTGAACGACGACACATTCCATGGAGGCCAGGCCGCGGGACATGTGCTGGGTGTTGGGGTCGGATTGAACAATATCCTCGCCCTGGCAGTACAGGCCCTTGAACGTCCCGTCGATGGCGGCGTCGATCATGTTGGGAATGCGCAGGCCGGGCTCGATCTGGAGCTTGACGCCCCAAGCCTGCTCGAAGGACTCGCGTACGGCGTCCTGCGCGACGTGGCGGTAGCCCGGATATTCGTGAGGGAACGAGCCCATGTCGCAGGAGCCCTGGACATTGTTCTGCCCGCGCAGAGGATTGATGCCGACGCCGTTCTTGCCGAGGTTGCCAGTGGCCATGGCAAGATTGCACATGCCCATGACCATGGTGGAACCCTGGCTGTGCTCGGTGACGCCGAGGCCGTAATAAATGGCGCCGTTGCCGCCGGTGGCGTAGAGACGGGCGGCGGCGCGGACATCGGCCGCCGGCACGCCGGTGTATTTTTCGGTGGCCTCGGGTGAATTCCGGTCTTCGGCGACGAACGTGCGCCATTGGTCGAAGGCAGCGAGATCGCAACGCTCCCGGACATACGGTTCGTCGACGAGGCCTTCGGTGACGACGACGTGTGCGAGCGAATTGATCATCGCGACGTTGGTGCCGGGGAGCAGCGGCAGGTGGTAATCGGCCCTGACGTGCGGAGTCTTGACGAGATCGATCTTGCGCGGATCGACGATGATGAGGCGCGCCCCCTCGCGGAGGCGGCGCTTCATGTGCGAGGCGAAGACCGGGTGCGCGTCGGTGGGATTCGCGCCGATGATCATGATCACGTCGGCGGCCTGGACGGAGTCAAAATCCTGCGTGCCGGCGGAGGTGCCCAGGGTCGTTTTCATCCCGTATCCGGTGGGCGAATGGCAAACTCGGGCGCAGGTGTCCGTATTGTTGTTGCCGAACGCGGCGCGAATCATTTTCTGGACGAGGTAGGTTTCCTCGTCCGTGCAGCGCGACGACGTGATGCCTCCGATGGAATTGACCCCGTACTTGGCCTGGATGCGCTTGAATTCGCTGGCGGCATAGTTAATGGCTTCGTCCCAGGTGACCTCGCGCCACGGATCGGTGAATTTCGCGCGAATCATGGGCTTCAAAATCCGGTCCCTGTGCGTGGCGTAGCCCCAGGCAAAGCGGCCCTTGACGCAGGAGTGTCCGTGATTGGCTTTGCCGTCCTTGTCGGGCGTCATGCGGACCACTTCGTTCCCGTTCAGTTCCGCGTTGAACGAGCAGCCGACTCCGCAATAGGCGCAGGTGGTGACCACGCTGCGGTCAGGGCGGCCCCGTTCGGCCACGGATTTTTCGAGCAGGGCGTCGGTCGGGCAGGCCTGTACGCAAGCCCCGCAGGAGACGCATTCAGATTCCATGAAAGGCTTGTCGCCGGCGGAGACGAACGAGGCGAACCCGCGGCCGTCGATGGTGAGCGCGAAGGTTCCCTGGACTTCTTCGCAGGCGCGCACGCAGCGCGAGCAGACGATGCACTTGGATTGGTCGAATTCGAAGTAGGGATTCGAATCGTCCTTCAGGCCGTCCTGATGATTCTTGCTTTTGTAACCGTAGCGAACCTCTTGCAGGCCGACGGCAGTGATCATCTGCTGGAATTCCGTGTCGCCGCTCGCGGCGCCCTCAAACATCTCCCAGGGATAGTCGGACGCGTAGAGCTCCATCACGCCCCTGCGCAGCTTTTCAAGCTTCGGCGATTGCGTGCGAATCTTCATGCCGTTCTCACAGGGAGTGGTGCAGGAGGCCGGGAAACCGCGGCGGCCTTCCACCTCGACCAGGCAGAGACGGCAGGACCCGAACGGCTCAAGAGTGTCACTCGCGCAGAGCTTGGGGATTTGAATACCGGCCTCCGCAGCGGCGCGCAGCACGGACGTGCCGGCGGGAGCCGAGACGGGCTTGCCGTCGACCTCGATCTCGACCAGAGTTCCGGATACGCGCTTCGGCGTCCCGTAGTCCGTTTCTCGTATCAGCGCCATGATGGGGCCTCCTGAGTACGACCGGCCGCTTGAGGAGGGGGCGGAGGAGCCGGTTTTTCGAAATCCTGGGGAAAATGGCGGACCGCGCTCTGTACGGGATAGGCGATCAAGCCCCCAAGCGCGCAGAGCGAGCCGTCGGTGAGAACTTCGCACAGATCGCCCAGAAGTTCGAGGTTTTTCTCGCGGTCTTCATTGGCGATGATGCGGTCGATCACCTCGACACCGCGCGTCGAGCCGACGCGGCAGGGGGTGCACTTGCCGCAACTTTCCACCGCGCAGAATTCCATGGCGAAGCGTGCCTGGCGGGCCAGATCGACGGTGTCGTCAAAGACCACGATCCCGCCGTGGCCGAGCATGCCTTTGCGTTCGGCGAAGGCTTCATAATCGAGAGGTGTATCGAGCAGCGACGCAGGAAAATATGCGCCGAGCGGGCCGCCAGCCTGAACGGCGCGCAAGGGGCGGCCGGACGCGGTGCCTCCGCCATAGTCGTAGATCGCTTCGCGCAGGGTGATCCCGAATGCCTTTTCAACCAGCCCGCCGTGCTTGATGTTTCCGGCGAGCTGAATGGTGAGGGTGCCGCGCGATTTTCCCATTCCGAAGTCCCGATAATACGGTGCGCCCTTGTCGAGAATGATCGGCACGCTGGCGAGCGAGATCACGTTGTTCACGACCGTCGGCTGGCCGAACAGGCCCTTGATCGCGGGCAGCGGCGGTTTGAAGCGAATCTGCCCGCGTTTCCCTTCAAGACTTTCCAGCAGCGAGGTTTCTTCGCCGCAGATGTAGGCGCCGGCGCCCATGCGCGGTTCGAGATCGAAGCGCTTGCCGCTGCCGGCCACGTTGGCGCCAAGATATCCCTTATCGTAGGCAATTTTGATGGCGCGCTTGAGCTGGCGGAATGCGTGCGGGTATTCGGAGCGAATGTAGATGTAGCCGGCCGTGGCGCCGACGGCGAGGGCGGCGATCGTCATGCCCTCGACGAGCACGAAGGGATCGCCTTCCATGATCATGCGGTCGGCATACGTTCCGCTGTCGCCCTCGTCGGCGTTGCAGACGATGTATTTCTGATCGGAGGCGGCGCCCAGAACGGTCTTCCACTTGATGCCGGTGGGGAAGCCCGCGCCGCCGCGGCCGCGCAATCCGGAGTTCGTGACTTCGTCGACGATTTCCATCGGCGCCAGCTTCAGCGCGCGCTCGAGGCCGCGGTAGCCGCCATGGCTGACGTAATCGGAAAGCGAAAGTGGATCGGTGATGCCGCAGCGCGCGAAGGTGAGCCGCTCCTGATTCTTCAGGTACGGAATTTCGTCGGTGACGCCGAGATGGAGTGAATGCCGCTTACCGTCGAGGAATCCGGCGTCGAACAGGCCCGGAACCTGGTCGGTCGTCACGGGACCGTAGCCGATCCGACCCCGGGGCGTTTCGACTTCGACGAGGGGCTCGAGCCAGAACATGCCGCGCGAGCCGTTGCGAATCACTGTGGCGTCGAGGCGGCGCGAAGCGACTTGATCGTTGATCGCTTTGGCGACAGCGTCCGCGCCAACGGACAGGGCGGCGGCATCGCCTGGAACGTAAATCTTCAGGCTCATGCGTGCCTCCGCGCGTCGTCGATCAGGAAATCGGCGACATCGGACGAGACGCGTCCGTAGAGCTTTCCATCCAGCATCACGGCGGGAGAAAGCGCGCAATTTCCCAGGCAATAGACGGGCTCGATCGTGAGGCTGCGATCGTTCGTCGTCTCACCGAGCTTCACGCCCAGGCGATTTTCTACATGCCGAATCACGGTTTCGCAGCCCATGGCCTGGCAGGATTCGGCGCGGCAAATTTTCAAACTGTGACGCCCGGCGGGCTCGCGGTGAAAATCGTGATAGAAGCTCAGCACTCCGTGGACTTCGGCGTGGGAGAGGTTCAGGGCGCCGGCGATGAGCGGGATGGCGGCTTTATCGACGTAGCCGAATTCTTCCTCCAGGGCGTGGAAGATCGGCAGCAGGCCACCAGGTAGGCGCTCGAGTTCCTGAATGCGCGCAAGCGCCAGATCCTGGTCCCAAGCCTTGCTTCGAGCGTTCATGCGTAGTCCCTGTAACTCCGTACCGCTCAGGCAGATGCAACGCATGCAAACGTATGCCCACTGAACGTCAAGACAATTTTATCACAGGCGACTTTTGGGGGCGGCGGATTTGTCAGCGAGCGTATATTCGGGTCTGACGGCGTGTTTCACATTGTGAAGCAACCGACAGGTAACTTTCTTTGTCTCCATAGTGAATTTGGTGTGGACAGCCGGGCTATTGTGGCTCAAATTAAGAACGCGGGGAGCAGATGGGCGGCTCCTGGGGAGATAGGCGATGAAGCAGATGGTCGTTTTGTGCGCGGTGCTGTTAGTTTTCGCGGCCGGCGCCGACGCGCAGGCCAATTCCGATACCACTCTACCCGTCGCGCCGACGGCCGACCTAGCGGCACCGGCCGCTTCCGCCGACGCCACTCCGCTTGTCGCGGCCGAGACGCCTGCTTCGCCGGCGGTGGATGCTTTTGCCACGGCTTTGTCAAACGACCCCGGATCGGATCCAGGCGCTCAGGAGCAGCCGACGGTTCATGGGGTATTCAAGAACTACAACTGGCAGGCGACCGCGGGTTATACGTTCTTCCGTTTCTATATTGTCCCGCACGTGACGTCGAACATGAATGGTTTGAACCTCGGACTCGTGTACTACCCGAAGGGTTTTTGGGTGGGTGGCGACGGGGAGTTTATCGGCGCGTGGGGATCGATCGACGGGTTGGGCACGCGGTACGTGCAGGCGATGGGCGGCCCGCGATTCCGTTGGGCAATTCCCAGGGGACTTGAGATCTGGGGACACGGTCTGGTGGGCAGATCGCATTTCTTGCCCCAGACGGACCTGGGCAATCAGGGTGCCTTCGCATATGAAGTTGGCGGCGGACTCGACTTCAACATCCACCAGCGGCGCTGGGCCTACCGGGTGAGCGCGAACATGGTGGGCACGCGCTACTTCGGGACGTACCAATACAGCCCGAACGTTTCGGCTGGCGTAGTTTTCAAGTTCTAGATTTTCAATCCGCAGAAAAAATCAGCGCCGGCGTCGAGGAATCGGCGGAAGTGCGTGCGGACTCGCTCTAGCCGGCCGGCCGCGCCCGCTTGAGAGCGCGACGGAAGAGCGCGCGCGATTCGGCGATTCCCGCAAGCCACGTTCCCGCGAAGTAGATCAGCCCGTACGTCCCCAGAACAAGAACTGCCAGAAGGATCGGGCCGTGGTGTCCCCCATAGCGACGAATCGCCCAGCCGGCGGTAGCGGCCACGAGCGCGGCGGCCCAGAGTTTCGCCAGGTAGGCCGCTGGAAGCCCGGTAGGGCCGATGCGACGATTGAGCGTGCGGCGCAGGAGATGGAATTCGACCCAGGATGCGACACCGGCGGAAATTGTGAGGCCGGCGACACCCCAGCGCGGATCGATGCCGAAATGGCGCGGCAGCGGAATGGCGCAGAGATAGCCGAGCCCGGTGGTGAGCAGGACCCGGACGACGGCGAACCAGAGCGGAGTCCGCGTGTCACGCAGCGCGTAATACGTGGAGGAATAGAGGCGGCCGAGCGTGGATGCGAGCAGCCCTACGGTGGCGCCGGCGAGAATCCCCCAGACGTATATAGCGTCGGCCTGGGTGAAACGGCCGCCGCGGGTGAGATAGATCGCGCCGACCACAACGTCGCCGAGGATCAGGAACGCGGCGACCGATGGAACGACGAGAAATGCGATCTGGCGCAGCCCGGCGTTCAGGCGGGCGCGCAGGACGGCGGCGACCTCGGTCTCGCTGCCGAGGGCGCCGGACATTTGCGGCAGTTCGGCCGCGGAAACCGACATGCCGAAGAGGCTGACCGGGAGCGTGTAGAGAGTCTGCGCGTAGGAAAGTGCGGAGACGGCGCCAACGACCGGTACGAGGCTCGCGAGCAACACATCGACGTACGCGCTGATCTGAACCACGCCGCGGCCGAAAAATACAGGGACGAAATTCTTGATGACCGTGCGGACGTTCTCGGCGTGATAGGCGAGCGAGAGTTGGAGCCCGTGCAGGAGGCGCAGCACAGTGGGCAGCTGGACGATCACTTGCAGCGCGCTGCCGGCGACCGAGCCCCAGGCCACGATTACGGCCAGCGGCTCGGGCGCGTTGCGGCGACCGTATTCGAGCATCGTGCCGATCATGGCGGCATTCCAGATGACGGGCGCCGTGTAGGAGAGAAAAAAGCGATGGTGGCTATTGAGGATTCCGAGACACCAGGCGGAAAAGACCAGCAGGCCCGCGCCGGGGAACAGGATGCGCACCAGGCGCACGGTCAGCTCGCGCGTTTCACCGTGGAAGCCGGGGGCGATGAGGGGGATCAGATAGGGCGTGGCGAGCACGCCGATCAGCACGAGAATCGAAATCGTGAGAGCGAGAATGCCGGCTACGGCGCCGGCGGTGCGGCGCGCTTCTCGGTCGTCCTGGCGGGCGAGCAGGCCGGCGTAGACAGGGATGAACGATGCGGAGAGAACGCCTTCGCCGAACAGATTCTGCAGAGCGTTGGGGATGCGGAAGGCGGCGCGAAAGGCGTCGGCGGCCAGGGAGTTCCCGAAGTAGTGGGCGAAAACGCGATCTCGAACCAAGCCGGCGATGCGGCTGAAGAAGATTCCGGCGGCGACGAGAAATGCGTAGCGGCGCGTTGCGGCGGCGATCGGCTGGCTTTCGGCGGGCTGCGTCACGGCGCGAGAGGCGACCGCGGCGCACGTTTCAGTTGGCGGCGAATCATCGGGGTGGTTTCACGGCGAGAATAGCATGGGAGGCGCACCGGCAGATGGCGACGCTCGTGCGGGCGTGTGTATGCAGAAACCTCACTGCAGGAGAGGCACCCGGCTGCCGCGACGCTTCCGTTCATCTCGACGGAGGCGTCGCGAGGAGAACTGCGGATCGCCGAGCGTTTATCGCGCGTCCGCCAGACGACACCGAGGCAGGCCGAGGGCGCGGGCCGTGCGCCGAGAGAGCTGGTTCGCTTGACGATCGCATCGAAACCTCCCCGGGGAATTCGGCCGGCACGACTCTAGGAGTCGCGCGGATTCCGAAAATCCCCGCTGCCATAGAGAGGCTCGCGCGAAGCCCGGTTAAAGGCAATGCTTTCACGCAGTTTCCGGACGACCGGGGTGCCCAACCCCGTCCCGCAAAGGAAATTCAGATCATCTGCAACGCGGGAGCGATTGGCGCGTCTAATCATGAGGACGTCTGTGCATATGTCTGCAGGCGGGACGCGCAGCGTTCCCCAGGGGGACGGGCATTGGGCCCGGTTTGTCTGGATACTTCGACAGGAGCAAGACCGAGATGCGCATTCGATTTATTCCAGCCTTAGCGATCGTGCTGATCGCATGGCCTGCATTCGCGGGCGGTATGAATTCCGCAAACTTCACCACCACCCAGCCGATCACAGTGGGAACGAATCAGCTGAAACCCGGAGCCTACACGTTCCAAGTGACGGAAGGGCAGAACGAAGTGGAAATTCTGCAGAAGGGCAAAGTGGTCGCGAAGGCCCCTTGCCATTGGGTGAAGCTATCGGCAAAGCCCATGGCCTCGGAAGTGGACACGGATTCTGGCAAGGTGACGGCAGTAAGCTTCCGCGGAAACGAGCAGGCCGTTCAGATCGACCAGTGACCCAGACCCGGGGGAGGGCGGGTGCGGGCCCGTCCTCTCTACTTCAAGTATGTAGCGAGCCAGCCGAGGAACGTGGTGTACCACAGCTCGCTGTTCTGCGGCTTGAGGATCCAATGTCCTTCGTCGGGATACACCACTAGCTTCGAGGGCACGCCCTGGCGCTGGAGCGCGCTGAAAAACTCCAGGCTCTGCGTGTAGGGCACGCGGTAGTCGAGTTCGCCGGTGATGACGAGCGTGGGAGTTTTGAATTTTCCGAGCGCGTCCGCGTAGGTCATCGGAGACCACTTCCGGTACATGTCCGGGCTCGTCCAGTACGGGCCGCCCATTTCCCAGTCTTCAAACCAAAGCTCTTCGGTGGCGTAGGCGCTGTATTCGTCCCAATCGCCCGCGTGGCTGATGAGGCATTTAAAACGGCCGGTGTGCGTGGCGAGCCAGTCGACCATATAGCCGCCGTAGGAGCCGCCGGCGGCGGCCATGCGCGTTCCGTCGATAAACGGATACCTCGCGATCGCAGCGTCCACGCCCTTCATCAGGTCTTCATACACTTTTCCGCCCCAATCGCGGCTGATTTCCTCCGTAAATTTGTGGCCGTAGCCGAACGATCCGCGCGGATTGATCATCAGCGCGACGTAGCCGGGAGCGGCCATCACCTGCTGATTCCAGCGGTAACCCCAGGCATCGTCCCATTCGCCTTGCGGGCCGCCGTGAATCAGCAGCAGCAGCGGATACTTTTTTGACGGATCAAAATGCGGCGGGCGGATCAGCAGGGCTTGGACCCGCGTTTTTTCCGCGCCTTCGAACCAGAAAGGCTCGACGCGACGGAGATCGAGCTCCGAGAGCAGGGCGGTGTTGGCGTGCGTGAGCTGGCGAATATGCGAGCCGTCGGAATCGGCGATGAAGACTTCGGCGGGCATGGTCAGATCCGTACGCGTGAAGGCGATCCGGTGGCCGTCGCGGCTGATGTCGAAATCGGGATTCGCGCTGCCGCCAAGGACGACTTTCGGAGTGGCGTCTCCCGCTACGGCGATCGAGAAAATCGGAAGCTCGGCCTCCTCCTCCGTTTGGAAAAAAATTCGCTTGCTGTCGGCGGACCATTCCGGTGAATTCACGTTGCGATCGAACTTCTCGCTGAGGTTGGTACTGGCGCCGTTTGCGCGATCGTAAAGCATCAGCCGCCAGCGGTCGCTTTCGTATCCGGCCAGAAGCTGCGCGCGGTAGGCGATGAATTTGCCGTCGGGTGAGTAACCCGGCCCCCAGTCGTCGCCGGGATTGCGGGTGATGCGTTTCGGCGCCGATGCGCCGGAGACGGGCACGGTGAAAAGGTCGCCATTCGTGCTCGTCGCTTCGTCCTTGTCGGTATTGGCGGTGAAACACAGCTCCTGGCTGTCGGGCGAGAAGGCGATCGCCTCGGCGCCATCGAGACTGAAGGGTGGTACATCGTAATCGGCGCCGGGCGTGAGATCCCGGGGAGCGCCGCCGGTGGCCGCGGCTACGAACAGATGGCTGCGCTTGCCGTCCGACCATGCATTCCAGTGCCGATAGAGGAGCTTTTCGGCGATGTGCGCCTTCACTTTGCTTTTGTCTTTTGCCGAGTCGCGTGCGAGGTTGCAGGCATCGTCGGCGCAGTCGGGATAGACGTTCGAAGTGAATTCGATCCAGTGGCCATCGGGCGACCAGAGCACGTTGTCGGCGCCGCCGGAAAGGGAGGTGACCTTCACCGGCGCGCCACCGGCGACCGGAATCATGAAGACCTGTGCCGCTCCGTCGACCGCCGAGACGTAGGCGATCTTCTGGGAGTCGGGCGACCAGCGGGCGCGCTCGTCGCCTCCGCCCTGCGTCAATTGTCGGGGTTCGCCACCTGCGACGGCGACGATCCAGATGTTTTTCACCAGATGATTCGCGTCGTAGTCCGGTGTGGCGACGCTGTAGGCGACCCATTGGCCGTCGGGAGAGATTTGCGGGTCACTGAGGCGGTGGATGGCGATCAGGTCGCGAAAGGTGATGGCGCGTCTGTCGGCGGCGGCTTGCGCACGCGCCACCTCGGTCATCATGCACAGAGCCATCACGATCGCGATCGCAATGGTCGTTCGTCTGCTCCCGGTCATGGTGCCTCCTGCGAACTCCAAACGTGCGCGACGGTGACGGCCCGATTTACGGCGAGAGCGGATGCAGGATCTCGTCGAGCAGATCGGGGCGATTCGGCACGCGCTGCAAATGGGGGAACTTCGCGCCACCGTGATAGTCGATCGTGTAGTCCTCTACCTGCGGGCCGTTGGCGGCCTTCAGCTGAACAGCGGTCGCGGCGGAGGCGGTCACGGCGCTCCGGAGCGCATCAAGCGTGAATTTCTGCCCGGCGACCTCGGTGATCTTCATTCCCGGTCCAAGGCCGGCTTTGAATGACGGTCCGCCGTAGAGAACGGTGAGGAGCGTGCCGTCATCTTTTGCGACCAATCCAATCGAGTACATCAAGGTTGCCTGCTTCCGTACGACATCGCGAACTCGTTCGTATTCGTTGGGCTGGTCGTTGTAAATCATCTGCCACCCGCTGGCGAGCATGGCTTCCTCCGGTGTTTTCGGCGCAAGCGAATCGAGCCGCGTGCGGAGGAAGCGGGTCCAGTCGTAGGGCGCGAGGCTGTTGAGGCCCGCGACGACGTCTTCGAAGGTATAGGTCTTCAGAGCCGGCTCGCCGCCGGGACCGCCGTGAAACGCGTGCGAGAAATCGTTCATCGATTTGCCGTCTTTGGTGAGTTTGCGAAGGGTGGTGTCGACATCGAGCCACAGAAAGACGCTTTCATCGTAGAAGTCGGTGTCCCGGCGCCAGTTTTCCCAATCGCGGTCGGCATTGTAGAGAACCACCGCCGAGTCGGCGGTGTCCTGGAGCGGCCGCCAGCTGCGGCCCGGCTCGTGATCGTAGTAGGCCACGAAATGCGCAAGAAGCTCGTGCGCCAGATCGTTGTTGATCAACCCGCTGCGCGCGGCCAGCACTTCGCCCCAGTATTCCGTGAGCCCCTCGTAAACCCACAGAAGATCGTCGCGCATCGGCTGGTGGAAATCGGATGTGGTCAGATCTTCGGGGCGGCGGTATTTGCCGTTCCAGGAGTGGGTGAATTCGTGAGGGAGCAAATCGGCGCCCTCCTCGGTGAAATCGGGATCCGTGAGCATCTTTTCGTAACTGCGGTCGTCGCTTGATTCGTGATGCTCGAGACCGAAGTGAGCGGTGTTTTCGCTGAGAGTGAGCAGGAAGTGGTAGTCGCGATAGTGGCGCGAGCCGAAAAGCGCGCCGGTTTCGGCGACGAGTTTGCGGTAGGCGGCTTCGGTTTCAGGCTTCATGGCCAGATCCGCTTCGCTGTCGGCGGCGATGTCGATTTCGTGCGGGACGTCCGTGCCGGACGTCAGGGGAATTACACGGAAAAACCGGCCGGAGAGAACCGGCGAGTCGACCAAGGTGCTGAGCGGAGCCGCGTCGAACGTAATCGTGTCGCCCGTCTGCTTCGCGCCGGGCAGCGCGGTGCCGAATTTCCAGCCGGCAGGAATTTTCAGGCTGGGGCCGTAGATCAGATCCTTCGCGGCGAAGCCTTTCGGATAGAGGATCACCTGGTTCCAACTCAAATCGTTCAGGTAAGCAGTGGACGATGCTCCTGAGGAGTAGCCTGAGCCGACGCCGGAAATCAGAAAATCGAATTTTACGTCGAGTGAGGTGACCCCTGCCGGGACTGCGAGATGAAACGCGAACATATCCAGGAGGTCGCGACGCCAGGGGAGGGCCTTTTTGTTCGCGGAGAATCTGAGGCCGGCGATGTTGTTGATCGGGCCGCTGGGCATGTGCTCGCCAGGAATCCATTCCGGGAATAGCAGCGTCAGCGGACCTGGCTGTACGGGAACGGTCAGATGCGTGTGAAGCAGGCGCTGGGGGGCTTGCGTGGCGTCAACCTCCACACGGATGATTCCGGGCCGGATTGCTGCGTTTGCCGAGCAGGCCAGAACCGACGTGAGCCCGATCAGCCCGGCAGAGACGGCCAGGACTCCGCAAATACCTCTCCTCATCGCTACCTCCCCGAACCACAGCTCCGGGCGCCATCGTGTCGCGTTGGTCCGGAATTGCCCTTTGTTTTGAATAATTTAACCCCTCTCGCGACTCCTTTTGCGGCGTACATCCTATGCGATTCGGGGCAAATCTCCAAGCCTCGAGTACGGCCGAAAAACCGGAGTTTTCTCGGGTGTTGGCTGCTTGCGCAACCTCAAGCCTCGCATAGTACTAGACCCGCCGGCCGATATAGTAATTTTCGATCAATGAGCCCCCATCCCACGAGCCCGGCCGAGCAGGGCGGCACAGCGGCCGACGTTCACCGTGAGCTGGCCGATCTGCGCGAAGCGAATGCGCGTCTTCACGCGTTGCTTGACGCCTCGACGCTGAGCGCCATCGTGGCCGCCGATCCCGGCGGATTGATCACGGTGTTCAACGCCGGCGCCGAGCGCATGCTCGGCTACACCGCCGAGGAGATGGTCGGCAAACAGACTCCCGTGATCTTTCATCTCGCGTCGGAAATCGAGGCGCGTGGCGCAACACTGAGTGAAAAATACGGACGCCCGATCTCGGGTCATGCCGTATTCGTCGAGCAGGCGCGTCGCGGCGAAACCGAAGAGCGCGAGTGGACCTTCGTGCGGAAAGACGGCTCCCGGCTGATCGCGAGCGTCTTTATCAACGCCATGTTCGACGAGCAGGGAAACAACACGGGATTCGTGGGCATCGCGCACGACATCACCCGGCGCAAGGAATTTGAAAAAAACCTGCTGTTGCTGACAGAACGCCTGTCACTGGCTACTTCGGTAGCCGCCGTGGGTGTCTGGGAGTGGGACGTCGCGAACAGTTCCATGACCTGGGACGAGACCATGTCGCAGATCTACGGGTTCAAATTGACGCCGGAGAATCCCTACGACCAGTGGAGCCGGACCGTATTGCCGGAAGATTTGCCGCTCGCCGAAGGAGCGCTGAAAAAAACCCTCGATCAGAAAGCGCGTGCGACGGTGGATTTCCGCATCCGGCGCGCCGACGGTTCCGTCCGGTATCTGGCGGCCGCGGAAGGCGCGGTGCTCGATGACGAGGGAAACGTCAGCAAGATTATCGGCGTGAATATCGACGTAACCAACCGCAAGGAAGCCGAAGCGGATTTGCAGCGCGCCAAGGAAGAAGCCGAGGCGGCCAACCGGGCCAAGAGCGAGTTTCTGGCGAACATGAGCCATGAAATCCGTACGCCCATGAACGGGATCATGGGCATGACGGAACTGGTCCTCGATACGGAGCTCGATTCCGAGCAGCGTGAATACCTCACGCTGGCGAAGATTTCCGCGGACTCCCTGCTTTCGCTGATCAACGACATTTTGGATTACTCGAAAATCGAAGCCGGCAAGCTCGATATCGACGCGATCGACTTCAATCTGGGAGATTGTCTGGGCGATACGATGAAAACTCTCAGTCTCCGGGCGCACCAGAAGGGACTGGAGCTGGCATTCGAGATCGAACCGGATGTGCCCGATGCGATCGTGGGCGATCCGGGGCGCCTGCGGCAAATCATTCTGAATCTCGTGGGCAACGCGATCAAGTTCACCGAACAAGGCGAAGTCGTCCTTTCCGTGCAGCTGTTGACGAACGTGCGGGGCGAGGTGCAGTTGCGGTTCACCGTCGCGGACACCGGCATCGGCATCGCCCCGGACAAGCAAGCCGCGATCTTCGAGGCTTTCCAGCAAGCCGACGGCTCCATGACCAGGAAATACGGCGGTACGGGACTGGGACTTACGATTTCCTCGCGGCTGGTCGAATTAATGGGCGGCCGAATCTGGGTCGATAGCGTGCTTGGCGAAGGCAGCCGGTTCTATTTCACGGCGAGCTTCCGAGTCCAGAAAGCGGCGACCAGGACCATCGTGCCCCGAGACCCGGAAACATTGCGCGACATGCGGGTGCTGATCGTGGATGACAACGCCACCAATCGTCAAATCCTGGTGAAAATGCTGGACAGCTGGCGGATGGTGCCGACCGTCGCCGACAGTGGCGCGAAGGCCATGGTGACGCTCACTGAATCGAAAGGAATCGGCCGGACGTTTCCGCTGATCCTGCTGGATGCGCAGATGCCGGAAATGGACGGGTTCGCGCTCGCAGAGTACATCAAGCGGCACCCGAGCTTCCGGGCGGCGACCATCATGATGCTGAGTTCGGCTGGCCAGCGGGGCGATGCCATGCGATGCCGCGAGCTGGGAGTGGCCGCCTACTTGACGAAACCGGTGCGCCAGGCCGAACTGATGGACGCCATCCTGACGGCGCTCGGAACGCGGGCGCGGCAGGAAGAGAAGCCGGCGCTCGTCACGCGTCACACACTGCGCGAAAGCCAGAGCCGGCTGAAGGTGCTGCTTGCCGAAGATAACGCCGTCAATCAGCTCGTCGCGTTGCGGTTGCTCGAGCGGTTTGGCCACACCGTAACGGTGGCGGGCAACGGCAAGAAAGCCGTCGAGGCGTGGAGCGAGGGCGGCTTTGACGCGATCCTGATGGACGTGCAAATGCCCGAGATGAATGGCTGGGAGGCCACGCAGGAGATTCGGGATCGCGAGCGATCGACGGGTGAGCGCATTCCGATCATTGCGATGACCGCGCATGCCATGAAGGGCGACGACGAGCGCTGTTTCGCCGCCGGCATGGACGATTACCTGACCAAGCCGATTCGCACCGAAGAGCTGATGGCTACGCTGGAAAAAATCGGCAGCCGGAAACAAGGCCGGCAGACGCGGCAGGAGCCGGCAAAAACACGTAAGGAGAACCAGAAAGAGTCGCAGGCGATCGAACTGTCGGCGGCTCTGGAACGGCTAGGAGGCGACCGCGGGCTCTATGACGAGCTGGCCGAGGTGTTCAAGAAGGAATGCCCGGCGTTCGCAGCGGAAATGCGCAAAGCTCTCGACGCCCGGGATTTGAAGGCGCTGGAACGCAGCGCGCATACCTTGCGTGGAGCGTCGTCCAATCTGGGAGCGGTCGGCGTGGCGGAAGCGGCTCTGGATCTTGAGCGGCTGGCGCGGTCCGAGGAGCTTGAAAGCGCCCACGGGCAACTCGAAATTCTTCAGAAAGAAATCGAACGTTTGTTTTCCGAGCTGGATGCCCTGCGCGCCCACTAACGGATCCGAATCCTTCGACGCCTTGTTGAGTCGATATGAATAGCGAACTTACGCCGAGAAAGCGGGTCCTCATCGCCGAAGACGATGCCGTCTCCCGGCACGTGCTGAAAAGCTTCCTGAACAAATGGAACTATGACGTAACCGTGGAAACGGACGGCGCCGCGGCGCTGCGAATCCTGGAAAGCGACGACTCACCGCGGCTGGCGGTGCTCGATTGGATGATGCCGGGGATGGAAGGCGTGCAAATCTGCCAGCGGATCCGTGAGCGCAAGAAGGGACCCTACATTTACGTGCTGCTTCTGACCGCGCGCAGCGAGAAACGCGACCTGTTGCGCGGACTCGAGTTGGGTGCCGACGACTACCTCACAAAGCCTTTCGATTCCGAGGAACTGCGCGCCCGGCTGCTGGTGGGCGAGCGCATTCTAACGCTGCAGGACGATCTGATCACGGCGCGGGAGGAGTTGCGGTTTCGCGCCACCCACGACGTGCTCACGGG
The DNA here is from genome assembly GCA_049696975.1 of Candidatus Acidiferrales bacterium. GTDB lineage: Bacteria > Acidobacteriota > Terriglobia > Acidiferrales > UBA7541 > Palsa-295. Next base: position 20,483 of record JBAVUW010000003.1, on the reverse strand, counting down.
CATCTCAAATCGCGCCGCGGTGATGGACGCACTGCGCGGCGAGTTGTCGCGGCAGGTGCGCGAGCAGCGGTCGTTCGGAGTCATTCTTGTGGATATCGACCATTTTAAGAACGTCAACGACACATACGGGCACCTCTGCGGTGACGAGGTGCTGCGTTGGGTGACCCGGCGGATGAAGGAGTGCATGCGCCCCTACGACACGCTTGGCCGTTATGGCGGCGAGGAATTTCTGATCATCGCTTCCGATGTGGACGGCAACGGGGCGCTGGCTTTGGCGGAGAGGATTCGCAGCATCGTCGAATCGAAGCCCGTGGTGACGCAGGCGGGCGAGGTGCGCGTTACCGTAAGCCTGGGTGCCGCGGTGAGCACGAGCATGCGCAGCGCCGATCCCCAGATGCTCCTGCGTCTGGCCGACCAGGCGCTCTATCGAGCGAAAGACAACGGACGAAATCGCTGCGAACTGGCGGCTGTGCCGGGATCGACCGCCCTGGCCACTGCAAGTGCGGGCGGAACACCCCTCAAGCCGGGCCCCAGCTGACATTGGGCGCATCCGGCCTTCCCGTTGAGTGATTCCATCGCGGCGTGAACGCCCTACGAACTTTCGCGGTAGCTCCGTACTTCATTCAGTGTATGGCGCAATCGGGCGAGCCTACCTATCCTGCCTGCTGCACGAATTCGCAGTGATGCGAGCGGGAGGGAGGTCGAAGCTCATGCCATTGATCAATGTTGTGATCGTTCTGATCGTAGTGGGAATTCTGCTGTGGCTGATCAATCGCTTTATCCCGATGCAGGGGACGATCAAGTCGATTTTGAATGCGGTGGTAGTGATCTGCGTGGTGCTGTGGTTGCTAAATGTGTTTGGGCTGTTTACGTGGCTACCGCACATTCGCGTCGGATCCTAGCGCAGCTGCTCTTCGAGTGGAGTACCTGGTCGCCGGCTGCGGCTTGAAATTTGATCCGCGCCGATGACAGAGCGAGCCGAATTGGTTCAGGCGACCAGGCGCCTGAGCATGTTCTGAATGGCCGTTTCGATTTTCCCCTTGAATGGGCCGGCCAGCAGCGGAATTTTGCCGTCGACAGTCACTTCCCCGGAGCCAACCGCGACGGTTGCCTCGACCGAATGGCCCATCGCCCGGCCGCTGAAGTTCCCCACATAGCCTTCCCAGCTTTCGTTCAACTCGCGCACTTTCTCGGGATTCTGCTTCTTGGCCTCGGTGATGGCTTTTTGGATCCGCTTTAGCGCGTCGGCTGGTGTGAGCTCGTGCGAAACAGAAACGTGGATGCGCGGCATATCGTTTCCTCTGGTTTTAGATGCAGCCGGAGCGCTCTCTGCCGGACGCGGCAAGCCGGGGCGAGAAGCAGCGGCTCGACGAGCAAGTAGTCGAAGTCGCCCTCGGCTCCCGGCCCCATTCGCCTCGATTCGCTCGGAAGGACACGCAGCGTCCCGGAACGGAGTCCTCTCAGGCTTGGCCAGGATGAAACAAGACAAACGCCCCGCGTCCTACTTCGGGCGAGCGACAAGGTCGAAACGGTCCAGGTTCATGACCTTGTCCCAGGCACCCACGAAGTCCCGGACGAACTTTTCGTGCGCGTCCGAGCTTGCGTAAACCTCCGACAGCGCGCGGAGCTGGGCGTTTGAACCGAAGATCAGATCGGCTCGCGTCGCCCTCCAGCGGACCTCTCCGGTCTTGCGATCTCGTCCTTCAAACGTGTTGTTCGCATCGGAGGTCGCCTTCCAAACCGTACCCATATCGAGCAGGTTGACGAAAAAGTCGTTGGTCAGTGCTTCCGGCCGCTGGGTGAAGACGCCGAACTTAGTCTGCCCGACGTTGGTGTTCAGCATCCGCATTCCACCGATCAGTACGGTCATTTCGGGTGCCGTCAGCGTGAGCAGCTGGGCCTTGTCCAGCAGTGCGACTTCGGCTGAAGCTTGCAGGTTTTCATTTGCGTAAGAGCGAAAGGGGTCCGCCTGCGGTTCGAGCACCGCGAAAGATTGCACATCGGTCTGTTCCTGCGAAGCATCCATGCGGCCGGGGCTGAATGGAACGGTTACGGAGATCCCGGCGTTTTTTGCGGCCTTTTCGACGCCGGCGCAACCGGCGAGGACGATCAAATCGGCAAGAGAGATCTTTTTGCCGCGAGACTGCGAGCCATTGAAGTCCGTCTGAATCTTTTGGAGTGCCTTCAGCACCTTCTGCAACTCGTCTGGTTGATTGACCTTCCAATCCTTTTGCGGAGCGAGGCGGATACGCGCGCCGTTTGCTCCGCCACGCTTGTCAGACCCACGGTAGGTGGACGCCGACGCCCAGGCGGTCAAGACCAGTTGCGGGACCGTCAACCCCGAGGCCAGAACCTTCTCTTTAAGCGAGACGACATCCTGACCGTCGACCAACGCGTGATTCACCGCGGCGATGGGGTCCTGCCAGAGGAGTTCTTCCTTCGGCACTTCCGGGCCGAGATAGCGCGCGCGAGGTCCCATGTCGCGGTGAGTGAGCTTGAACCATGCACGGGCGAAGGCATCGGCGAACGCCGCCGGATCCTTATAGAAGCGCCTCGAGATCTTTTCGTAGACCGGATCGAGTCGCAAAGAAAGATCGGTGGTCAGCATGGCCGGTGCGCGACGCTTCGAGGAGTCGTGAGCATCCGGTACCGTTCCTGCGCCTACATCACCTTTTGGCTTCCACTGGTGTGCGCCGCCGGGACTTTTGGTCAGTTCCCACTCGTATTTGAACAGGTGCTCGAAGAAGTCGTTACTCCATTTTGTCGGTGTGCTGGTCCACGTGACTTCTAGGCCGCTGGTAATGGCGTCACCGGCGATGCCCGAGGCGTACGCGCTGGTCCAGCCGAGGCCCTGCTCCTCAATCGGAGCGCCTTCCGGTTCCGCTCCCACGTGTTCTTTGGAAGGAGCGGCTCCGTGAGTCTTGCCGAAAGTGTGACCTCCTGCGATCAAGGCGACGGTTTCCTCATCGTTCATGGCCATGCGAGCGAAGGTCTCGCGGATATCCTTGGCTGCCGCAACCGGATCGGGAATGCCTTCCGGGCCTTCCGGATTGACATAGATGAGACCCATCGTGGTAGCGCCGAACGGATTCGCGAGATCGCGCTCGCCGGAATAGCGTTTGTCGGTCCCGAGCCAGGTTGTTTCAATTCCCCAGTTGACGTCCAGGTCTGGCTCCCAAACGTCCGGACGTCCGCCGGCGAAACCAAATGTCTGAAAGCCCATGGTTTCTAGGGCCACATTCCCCGCAAGAATCAACAGGTCGGCCCAGGAGATCTTCTTTCCGTACTTCTGTTTGATGGGCCAAAGCAGACGGCGAGCTCGATCGAGATTGACGTTGTCAGGCCAGCTATTGAGTGGAGCGAAACGCTGCTGACCCCTGCCGCCGCCTCCGCGGCCGTCACCGGTGCGGTACGTACCCGCACTGTGCCACGCCATGCGAATAAATAACGGTCCGTAATGGCCGAAGTCGGCAGGCCACCACGCCTGCGAGTCAGTCATCAACGCCGCCAGATCCTTTTTCAGCGCCGTGTAGTCGAGGCTCTTGAACGCCTCCGCGTAGTTGAAATTCTCGCCCATGGGATCCGACAGCGAGGAGTGCTGATGCAGCAGATTCAGATTCAACTGGTTGGGCCACCAGTCACGGTTTGCTGTCGATGCGCCGCTGCTGTGATGGAACGGGCACTTCGCTTCGGGTGACATGATTCTCTCCTCCAAGTGTTTTGATTCAGCGAAAGAATTTGCTGAAATCCATGCGTCGATCTCGACGAACTTAAAGTAACATCATTGACGGAGATAGTTCCAATAGCTAAATCGCATTCTAGGTATAGGCATGCCCTATGGAATTTCACCAGCTGCGATATGTTTGCGCCATCGCGGACACCGGCAGCTTCAGCCGGGCGGCCGAGCGCTGTCGGATCGCGCAGCCCTCGCTCTCACAGCAAGTCTTGAAACTCGAGCAAGACCTCGGCGCGAAGCTTTTTGACCGCCTGGGGCGCAGCGTCCGCCTCACCGAGGTCGGTCGCGCCTTTCTTCCTCACGCCCGCGCGATTCTGGACGAGATGGAAGTGGCGCGAGCCCGTGTTTCCGATCAGAACGCGGATTTTCGCGGCAGCGTTGCCGTCGGTGTCATTCCCACGGTGACGCCCTATCTGATCCCGAGCTATACGGCGGCTTTTGCAAAGAAGTACCCCGACGCGAAGCTGCGCATTGTCGAAGACACCACGTCGATCCTGGTGGAAAGTCTGCGGAACCTGTCGATCGACGTCGCGATTCTGGCTCTCCCCTTGCGCCACAAGGACCTGGAGTTGTTTCCGATCCGCACCGAGCCCCTCTTCGTGGTGATGAGAACCGATCATCCGCGCGCCTCCTCAGAATCTCTTGCCCTCCAGGATCTCCGCGGAGAATCGTTCGTCATGTTGCGCGACGGTCACTGTTTCCGGGACCTCAGCATTGCGACCTGCACCCGCGCCCGCATTACTCCGAACATTGCATTCGAAAGCGGCCAGTTCAGCAGCCTCCTGGGGATGGTGGCGGCCGGTGTCGGTGTCTCGCTCGTGCCTGAAATGGCGATCGACCGCAATGTGGGCTGCCGCTATGTGCGCCTCAGTGACGCGCAGGCCACGCGGACGATTGTGGCCGCACGCTTGCGCGGCCGCAGTTTCAACCGTGTCCAACAGGCCTTTGTGTCGGGAATCAAAGGCAGAACGAAGCAAGCCCCGCTTCCCAAAACGTCTGCCGCGAATCGCTCCTCGCGGCGCTAAAGATTGCGAAAGAAGGGGCTGCGACCGGAAAGTCGGCAGGCGAGTTAACAAAACAAGAGGATCTCTTGGATGACTCGGGCAGGGCGATCGGCTAGAGGTCCGTGCTGGCCTTAGCCGCTAAAGACGGCAAGAAGTCCTCCGCGGTTGCTATAACCAAAGAGGGTGACTTTCGCAGGTACAACTCCTCGCGACGGGGCGTTCTCGTCTTTGAGGAGTACGCGGAATCGCTCGCTGCTGACCGCCGCAAAACGGGGATCCGATATGGCGGCGCCCGTTGACGGCAGAAAAGCCGTTGTCGTAATGTAGTGCCGAAAATTCAAAGGGCCCTCATCCGTACGTTAGCGAGGTGAAACCCACATGAAGAGGATCTGTGTTTTGGTGTTCCTGCTTGCAGCTCCCGTTGCAGTCAAGGCTCAAGGGTCCGCTTGCTCAGAGCAGGCCATCCGCGACGCCGTTCAAAATAGGATGATGCAGTATACCGAAGACAACTTCTTCTGGTCTGGCGCTTATGACCAACCGATGATCGGAAAGGCTCAACAAGAGGTAGGCAGGAAAAAAGCGGAAACCGAAGAACCAAGAAAAAATGAAGCGAATGCGGACCACCCTCAGCGAGTTGTCGTCTCGAAGTCCGGTGATATGGCCTACGAGTACGGCGGCGGAGAAATGAGTTTCGACGAGCAAAAAACGGGTAAACACGTCTCCTTCCAGGTGGGCTATCTACGTGTGTGGAAAAGAGTCGATGGTCAGTGCAAAGTGGCGGCTACGATGGTCAAGCCCATCGAGAGCACCATTAAATCGAACTAGCGACCGCGCCGCGATTTTCCTGAGCTTCCGTCAGTCCGTTGAATTCACGACTATTTTGGTCTGGACGGGCACGAAGAAATCGTGCGTCGGAGATTAGGAGCAGGCATTCAAGAAGTTCTATAAACTCGCCAAGGTCGATGGCGGCCGCGCCCATCGCTGGCGAGACACTCTTGCAGTCGAACTTCTACTCGCGCGGGTACTGCTTGTAAATATCTCAGCTCGTGTTTTTCGTTCGTCCCATTCACTGTCGGTGTGGTTTGCCCTTGTTTTAGCGCCAGAATGATCGTGCCCGGATCAAATGACACGGTGAGCGGGTCCGCGGCCACAATGTCATCTCGTCTGGTTGTCGCATTCCCAGCGTTCCATACAGCTGAACACGGTCCGGAAACACGCACATAATTCTGAGTAATTGGTGTATGCTCTCTTCATGGCAAGAACCAACATTGATATCGACGAGAGCTTGGTCCGCAAGGCGCGTAAGCTCACCCGCCTCAAGACGAAGCGCCAAATCGTGGATCGTGCGTTGGAATTATTGGTGCGCTCGGAAAGCCGGAAGGCCATTCTTCGGTACTACGGAAGCGGGGTCTGGAAGGGCGATATACCGGCATCGCGGAGAAACCGCGCTTAGATCGGGTGGCCTTTGATCTTGGTGGATAGTTCTGTCTGGATCGATTTCTTCCGCTCCTCTCCCGGTCGGGCGGGCGCTGAATTGCGTCGGATGATCACCGACGCGGAGCCTTTTGCCACCGCGGGAGTCATCGTCGCCGAGGTGCTGCAAGGACTCACCCGCGACGTTTCTGAGATAGAGCGCCATCTCCGTCAGTGGGAAATGCTCGAGCCTGGAGGATTCGGCACGTATCGCGAGGCTGCGGCACTGTTCCGCCTGGCTCGCGCGAAAGGCCTCACGCTTACAACTATTAACACACTGATCGCGGCGATCGCTCGGGAACATGGCGCCAGCGTCTTCACTCTCGACAAGGACTTTACGCGCATGGCCCGCATCACTCAGCTTCCGCTATACCCGCTGTGAACTACACGCAGGTCTCGCGCTTGCCGGCTCCCCATAACTTTGTTTGTCGTGTGGCTCGACGGAACACTCCCGTTCGATTCCGCAGCGCGGTCTGATCGGCTCTACAGATGCCCCCGCCAGCCATTCGCCGTTTACGCGGGGAAGAAGAACGACCTAACCGGGAACAGTCGCTCAGGTCCTGATTAACGCGGTGGTCTCAATGGGTCGACGCAACGCTCGCGCGGGGCCTCCTCGCATCGATCTCAAAGGCTGTAGTCGTTCGCGAGCGTTGAATCGGATGCAACACTGCCCTGACTGGGTTGTGATTGAAGCAGAACCCGACAGATTGGTTCTCTCGGGAAAGTATTGTTGGATCAACTGATTGCAAAGTGTTGCATCGACCGGTTGAGCTGACACCACTAATCAGGAGTCGGCGGCTGGCCGGAGAGCGATTCTGATGAACGAGGCTGCGTCTCGATCACCTCTTCGGATATGCCGTGAAAATGTAATCCTTTGACGCCGCGATCGTATGGCACGCGGCCCCGCACCTGGCGTCGTTGCCCTGTGGCGGCGTGTCCGCCAAGGTCAGGGGGCTGAGCTGATCGGTTGCGGCGTCATACTTAAAATCGGCATATCCCCATCCGTGCGTGTCCGGGAATCTCTTGCTGTCCTTTTCGATGAACTCAAGCGCATGCAGGGTACCCGGCACCGTGTCCGGCGTGCTCGCGGAAAAGGGGGCATCGGTAAGCTTTTTCGGTTCCCACTCGATCTTCGCAATTTTCGAGCCGTCGGGGAAAGGCTTGCCGTTGCCCGGGACACCTTCCTGGTACGCCTTGATCATCACGGGATTGGCAAGGATTACTCTAATCACGTTCTGGGCGTCGGTCAAACTCGGGCCAACAACCTGCCAGCCCTCGTATCCTTTGAACTCCGAGAGCGCCAGCCCACCCGGCACTTTCACAGTGTCCTTATTCTGCTGAGCCGCCAGGCCGACACCAACTAGGCTGGCGAGCACCATTCCAACGAACAGAGCCGGCCGGATGATCCTCTTCTGCTTCATTTTCCTTCCTCCTTGTTTCTGCAGGATTTGTTGAAACAGGATGTGAGAGGATTTCGGTCAAGCCTCCCGAAAGTTGTCGCGCCGCGAGTGGATGGTTGCGAAGGAAAACTGGGATCGCCCGGACGGTTGCGTTTAAAGTGGCCCGTCGGTAACTTCAGCTGGCAATTAGTAAACCTGGCGGAGCGCATTGTCAACCGCCTGATTATGCATCAAGAATGGTGGAGGCGGGGGGAGTTGAACCCCCGTCCGAGAAACCTTGCGACCCGAAGACTACATGCTTAGCCCGTTCCGTTGGTTTTCGCCGGAAGAACTCAGAGCGGGCAAGACGCGCTCCCGACTAGTCCGATCATCTCGCCGCCGAATTACGGACCGAAACGCGGCAGCCAGCCTACTGTGTGACGCCTCATCCCAAGCGCGTAGGTAACGCCGGGGGAGACGCGCAGCTTACTTTTGGTTAGGCTGCGAGAGCCAACTGTGAGTTGCCAGTTGTGTTGTTTCACCCTGTTACGGGCGGGTGAGACCCGGCATGCCTTCGAGCAGCGGCAGTTTCCGTCGAAACCGTGTCGCCCCCGTTGGAGACTTCAGAATACCATTTCGCGCCGGCACGATGCAAAAACGAGGCCTGAAAGTACATCCCGGCACGCCGTTTCGACAGTCCATTCCGTGCTAGCATCGCTCTGGAGGCAGTGGATGCGCTTTCTGTTTCTCTTCCTCGCGTTCTTCTTCGTAATCGTATGGGTGTTCGCCTTCGTCGCATTTCACGTGGCGAGTTTTTTCATCCACATATTTCTCGCCCTGGCGCTGATCTTCTTCGTCGTGCATCTGCTCCGACCGCGTCGCGTTTCCTGATCCGACGAACTCCCAATCCCGGCCTAATGCCCATGGGCGCCTTCGGGGCTCACAATCTCTTCGTGGTCCGACTCGACGCCGAAGGGCGGACTGTCATGCGCCCCGGGCTTCAAGACCGCCCCGAACACCACGGCCGCCACCAGCACCACAATGAGTTTTACAGCCAGCACGATATTGAGCGCGAATACGACCATCGCGGTCAGCGCTACATAGGCGAGAAACAGCAGCGGTCCAAAATACCTGGCGAGGAGTCTTCCATCGTGCATAGCCTGCCTCCGTTTTCCGGCTCAAACGAAACGCCGGCCGTCACCGGTCATCGATCATTAGATGCGGCGCCGGGCTCAGCGGGTCAGGAAAGCAATCAGGGGAGCGTAGGAGGGGTATTGCGCGCTGAGCGCGTCGCGTTTGCCGGCCTCGAATTCTTTGGGATCAAAGCCCGGCGCCATCGTGGTGCCCATCAATGCGAATTTTCCGCCAGGAGCCAGCCGCGAACCCTGCCAGGTCCCGCCTGCCACGGTTTGCTGCACACGCATCCCGCCGGCGAGGTTTTGCCCGAGCAGCAGCGCTTCGGCCGTGCCATCGGGCTTCAGCATGAGCATCTCGACCGGGTCACCCAGATAGAAATGGTAAACCTCGTCGCCCCGGAGCCGGTGCATGGCCGAAAAAGTATCCGGAGTCAGCAGGTAATAGATCGCACTCGATAAAGCTGATCGGTAGGACTCGGCAAAGTATCCGCCCTCGACTTCCAGCGGCCGAAGCTTCAACAACTCCTGGACCTGCTTGGCGGTCAACATCGCGCCTGAAATTCCCCCTGTTGGGCGCCTTGAAGATACGAACCCGCGCCAGGGAAGGCAAGCGAAACCTCGGTTCAAAGTTCAAATGAGCGGCCCTAACCCTTTTCCCCTGTTCGTCCGGCCGCTTCACCGTCTGGAACTCCCGCAGGGAAAGTCAGTTGACACCCCCGCAACCCGATTCATAATTTAAGCAGGTAGGATCGCTTGAAAGAACGCAAAGGAACTCTCGAGCAGGCCCTGGAAGAAGCCGTTTCCCGGGCATTGCGCGACAATTTGGCGCCGCTGCAGCGGACCGCCGACGACCTTCACCAGGCCTATGCGGACCTCGTCGCGGCGTGTTCCTCCAGCCGGCCGAGCAACGCGCTGCCGGCCATGCTTCGCGCCCAGACCGCCGCATCGGCCCTTGCCGCCGGCCTGTCCGTGCTTTCCAATTTCGTCGCCGTGGCGCTGAATCCGCGGGATGGCAAAGGTTCCGAGGAACACTCTGCTACAACGGTGACGGAATGGGAACCCGAGCCGGTCGCCCTAGAACCGCCGCCGCTGCGCGTGCCGCCGCCCCCCGAACTCAAGTCGGACTGGGTGGAGGAGCCGCCAGCGACCCAACCCGTAGAAGACGCCGTCGAAGCTCCCGCTCAGATTCCCGTTCCCGCAGCGGTGATCGAGGAGCCGGTCGCAACGGAACCAGTTGCGAGCGCGGAGACTCCGCACGAAACGGGCGTATTTGATCCCTCGACGCTCCCAGCGGAGCTTCGCGATCTGCATCGCCGCGCCAGCCGCGTCGCCAAAGTGGCCATGCAGGACATTAAATTACTGCGTCCCAAGGACGTCCGCCTGGGCCGCGAAAACAAAGACATCTGTCATCGCTTGCGCTCAGACATTGACAAAGCCCGCAAAGAATACGACCGCCGGTTCCGTGCGATTCAGGATCATCCCGTGGACTATTTCCGCCACTGGATGCTGGAGATTCTTGCAGAGGGCGACGCCGAAGCTCTCGGCGAATATCCCTATCCCTCGCCCGTTCTGCGGCACTAAAATTATTCCCATGGGATCGCCTCGCCGGTTCTTCCGCTTGGCCGGAGCCGTATGTCTGGTGTGTTCGATTTGCGCTGCGCAGACCAGGCCTGCAAGACCATCCGCGAAGCCAACTGCGAAGCCGTCTGGGGCACCCGCCAAGCAGGCTTTCACCGCTGTCGAGCTTGAAAAACTTGCGCGCGCGCTGAAACTGCCGAACCCTTCGGTCCCGTACGCGCAGCTGGCCGCCGTCGTCCTGCGGAAATCTTCCGGCACGCTCGGAAACCGCGCGGCCCTGGCGCTTGGTTACTACGACTACGGCAAAGGGAATTACACCTCGGCGGCCAAGTGGCTGGCCAAGGCCGAAAGCGATCCGTTGCTGGCCGACTACGCCCTCTATTGGATCGCGGAAACCGAGCTGGCATCCGGCCACAGCGCCGACGCTCTCCTGTCGTTCGAGAAATTTCGCAAGGACTATCCCGATTCGGTTTTGACCGATCCGGTGCTGCAATCGCTCGGCGACGCAGCGCTTGCCGCGAATCAGCCGGCCGACGCGGCGGCGGAGCTGGACGCCTATTTGCAGACCACGCAACGCCCCGGCCTGCTGCTGCTGCGCGGCGAGGTGCGCGAAGCGACGGGCAAGACGCTGGATGCCATCGCCGACTATCAGGCTGTCTACATGCGTTTCGCCACCAGCGAACAAGCGCGCCAGGCCGGCATCAAACTTGGTTTTCTGCACAGTTCCATGGGCGCGACGTATCCGCCGCTGGCGCTCGATCAGCGCCTCACGCATGCCGCCATGCTTTTCGGAGCGAAAAGCTGGAGCGATGCTCGCAGCGAGTACGCGGCGCTGCTGGGGGAACTGGCCGGCGCCGATCGTGAACGCGCGCAGCTGCGCATTCTTGAATGTGGCGTTTCGCTCGGCTCGGGCCCGGGCGAAATGGGCGCGCTGCAAATCACCGATCCCGACGTAGACGCCGAGCGACAGGAAGCTCTCGCCGAATACTACCGCGCCCAGCAGCAGGAACCGCAGATGGTCGCGGCGGTCGAAGCGGTCATCACCCGCGCTCCTTCGAGTCATTGGGCCGAATCGGCTTTGTTCCTCGCAGGGAATTACTACTGGGTGCAGCTTGATCGCGACCGCGCCTCGAGTTACTACAAGCGGCTGGAGGAAAATTTCCCGACCTCGACAAACGCCGCGGCGGCGCAGTGGCGCGTCGCATGGTCGGCCACTCTGAAGCGCCAGCCGGACGCTGCGGCGCTGCTGGAGGAACAGCTGCGCCGATTTCCCGGCTCGGCCTATACGCCGGACGCACTCTACTGGCTCGGCCGCCTCGCCGAAGAAGCCGGAGTCGGACCGCTGGCGCGCGGCTACTACGCGAAACTCGGTGAGCGCTATCCCCAGAACTATTTCGAGGCGCAAGCCGCTCTGCGCACGAGCAAGCTGGGTTCCGGCCCGGTTCAAAAATCCGACGTGCTCGATCTGATTCCGCCGGTTGCGGCAATACCCAGCCTCGACGGGCCGATCCCGATCGCCGCAGCGGGGCGGCAGGCACGCGCGGACGCTCTGCGGTCAATTGCCTTCGATGCCTCGGCGGAGCTGGAATTGCGCGCCGGCTATGCCTCGACGGGTGAGCCGCGATTGCTTCTGGAAGCCGCGCAGTCCGCCGTGGCCGCGGGCCACTATGGCGCCGCCATCGTCACCGTACGCCAGATTTTTCCGCAGCTGGAATCGCAGCCGTTTTCTGACGTCCCGCGCGAGGTCTGGCACGTGGCCTACGCGCTCCCCTACGAAGCTTCGATCCGCCGCTGGTCCGCTAAAGCGGGAGTGGACCCCATGCTGGTAGCCGGGTTGATTCGCCAGGAATCGGCGTTCGAGCCCGAAGCGCGCTCGGGCAAATCGGCCATCGGGCTCATGCAGCTGATCGGTCCGACGGCGCGCCTGCTCGCGCGTCAGGAAAAAATCAAGTATTCGCGCGCTCGCCTCACCGATCCCGATTACAACGTCCATCTGGGCACCACCTACGTCGCCAATCTCGTCAAACAATTTGGCGGCGCGGAATCGGCGCTGGCCGCGTACAATGCCGGGGAAGACCGCGTGGCGCTCTGGACGGCCGGGCAGTCCTATCGCGAGACCGCCGAATTCGTGGACTCCATTCCGTTCACCGAAACGCGCCAGTACGTGCAGATCGTGACGCGCAACGCGGATATCTATCGCCGGCTTTACGGAGCCCAACAAGATGAACCCCGTCCAACCCGGTCGCGCCGCGGCCGCTAGCCCGAAGCTTTCCTCGAAGGCCGAACGATTTACCGAGTCCGTGATTCGTGAAATGACGCGGCTGGCGATCCGCCACAATGCCGTCAATTTGTCCCAGGGCTTTCCCGATTTTCCCGCGCCCGCCCAGATCAAGCGCGCGGCCGAGGAAGCCATTGCTGCCGACATCAATCAGTACGCCGTCACCTGGGGCACGAAAAAATTCCGCGACGCGATTGCTGCGAATTTCGAGCGCACCCAGGGAACCGCCGTCGATCCCGAACGCGAGATCACGGTTTGCTGCGGTTCGACCGAGGCGATGATGTCCACCATGCTCGCGATCATCAATCCGGGCGACGAAGTGGTGGTCTTCGAGCCGTTCTACGAAAATTATGGGCCCGACGCGATCCTTTCGGGCGCCACGCCGCGGTTCGTGAAGCTGCGTCCGCCGGATTGGACCTTTGATCCCGACGAGCTGGCCGCAGCGTTCGGTCCGAATACGAAAGCGATCATTCTCAACACGCCGAACAACCCCACGGGGAAGGTTTTCGAGCGGGCCGAATTCGAAAAAATCCGCGACCTCTGCCTGCAGTGGAACACCTTCGCCATCACCGACGAAATCTACGAGCACATGCTCTACGACGGCGCCAGGCACATCTCGCTCGCGACGCTCGAGGGCATGCACGACCGCACCATCACCATCAACGCGCTGTCGAAAACCTATAGCGTCACGGGCTGGCGGGTGGGCTGGGCGATTGCGCCGCCCGACGTGACGGCGGCGATCCGTAAGGTGCACGATTTCCTGACCGTGGGAGCAGCCGCGCCCCTGCAGGAAGCAGGCGCCGTGGCGATGCACTCGCCCACGAGTTACTACGAGTCGATTGCGACCGAATACCTGGTGCGGCGCGACCGCCTGCTGGGGATTCTGACGGGCGCCGGTTTCAAATGCTTCAAGCCGCGCGGCGCCTACTACATCATGACCGACATTTCCGCCTTTGGGTTCCCCGACGACGTGACCTTCGCGAAATATCTGGTGACGGAAATCGGCGTAGCCGCCGTCCCGGGATCGAGCTTCTATCTCGACCGCGCCGAGGGCCGCAACCATCTCCGCTTCACGTTCTGCAAGAAGGAGTCAACGTTCCAGGCCGCCGCCGAGCGCCTCGCCAAACTCCGAGCGACGTAACTCTCTTTTCATCGCTCGTTGCGAAGGCATCCAGGGCTAGGCAAGATCGAACGACTGCAGATAATTCGGTATCGTGACATTCGGCCAGTGGTGCTGCGCCACGATCGCGTCGCGCAGCGCCGTCAGGCCGCTCGGTTCGCCGTGGATCATGAACGTTTGCTTCGGAGCCGTCTGGAAGCCCGAAACCCAACGCAGCAGTTCGCTCTTTCCGGCGTGCGCCGACAGTTGGCCCAGCTCGACCACTTCGGCGCGGACCGGCACCTGCTCGCCGTGAATGCTCAGGAACTTCGCGCCATTTTGCAGCGCGCGTCCGCCCGAGCCTTCCGCCTGATAGCCCACCAGCAGAACCGCGCTCCGCGAATCGGGCAATCGCTTCGCCAGATGATGCAGCACGCGCCCGCCGGTGATCATGCCGCTGGCCGAAATAATGATGCAGGGCGAAACCACGTCGTTGATTTTCTTCGAATCCTCGACGGTACGCGTCAGGTGCACGTTCTTCACGCTCAGCGGATCGTCGCTCGACTGCTGCCGCAGATCGTGATCGGCGCGATGGCGCACGTACATCTCGGTGACGTTGATGGCCATCGGGCTGTCCACGAACACCGGCAGATTGGGGATGCGTTTCTGGCCTTCCAGGAGGTGCAGGTAGTACATCAGCAGTTGCGTGCGGTCCACGGCAAAAGCGGGAATCACCACCGAGCCGCCGCGTTTCGCGGTGCGGTTCACCACGTCGGCAAGCTCATCGAGCACCGAGCCGCTCGGGTGCTCGCGATCTCCGTAGGTAGACTCGCACAGCAGGAAATCGGCGCGCGCAGGTGATTCAGGATCCTTGAGGAGCGGCTGGTCATAGCGCCCGATGTCGCCGGAAAACACGATCACTTTCGGTTGGCCGTTTTCTGTTACGGTCAGCTCGAGCCAGGTCGCGCCCAGGATGTGTCCCGCGTCGTGCGGTTGCACCGAAAATTGCGGGCTGATCTTGAAAACGTCGTTGCTCGGAATATCGCGGAACTGGGTCAGCGTTGCCTGGGCCTCGGCCACGGTGTAGAGGGGCAGGGGGGGCTTGTGGCTGCTGTAGTGCTTTTTCGCCGCGTACTGCGCGTCCTCTTCCTGCAGGTGCGCGGAGTCGGGCAGTAGCAGCTGGCACAGCTCGCGCGTTGCCACATTCGCAAAGATCGGGCCGTGATACCCGTTTCGCGTCAGCCGCGGCAGATAGCCGGTGTGATCGATGTGCGCATGCGTCAGCAGCACCCAATCGATCGTGGCCGGATCGATCGGCAACTTGTCCCAGTTGCGCTGTTTCAGATCCTTCGAGCCTTCAAAAAGCCCGCAATCGACCAGCAGCTTCTTGCCTTCCGCTTCCAGGAGATATTTCGAGCCGGTGACGGTGCCGGCCGCACCAAGGAAAGTTATTTTGGGCATGGGATCGTATTTTAGGCTGCAACCCCGCGAGAGTAGATTTTATTTTTGCTGGGTTGCGAGACGGCACAGGCCGCCCAAACCGGGCCGGCGCGCGTTGCGATGCCGCGCCCGCGGTTTGACGCTTTCCGCCGCCGGGTGCTATAAAAGCACAGCTGTTTTTCTTTCCGGTGGGGCCGTGGCGCAGTTGGGAGCGCGCCTCGATGGCATCGAGGAGGTCGAGGGTTCGAATCCCTTCGGCTCCACCATTTTCAACAGGGGTCCGCTTCCGCTGCATTGTGGTGCAAGGACGGTGCCGCAGGGCGGCTTTGAGAAGGTCACGGATCGCGACTGTCGGCATTCCGTTCTGCGCTTGCCGCGCCTCGACACGGACCAGATTCGGCTCTCGCGCCTGTCCGCTTCAACGGGATCGGGTCGCAAATCCCGCTTTGCTCTGCTTCCGTTCTCCCCCCGCTGGAATTATTCCCCGCCGCAACGTGCGCAGTGGTACAACACTCCGCGATCATGAAAAACAGTCGGGAGGCCCTCATGAAGATCCTCGCTCTGACATCGTTTCTGTTGCTGGCCGCGCCCTCTTTTGCGCAGCAAAACGTCCCGGAGATTCCCTTCGACTCCATCCCTGACTTTCTCAAACTTCCGCCCGACATGAATTTCGGCGAGGTGCCTGGAGTGGCCGTCAATTCCAAGGGACACATCTTCGTCTTTACACGGTCGAACAGCGCCAATGGCCCGGCCTACGGCGCTTCGGCGGCGGAGCTACTCGAGTTCGGACCCGAAGGAGAGTTCTTGCGGGAGATCGGAAAGGGCTTATACGCCTGGTCGGAAGCGCATAGCGTGCGCATCGACAAGGACGACAACATTTGGGCCATCGATAAAGGCTCCGATATGGTGATCAAGTTCAACCCCGAAGGGCATGTCGTCATGGTTTTCGGACGCAAGCAGGAATCGGCCGATGGAGCCAAGCCCGAGGAACATGTCCAGCCGCCCCTTCCTCCCATCGACGGCTTGTTCCGCCAACCGACCGACGTGGCTTGGGATTCCGAGGGCAACATCTATATCACCGACGGCTACGTCAATTCGCGTGTCGCGAAATACGATACGAATGGCGATTGGGTGAAGTCCTGGGGCGAGATGGGCACCGGCCCCGGCCAGTTTCGCCTCCCTCATGCCATCGTCATCGACCGTAACAACAATCTCTACGTCGGCGACCGCACCAACCGACGCATTCAGGTCTTCGACACCCAGGGCAAGTTCCTCCGCATGTTTACCATCGATGTGCCTCCCGATCCTTCAAGCCGCGCCGTTTATGGAAATACCCCCAAGGGGCCGGAACTGGATGCCGTTATCGGCGCTCCCAATTCAATTTGCATTACGCCCGGCCCCAACCAGGTCCTGTACGTCGGCGAGACCACCTTCCCCGGCCGCCTCTTCAAGGTCTCCCTTGAAGGAAAAGTTCTCGGCGTGATCGGCCGCTCCGGCCGCCAGTTAAAGGAGTTCTCCGGAGTCCACGAGCTCGCCTGTCCCTCCGAAAACGAAATCTATGCGGCCGAAACCGCGAATTGGCGCGTGCAGAAGTTGATCCTTCATCCGCGCACGCAATCCTCGAGCGCGGAGCGCTAGACACCAGGTTAGGGCACCCCACTTGCTCCGCGATCCCGTGAGTCCACTCGAAAGCCCGCGCCCTGAAATGACCGAATCGCCGGACCTCAAATCGGTTCCGGCGAGCGACGAGCCCTCCGGCGCTCTCGTCTGCTTGGGCCTACTCCTCGCCGACTGGTCGCAACGCTGGTTTCCGGATGCCGTTGTCTCGGCACTCCGTGCACTGATCCTCATTTTGTGGCGGGCAGGCTCGTCGGCTCGCGCTTTCGCGACCCTGTCCGGTGCGCCGCTCAGCCCATCGCGAGGCCAAACAGCGGCTTCTTTCTCGCGGGTTGTTGTCCGGGCCCGGCCGGGAGGACGGATGGTCTTAACCTACTGTAAATAATGCCCTTACTAGACTGCGGAAGCTGCCCGAAATCGGTACCTCCGTCCCGTTCTCTTTTGCGCCATTTTTCTGCTATTCTCTGCAACATAGTGAGTTGTTTCGGTGTCTAACTCTTCTACAAACCTCGCCTCAGGGAGCGCGTAGGCAATGGGCGAACTGGCACACAGTCTGCCGTGGGTAGGCGATGAAGGCGAGCTGGTCACCGAGCTTCAAGCCGGCTCTGATTCCGCTTTCGACTACCTGGTCACCTACTATCACTCAAGCGTCTTCAACCTCGTGTACGGAATTCTCTCCGATCGCGCCGACGCAGCCGACGTCACGCAGGAAGTTTTCTTGCACGTGTTCCGTGGCATTCGCGGTTTTCGCGGCGGCAGCTCGCTGAAGACCTGGCTATACCGCATCTCAGTCCGCCAGGCGCTCAATCATCGCCGCTGGTGCTGGCGCCATCACCGGCTGCAGACCTCGATCGATACGGAAGACTCCGAGCACAACGCGGTGCTCGAACTGAAGGATGACGAAGCAACACCGTATGAGCAGTGCGCCGCGCATGAGACGCAGATCACCGTCCGCCGAGCCCTCGCCAGCGTGCCACCAGTTTTCCGCAGCGCCGTGATTTTGCGTGATCTGGAAGGTCTGTCGTACGAAGAGATCGCGGAGGTTCTGGAAGTTTCCGTAGGAACCGTGAAATCCAGAATCATGCGCGGGCGCCGCATGCTCAAGGATATTCTGGATCCGCTGCTGCGCGCGGCCCAGCCGGAATCCCACGAAGCGCAAGGGGACGAAGCGAAGCCCGCTGCTGCGCCCCTAAGCCTCGCAGCACGCCGCCAACTGCGCCGGCGCGCCGAGCCGCAATTCACTCCGCGCACCGAGTCTCGTGAATCCGCAGGTGTCCATTCGGGGGCGGTGGTCGAAATGCACGGGGGAAGCCAGTGAACTGCCGCGAAGCACAACACCGTCTCCCGGGCTACACCGATGGAGCCATCCGCCCGCGCGAACGCGCGATGCTGCGCGAGCACCTGGAGACTTGCGCCGCTTGCCGCCGGGAGCTTTCGCGCTACCGCCTGCTCGCCACGCATTTAGCGAGTGTCGCGCCCGTTCGGCCGCCGGCCGAGCTCGTCGCACACATTCGCGTTCGTGCCGCCGAGGCCCGCTCACCATGGGCATTTTTCGTCCGCGCCTGGCATCGAGCGCTGCTGACCTCGCAAAATATTCTCGAGCCGCTCGCCGTCCCGGCGACGGGCGGTGTGCTCACCGCGATCGCCGTCTTCATGCTCGTGGTGCAGAGCATGCTCGTCGGCATGCCCATCGGTCAGGTGCGCGTCGACGATTTGCCTCTGAATCTCGTGCAGCCCGCGCAGCTTGAAAGTCTGGCTCCGTTTCCGGTTCCGGGCGTCAGCGACGGCAAGATCGACCCGTCTCCGCTTCTGGTCGAAGCCACGCTGGACGCGCAGGGTGGAGTCGTCTATTACAAGATTCTCTCCGGTCCCAACGATGCCGCTTCCCAGCGCCAGCTCGATCAAGTACTCCTGTTCTCTCGCTTCCGTCCGCAGCTCGGATTCGGGCGTCCGATGGGTGGTGGGCGCGTCCTGCTGAGCTTCAGCGAGGTTCGCGTCCGGGGCTAGGCGGCTGCGCGGTTTGCAAGCGATCCACTTCTCCCGATTCTTGACTCCGATCCGGCGTCTCGCTACAGTTCGAGCGTATTGGTGGGTTCCGCGTGCCGATGAGGTCGATCCGGGAAATGCTCTCGCCGTTCGAACGGAATCCCAAAACAGAGGAAAATTGAGCAATCGGCCCATCCCGTATTCCGCTGATCGACTGGCGCGCCCGTGGCTTACGGTCTTTCTCGTCGCCGGGATCATCGCTTTCGGCGCAACAGCCCGGAAATCTTTGGCGCAACAAGTGCAGCAGCCGCAATACGTCGACGTCGGCGACAATGGAATCAGCGTCCAGCCCAGCGAACAGATTTTCGACACCATGTGCGCGCTGGACGCCGCGGGGTTCGAAGCAGACGAAAGCACACTGGGCGAAATGCCCGGCCGCCTGGCGTTGCGTCAGCAGATGCTTCAGCTGCGAGGTCCCGCGGCGGAAGCCATCCGCCATTTCTACCGCGACCACGTCCTCGCCAGTCCTACCGAGACGCTGACGCCGTTCATGACCTTCGCGCTGGTGTCGGGCCCGGCGCCCGGCTTTGACCTGCCGGACAATCGCGACCTCCTTCCTCCTTCCGTGCTGACGATCGACGGTTTTCAGCCCCTGCTCGCTGATTTCTACCGCGAGGCGAACCTCAACGCGCGCTGGACGGCCGTCGCACCCGAATCCCAGCCGATGATCGTCAATTTCCGCACGGCGCTTCGGCATATCGTCACGGTCTCGGACGCCTATCTTCGCGAAGTGCAAAAACCGGCCTACGGCCGTTCCTTCACCGTCTATGTCGAGCCTCTGGTCGGCGCTCGCACGAATTTCCGCAACTCCGGCAATGCCTACGCAATCGTCGTCGGCACGCTCTCCCAGGCTTCCACCGACACAATCCAGCACGCCTATCTCCACTACATGCTCGACGGTTTCGTGCTTCGATATCGTCCTGCGGTGGACGCCAAGCGGGCACTGCTTGCCGTCGCCGCGCGTGCCCCGCAGCTCCCCGTCGAGTACCACGATGATTTCGTATCCTTCTTTGATGAATGCCTGATCCGCGCCGTCGAACTGCGCCTGCACCACGCCTCGGGGGAGCCGCTTGAAACGCAGCTGAAGAATGAGGACGAGGCCGGCTTCATCCTCGTTCGCCCGCTGGTGGCGCAGCTTTTGAGATTCGAAAAGGACGCCCCGGCGATGTCCTACTATTTCCCGGGCCTGATCGTCGGCATCGACGTCCAGGCGGAACAAAAGCGCTTCGACGGCGTCAAGTTCGCGCCCGCCGACGCGCCGCCCGTCCTCACCGCCCACGGCCAGTCCGTCGCGCCCGAGCCCGAGTCTTCCGAGCTCGAGTCGCTCGTTGCGCGAGGGAATCGTCAAATAGCCAGCCAGGACGCAGAAGGGGCGACCGCTACTTTTCAAACCGCTCTGGCGAAGTATCCCGCCGATCCGCGCGTGATGTACGGCATGGCTATCGCGTCCGTCATCTCGGGCAAAGCCGAACGCGCCCGCGAACTGTTCGAACTGCTCGTCTCCGGTCGCGCCGCAGCGGGCGCCCCGACCGGCAGTCCCCCCGATCCATCGATCCTGGCATGGTCCCATGTCTATCTCGGCCGCATCGACGACCTGGAGGACGAACGCGAACTCGCCGTCGACGAATATCACGCCGCGCTCGGCGTGCCGGGCGCGCCGGAAGCTGCGCGCGCCGCCGCCCAGGCCGGCGTCGAAA
>JBAVUW010000002.1:0-1867 GCA_049696975.1 Candidatus Acidiferrales bacterium | reverse complement strand
TCTTCGGCCCGGTTGGTCCGGCTATTGGCTCGCCGTGTCAGTTCCATAAGCTCGGAATTCGTCAGCGTGATAGCGTCGCTCATGGACGCCATTATAGTCTACAAATGGTTGTTACAGTCAACTAGTTATCGATCTGCGCTCGCTGGAGACGGTCGGAGTAGTCCAGGTAGACCGTCTTCCATTCGGAGTAGAAATCGAGCGCGGCGAGGCCGGCTTCGCGGTGCCCGTTGCCGGTGTTTTTCGTGCCGCCGAACGGGAGATGCGTTTCGGCGCCGATGGTGGGCGCGTTCACGTAGACGATGCCCGTATCCAGGTCGCGTTGTGCCACGAACGCCTGATTCACGTTTTTCGTGTAGATCGAAGCCGACAGTCCGTAGTTCACGCCGTTGGCAATGGCCAGCGCGTCGTCGAAAGAATCGAACGGTATCACGGAGACCACCGGGCCAAAAATTTCCTCCTGGCAGATGTGCATCTGCGGATCGCAATCGGTGAAGACGGTGGGTTCGTGGAACCAGCCGCGCGCGTGCGCTCCGGTTTCCAGACGATGGCCGCCGGATGCGAGCTTCGCGCCTTCGTTGCTGCCGATGCCGACGTACTTGATTACGGTTTGAAGCTGCTGCTCGTTGATGCAAGGGCCCATTTGCGTGGTGGCGTCCAGGCCGTCGCCGACCTTCAGCGACTTCACGCGCGCGACAAATTTCTCGACGAACTCGTGGTACACGCCCTTTTGAACCGCTATGCGACTGGCGGCCGTGCAGCGCTGGCCCGTAGTGCCGAATCCCCCCCAGACCGCACCCTCGATCGCGAGCTCGAGGTTCGCATCGTCCATCACGATGATGATGTTCTTGCCGCCCATTTCGAGGTGGCATTTCTTGAACGTGGGCGCGCAGGCCTGGCTGACGATGCGACCGACCTCCGTCGATCCGGTGAAGCTCACGAGATCGACGTCCTTGTGATTCAGCATCGGCGCGCCGGCATCGGGGCCATACCCAAATACAACATTGAATACGCCGGGAGGCAGTCCCGCTTCGGCGAGAACTTGGGTGAGGTTGTAGGTCGAAAGCGGAGTGTCTTCGGCCGGCTTGAGCACGATCGTATTGCCGCAGATCAGCGCGGGCATCGCCTTCCACGAAGGAATCGCCATCGGAAAATTCCACGGGGTGATCAGCCCGGCGACGCCAACACTCGCGCGAACGGCCATCGCGAACTTATTGGGCAGCTCGGAGGGGGCCGTATGGCCGAACTGGCGGCGGCCTTCGCCGGCCATCAGGTAGGTCATGTCGATGGCTTCCTGAACGTCTCCGCGGGTTTCCGCCAGGACTTTCCCCATCTCCCGGGTCATTTCCCGCGCGTAATCTTCCTTGCGCGCCAGCAGGATTTCCGCAGCGTGAAACAAAATCTCGGCGCGTTTGGGCGCGGGCACGAGCCGCCACTTGCTGTACGCGGTCTTGGCCGCGGCGATGGCGGCCTCCACGTCATCGGTGCCCGACGCCGGGAACATTCCGATCAGTTCGTCCGTGTTCGCAGGATTGCGGTTTTCAATCGCTTTGCCGCCGCGCGCCTCTACCCATTCACCGTTAATATAATTCTTGAAAAGTTTCGGAGCAAATGCAGTGGCCATCGTCGGTCCTCCGGAAGGCTCGCGTGAGCGGTTTGAACGTACAGTCGCGGCTCTGAGATTTGATGATGCGAAAATTGCGAAGACTCAGGGTAGCAACCGCGCACCTGCGGCGTCAAATCGCCCGGTCAAATCGCCCGAAGGACAGGTAGGCGTCAGTTTGAGAGTTTATCCCTCTAATCCGGATTTTCCTTCTTTGAACTCCTAACGCTGCTTGTCGAAAACAATAACATTGTCTACGTCCTGCCC
>JBAVUW010000001.1:0-17761 GCA_049696975.1 Candidatus Acidiferrales bacterium | reverse complement strand
ATCTTCGGCCCGGTTGGTCCGGCTATTGGCTCGCCGTGTCAGTTCCATAAGCTCGGAATTCGTCAGCGTGATAGCGTCGCTCATGGACGCCATTATAGTCTACAAATGGTTGTTACAGTCAACTAGTACGAAAAGTTGTTGCGGTCTCCTGTATCTCGGTGTATGGTGAGTGTATGGCGCGGATGATCTCGACTACGATTCGTTTGAACGAAGAGGACGTGCGCGCCTTGAAGCGCGCACGAGCCGCCGGGCACTCTGCCTCAGAACTGGTTCGTAAGGGCCTGCGCGTTGTGGCTTCAAGGTACTACTCCGGCCGCCGGCCGCCGTCGACGTTGCTGTTTGAATCCACGGACGCGAAGCTCGGCGATGAATCCGAGCTGTTTCAGGATGTTGAAGATTGAGTGGCCCGGTCCTCGCCGACACGGGCGGACTCCTGAAGGCGCTCGCCCGCGCGCCGCACGGCAAGGCGAGCTTTCCAGAGTACCAAATGGTCCTAACCACAGCGAGCACTGTGATCGTGCCGGCGCTCGTGCTCGCCGAGGTGGACTACTTCCTTAGCGAGAATCGAGCCGCGATGCGCAAGCTTGTCGGCGAGATCTTCGATCCGAAGACCCGTTACCAGTACGAGCTGCCGTTACCCTCGGATCTTGTTCGCGCCCTCGAATTCGACGCCAAGTTCAAAGAGTTGAACCTGGGATTGGTCGACGGGACCGTTGCGGCTCTTAGCGAGCGCCGGAGTATTTACCGCGTACTGACCTCCGATCGACGCGATTTCGGCGCGATTCGTGTCGGTCCGCACTTTTCACGAGCACTCGAACTGTTGCCGTAGCCACGCAAGAGTTGCGCGCCGTTCGGCGACATTACGTTTCCAAGTTCCCAGCCGCCCAATTTGGGCAAAGGCCAAATCAACCAAGTCACGGACTTCTCGGCAGGTTGTTGGTGGACGTGACCGGGATCGAACCGGTGACCCTGTGCTCGCAAAGCATCGGACGCGATTCCATCCGCTCCATCCATTACTAGCAACTACTAACGATTCCAATAAATCGGGGAACCTGCTTTTCGCTCAAAACTATCCCCAATGGCATGAAAACGTTGGCCTCGTAGGTTGGACTAAGACTCGCAATCGCTTTCGGTCCGACGCAGTGGAGCCCTTTATTTGGCCAGTACCTGCCACACACGCAGATATTGGACGAGATCATCGCGCGACAACATTCCCACTATTCGGTCGGCCCCGCCTCCGTTCAGAACGGGCAACTGATTTACACCGTCGCGTCCCATCTTGTTGAGTGCCGTTCCTAACTCGGCCGCGGGTTGAATCCAAACGGCTTTCTCCAGCGGAATCATTACCTGCGAGGCGGTCGTTCTCGCCCAAGCAGAGCGAGGTACTTCCTTGACAGTAGCGAGCGTCACTAGCCCTGCACTCCTTCTCCCATCGTCCACGACGAAGCATCGGCGTCCTTGGGTCAAGACATTCTTGTCGACGAGCTCCTGCAGAGTGACATCACCCGAGACTCTCGGAAAATTCCGGTTCATTACTTCCGACACTTTGTGGCCTCCAAGTAGATCATTCACAACCTGCAGTTGGTCCTGACTTGCCGCTGCGCTTTCGATGAACCATCCGATGAACGCGATCCAAAGACCGTCGAATGTATTACCAGCGATGGCTCGCCACACGCCGACAAAGATAAGCGAAAAACCGAAGAACCGTCCCGCGACCGTGGCGATGACACTTGAACGTCTAAAATTTCCCGTGATGCGCCATATGATCGAACGAACAATGCGCCCCCCGTCCAACGGTAGCCCGGGGACAAGGTTAAACACGCCCAGCATGAGATTCAGAACGGCCAGATACTTAGCCGAGGCGAGCAACGGGCGAGCATCAACCAGGAGCGGCTGAAGCTCCCAAAAGATGAGCGCCAACAACAAACTCACAACTGGACCAGCACAAGCAACCCAAAACTCCACGAGGGGGGTGGGCGGTTCAGCTGTCATCTCGGAAACTCCACCGAATATAAATAGAGTGATTCGCGGCACAGACATTCCGTACCGTTTCGCGACGACGGAATGTCCCAATTCATGAACCAGTACGCTCACGAAGAGCATCAGGGCGGTGAGCGCAGCCATGAACCAGCATTCCGGAACGCTCCGTTCTCTGAAATCGGCCGGGTAGTAGCTGGTGGCTAAGACCCAAGTGAGCAAGCCAAAGACAAGAAACCAAGAATAATCGAGGTCAATGGAGATATCGAAGAATTGCCCGATTCGAATCGCGTGACGAAACATTTGTTCGCCTTCCTTTGCCACTTCCAGACCGTAGCTACGTCTCCACCGATGTCAGCTCAAACCGGTCACAGCCCGCCGCTCCAGGATCAAATGGTTGGAACCTGGCAAGAAGACGGCGGGCTGCGAAACTGTGACGCCCGCGTCAGGCTGGCCTTGGTTCGATGCGTGTTGCCTTGGCGTGCGGGGCCTTGGGGAGATCAATGGCAAGAATGCCGTCCTTCAGGGTCGCATTCACTTTTGCAGTGTCCACGTCCATCGGCAAATCGACGACCCGCAAGATTTGGTCGGCACACCATTCGGAATGGAGTTTCCTGACGTTTCTTTCTTCCTGGATCGCACGCCGCCCCGCGATACTCAACCGGCGGGGCTCTACTTTGATTTCAAGGTCCTTTGCCGCGAAGCCTGGCACTTCTGCCCGGACGGTAAGGTCCCCGTCCAGCTCTGCGATTTCCAAGCGCACGGGGTGTAATAGCTCCGCCTCGGCGCGAAGCCAGTCGTCCAATTCATGTCCCGCGGACTGGCCATTGCCCTTGAAAAGCTCGAACGCCCGCCGAGCGATCGAGTCATAGACCTCGTCGAATTGCTCTAACAGATTTCGGGAACTTTGGCGGACAGTTACCGAGCCTTTGATTGGTTGCATCCCAGTCGCTAATTGCGTCATCTTAGGTTTCCTCCGTAGTAATGGAATTGTAGTCCACCGAACTCATGAGAGGCACCCGATGGGAATGTCGTCTTCTCTGCGGGCCTGGTGACCCGCGACTGCAAGAGGTGGCACGCCTGAAGATGCCTCTGACCAATCGGAAACGTAGTCCAGAGGATTGAGCGGATCAATTTCCCATTGTGTGTACCAAATTCTATAACCATGGTGGTACGCGGTTCGATCTCAATCCCTCGGGGGCCGAAGGGGACGGAAGCTCTGGTAAATTGCTTTTCGATGCGGGTGGCCTATACTGGTGTTTCGACATATCTTTCATGCATTCGCGCACCCCTCGCGGCGGTAGGTTTTGACGGCCTATGTCCCCTGACGAGAGACTCGGAAGACGAATCATCGGCTCTTTTCTCCTTGGGGTATTCATTGCTCTAGCCAACTTCGCCTTGGATATTTTCTTTGCTCGCATCGGAACCGCCCGTGACGCGACTGTTTTGAACGATTTGATCATCGGTGCGGCCGCGGCAACGTTCGTGTACATTTGGGTGTCCCGTCAGGACATAAAGCATGTTCTGGAGCTGTCCAGGGAAAAGCTCATGCAAGAAGCGGTGCATAGGGAACGCAAACGAATGGCTCTCGAACTTCACGACACGGTGTGCCAGGCGCACACCGCCGCCATTATGCACTTAGAGATGGCGGGTGACTCTTTGGGAGAGAATCTGAGAGGCGGCGAGCATCTGCACCGCGCTCTGAAGTTGGTCCGCGGGAGCATGACGGAAATGCGTTGCGCGTTGTGGGATTTGTACCCTGAGGAATTGCAGAAGGTGGACCTTAAGAACGCCATCGAAAGCGTGGTCAAGGATCTGACGACGGATAACGAGCTGAGTGTTCAGTTTTCTCTCAATGGAACGATCCGTCGGCTTCCCCCGGAAATAGAAAAAGGTTTACTCAGAATCAGTCAAGAAGCTCTTTCGAACGTCGTAAAACACGCACAGGCGCGCGAGGTGCGAATCGAATTGTTCCTCGATTCTGAGCGGGTGCGGTTGTGCGTGAAAGATGACGGCCAGGGATTTCAGCCTGAACTGAGCGCCGGGAGTTTCGGTTTGACCTCGATGCAGGATCGGACCAAGGCCTTGGGAGGGGTCTGGACGGTTCATAGCGAGCCCGGCCGCGGCACTGAGATCCACGCTTCGATTCCGATTCCTGCCGCCGTGATCTAAGGGTAAAACGATGAAGAAGCGTAGTTCCATTCACGTAGTTATCGCCGATGACCATTCCGTCATGCGCGAAGGGCTAACAGCCGTCATCAACCGCGAACCTGACCTGGAGGTTGTTGCGGAGGCCCGCAATTGGCCGGAAGCCGTGGCACAAGTTCTCAAGAATCGACCAGAAATCGCCGTCCTGGATCTTCACATGCGCGGGATGGAGCCTGCTGAGGGAATCGCAACCGTTCGTGAGAAATTTCCAGCGGCACAAATTGTTATCTACTCGGCATTCAGCACAGACGAAGAAGTGTATCAGGTCTTTTCTGCCGGAGCGCGAGGGTACGTACTTAAGGGCGAGTCTGGTCGAGACGACTTGCTCGCATGTATCCGAGCTGTTTCCGCAGGACAAATCTGGATCCACCCTTTTGCATCGTCAAGACTTGCGGAACGGATGACAGCGCCAAACCTCACTCCTCGAGAGATAGAAGTTCTTCGGCTGGTGGTGGTAGGCAAATCCAACAAAGAAATCGGATCGAGTCTCGATGTTACGGAAGGCACGGTAAAGGTTCACGTAAACCACATTCTCACTAAACTCGGGGTGACTGGGCGCGTCGAAGCAATCATGGTGGCATTGCAGCGCGGCTTTGTCCGTCTGACAGGGAACCTCGGAGATCTATCACGCGCTCTCGCCAGTGAAAAGGGGCAATCCGCCGGTCCCCCTCCTACCGCTGGAACTATATCTAAGGCTATAGAACCCGTTAAACCCACAAGGCAGTTGTACTCCAAGAAATAAAACACAAAGATCGAGAAGCGCGCCATCGACGTTCTACCGTTGCACGGCGACAACTCGATAGAGGGGATATGACCGCAACCTTATCAGTCGACATGGAGAGAAATATATGCGTCCATTCATCACGGTCTTTCTTCTATCAGCGATCTTTGTTGGCCACGGATTCGCCCGGATAACCGATCGTCAACAGAACCTTCAGAATTGTGTAACAGGATTCGGCGATTGCGATTCGTCTCAGCTGACGAACTCGCAGAAGAAACAGGTCGTCGAGCTCAAACATGACCGAAGTCTCTGGTATTGCATGACCGCCTCCGCACTGTGCGATCTCAAACCGCTGACCCCTTCGGAGAGAAAGCAGGTTGCCGACGCCAACCGCGAACTGAATCTGCTTGATTGTTTGCAAGGTGACGAACCTTGTGAGCATTCACAGCTGTCCCCGATGCGGGCAGCGCAGGTCAAGAAGATCGATCATCAGCGAAATCTCCTTGCTTGTGAAACCGGAGACGGATTGTGCGATCGGTCCCTGCTCACGTCATCAGAGTACGAAGAGGTCGACAGCCTCAGGCACCAGCGGAATCTGCTCCAATGCGAGACCGGCGATCCTTTGTGCAACCAGCTCTTATTGACCAGTTCCGAATTCAAACAAATCAGAAATGCCAATCAACTGCGCAACGTGCTCGCCTGTAAAGCCGGTAAGGACGATTGCGATCCATCTCTGTTAGAGCCCGATGCAGCCAAACAGGTTGCGGATGAGCAGCATCTGCGAACTCTTCTCTTGGGTGAAAACGATAACCTGAACGGGGCGGAACTATTGGACAATCCCCCGATTCTGCAGGGCAAGTCGAACCGTCACAGCAAAGATCCCGGCCAACAGAGGTGAGGACTCGTCTCGGTCTGTTGGTCGGACCTTCGCCGGTGCTCTGTGTTGAGTCCGACCGGCGCCGGCCTTTCGTTATGACAAGGCCAGTGCCGGTATTTGTCTGCGGTGTCCTGAGACTTACCTGGTAGCTTATCCGCTATGGCGGCTGGTCTCGCTGGTCTTTTGGGCTGAGACGCTTTGGACCATTTCATGTGCGAGCTTCAGGTGAGTTTCCAGAGTAGGCAGAGTCTGAGAGGCGAAGTTCTTGAGGGCCGCATCCTTGCCATCGCTTGCTTCGTCACGGAATTCGGCTACATCATTCCTGTGATCTCTCAGCATGTCCCGGGCGTAAGTACGATCGAAAGCCTCGCCTGACAATTTCGAGAGTCGATCGCAAATTGCCTGGTCCCTGGCATCCAATGCCGTCGGCAGCGTGATCTTGCTGGTTGCTGCGACGGTCTTCAGCGTGTCCTCGGCCTTGCTATGATCGGCAACCATACGCTTGCCGAAATCCTTGATGGTCTGAGTGGCACCTTGTTGCGCGGCCAGGCTCCCAAGCTTTACCTCAGCGAGATTGGCTTCCTCTGCCCGCTGCGCGAATTCCGCGTCGGTCATCGTGTGCGTCGCGGCCTTCGCGCTGTGCTGGGTGCTGTTCGCTGACGAACTGGACTGCTGGGCGATCGCCATCGAGCCTCCCAACAGCAAGGCGAGCGCGGGCACGAGGGTTTTTCCACTTCTTTGTATCATCGCGATCCTCCTTATCGAGAAAGATTGAGCGCCCTACGGTACGTAGGGCCATGCGCGAGGGATCGTCGCACTTGTTCGTTCCCGCGCCTATATATCGAAAGCTATAGGGTCTGTTAACTCCAAGAGTCAATTGCCAGCCCCGGCACAAAAT
This sequence comes from Candidatus Acidiferrales bacterium, assembly GCA_049696975.1. GTDB lineage: Bacteria > Acidobacteriota > Terriglobia > Acidiferrales > UBA7541 > Palsa-295. Next base: position 11,080 of record JBAVUW010000001.1, on the reverse strand, counting down.
ACAAACATTAACTCTGTGGGATTGCTCTCTCGTATGGTTCGCTGGCCGCAGCGCCATGGAGTGCAGCCGGAGCGCAAGAATTCACGCTTCTAGCGGATTCTGCGTTCCGCCCCGCTATTTTATGGAGGCAAAGCGATTATGTGCATTGAAAGGAGCAGTCAAATGATGCGAATGGAATTCCTGGCCCGCGTGTTTTGTTTTGCAATTGTAGCGCTATTGACGAGCGTGGCGCCGGCTTCTGCACAATCGAGCCCGGAGATCGGCAAGCTGAAGATCCACGTAAGCCCGAAACAGGCTTACGTATTCGTGGACGGCAAGGCAATTCGCGATGGCAGTCAGACCATTGAATTGCCCGCTGGCACTCACGAAGTCGGTGTCGATAATTACGGCTACGTCCCCAAAACGCAAAAGATACACATCGGCGCAGGCGAGACCACCGACGTTGCCGTGACCTTGCAGGCTTCCGGTGACATGGTTTCCGGCCCCTTCGGTGACATCGAATTCAAAGGCCATCCACGCGCCGCCGTCCTGCTCAATGGGACCACTCCGGCATATTTTGTCGGCCACGTGGACGAGTTCGATAACAATTTCTTGTGGCATCAGTGGCTGCTCGTCAAACCAGGCAACTATCAAGTGACGGTTACACAAAAAGGCCAAACCATCTGGTCCGGACCGGTAACCGTGAAAGTCGGTCAGCGCGAGATCGTTTATCTCGACCACAACGGCAAGATCGAGACGCGAGACTTTAAGCGAGGCCTTACTCTTGGACCACATCCGCGGTTCGAGGCGGGCATAGCCAGCGCAATGGTCCCGATCGCGCCGGTGACGGCGCAGCTCGCCGTTTCGCAGACACAAACGACCTGCGGCCAATCGGCCACATTGAACTGGAAGGCTACCGATGCCGCGGACACCTCCATCACTAACATTGGAAACGTACCGACCAGCGGCGATCGTTCGGTGAGCCCAACGCAGACAACCGCGTACGAACTCGTGGCGAAGGGGCCCGGTGGGCAGGCAACGCAGACCGTCACGATCGACGCGAACACCCAGCCGACAGCGACGCTCGCATTCAGCCAGTCGGAAGTGCGGTATCACAAGGTAGGCGACAAAGTCGTCGAGCAAGGCTCGGCGACATTGAATTGGTCCACGTCCGATGGCAGCAAGGTCACTATCCAACCCTTGGGAGCCGTCGCAACCAGCGGCAGTGAAAACATCAAGGCTACGCCCAATCAGTCGTCCGTCGGACCCATCAACCAAGACGTAACTTACACTCTCCACGTCGCCAACGCTTGCGGTGCTACGACGACCCGAACGGCGATGCTGCACATCATCGGCTCGATCGATCCTCCCCCATCGGTAACCCTCGCCAGCGTCTTTTACCCCACGAAGTATCCTGAACAGCGTCATTCGCGCGTGGGCTTGGTGGCCAGCGAGGAACAGGCACTTGCGAAGGCGGCGACCACATTCAAGAACAACGAGCAGTACGACGGGCAGAGCAGGCTGATGGTCGTCGGGCATACAGACGTCCGTGGACCCGAGAAATACAATCTGGCACTGAGCGAAAGGCGGGCGGAGCTGGTAAAGGAGTATTTGGTTTCGCGGGGCATCGCGACGGACAAGGTTGAGACTCGCGCGGAAGGCAAGGATCAAGAACTTACTGAACAACAGGTCCAAAAACTTCAGTCGGAGGACAAACAGACGCCTCAAAGATGGATGATGAACCGGAAGAAGGCTACTTGGCTTGCGTACAACCGCAGAGTCGACATCATCCTTCAGCCAACAGGGCAGGAATCAATGGAGGTGTATCCAAACGACTCGCCGGAGGCACGGATTCTTTGGGAACGCCCAGCGCCGAGTCTGAAGGCGGTCGAGTCGGCGTCAGGGATGCCTCGGGGCAGCGAGACGGCTCAGGTGCAATAGTTCAGCAGCCGCGCCAACTGCCAAGCGACAAGGGCGAACGTCCAAGGGAATACTATACGAAGGAGAAAATGAAATGAGACTCTCAATTACGGGAACGGCAATCGCCGCCGGGCTTCTTTGGGGCGGCGCGATTCTGCTCGTGGGGCTCATCAATCTGGCAAAACCGGAATACGGCATGGATTTTCTGGCCATGATGAACTCCGTATATCCCTGGTTTCACTCGTCACACACGCTATCCAACGTGGCAATCGGCGCCATTGATGGAATTCTTGACGGTGCAGTCGCCGGTTGCCTGTTCGGATGGTTATACAACGCAATGCTGGATGTCAGCAGCAAAATGCAATCTCTCCAGGGGCGACACACCTAGAGAAATTCCCGATGGTGCGTCGGCTCATTGCGCGCCGACGCACCACGAAGCGATAGCAAGCGACAACGTACCGAGTTCAAGTGTGTGTCGGCTTGTCCGCACGTTTGGTTGAGGATTGAACGCGGAGCCTTTGATGTTTTGCGTTTTACTGGTTTCCTTGCTGAGGATTCCCAGGAGTCTAAAGTGGATATGGCTACTGGTGCCTACCATGGTGGCCCTCTCATCGCTCCGTAGCTATCAGGCACTTCAACTCCTCTCAGCGATGTTATTGCTCGCAGTATTCTCCCTGATCTTTACTGCTCTGATCGTTCTGTTTCTATTGGCACTTCTTGCAGTCGGCCACCTAATCGAATGGAGCACGGTTATGGTCCCGCGCATCACTCACTCCATGCAATCGTCAATTCGAGATGTTGGGATTCTTCCGATGCCACTATCGGCCGTTTCTCACCTGGGCAGCGGTGGTAAAACGGGCCCAGCTGTGCAATGCCAACCACGATCACGGTGAAGCATTTCGACGCGGGTGCCTTCCGCAGCTGATCAATGCTCACCAATACACCGTTATGTTCTTCGAATGCGGAAGAGCGTCAACCGATCATTCTTTCTTCTCTGTCGACCCGGGTGGATTCCAACCGCCGGACCCTCTGCTTCGCAAATAGATGACCAACTTGAGCCGGCAGGGGAAGAATCCGCTGACTAGCGTTAGTGTATGTGACCGCGCACACACACATACTGCAGTTGAGGGCACGATACGCATTAGAGCCATGTCGAGGCACAATGCTAGCCCTCACATGCGAGCTTATTGGCCCAGATTGGACGCACATTTTCTGATGCATTCGATGGAAACTAGCAGAATTCGCCAGAGACTCTCACTGATTACTCCTCAAGGTTCAAGAGCCGCCGCAGCTGGCGGCGCGCTTGCTTTGGAAGCTCATGCTCACTAGGCAGGGGTTCCCTTCGTCCGTTCCGAAGGATAACGACCAGAAGTAGCACACACGTAGGAAAACTTGGTTTCACCCACAATTCTGGCACATGAACGAACATCGAGATTCCTGGAATCAACGACCTTGTTCTAAAAGCCGACGTGCGGTCCCACCGGTAGATGGCATCTGCACACCTGTGACGATGACTTAGATCTGGGCCGTGCCGCCGTCGACGAAGAGTTCGATGCCGTTGACGAAACTTGAATCGCTTGAGGCGAGGAAGAGCGCGACGGTCGCGATCTCCTCGGGGTGTCCCATTTCGCCGCGAGGGATCTGAGATTTGAAGAACTCCTTCGCGTCCGGCCCGAGCGGGTCTAGGATTGGCGTGTCGATGGTCCCGGGGCTGAGGATGTTGACTCGAATTCTGCGTTCCTTGAGCTCTACTAGCCAAGTACGAGCGAAGGAGCGCACCGCAGCCTTACTGGCGCTGTAGACGCCGAAGCCTGGGAATCCCTTGATGCTGGCGATGGATCCGTTCAAGAAGATGGAACCGTTGTCGTTGAACAGAGGCAGCGCCTTCTGCACAGTGAAGAGCGTGCCGCGCACGTTCAGGTCGAAGGTTTTGTCGAAGTGCTCTTCGGTTACTTCTTCGAGCTTGGCCAACTCTCCCCGTCCGGCGCTGGCGAAAAGAATATCGATCTTGCCCTTCTCGCGCTTCACCGTATCGTAGAGGCGGTCGAGGTCGGCTAGGTTACTGGCGTCACCCTGCACACCGGTGGCGTTCTTGCCGATGAGCTTGATGGTCTCATCGAGCTTATCCTTGCGGCGTCCTGTGATGAAGACGTACGCGCCCTCTTTGACGAAGAGCTTGGCGGTGGCGAGCGCCATGCCGGACGTCGCTGCAGTGATGACAGCTACTTTTCCTTCGAGCTTTCCCATGACTGCTCTCCCTTCATGCGTGCGATAGATTAATGCGAGAGCCCGCTGCCATGTCGTCATCAGCGATGTCTCGGGGCTGTTGCGTTGGGCCGCACTCGCTTCCAGTGGGTAGATGAAACTGGACCCTGAAAAGATTCAGTAGTTCAGAATAATGGAACTATTGAACCCTTTTCCTCGAATGACTACTCTTATTAGCATGCGGCCTCTGTTCCACCCATCGGTTGAGGAGATTACGGTAGAAGGCATTCTCCACGCCTTGTCCGACCCGGTGCGAGTGGCAATTTATGCGGACATCGTGTCGCAGGAGTGCTCGCAGAACTGCTCGACGTTTCGGACAATCAGCGACAAGACGATCCCGAAGTCCACACTCTCTCAGCACTTTAGGGAGCTGAGAGAGGCGGGGCTGATCCGTGGTGAGCGCCGGGGCGTGGAGGTCCACAACACCTCGCGTTGCGTGGAACTCGAGCAACGCTTTCCGGGACTAATTCGGGCAATCGTCAACGCGCATGCCATCCAGTCGAGGGACGAAGCGCAAGGAAAGAAACGTGCTGCGCAGAGAACAACCAGGCGTGCGCCGACGAATAAGTAAAGAACCCGACTCCTTTCCCTCGATCAATCTGACCTCCTCGTTGTGCATCGGGTATACAGGGCGCGGCTCCTCAGAACGCTCGCTCCGTTAGGGACCATCGATATCGATAAGTCGGCTTGTAGGAAGTCATCTCCCCTCGGCATCAACTCTGGACGTACTTAAATCCTTCACACGCACGCTAAGAGTATCTTTCGGGTGAAATCCAGAGACGATGTCGTCGATCTGCGCGCTGCTGTGAGCACGCCCCTTCATGGCTGCGGTAAACATATGTTCACTGTGCTTTACTTTATTCATTAACCATGGTTAATATACGGCGAGGTTGAGTTATGACCGTACGACTCGCCGTTACCAAATTCGCTGCTGTATGCTCGCTTTCATTGCTGATTCCCCTAGGTGCGCTAGCGCAAGGCGAAACCACGAGTGCGATCGTCGGCGACGTGCATGATCCGGCGAACGCTGCAATTCCCGAAGCTCGGGTCACAATTACGAGCCAAGAGACCGGCTTGAAACGCGAGACCATGACCGACGATTCCGGTCGGTTCAATTTCCCCCAGCTGAAGCCGGGTGTTTATTCCGTGAAGGTCGAAGTACCGGGTTTCGAATCGCAGGAGAATGACGCCGTGCAGGCGGTTCTTGGCCAGAAGCAAACGATCGATTTCTCGCTCAAACTCGCCCAGTCGAGCGCGACAATTGAAGTTAACGGCGAGGCCCCGATCCTCAACCCCGAGAATGCGAACACATCAACGAGTCTCAACGCCCATGCTTTGGAAGACCTTCCCAATCCAGGCAGTGATGAAACCTATCCTCTGCAATTCGCGGCGGGCGCTCTCGTCAACACCGCCGGCAGCGGGAATGACTTCGTTGGAGGTACGAACGGATACGGCAACGTGGAGTTCAACGGCCTTCCCGCTCTCTCGAACGGTTACATTGTTGACGGGCTGGAAACCAACGATCCACTGACGAATCTGAACAGCGGGCTCTCGACGAACCTCGTGCTCGGACTGAATTCAATCTCGGAGGTAACGGTCAATACGCTCTCCTACGCTGTCGATCAAGGGCGGTACGGAGCCTCACAGGTCAACTACGTCACCAAATCAGGTTCGAATCAATTTCACGGAAATCTCTACGAGCTGTGGAACGGTTCACGCTTCAACGCGGCAAACTATTTCACGAACTCGACTCCCGGAGGTCAAAAGCCACGCTCGACCGTGAACCATTTTGGAGGAAGCGTCGGAGGACCGGTCGTGCACAACAAGCTGTTCTTCTTCTTTGATAGCGAATGGGTTCGGATCGCGCTGCCCATCGTCACGGCAACCACCGTCCCAACTGCGGCCTTTCAAAACTATGTTCTGCAACAGCTCCCTCTGGGCGGGACCGATTCCGTGACCGGCTCGATATACCAACCAGCACCGCAATCCGTACCTTTTTATCAGAAGATGTTTTCGCTTTACGGGAACACGAGCGGAACGCCGCTCGCGGTACTCGGTTGTCCATTCGATGTGGGAGGCGGCAAGCCTGCGGCCGCGAACGACGGAAGCGGTTGCGCAAATCGCCAGAGCGTGTCGCATTCAAGCGACGACCACGAGCAGGTGCAGACAGTTCGAATCGACTACAACATCGATCAGAATAATACGACTTGGTTTCGCTTTCAGACCGACAACGGACTTCAGGCCGCGTATACGGATCCGATCAATCCCTTGTTTAACGCCATTTCTCCACAACCTCTATATTCCTTCGCGGGGGGATATACGCGCGTCCTTTCCCAAAACCTTGTGAATTATTTCAACCCGGCATTCTCGTGGTATGGAAGCCTCTTCGGACCAAGCGATCTTCAGAAGACGCTCTCCGCGTTCCCGATTGTGCTACAAGGCAGCGGTGCCAACGCCCCCTTCACGACGCTCGGAGGATTGGATAACACCTGGGTTCAAGGAAGGCGCGCATCGCGATTTTTTATTAACGACAATCTCGCGTGGAACCACGGGGCGCATGAACTGCGCTTTGGCACGAACACACGAATCCTCCGCCTGAACGACTACGACTTCGGAGAGGGAACTGTTCCCACAGTCACATACACCACGCTGCCGCAATACATTTATGGAGTTGCGTCGACGGCTACAAAGACGTTCCCCACGTCCCCCAACGAGCCGTTCACCTTCCTGAATCTTGATCTGTACGTCCAGGACACATGGAAAGTCTCAAAGAATCTGACGTGGACCTTCGGCGTGCGAGATACGTTCAATTCCAATCCATTCAATCCGCACCAGCAAATCGATCGCCTCCGCGGCTCTTTCAATAGCATCTCGCATGATGTGAATCAGCCGCTCGATGCTGCCATTCGCACCGGCCTCGGTAATGTATTTTCCTCCACACCTCGTGCGATCCTTCAACCGAGGACGGCGATCGCATGGCAATTTGAAACCAAGTCCGTCCTGCGCGCCGGCTTCGGAATCTTCAGCGACATTTTGCCGGGCAGCATCGCCGATGTCGTTGGCGTCAATCCGCCGAACGTGAAAACCTTTCAGGGCGGACTGCTCGGTACCGTTGGCGGGACAGCGATCGCGCCGGGCGTTCCCGATAGTGCGATTGACGCAACCGTTGCCGCCAATCAATCGTTCACTTCAGGCTTTGGGCAGGGCCAGCTTTCGTGCGCGTCCGCGCTAGCAAATCCCACTACGTGTCTTTCTCCCGTTGCTATCGCCGCTGTGCCCGATGGAAAACTTCATGCGCCCTATTTCATGGAGTGGAGTTTCGGATTGGAGCATCAACTGGGGACTACCGGAAGCGTCCACGCGCAGTACGTGGGCACGCGCGCTATAAACCAGCCATACCTCACGCAGGTGAACGGCTATCAAACCGTTTGCCAGGGCTGCTTCGCACCGTTTCCCTACGAGCAAGCAACCGATCCGCGCTTTGGCGCGGTCATGCAGTTTGCCACCGGCGCGGGCAGCCATTACAACGGACTGCAAATGTCAGCAACGAAACGCACGGGCCACGGACTATCCGGGCAGATCAACTACACCTGGAGTCGTTGCATGGATACGGTGTCGAATGGAGGATTCCTTCAGTTTTCCGCGGGAGGAATTCTTTCCCCGCTCCCTGGAGATTTAGCGCGCGATTACGGTCCTTGCGACTACGACATTCGTAACAATCTCAACGCTCAATATGTTTATCAATTGCCGCTTAAGGTGCGAAACCGGCTTCTGAGCCAGGCGTTGAACGGTTGGCAAGTATCCGGCACCATGTTTTGGCACAGCGGGATTCCTTTTTCAGTCCTCAGCACACCATATTCAGCGAATGGAAACGGGATTGTGAACGGCAGTGGTCCCCAATTCGCAAGCGTTGTTCCCGGCGTCCCACTCTATGAACACAATCCGATCCCAGGCATTACACAGCCCGGCACAGTTCAGTGGCTCAATCCCGAAGCATTTGTCTCAACCGTGGACCCTAGTACGGGAGCATGCATTGGAGGCGATGGTCCTAAGAATTGCCAGTTTGGGAATCTCGGTCGCAACGCCCTGCGCGGTCCAGATTTTGCATGGAGCGACTTCTACATTACGAAATTGTTTCCCCTCGCCGAGCATGTGAGGCTGCGGTTTGACGTGCAATTCTTCAACGTCTTCAACCATGCGAATTTTGGACTTCCCAGCATGGTTCTGGCGGGCATTCCTGGTAAGCCTTCCACTCAAACTGGTTTTGGCGCTCTGACCTATACCACCTCTCCCCCAACCGGACTTCTTGGCGTCGGTTTGGGGGGTGACAGCACGCCCCGCATGATTGCATTTCAGACCCGCGTCGAGTTCTGAAGGGTTCTGTGCGGCGAACAATGTTGCCCGATCTCCAGTAGCTCGCCTCGTCAAACGGTACTGCCCACCAGTCATCTCTTCGGTCACCATCGACCACGATGAGTTGTTCGAGCTGCTTTCGTGGCTCGGCCGCCCGAATCTCTGCCGGATGACCAACCAGGCATTCGACCCCCAGCTCTTCCATCAGGTTCACAAACCACTGCATCGATCCCGTGGCTTCGATTCCCACACGCACGGGCCGTGGAAGGTGGAATAAAACTCTCGCACGATGTTCTCTTCGTGCTTCAGAGTCGTTTTCTCTGTCTCTCCCGTTGTGGTGTCCAGCATCGCCAACGTCTGCTGGCGACTATGCAAATCACATCCTATAATCCTCATCTCGGCCTCCTTCGGTCCGAGCTCTGTAGGGTGAACACCGAACAGTCTACTCGGGCCGTTGTGAGGCCGACCTCGTTAAGACATCAATCAGGACTTGGAGAGCCAGGCCTCAGGGAACGGACGGTTCGCTACTTTGTTTTCTCGTACTCGCATACCCTCTGCGGTCCGGCTTCGCCAAGGTGCTGCTGCGCTTTCGGGTTGTGACATTGGCAAATCAACGTGAGCCGCATCGCGTAGGAACAGTTGTTGTGTTTGGCGGCGTCGATCGCGTTCTCCATCAGGCAGGCACGCCCACCTCCCGTGATGCACTTCGGCTCTGTCAAAGTGTATTGACCGGGGCAGTCGGTTCCTCCCGGATCAGTGGTGTAATGCCCAATGCTCCAATCTACGTCGTATTGCCAGTCCGGTTTTTGCGCGCCAGCTGTGGCGGTAGGCGTCGGCGCTGGTTGCGCCGCAGCGCCCGCCGGCGTGCCGGCCGATCCCGGAACGGAATACTTCCACCCGGTCTCTACGGCCGTTCCGCGAAGATTGTGAATCGAATCAATGTGCTTTTGCTTGTACGCTTGTTCCGCGGCGAGAGAATCTTGTATGTCGCAGCTAACCAAGTACCCTTGGGGGCCATACTTCTGCTTGAGGAGATTCGTAAACGCCACCGCCCACGCGGACCGCTGATCGGCACCAGAGGTAAACACAGCGCTGACGTATATGATCCGGCGGCTGTCGTACGTGAAGCAAGAACCATACCTGGTAGGGGCCCCCGAAGCCGGAGCAGTCGTCGATTGCTGCTGGTGTTTACTGCGGATGAGGTCGGCAACCGAGGGTGCTTGAGCCAGAACGCCTGCGACCGAAAGAAGTACACAGCAGAGCACCAAGGCGAAACCCGCCAGTAGTTTGATGTCTTTCATGAGTTTTTCTCCGTTTGGTTCTCGGACATTTCCTCAGGAAGGCCGATTAGAAATCATTCTAACGATTCAGGACGGGGTCGCTTCAGGGCGCGGGTATAGCATGAATCGGGCTCGGCGACAATCGCGTTATTTAATCAGTGTCGTTAGCACATGATATGTCCGCTTGATTAGTACATGAAATGTCCGCTGGTGAAGGGCGCGGTATGAGGTACACAGCAGGCCGAAGGTCTGGCCATGGCGGTGTATCCAGGGAGCGCCCGGGAGCGGGCTATGAAAGCACAAGAAGTGATTTTGCGGGCCCTCAGCAAGCAGATCACGTTCTGGCAGGCGGCGCGGATTCTGCGGATCAGCCCGCGTCACCTGCGACGCATCTACGCGCGGTATCGGTATCACGGTTTCGAAGGTCTCTACGACCGGCGCGAGGGACAGCCCAGTCCGAAGCGGGTCCCGGTGGCGATGGTGGAGCAGGTGCTGGGACTGTATCGGGAGAAGTACTTCGATTTCAGCGTGCGGCATTTTCACGAAAAGCTGCACGAGGAGCACGGGATCGAGCTGAGTTACACCTGAGTGAAACAGGTGTTGCAGGGAGCGGGCTTAGTCGAGAAAGCCCGACAACGAGGCGTGCATCGGCGGCGAGAGCGACGGCCGATGACCGGGATGCTCATGCACATTGATGGCAGCACGCACCGCTGGTTGGGAGGAGAGCAATGGCACGATCTGATCGTGATTCTCGATGACGCCACCAGCCAGGTCTACTACGCGCAACTGGTGGAGCAGGAATCGACCGAGACAGTGATGGCGGCCCTGCGCGAGGTGGTGGAGCAGCGCGGGATTTTCTGTTCACTGTATAGCGATCGAGCCAGCCACTTCTGGCTCACTTCGAAAGAAGGAGAGAGAGTCGACCGGCAGCGATTGACGCAGGTGGGACGGGCCTTACGGGAGCTGGGGATCGAGATGATTCCGGCCTATTCGCCGCAGGCGCGCGGGCGGAGTGAGAGAAATTTCGGCACCTGGCAGCGGCGGCTTATCTCCTCAGACATATGATCGGTTAAACCGCCTACCTTTTCCAGCGATCCCAGCGGCAAGCCGCCGTAGTAAATGAAGCCCGCCAACGACTACTAAGTAGTCAGAAGCTGCTAGCCCGCATATCTCACAACGAGTAGGGAAAGAATCGTAATTGGAGATGGAAAAAGGCCGCTTTCTCGGGCATAACTGCGTTGTCGAAGCGTAGTTAAAATCCGAGGAAAGGCGGCCTTTTCAAT